>NZ_CP009520.1:3101917-3803834 GCF_000969905.1 Methanosarcina vacuolata Z-761 | reverse complement strand
TTTTGAAGTGGAGAAAAATGGGAGAAGAAATGTATATGGTGCCTTTTGACTCTTGAATTTCTTATGCAGTGTATGTGTGTACTCTGAAGCATACTGAGGTGAGTGGTTGATGGATAAAACCGAGATGAATGAAAGGATGAAAGAAATGGCCGGGGAACTCCCGGGAGTGATGAACGCTGTAATGGGACTTCATTCCGAAGTCGTCAAAGACGGGGCTTTAAGCGCCAGGACAAAAGAGCTGATGATGGTAGGGATTGCAGTTGCCCTTCGCTGTGAACCCTGCCTGTGGAAGCATGTTCCGGAGGCTGTAAACCTGGGAGCTACCCGTGAAGAGATTATGGAGGCTGTCAGTACTGCCATAGTAATGGCTGGCGGGCCTGCAGTAGCATATGGATCTGTGGTGGTTCTTACAATTCTGGATGAATTGAACGTTTGAAAAAATGAGGTGAAAAATTGACTGAAGAGATAACCAATCCTGTCAAATGCCACATTTGTGGGCGTGAAATGGAAAAAGAAGATTGTATAGAAGAGGAAGGCAAGGTTTTCTGTGAAGATTGTTTCATAGAAGCTCACCATAAGATTCAGGTCTGTGATCCCTGGGCAGCTTATTCCAAGAAAGCCTTCAGAAAGGAGGCCGGGCTTGAAGGTACAGAGGGCCTGACTGAATTACAAAAAGCCATCTATGAATTTATCGTCTCCAGTGGTGGGGTAAAAAAGGAAGAAATTGCAAAAAAGTTTCAAATATCCCTTCTGGAAACCGAGAACCAGTTTGCTATTCTGAGGCATTGTGAGCTGTTAAAAGGGCAAAAAAGAGCAGATGGCGTGTATCTTGTACCTTTTGAGAGTTAATAACTCCAAAAAGACTTCATTTTAGTTCAAGTCACAAAATAGAAGCAAATTTTCTCCCAAAATAGGCAAAAATTGATATGTGTAACCAGAAAAGTTACTTAATAGTGATTAATTAACCTCTTTTCCTTTTATAATATACCTCATGGCCATATAACATTTTTATTTACTGACTTTCTCAAAAACAGAATCTTATTTTATTTACTGAATCTCTCAAATACAAAATCTTATTTTATTTACTGTATCTCTCAAAAACAGAATCTTATTTTATTTACTGACTTTCTCAAAAACAGAATCTTATTTTATTTGCTGAATCTCTTAAAAACAGAATCTTATTTTATTTGCTGAATCTCTCAAATACAGAATCTTATTTATTTTACTAATCAGAACAAAAATTATTTTGTGACAGTTATTTACTTGAAGGTTAGATAGGTTTGTGGAAAACCTATCTAGATCCGCTCCAAGATGATGAAACAAACAAAATGTATCCGATTATTCACTCAGGTTGTGGAGTTTGTGATTTCAGCGAACTCTATAAACCTGAAGATACTCTTTTCGAAACTTACTTCGGACAAATTTCTTTGAGGCCAGCGGCTACATCAGCCAGAAGTTCGATGGGAATTCCCATAATCATTTCTTCGTCTGCGATTTTGGTGTATGTCCTGCTGCCGCTGCAACCGACTGTGACTCCAATTTTGCCTTCTTTGTATACATTCACAACCCCGTCTGAGCACAGGCTCTGCTTTCCTGCAAAACTTGCTTCGACCCTGCCGCCTGCTTTATACATTGCAGCCTGTGTAAGTAACATTATTTGTTTAGGATAACCGATAACCACAACAACATCAGGGATAAACGTTGCTTTTTCCAGAGGAGAATACAGGATAGCTTCTGTTGAGTTTGGGGGAAGCTTTGGAACTCTTTCAAGGGTACGCCTTGCAGCGCCCTGGGTGCTGAACTGTTTGAGTTTATTAAAATAAAATTCTCCACTTGCGACTTTTGGGGGCATTTCGCCAAGGCCCATTGCACCGGCTCCGCCTTTGCACATCTGGTCTTCCCCAAGGGTGTAGAACTCTTCACCTGTTCTTCTAACCCTATCAACCAGCTGGCAGTGCCTCATAGTCTCATCTACTTCTTTCATTCCTTCGGGAACTTCTCCTCCTTTTGGGATCAGCTTTACTGCAACAGGAGACGTTTTCAGTTTCAGACAGTCTACAAGTTCTTGCCCGTATCTGTTTATTTCTTTAATATCCATTCTCTCAACTCCGACTTTTAAATTCTCTTTGAAAAATTTTCTTATCGGACTTTATCAGTCACTGTATTAGTCTCACAAACAGCGTTTTTCTTTCCTATTCTGAAAAATCTCTTTGTGGTACATAGAATCCATTGACCATGCAGGATAAGATGGACAACTATAAGAATAACTATCAAGATCCCTGCTTTGCTGTGTATCCAAATCCAGGTAGCTTTCGTTAATCCCATATATACTATATATTGTCCTCTTGGAATTCCTGAAGGTATTAAAAAATACATAACTAAACCTGTACCTGCAACAATAAAAAATAAAGTTGTCAGAATAAGGTCAATTAAGTAATTGGTTTCTTGTCGGCTTACGGTTTCACCTCTTTAGATAGCTCTGATTCAAGCCCCAATTCAAGCATTGTTAATTAAGTAGTTTAGTGATGAGAACAATTACAGGTGCCGTTCATAGATATTTCTTGCAACAATCCATTATTATAGTCTTCAACTGCATTGGAAACCTTACCCGTTATTCCTGCAAATACTTTGATGTTCTTTTCCGCCAGTGACATTAACGGCCTTCCGCCAATACCCGCGACGAGCACAGCATTAACATTATTTGATTCCAAAATTTTTGACGGAGCAGCGCAATTATGCTCGATCTCAGGAGACAGGTTACTTATTGTTTTAACACTTTCAATATCTTTCTCTTTTACATCCACGATAGTAAAATATTCACATGAACCATAATGATAACAAACGTCAGATTCCAATCCACTGTCATTCATCGATGGTATAGCAATTTTTGTCACTTTTCACACTTCCTGCTTTAACGTTTAACGCTGCTGTTTTCCCCTTGCTTTTGGAGCAGCAGTAATCGTTCTCAATGAAATTATTTCCTCTTCCGTTGCCGCCTACTTGATAAACGATTTCGGAGCCGCATTTTGGACAGCTAGCTGGGCGCTCAGTATTGCACTGTAATTCCCATCTATACTCACACCCGCTGCAGAGGAATTCGACTTTACACTCCCCTTTATTTATATACTCTCCTCCGGAGATCTCTATTGCTTTTCCATTTACAAGGGCATCAGTCACTTTCTGTCGGGCCTTTTGCAGATCATTCCAGAAGGTTTTTCTGGAGATACCCATCATATCTGCGGCCTCGTTCTGATCAACGTGAATGAGATCGCAAAGGCGGATAGCTTCAAGCTCTCCTATGGATAAGTTAATAATTTCGAGATCGCAGAGAGAAGCCTTCCTGGGTTTATAATATGTGGCTTTTGGAAGGCACGATACCCTGCGTTTAACTCTATTCACCATCAAATTACTCATATGCGATTTATTATAAATAACTTGCGAATCCTGCTGATTCGCTTAGAACCTATCCAAAAAGTCTTGCTGCTCTAAATGCAATCCATGAACACGCGAAATGAAGAATAGCAAAGTAATTCTCAATTTTCTTTTCCCGTCTTATAATGAGTCCAGTAATAAGCCAATCTATAGTTGTTTTTTGTTTTAATTCAGCGTCTTATGACGATATTCATTGTGTGAAAAAGACATAACTGTGATTTTGGTGATGTCTATAGGACTTACGCAGTTGAACTGAAAAATCAACAGCATCGAACTGTTAACCGTCTTAAACATGGCCATCTCGCTATTTTTAACTCCTGCACAGAAATCCAATAAAGTCGTGTTAAATTAAAAATCGATAACAGAAACGATTATAAATATGCTACACTTTTTCTGCGGAAAGTGGGCTGAGTAATCTATAAATCGTTAAACGCAAACTTATATATAGATAGTAATAGGAAATAGGTTACCGTTTTCCTATTAATCTGCCATGAAAACAATCAACTGATATAGCAAACATGCTGAAAACTATCAGTCGGCCGTGAAATCGAAGAAACTTTGTAAAAAGCGTGTTCAAGAGCGTTTTTCCAGTTTCCACATGTAAGAATATATATTTATAACATTATGTTCATGCAAACATAACGATTAAACTATAAAAGTCGGTCAGGTATTTCTATGCGTGGAAAAATAAGTACAATACTACTACTCTCTATTCTGGTTCTGGCTGTTGCATTCTGTGGATGTGCAGAAAATGCGAATCAGCAGGATGTTCAAAACTCAAGCACGATACAGATCACCGACATGTTGGGCAGGCAGTTAACCGTGCCAACGGAAATCTCTTCAGTTGTAGCCACTTCTCCGCCGTCTACCATCCTCGTGTATATGCTTGCTCCGGACAAACTTGCAGGGTGGAACTTCAAAAATAATTTTACTCAACCTTTCATGGCTGAAAACTATTCAAACCTGCCTGTAATAGGGGGCTGGTTCGGAACACAGACCGGGAACTATGAAACTATAATCAACATGCATCCTGACATTGTAATTGAAGGATACACCACTGATGGGGAAATCCATGAGGCTATAGAGCGCAGACAGGAAAATTTTGGAAGCATTCCTGTAGTGGCTGTTAATGATTCTATTATCTTCGTCAACAAATCCGATCCTACCATACAATATGTGGGTAAACTTCTTAACTGTGAAGACCAGGCGCAAAAACTGATTGATTTCCGCAGTTCAGTCCTTAGTGAGATAAATAACACTGTAAAAGACCTTCCTGAAGGCCAGAAAGTACGTGTCTATTATGCGGAAGGTCCAAAAGGGCTAATGACCGATCCTTCAGGTTCTCAGCACTCCCAGGTCATTGATATCTGCGGTGGCATTAACGTTGCAGACTGTCAGCTTACGCCAGGGAATGGCATGACGCAGGTTTCAATCGAACAGGTTATGAACTGGAACCCTGAGGTAATCATCACTTCAAATCCACAGTTCTATTCGACAGTTTACTCTGATTCTCTCTGGTCAAGTGTAGATGCTGTGAAAAATAAAAGAGTGTACCTTGCTCCTCAGAATCCTTTCTGCTGGATTGACAGGCCACAGGGTCCTCACCTTATTCTCGGAACTGCCTGGACTTCAAAAATGCTGTATCCTGATCTTTTCACAGATATGGACCTCTCCGAACTGACCCGTGAGTTCTACTCGGAATTCTTCCACTATGATCTAACAGATAAAGAACTTGATACACTACTTAACCCTTCAGCAGAGGCCAAGACGTGAGCGAGAAGGACAAATCTCCGGGCTTTCCCTATATCGCAGAGAATATCTTTGCCCCCATCTACCCTGTAATAGCCGCTAATATTGTCAAGCAAAGCGGGATAGAGAAAGGTATATGCCTTGACCTGGGATGCGGTATAGCATCCCTCGGAATTGCTGTTGCGGAAATAACGGATATGCAGGTATATGGAGTCGATATTTCAACTGAGATGTGCAGGCTTTCAAGAAACAAAGCTTTACGCCATTGCATTTCAGGTAAAGTTTCTCCTGTGCAGTCTGATGTACACCTGCTCCCTTTCAGGAATAATTGTGCCGACCTCATAGTAAGCCGTGGTTCCGTATTTTTCTGGAATGACCTGCCTGTTGCCTTTAATGAGATCTCTCGCGTTCTTGCTCCGGGTGGTCAGGCATGGGTAGGAGGTGGCTTCGGCACAAAAGAGTTGAGAGCACAGATCTCTGAAAAAATGGTCGAAATAGATCCGGACTGGCATACAAGTTCAAAAGAACGTCTCAGTCCTGAAAACCTTCAGGCTATAAAGGAAGCTGGAAGGCAGACAGAGGTTCCCTGTCATGTAGTTCAGGATGACTCTGGGTTCTGGATGGTATTAAGCAAGGAAGGTTAAAAATGAAGTGCAATGTGTGTGAATTCAGGTGTGAAATCGATGAATGGAGCAGGGGAAGGTGCGGGAACTACGTATGTGATGGTGATACTATCATCCAAGACCCTGATATAGGATATCTTGGAGCATATCCTGTTTCTATAGAAACCATTCCCTTACTTCACTATTATCCCTCAGGTAAATTCCTTCAGGTTTTCAGTACCGGATGCAACTTCCAGTGTTCAGGCTGCGTAGCTCGCCTGTTAGCTTCAGGGAAATCGCTTGACCTTCCTGCGCTTACCCCGTCTCAGGTGGTGGAAAAGGCATTGCAGCAGGAATGCCTTGGTGTAGTTTCTACACTCAATGAGCCTGCTGCAAACTATTATCTTTTCAGGGAACTTGCATTACAGGCAAAAGAAAAAGGTTTACTTGCAGGCTGTTCTACTAACTGTTATTTCACAGATGAGACACTTGAGGAGCTTGGAAAGCTTGTAGATTTCATGAATATCGGAATTAAAGGCTATTCTGATCAGAGTTACATAAACTGTGGAGTTCCATCCTCTGCACCTGTTTTCCGCAATATTTCCCGGCTTTTCGACCTGGGTGTGCATGTTGAAACTTCGGTCGTATACTCAAGGGGAAATGAGGACGACGTAATAAATGTTGCAAAAACATTGTCTAATATCTCCCCCACCATTCCGGTTCAGGTAATGAGATTCATTCCTTTTGGGGATGCCCCGATTGAGCTTGAACCCTCTATTGGAGAAGCCGAGAGCCTGTGTGCCTCTCTGCGGGAGCATGTAGACTATGCCTATCTTTTCAATTCTCCAGGTACGGAATCATTAAACACGTACTGTCCTGAATGCGGTAGTCTTCTTGCAGAAAGGGAGTTTTACGGGCCCATGGGTTCCAAACCTCTAAAACCCTGGATAAATTACACCTGCACTTGTGGTAAAAATACTCCGGTTAAAGGGACAACTGCAACTGAAAGCTTCAACGAAGAGGGCTTCATGGGTGGTTACAGGATAAGCCGGGCTTTCAGTATGGTCCATGCAGTACTTACATGCCTGGGAATACTGGACGACCACAGGGTAATCGAAATCTGGGTAAAGGTCTCCAATCCCGAAAACCTGAGTCAAATACATCATATGATACAACAACCATATTCCTACCTTGAATTTGTCAGGCTTGTTGCTGAGAAGGCAAATGAGTCGGAAAAAGGAGAAGAACTTATTTCTTTTATCCGTGAACGCCTGGAACTTGTCAAATCTCTTGCAGCGGAAAATAGCGGTCATAAGGTGTATTATTGTATGGGTTCTCCTCTTTTTGCTCTGAACGCCGGGAGAATGGAAAACAACCTTGTGACATTTTCCGGGGGAGTCAGTATCAATAAACAGATTCAAAAAGAAGGCAAACCCGGGGTAAATGTTTCTCCTTCTTTTATAAATGAACAGAACCCTGAGACAATTTTTATTTCAGGTTTCCTTTCTCGACCTATAGATGAGTTTTATGGACTGTGCCAGCAATACGGCATATATGCAGATGCGGTAAAAGAGCACCGGGTCTATGAAATCCCACCGTCCTGGGATTTCGGAAACCCTCGCTGGATACTGGGACTCATGTACATAGCAGACAAACTGAACCCAGGAAGCTCAGCAATCGACCTGAAAAAGGAAGCAGATGAGTTTTATCTACGGTTTTACGGTATACCTTTTGAGGAAGCAAAACCTAACAGGTCATTTCACAGACCTTCCTCCGGTATCTGGCTCAGGCATGTTATGAGGTATACTCATGCCTGATTACAAGTTTAATCGCACTACTCTGGTGTACCTGTTACCTATCGCATTACTCGTAATCTCCCTTTTTGTCGGAAGATATCAGACTCCACTGTCGGCAGTTGCGGATGAAAGCATTAGTGCTTTTTCATCTCTTTTTTTCGGCACTCCTGCTTCGGTTTCCACTCAACACACAGTACTGTTCAATGTAAGGTTACCGAGGATACTTGCAGCTTTACTGGTAGGTGCAGCTCTTTCCATAGCTGGAGCCTCTTTCCAGGGAATATTTCGTAATCCACTTGTGTCTCCTTATATCCTGGGAGTGGGGTCAGGAGCTGGTTTTGGAGCATGCCTTGCAATATTGCTCTGGAACAATTATCTGATTATACAGTTGATGGCTTTTGCTTTCGGACTCCTTGCGATGTTTATTGCCATAAGTATGGGTAAAGTCAGCAAAGGTACTGGAACTCTGGTATTCGTGCTTTCGGGAATTATTGTGAGCTCTATTTTCACGGCGCTTACGTCGCTGGCAAAGTATGTAGCAGATCCTTATGATCAACTTCCTGCAATAGTATTCTGGCTTATGGGAAGCCTTGCCACTGTCAGGTACGGTGATCTGCTCTACATATTATTGCCTATATTTATTGGGACTCTCGTCTTGCTTCTTTTCAGGTGGCGCATCAATATTTTGTCCCTGGGGGATGAGGAAGCTAAAGCTCTTGGGATGGACGTGGAAAAAATGCGCCTGGTCATCATTGTTTGTGCGACCCTTGTAACTTCAGCAGCAGTCAGTATCAGCGGTGTCATTGGCTGGGTCGGGCTGGTTGTGCCCCATATATCAAGAATGATCGTCGGTCCCAATTATAGCCGCCTCCTGCCTATGAGCATGGTTATTGGAGCATCGTTTATGCTGGTTGTGGATGACCTTTCAAGGACTATTGTAGCTACAGAAATTCCCCTTGGAATCCTCACTTCTCTTGTAGGAGCTCCGCTGTTTGCATATCTTATCAAGAAGGGGCGTATGGGATGGAACTGATGCTGGAAGTAAAGTCCCTTGCTTTCTCTTATGGAAAAAGGCCAGTATTTGAAAATGTATCTTTTTCGTTAAAAAAAGGCGAGATCATGTGTATCCTGGGCCCAAACGGAGCAGGAAAATCTACACTTATCAAATGTATTGCAGGAATTCTCAAACCCGCTGCCGGGTCTGTCTTTATTCAGGGAGAGAATACAGCTTCTCTTGGGGTAAGGGGAATTGCAAGGCATATAGGTTATGTACCTCAGCAAAATGAAGTGGTTTTTCCATTTACTGTGCTGGATTTTGTAGTCATGGGCCGTGCCCCTCATCTTTCCATGTTCTCATCCCCTGGTGCAGATGATATTAAACTTGCAAAAGAATCGCTAGCAATGGTGGGAATTTCTGATCTTGCAGAAAGGCCGGTTGCTAACCTCAGTGGAGGACAGAGTCAAATGGTGCTTATTGCCAGGGCTCTTGTCCAGAAGCCTGCTTTGCTTTTGCTGGACGAACCAACTTCTCACCTTGATTTTGGAAACCAGGTCCTTGTGCTGGAAACTGTCCAGAAACTGGCTTCACTTGGAATGTCCATTGTAATGAATACACACATGCCAGACCATGCTTTTCTGTTAGGTGACAGGGCTGCAGCACTGTCTGGAGGTAGACTGGTTGCCGTAGGAAAGGTTGAAACCGTTGTAACAAGTAAGATGATGTCTTCAGTCTATGGTGTAAATGTAGCTGTCAGGGAAATTGAGGATATGAAAAGGAAAGTGTGTTTACCTTTAAGAAGATGAACAGAATCTGACAAAAATCTAAAAAGTCTAAGAAAAATACGGTGGAAAAAAGCGTAGCCATAAAGCATAGCTATAAAATGGAACCATAAAGCAGAGCCATAAAACATAGCTATAAAATGGAAACATAAACCAGAGCCATAATATGGAACCATAAAACGTAGCTTAAAAATAAAAAAAGTGGAAGGGGAGAGGTCCGGATTTTATCTGTCCAACCTTACTATTTTTAAAGTTTAAAGAGGCTATTAATTTAAAAGCCATCAGAAAACGTTTCATCTTTGAAGCCAATAAATAATAGACTTTCTATATCTTATCTTTCTATATCTTATCTTTCTATATCTTATAATTCCAGTTGGGGGTGCTTTCTATAGACAACTCAAAACCTTATTTCAACCCTGAAATCGAGACTCTGGACAGGGGAGAACTGGATGCTCTCATAGAGGAGCGGGTACGGTACACGGTAAAATATGCGGCAGAAAATTCTCTTTTTTACAGAAAATGGTTTGAAAAGCATGGCGTGGACCCGGCTGAGATCAAAACCCATGAAGACCTTCTGGACCTTCCAATAATCTCGGGAAATACAATCCGCGAAAACCAGCCTCCGGAAACGAGCGAATTCATGTTCAGGAGTGTGGGCTGGGAGGATGTTTTCACAGTTCATGAGACCAGCGGAACCAGCGGAAACCCAAAGAGTTTTTTCCTTACATGGGAAGACTGGGAACGGTATTCGGAAAAATACGCTCGTATTTTCAGGTCACAGGGCTTCGGCCCTGGAGACAGGGTTGTTGTCTGTGCTTCTTATGGGATGAACGTAGGAGCAAACACCATGACCCTTGCGGCCAGGCAGCTTGGTATGAGCATTATTCCTGAGGGCAAGTGCACATTTCCCCTGCGTGTTATTGAAGCTTACAGGCCTACAGGCATAGTAGGCAGCGTATTCAAGCTCCTGAGCCTTGCCAGAAGGTTACGGGCAGAGGGCATCGACCCTCGGGAGTCAGGCATAGATAAACTGGTTGTGGGAGGAGAAGCCTTTGCTGACGAGTCGAGGAATTACCTTTCCGAAATCTGGGGTTGTCCTGTGTATAATATCTATGGAAGCACGGAAGGCACGATGTGCGGCGAGTGTGATGAGGTGTCAGGGCTGCATGTGCCTGAAGATCTTGTCCATGTTGATATTTATGATCCCCATCTCGAGAATTATGTACCTGACGGAGAGTGCGGAAGAGTTATCCTGAGCACGCTGCTGCCGGTTGGGGCAAAAGCAGGAACCCTTCTTTTAAATTATGATACAGAAGACACGACTGTGGTGCTTACGCGCAAACAGTGTCCCTGTGGAAGGACGCACATGAAAATTCTGACTCCTCAGCGGGAGGCTGAAACCGCGTGGGTGGAAGGCACTCCTTTTAACCGCGTAGATGTGGAAAGGGGCGTTTTTCAGCGCGAAAACATGGACTATCTAACCGGAGAATATGAGGCTTTTCTTTATGGCACAGAAGACGAGGGAGAAACCGTACTCAGAGTTAGTATGGAATGTGAAAATCCTGAGATGTGCGACCGGGACCTTATAAAAGAGAACTTTCTTCGTACTTTTCTCAGATATAAACCTCCACTTTCCAGGGCTTATGCCGAAGGCACTTTCAAAATAGTATTCAATTTCACAGGCCCTCTGGGGCTCGAACTTAACAGGATAAAAGGCAGGCCTAAAAGGCTGGTGGACAGGCGATAAAGAGAACAAGAAGAGAGCAAGGAGAAGAGAGCAAGGAGAAGAGAGCAAGGAGAAGAGAGCAAGGACACAGAAAATGATGAAAAGATACAGAGAATGTGAAACTGTTGATGGCGGAAAAATGGTTTACCTGGAAAATGTACTCATTCCTGAAAGCAATCTTCAATACAATTTTATTAAAGTCCTGTTGAAACATAAGTTGTTTTAAGACTTTCTTCTACCTTTTATCATATTTTGATATTATTTCTTCCTATATTAATCCGTTAATCTCTAATTAATTCCAGGCTGGATTGTTCCTTTTCTAACATAAAAAAGCCTATATATTTTTTGGTGGCAGATGTGAGCTTTCCCAAAGATTAATATTAAAGAATGAATATTTGTTATCAACTCTTTTATATTAGTGGCTATGTGAAAAAAACATATATAGTGCTACATATAATATACTAAAGTATTAACTCGTAAACAAGTCCAAGATTATTTGGTGATATTATGGAAACAGAACTTATGAGGATAGGAGTTTCCCTTCCTGATACCCTTCTAGATAAATTTGATGAGATTATCGAAAAAAGAGGTTATTCTTCTCGCTCTGAAGGCATAAGAGATGCCATAAGGAGTTATATTTCTTATTACGAATGGATGGGTGATATTAAGGGTTACCGTGTTGGAACCGTTTCGGTTATTTACGACCATACAAAAAGGGGGCTCTCAAATGCTCTCGCAGATATTCAGCACCAATATTCTCACCTGATAAAATCTTCGGTGCATATACACCTTGATCATGACAACTGCTTTGAAGTGATTGTTCTAGACGGGGAAGGTGAAGAGATAAAGGAGCTTGCCGAAGCTATAATGGCCCTCAAAGGGGTAAAGTTTTCAAAGCTCACCACCGTAGCATCAAACGATAAAATCTGATTTTTCCCCAGGCAGAAGTTTCTCTCGAACAGCCATGAGAAAGTAAGACTGGAGTAAAGAAAAGATTTCTAGATAGAAAAGATTTCTAGATAGAAAAGATTTCTAGATAGAAAAGATTTCTAGATAGAAAAGATTTCTAGATAGAAAAGATTTCTAGATAGAAAAGATTTCTAGATAGAAAAGATTTCTAGATAGAAAAGATTTCTAGATAGAAAAGATTTCTAGATAGAAAAGATTTCTAGATAGAAAAGATTTCTAGATAGAAAAGATTTCAAAGAGGATACTAAATTCCTCTTGATTTCTATTTTTAAGCTTTTTCAAAGTGATTTTCAATATGCTTCAGGAGCAGGTTTCCGAACTCTGTGAGTTCATAAATCTGAAAACTCCGTTCTCTTCGCGAGTTCACCAGGCCCGCTTCTTTTAACAGTTTAAGATGATAGGAAAGAGCTGAATGCTGCTGGTCCGTACATTCCACAAGGACACAGACACAGAGACTCTGGACTTCAAGGGCTTTAAGAATCCTGAGGCGGGTGGGATCTGAAAGTATCTTAAACAGGCTACCGATTTCTCCCACATCCTCATTCATTGCCGCATGCACGGCATCAAGCACGTCCTCCGGAAGACAATATGCATCCTTTACTTCAATTATTTTTTTCTCAGACATTTCTTCCACTTAACCATTAGTTCAAATAAAGCATGTGGTTATTATTTTAATTTCTTGTGTTTAATGCTTCATTTATTTCTTAGATTCTCCAGTTTAAGTGTCAGATTTTTCTTAGTTTCTCTGGTTTAAATATTCAGATCAGATTTACATTATCCTGTTTACTCTTGTTATTTTTTTATAAATATGCTGTACCAGATTGTTTTCGTGTAAAGCCTTAACGGACAAATGGAAAAATAGCTCAATAGGGCCAGTGAGGTCCGAACTAAAGCTCTTTGGAGGTGTAGATGGCCATATGGCCATATGTGAATCAAGAAGCCAGCTGGTCTTTACCCAGGTGGTAGTTACCCTTTCAAAACATCTTTATCAGTACAAAGCACTTCTCTCCACCTGAGTCCGAGCTCAGAGAGAGCGAGACCGCCTCCTATCAAAGTAATTGAATTTTTTATAATATGATCAAGTACGGCAACCGTAAATCCTATTTCCGGTTCGATTCCTCCAAGCCCGAAAACTGCAGTAAGGGCAACTTCATATGTTCCTATGGCTCCAGGTGTTATCGGAAAGATTTTTGCAATATTTCCCAGGGCTACAGCCAGAAAAATCAGGGATATCATATATGTGGACGAGACGCTTTCGGCGACTGTCGGAAAAGATTTAAGGACAAGGAAACAGGTGAATATATCTATTCCCCATATAAGAAGAGAAGAGACGGTTACTGCCAGAAACGAGCTCGGACGTACGGCAACGACGCTCATCTGATGTAATAAAGTAGAGGCAAAACTCTTTATCTTTCCAGAGGTCCCATTCTGGGATTTTTTCATTTCCAATCTTTTTCTTGTGTTGCCTTCTCGGAAAGACACAATAAAGAGAATTAAGAAAAAAAGCACTACTGCAAGTCCGGACAGCTTTATCAGGGATTCCATCCAGGGGGCAAGTTCAAAATGGGATGCAGCACCTGAAGACGCAAGTATTGCAATGGAAGTTATTGCAACTATATCAAAGACTCTTTCTACTGTTATCGAGGAGAAGCTAGTTGTAAAGGCAAGGTCCTTGCTTTTTTTCAGGATATACATCCTGCTCAGGTCTCCTATCCGTGCCGGAAGAATTACATTTGCAGATTGGCTGATAAAAATGCTGCCTGTAAGAAATCCAAGCCCGTATTGATTTCCAAGTCTCTTAAGGATCTGCTGGAAGCGAACTCCTCTTAAAGGCCAGGAAACACAGTACACCAGAGAGGCTAGAACCAGAGTCCTGAAGGACGCTTGCTTTACATTTTCCAGAATATCGGATGCACCCAGGAAGGTTGCAACAAATGCAAGGATCAGAATTGCAAGGGCAGTTGTTAAAAAGACTTTTCCTTTTCCTGAAACTTCGAGCGGGAATGAGAGTTCCCTCCAGAGCCGGAATATCTCGGACCCCATTCCTTTGACATCTTTTGCCAGATTAACCTTGCTTGACCCTCCATGTCTCCAGCAAACCGGAAATTCTATTACCCTATATCCTTTATGCTGGGCTCTGACAAGTACTTCAGTATCCCAGAACCAGTGGTCATTCTCGACCTCATCGAGAAGTTCAAAGAGAGCTTCCCTCCTGAAAGCCTTAAAACCACACTGGTGGTCATAGAGTTTTGAACGCAGAAAAAGCCTCACAAGAAAATTATATCCCTTGCTTGCAAACTCCCGCTTAAAAGGTCTTTTTGCATCGCTTTCAGGCATCATTCTTGAGCCTGTAGCAAAATCATAGCCTTCCGTGCTCACAGCCCTGATAAGTTTTTCCAGATGCCTCATATCTGTCGCAAGGTCCACATCAATATAGCAGAGGACTTCTCCTGAAGCGGCCTTAAAAGCCCGGTTAAGAGCTTTTCCCCGGCCCTGCCGTTTATCCGAATGCAGGTGGACAACATAAGCATACTGCTCCGCAAGCCCGGAAGCCATCCGGTCTGTACCGTCCGTGCTGCCATCTTCTGCTATGATAATCTCAAACTGATCAGTTGTTTTAAAAAGTGTCTCTGCTGTAACTAAGACCGCTTTCTCGATATTCGCTGCCTCGTTATAAGCTGGTAAAACCACCGATACGCTGGTAATGGATAAGACCCCTCTATTTTCATTCCATTATTGGGAGCGAATCTACGATTTGTATAAATAGATTTTTATATAACTCTGAGTTTAAGGTTCCCCCTAAAAACCGAAAACTCAAAACCCCTTTTTTACTTTATAAATCCGGACTGAACCCTGGTAAACCGGTTCAAAATAAGTTTTGTCCTCGAACTTATCCGTCTTTATATCATACGTCTGCCGTTCAAGTTGACCGATATAAACATAGTTTACGTTATATTTATTCATGAGCTCAAGAGCTTTTTTTATACTGCCGGTACTGTAAATGGCATTTACGTCTTCAATTCTTGTCATGATTTCTTCGTTGTCTCTTCCCCAGAACCTCTCATGGCTTGTCCATCCAATAACCGTAGGAAGTCCGGTATTTGCCGATACACGCGAGATATAATGATAACTGCTGTTGTCTGAGGAAGCTTCAAGTATTACCGGAATTCCTCTGAGGTTTTCCTGAATCCATTTTATGGCAGCATAATCTCCGCTATCCAGCTCTTTCATGTATTCCATGCC
Organism: Methanosarcina vacuolata Z-761; assembly: GCF_000969905.1. Lineage (NCBI taxonomy): Archaea > Methanobacteriati > Methanobacteriota > Methanomicrobia > Methanosarcinales > Methanosarcinaceae > Methanosarcina > Methanosarcina vacuolata. Next base: position 3,788,538 of record NZ_CP009520.1, on the reverse strand, counting down.
GTCAAGGGCAGGTTTCGCATTCATATCTTCTATTCTCGTAAAGGTAGCTACTACAGGAAAGAAACTGCATGAGAGAACCAGAAGCACGAGTGAGAACATCCAGACTTTTTTTCCATAAACCCTGTTCGTAGGAAGACCATTCTCGGGAAAGGACCTGTAGCGGGAATAAAGTTGATAGAAGGAATAAGAAGCTGCAATAGCCAGAAAAACCCATAAATGCATGTAAAATTTGAAAACCGTATTCATGCGGGCAAAATTCCCGGAAATGGGGTCATCGAGAAAGAGAACTTCACAGATAATCGCTATGAATGCCGCCATTGCTATCAGAAGCGAGCTGAATCCTGCATTGCTTCTCTCAGGAAGGTCTTTCAGGAAAGAATAGAGCGAAAGGGCAAGTAGTGGGAGGAGGATTACAAGCAGGGAAATAGCCAGTTCTCTGGCAAGAAATGCCGATATTCCAGTCCACAAGATGAAATATTGTATTTTTTTTCTGGATTCCAGGCGGGTCATGAGGAAAGAAAAGGTCAAAAAAAGGAAGAGACTGAAAAGGACCAGGAATTCTCCAATTGTTGTGCGAAGTTCTGGCGGAACAAAGTCAAATCCACCGGCTGCTTGCGGTTTAAATGATAGATAAAAGGGCAAATATGAAAGAAGGCTGAGAGTGAAAACTGAAACAACTGTTCCCAGAAAACCGGTAACGGATCTAGATAGGCTTTTATTGTGGATATATAAGCTTCTACTGTGGATATAATTCCCGTAGTAAAAAGCAAAAACAACTGCAAATGTTAGGCTGAGATATATCGGGAAATCCCAGGAATTGGAAGGAAATAAAAAACCAAGTGATACTGAAAAAATCAGAAGTTCCAGTATACTTTCAAAGACCCGGTTGCTGTCTTTCCTGAGATATATGTTCAGGAGAAAAGCAAGTGCCAGAAGCTGGAACGGAATTGCAAGCATGTGAGAATGAAGGTCTCCGTGTATGAAACTGAAATAAGGAAATTCATTTATTGTATATGGGATAACTCTCGAACTGTTCCAGTAGTATTCTATTGGTGCAGTTTCTCTGGTAAGATACATGGATATGAATTCTTTAAGTCCCTGCAAGTTTCCCAGCAGGATCACGGATAAAGCAGTAAGAAGTCCATACCTTATTTTTCCATGAGTAAGATTATATCCAAACCCGAAAAGGAGATTGAAGGACAGAGCAAAGGTGAGCGCAATAGCCAGGTTGAAAAGCATGGACGGTTCGACAGAAAGTAGTTTTCCCGGCACTCCCACCGAAAGGTATCCGAAATAGTAATAAAAATCAAGGGAACCGCTTGCAAACCAGGGGTCTGCCGGGGGAAATGAAGAGGTTCTCATCACTGCGTTCAAAAAAGCAAAATCCATAAACTTTTCATGCCTGTAGATCTCAGAGAGATAAATACGTATAAGCAGAAACAAAAAGAAGCTTGCAGCGAATACGAACTCATTTGACAACAGGATCTTCTTTTCCGGTAAATTCCTTTGTTTTCGATAGATAATTCCCGATATAAGGCAAAGCAGAAATACTGAAATAAGGATCGTATGTCTGTTAAAACCCCATACATAGGAAAAAAGCCAGGTCAGGTACGTAATGAGCACTATTCCCAGAGTCTTTGCTGCAGAATAACCTTTGTCAGCAAGCCGATTTCCCGCTATTCCAGCAAGAGGCATGGAAACCAGGCCCAGTATTTCTATAAATAGAAACCAGAAAATTACGTGAAGATAACCTAACACTGCACTCTTCCCTTTAAAATCGGTTGTTTGACGTACACTTTCTAAATACACACTCTCTAAAGTGTACTTTTTATGCGTAAAAATAACTCAAAGCCTGAGCTTTTTCTTAGCTCCGAAAAGCCATAAAAGGTCATATCGGTTCCGAGAAGTTATTGAAATCTTCCAAATACTTTCGCAGTCGTTCTTCCTGTTCCCCCAACTTTTATTTACTTGACAAGAAGTACCGATAAGATCTATTTCGTAAATAGGTTTATATTTTTATCGTAAAAAAATTATTTAATTTGAGGTTTTGCCAAAATCAACGAAAATGCTTTAAACACAGATAAACGGCCTATAATTACTTTTTTAGCTAAAAAAATTGCATTTAACATCTTTTACAGGGTTAAGAATACAGGATTAAGAATACAGGATTAAGAAAAGTAATTTTGAGTTTTGAGATCATCTCATTTACTAGAATCCATCTCATCTACATTGTCGGACAGCCTGTAAAGGTCGGGGTATTCGTGGCCCTCTGGACTCTCCTGTTATGAAGACAAAAGAAATGAGGATAAATTTATAAAATAAAGTATTTTAAAGGAGCAAAAATAACCCCTTATCTTAATTTCATATCCAGCCTTTTGAAAAAAACATAGCTGGTTAAGATCTCTTTCACAGTATTACGCTGGAAAGGAGCTTTCCCAATCTTTTTGCTTAATGATGTACCGGGGCCTCACGAGCGTGATACGTGTCAGCTCTTGTAGCGAAATAAATCGTATAAAGTGCTGCAAGCCCAACAATTATGTACACAATTCTCGAAAGTGTACTTCCCACCCCGAAGATATAATCTACAAGGTTAAAGTCGAAGAGCCCTACAAGCCCCCAGTTTAATCCGCCCACTATAACAAGTATAAGTGCGAGCAAATCTACTGGATTTCTTACTGCCATAGATATCACTCCCTTTTTGCTTTATTTTCCTATATTCTATAGCCGGGAGAAATATAAAAACCCCTATATTAAAATCAGATGTACTTGTATTTATACGTGACTAATATAAAAATTAGAGTTTCTTAAAGAAAAAAGATAGAAGAGAAGGAATTTAATCTCATCAAAGCCTTGTCCTCAAGCCCGGGCTAATGAATCAATTCCTTCATGAAAGTCCCACTGGCAAGTGTCAGAGCGCGCCAAATAAGCCAGATACTAAATATATAGAAATTACATAAAAAATTAAGTTTATGAATACTTTACCAGCTTTATAGTCAGAAATAGCTTGATACTCGTTTTCGTAAAGCTCAACGTATAATCTGTACTTTATCGATTTTCGATTCCAATTATCAATTAATATGCAAAATGCTCCTACTAACAGAATAAAAAAGCTATCTTTTGTTGCTAAATTAACAACAGCTGGATAACTTTTTATTATTAAGAAAGTAAGTATAATGCCGTCAAGACCTATGAAATACTTATAATAATTATCCAGAGAAAAGTAATTCTGATTCATGCTTGTACACCTTATAAATTCTTTCACTAAAATAAAAACATCAGGATAAATATTAACTTAATGCTTTAATGCGAATTATGTTTACCCGCCGATTGGTAGGTTTGAAGGCCAGTTTATCTAAAGAAATAGATTCATTTTAAGCTCTACTTCTGGAATCAGACGAAGCACTTCAATCATAGAGGAAAAAGTAAATTTAAGCTTCAATAAGCTTGTAGGCCTATCGAGAAAAGTTAAAATCTTAACTGCAAAGTAAACAAAAAAGTTGTATAAATTGTTTAGATATAATTGAGAATTTCTACAGAGCCGAATATTTTGCAATATATAATTTAACATCGAATTTTCTTTTACTACCCTCGTAACTCATGTATCTGATTTTTCCAAAAATTTCTCTTTCCTGCCAGGCGCGGTCATGAGCCCCTCCAATACTCCAGGCGATTCCAGCATATCCATTCGGGTCTCGTCCATCCAGTTCGTATTTATCATTCAGATAGATTGCAGTCTCAAGGGCTTTTTCGGGCGATTCGCTCCATTCGAGAATCTTCTTTGCCCAGTACATCCGCATATAGCTGTGCATTTTCCCTCTTCTGAGGAGTTCTATCTGGCTGGCGTTCCAGAGGGGATCGTATGTCCTCCCTGTTTCCAGTTCTTCCAGTGTAAAGATATGACTTCTTTGATCATGCCGGTGAGAGTTAAGGGTTTTCTTTGCCCATTCAGGAAAGCCATCAAAACTATCATAAAAAGGATTATAATAGCAGAAATTATCGGCGAGCTCTTTACGCACAAGGAGCTCATCGAGAAATACTCTTTTTGACTCCAGGTCAGCTTTTGTTTTTTCTACTTCGAGAGCTACCCTTTGAGCCGAGACCTGTCCAAAGTGCAGATAAGGGGAGAGATTGGATAAGGCATCTTTAGTTGGGTCATTTCGCAGGGTGGAGTAAGAGTCAAGCTTATTAGTGAGAAATTCATCCATAATTTTTCTTGCAGCTGTTTCTCCAGCTTCGAAAAGCGCGATGTCAGGTAAAAAACCGGTTTTTTCTTCAAGAAACTCCCCTGGAATAAGAGTTCCAATTCCGTTTTTTTGAACTTCTGAAAAGGTTTCCGATTTTCCGGAGCTTGCGGCAATTTCAGGAAATTCGGTATTTGCTTCAAGCTCAGGATACTCCGTAAGGAATTCAGGAAGGAGCCTTAAGAGCTTAGGACGGAAAGTATGGGCAGCGTATTCCTGCTTTTTAGAAGCTTCCCAGCAGGGAACGACGTTATGAGCATCCGCCTCAAAGAAGGGTACCTTAATGCCTGATGCGACTTTTTCTGTCCATGTCCTCTTAATTCTAAGTGGACTAAAATCCGTAACAAGAGTTCCAATCTCATATTTTTCAATAAAATTTGGAATTTCTTCTTCAGGGTCTCCTCGAAGGAAAAAGAATGGAATTTTTTTTCTTGCAAGGGTAGCTTCAACTTCCTGCAGCCCTCTGAGCATAAACTCATATTTTCTTCTTGTAGCTCCCAGAAATCTATCTACCAGACAAAAGACCACAAAAACAGGCACATCGGCTTCAAATGCTATTTTTCGGGCAAAAAGAAGAGCCCAGTTGTCCTCCACCCTCTGGTCACGGCTCATCCAGTAAGCAACCGGTCCTTTACCTGGTTTCCCGGATAGGATAGGCCGAATACGTTTAGTGTTCATTAATGGTTTTTGGGATCCAGAATATATAGATCTAACATAAGGATAATAAAAAGAAAGATCGTGTTAAACAAAGATCGTGTTAAAGAAATATCCCGGATCAATTTAAACAGGAATTTTAGACAAAATATAAAGTGATAATTACAATGTTTTAAAAATTTTTAAAACTCAAAAACCTGCCCGTCGTATCCAAGGGGTAAAAATAAGGATTCGATATGATGAGGACGAAATAAATGACTGAGATGGATCAAAGCTATTTTTTTTGCATTGAGCTGCTCTGCAAGTGCCATGGCCTCTTCGGAGTTCATGTGTTTTTTAATATGAATATTTGGCGGCACTATAGCATCGGCAATCAGAAGATCCGGATTTTTCATAAGCTCCAGGCTGGCTTCGGGAATTTCTGAGTTTGTATCTCCTGTAATCACTACTTTTTTATCACCTTCACGGATTATAACCCCTGTAGGAACCTCTACAGGAGGGTGGGTGACCTTAAAAAGAGTGAACCGCAGCCCGATTAGTTCGAAGGGCTCATAGAGCTTCACATAATGATACCTGGGTTTCAGGAAGTAAACGAACTGATTTATGTATTCAATATTTTCCTGAACCCCATAAACATCAACCTTATTTTGAACCCTGTAGAACTCTCCAAATCCGGAGTAATGGTCATAATGTCCGTGTGTCCAGATCACTCCATCTATACAGGACAGGTTTTGTTTGATAAATTGTTGCCTTAGATCAGGGCTGGTGTCAATGAGGATCTTGCCCTTCTCGGACTCTACAAGGATAGAAAAACGAAGGCGCTGGCTCTTTCCACCTTTTCGGGCGTCTTCGCAGGCAGGGCACTTACATCCAATTTTAGGAGTTCCGACAGCATCGCCGGTCCCAAGCAGTGTTAGCCTCATCTTACTTCTTCCTTTCGTACTCTTCAGACTTGAGGCCAGCTCTCTCATTGAAAGAGTCTACAGCGTCCAGCAGGTCCTGCTGTGTAAGTTTTTTACGCTCTTCGAGAAGAGCACCCAGGACGGCTTCCCTTATAACTACACGCAGGTCCGAACCTGAATAGCCGTCTGTTAATTCTGCAATTTCTCCTGTGTCATAATCCCCTTCGATGTGTCGGGTTACTATATTTAGTATATCTTTACGCATCTCAAGGTCAGGGAGGGGGAAATGAACAATCTCATCAAAACGTCTCCAGGCTGCACTATCAAGCATGCGAGGGTGGTTGGTCGCGGCAATCAGAAGAACTCCGTGGTCCACAAGGCTGATTTCATCTATGGCCTTTAGGAGGGTATTTACTGCTCGCTTGATGGCAGCGTTCTCGTCAGACGTCCTTGCTTTTGCTACGAAATCGAGCTCATCTATGAAAAGGATGCAGGGATTCAGTTTCTTTGCAAGCAAAAAGACTCTGTCAATATTCTTTGCAGTCTCACCAAGATACTGGTCTGTTATCATGGAGAGTTTGACCTCAACAAACGGGATTGAAAGCCGTTCTGAAAGTGCACGGGCAACTGAGGTCTTTCCGGTTCCGGGAGGTCCGACAAACAGGAGTTTTCCGATATCATGCAGGCCGATCTCCCGCAGGTATTCTCTGTGCTCGATGGCTTTAGTGATCTTTTCAACTTCGTTCTTCTGTTCTTCGGTGAGCACAAGGTCTTTGACTTTTTGTCTTACGTCCTCAGGAGCGATAATGACAACGAGCTTCAGCATATCTTCGCCTTTGTCCTCTTTCCGGATCTCCGCTACCAGGGACTCTATCCATTCTCTGTCGACTTCCTTGGGCCTCATTTTCGACTTTGCAAGTGCATAGTTTGCGGCCTCGTCCTTCCTTATTTTTTCAAAGTAATAAGCCAGGACAGGGTTGTTTTCGATCCGTTCCTGAGAACCTTCCTGCTTTTCAAACCATTCTGCGGCAAGTTCGAAAGCGCTCAGACGAAGTTCAAAGTGAGACTTGTCAGTATTTATGAAGGGAACGTTCCTGACGATTTTCTCGATATCCTTAAGCCCGTACAGTTTTTCAATACGAATAAACGTGGCTGTGATGGGTTTGGGAACTGTTTTTTCTGTGCTGTTCCAGTAATTTTTTCTAATGTTTTTTGGGAGATCATTTACATCCAGTTCTGGATAGCGATTATAGATCTCTGCGGTTAGCAGTAGTTCTAAGATATCTAATATAGGGCCTGACATGTTTTTACCTGTTGCGTGCTTGGACTAATCCACTATCAAGTGTTGGGCACTCAAATGCGGTAAGTTCTTAAATTATTCTTCAAGTTTCTGAACCTAGTAATTGATTTTCTTCAATGATAAAATTTACGAAGCTGCCGACAGTAAAAGAAAAGATCGGCTGGAGATGATAGCTTTATCTAGCAGAAGACGTTATCATCTACTCTATCTCTTTTGGGAATTCAAGCGTATTTTCGGAAAAAGCCTTTGTCGCCTCCGGAAAATGTTTCATTTTCAGAGAGTGTGATTGTGAATTCTGGAAATAGCGAATCATGTCTCCGTGTGGATTTACTCGCGTCTTAGAGATGATTTAATCTAAATAGCTTGTTTCTGGAATATCACGGAATTATCAAAACTTCTGCATTATCAGAACTAGTATATTAAAACTATCATTCCTAAGATCTCTCTATCTAAGGAAATCCAGAATTATCCCTAGAGAGGACCATTGCATGACAAGAGAACAGCTCTATTCAGGGAAAGCAAAAACTATCTATAAGACAGATGATCCCGACACCCTTATTACCGAATTCCGGAACAGTCTGACTGCATTTAACGGAGAAAAAAAAGGGGAAATGGAAAAGAAAGGGTATTATAACGCCCAAATCTCAAAAAAACTCTTTGAGATGCTCGAAACCGAGGGAATAAAAACTCATTTTGTCGAAATGCTTTCTGACATCGATATGCTTGTGAAGAAAGTCGAGATTATAAAAATCGAGGTCATTGTCAGGAATATTGCCGCAGGTTCGGTTACAAAAAGATATCCCATTAAAGAAGGCACGGTTTTTAAGTCTCCTGTACTTGTTTTTGACTTCAAAAACGATGAGTATGGGGATCCCATGCTAAATGACGATATTGCTCTTGCACTTGGGTTAGCAACAAAGGAAGAACTCGCCACACTCCGGGAACTCGCTCTGAAAATTAACGGATTGCTTGTGCCTTATCTTGACAAAAAAGGTATCTTACTTCCGGATTTCAAACTAGAATTCGGAAGGAGGAATGGAGAAATCATCCTTGCAGATGAGATTTCCTGTGATACCTGCCGTTTCTGGGACAAGAAGACCGGGCAGTCAATGGATAAAGATGTCTTCAGATTTGATAAAGGCGACATTTCCAAAGCTTACGAAGAAGTTGCACGGCGCATAGTGCCCGAAATCTTTGAATAAATGTGAAAAAAGGCCAGGAAACTTGAGTTAGCCATATAAAGGCTTCAATGTTTTCCTACCTGCTTATTTTTATTTTTATATTGTAATCGGCGGTCTATCCGTATTTCTGTTAGTTCTGCTGTTACGCGATTTATGTTTTAACGCTGTTTCTGCTTTTATACTCTTTTTGTTTTTACACTGACTCTGTTTTTATACTCTTTTTGTTTTTACACTATTTTTATGTATACACTGATTTTATTACAACGGGAGCGCAGAGGGTCACGAATACCCCATTCTTTAGATTGGGGATGAAGTGAACCCTCGCCTCTTCGTATTTCTCTTTGAATATCTAAACCATAGCTTCCTTTTATAGATACATCAAATCTGATAGGAAACCGAGGGTCAAAATTTCAATCACTTATGTTAAGGAAACCTTGTTAAAGGATACTTAATCATCTGTCTCCAAGTAACCGGGCGGGCGGCCCGAAGCATACCCCATCCTTTAGGGTGGGGTGGCCGCCCGCAATTTGATTTTTATATACTGCCTCTGCTTTTACACTGACTCTGCTTTTATACTCTTTTTGTGTTTACACTGACTCTGCTTTTAAGTTATGTTTTTAAAAAGAAGTCCAGAGTCGTTTGAAAACGGAAGTCTGAAAGTATCTTTGCCTGCTGCATCCATTCGGCTTTTGGTGTGCTTATCCTGCCTGCAAGATCTGAAACTGCGGCTTCGAGAGAATCGAATTTTTTAGGAGGGTTCCTGAGAGCTTTTCTCATACCCTCCCTGACGACCCAAACTCCAAGGGGGGCCCAGTAATCCGGAGTTATCTCCCGGAGTACGAAGACCGAGGCCTGCCTTTTGATTTCTGTCAGATATTCAAGTACAGGCAGCCGTGAGGCATAATAGCCTCCAGCCAGAGGAGAATAACCTTTTTTTCCATCGTAACTCTCACTGTCTTCTCCAATCCAGCTTGATTCTCCAGACCAGACGGCTTTTGGGAGCCAGATTTCTATAAGTTCGAAGGAATAAGCCCGTGGAAGGATAAGGACTTCAAAATGGTTCCCAAAATGGGTCCCGCTAAAAAGCTGGATCTCTGAGGTCCAGGGAAAATCCTTAACGCGGTCTGCAAGTTCCTTTCCTGCCATATCATCCACGGCTGTAATTGACCAGCGCGTTGGCACGATTTTTCTTTCTTTTCCGAGCAGGCCAATTGAGAACAGGCGAGTAATATGTTCAGCCGGGATATCTCCTTTATAGAGCTCAAGCACTGCATCTTTTGCCAGGGCGTCAGTGTCGTAGACAAGGTAATCCACTTTTTTCGGAACATTTGGATTTTCTGCAAGCTCAAAGTTTTTGACAAGCCCTGAAGGACCCATAGGCGTCAGTACGGCATCGAATTTGAGTTCCTGTTTAGGGGCTTTAAAAAACCAGGCTTCGGTATCCACCGGCTTTCTGGAGAGGGCAAGTTCCTGCGCCTTTACAAGGAGGGGGTTTTCTTTGCTGCGGGCGTCTTTTACATGGAAATTTGTGTTTGCCCTGACCATACGGGAACGTATGGAGATAATGTCTTCAATCTGCATGTTTGCCCAGGCTGAAGTATCTTCAAAAACTGAAGCTTCGCTCTCATTTGCCAGAGGGGGAATGAGCGGGCCTGCCGAAACCCTTGGGTAACCAAAACTTCCGACAAAAACAGCAGGAGGGGATGCTCCAAAAACCGAATCTCCCGAGACTACAGGAGCGATAGACTGAAAAGATTTGAATTTTTCAAGAATTGGACAACGGGGACGCCCACAAAGTCCTTTTCCTTTACATTTGACACACAGTGTTCCATTCACTTTAAATCCGTATCCTCGCAGATGATACAGGCTTTAGCTTCAGGAGCGTTCCTGTATAGCCAACCGGATTTCTGAACAAACTTGCAAACATTGCACATGCCATCTACCTTTTCCTGAGAGGATAAGTCTTTATTTAGAAGCACTGATGCAAATTTCCGAATTTCGTTCTGAGTCTCCTCGGAAAAATCAACCTCAGCCCCACGCTTTTCACTCACGTACTGGGATACCGCAGCCCTTGAAAGCTCTAGGACGTCCGCTACATCCTGCTGCGTGCACCCATGCTCAAAAATCATTGTTCTGGAAAGTTCTGCCCTTATTGCGGGCAAGACTTTCTGTACCATAATTTCACATGTTGTTTTCATGGGAGACCAACACCGCATAAATCAGGTGAATTTTGAAAGATTCTCTTAACCAAAATTACATCCATCAATTTCATAACCAGTTATATGTCGGCATACTTTTACTTTTCGAGTAGAAAATATATCTCTTAATTTACTCAAAACGCATGCTATTGAAATACCGACAAAAACATAGTAATCCCAGACCTGAAAAGCTATTGCTAAATATTATTGCTATTTCTCAGACCCGGTTTATCCCTGAAACTTGTCAGGATTTATCGTCAGGATTTAGTTTTTGATTTGTTCAGCAGAGAAACCCTTTTCCATGAGGACTTCTTTCATGCGGGCCAGGTGATTACCCTGAAGTTCCACAGTATTTCCTTTTACCGTACCGCCGCATGCAAACTTTGATTTAAGATAAGTGGACAGTTCATGAAGATCAATTTCACTTGCATCGAAACCTTCAACAACGGTAACTTCTTTGCCATATCTTCTTCTATTAACTTTCACAGTAATTCTCTGTTGCTCTTTTGCAACTTCTTCGCAAATGCAAAGTTCTTTTGGAAGCCCACATACTGGGCACATTCCGCTGCTCATTTGTTGGTATATCCTCCGAATTTGTAATCATTGTATATGTAACTTACATCTAAAAATAACTAGATAGATATAAAGTACTTATCAATGATGGTATTAAAGCCTAATGGTATTTTACAGGCACTTTATATTGAATTTCAGCTAATAACCCGAAACTCTTGACAATATAAAAAGCCAGCCAGAGCTTTATTATTTTTCAATTTTTTAATATATCAATATATTCTTTTGTAATGTTTGTTTTATACTGTTTACTTCTAGTAAATTTAATAACATTATTGTTAGTGAAGAGTACAGATTTGTAAGTACAGATTTGTAAGTACAGATTTGTAAGTACAGATTTGTAAGTACAGATTTGTAAGTACAGATTTGTATAGACTGCAAGCGAAAAAGCTGGATATTTAAAAGAAATTCAAAAGATTAACGCTTCAGGAAAGGATCTAAGCCGAAAAGCTGAAAAGCCACAAAAGATAAAAAGCCGAGAAAACTAAACAAGCTTAAAATCCCTGATTTTACCGGAAAGAGCCTTTCATACCCAGCAACAAGTTAGATATATCTTGAATTCCATCTCTTCCTATAACCTGCTATTGCATATATATGCACTTCTATTATATAAATATAGCAGCATAAAAATATATGGTACATTAATAAATCGGGGGCACCTGATGAACGAATTGAACGATTTAATAGGTTTTGTAAACGGAAACAGTATAAGGCAAAAAGTGCTCTCCTTACTTTCCTCAAAAGGAGAAATGGAAGGGACAAGAGTATCAAAAACCCTGAGAGTTGCACATCCCACCATTGCAAAAACTCTCGATGAACTTGAACAGAAGGAATTAATTACTAAAAAAGAAGAAATGTACTCCCTTACCGAATCTGGAGTAAAAGTGGAAAAAATGATCCAGCAAATATAACTTTAAACATATTTCTTTTATTCACTTCATTTTAAATCCTTTTTTATCCGTAGCTCATTCCAAAACCAATTTCATTCCAAGTTGACAAAATTTTTAAGCCTATTTTGAGAATCAAAGGCCCGATGACTGCTGATAATACGCAACTTGGAGAATTAACCCTGAATCTCGGATTAAGAGTTGCTTATCACTTTTTCGTCCAGTGTAATATTTTGCGAAAAACGCGAAAATAGAAAGCTTACTATAGATTTGATAATTACGGGAATCCAAAAAGCTAGAAAAAATTCGATTCAATAATTCAATTTTCTTGATTCCAGCTCAGATTGTCATCACAATTGAGCGCAACCGTTGCTCCGTAATCGTTGCACCGTTTGATCACGCCGACCCCGTTGTTGCTAGAGTTTTCGCTCAAGCCTTTTTTGAAAAGGCTTGCGCCACAACCGTTGCATCGTTTGATCACGCCGTCACTCAGGGTTTTCGCTCAAGCCTTTTTTGAAAAGGCTTGCGGTAAAGCAGTTTTTTGAAAAGGTATGGGTTAGAAATATTTATTTAATTCTTATCCCTTTATGTCGGCATAAACTGTTAACGCTAATACTGAAACTCTTGAATTTAAGGGAATAATCAATTTATATGGCTCTTCGTTGTTTTGTGTGGATATCCTCATAATATTCTCATGAAAACCAATACAGTCTTGAGTTGAAAATCACCTTATCCATACGGAATAGCGAAGAGACAATTATATTAAGAAAAAACCAGAGCTTCGGCATCCAAAAAAGGACTAAGTATCAGAGGCAAGGCAATGTTACCTGAAGAAGACCTTAAGATCATTAAAAAAGAACTGGGGCGAGAGCCCACCCTGGTAGAACAGGGCTGCTTTTTAAATTTATGGAGCGAACACTGTTCCTACCGCTCAAGTGCCCCTCTCCTGAAAACTTTTACCAGTACGGGCGAAAATGTGATTATTGGCCCGGGGGACGATGCTGCAATTATAAAATTTGATGATGGCTATGTACTTGCTATAGGTATGGAAAGCCATAACCACCCTTCATATGTCGACCCCTACAACGGAGCTGCTACCGGTATAGGAGGTATCGTAAGAGATATAATCTCCATGGGAGCCCGTCCAATAGCCCTTATGGACCCCCTCTATTTCGGACCTCTTGACACTCCAAAAAATATGTTTCTCTTTGAACAGATAATTAAGGGAATTGCAGGGTATGGAAACTGCATAGGAGTGCCAGTGGTCAATGGTGAGACTTTCTTTGACCGAAAATACAGTGGGAACCCTCTTGTAAATGTTGTTGCAGTAGGGCTCTGCCGGGAAGATGAGGTCATAACTGCCCGCTCCCAGAAAGCCGGAAACAAGCTTGTGCTCGCAGGCTCCAGCACAGGAAAAGACGGACTTGGAGGAGCTTCTTTTGCCTCCAGAGACCTTTCCGAATCAGCCGAAGCGGAAGACCGTCCGAGCGTCCAGGTGGGAGACCCATATACTGAAAAGCTCGTAATTGAAATGACGCTGGAAGCCATGGAGAAAGGTTATATAAAATCCTGCAAAGACCTGGGAGCTGCTGGTCTTGGAGGAGCAAGCGCAGAACTGGCTGCAAAGGGAGGACTTGGAGCCTACATTATTGCAGATGCCGTGACCCAGCGCGAACCCAATATGAATGCTTATGAAATCCTGCTTGCAGAATCTCAGGAACGCATGGTCTTTGAAGTAGCTCCTGAAGACGTTGATGCCGTACTTGCTCTGGTAGCAAAGTACGACCTTAATGGGGCCGTAGTAGGATACTTAACAGAGAAACCAAACTATACGGTTGAATTCAAAGGGGAAGTCGTTGTAGATATTCCAATTGATTTCCTGACAGGCGGAGCTCCGACCTGCGAGAAATCTTCAGTAGCTCCTATTCCTCAGGTTGAAGAAAGTAAAGCCCCCGAAACTCCGGAAGACCTTAAGGCAGCCTTCCTGAAAGTTATCTCTTCCTACAATATTGCCTCAAAAGAATGGATCTACAGGCAGTACGACCATGAAGTCCAGTTAAGAACAGTTGTCAAACCCGGAGAAGATTCTGGCGTGCTCAAGATAACTGATGAAAAAGGACTCGTACTTTCCTGCGGCTGCCAGCCAAGAGCTACCCTTCTTGACCCCTATAACGGAGGAAAGAATATAGTAATTGAAAACGTCATGAACCTTGCAGTAAAAGGGGCTGAAGGGCTTGCAATTGTAAACTGCCTGAACTTTGGGAACCCGGATCGCCCGGAAATCTACTGGCAACTCAAAAACTCCGTACTTGGACTTGGAGATGGGGCAAGGGAACTCTCAATCCCGGTCGTGGGAGGAAATGTATCCCTGTATAACGAAAGCGATGAATTTAAGACCGCAATTCTCCCAACTCCTTCAATAGGAATAATAGGGAAAGTCAACCTTGAGACTCTTCTCCCTTCAAGCTTCTTTGCAAAATCAGGAGACACCATCATCCTGGTAGGAGAGACAACTGCAGATCTGGGAGGTTCCGAATACTATGCCTGTTTCGAGGCCCAGAATGCCGGAAAAGTTCCTTCTGTCCCGAAAAATGCTCCTGAGATTATAAAAGCAGTAATCGAAGCGGCAAGAAGCGGAAAACTCAGCTCGGCACATGACCTTTACCTTGGAGGAATTGCAGCAGGACTTGCGAGGATGTGCAAGAATTCTGGTGCAAAGGTAGACTTGAGTGAAGTTTCAGAATTAAAAGCTGAGGAACTCTTATTCTCAGAAGCCCCGGCAAGAGCTCTACTTGCTACAGGTGAACCCGAAACTGTACTCGAAATCCTCAAAGATGTGCCTCATATGATTATCGGCAAAGTAGAAGGCAATTCCCTTGAGGTTAAAGGAAAAGACTTCGAGATTTCCCTATCCCTAAAAGAAATCTCCTATGCATACGACAGCTTGACAAGGTTTATGATGAGATAAAATCCCTGAGTCGTCACCCGAGTTCCGTCTCGGGAGGACGGTGTCCTTTTCGCTTCGCTCAAGAGGGCTGAGAAATATTGTAGATAAGTTTCATTCAAGTAAAATAACTTACAAGGTTACGGCTTTTTCGCCCATTCCTTGTTTTTGGAAGCAAAAGATTTTTGCTTCCCATTTAGGGGTTTATCCAAAAAGTATTATGACCTTGTGTGGCTTTCAAGATCGCAAACGTTCATAAACAAAATGAGTATTCGAGTAGATAGACGTACTATAACTTTTTAGACGTACTATAACTTTTTAGACGTACTATAAATTTTGGATAGCTCTTAATCATGTTGTTCACAGTAAATTTACCTACCTTTATACGAGTCGTTTTTTATTTGGTTGTATTCATTATCCAGTATGTTTAATCCATTGTTCAGCTCTCTGCATCTAGATTCAAGTAATTTGATTTCAATTTTTATACTTTCGGTCAGTTTGTTACATGGTTCGCTACCGTAACCATACCCACTATTTCTGAACACTTCGAACTGTTCGATTATTTCCTTGTTTGCAAAGTACCTATACATTCCGATTTTATTCAATGTACTGGGTTGCCAGCATTCGTTAATGCTTGGATCTCGTGTTATATAATCATATAATGGATAGTAAAATACATTCAGTTGTTCTTTTATAGTTCGCGTTTTCTGTTCGATTTCTGCTTTTTCGAGTGTTATTTCTGTTAGTTTGAGTGATTTCTCCATTTGTTCATTGTTTTTTTCGGATGTTTTCGCTGACTCGTATAATGATGCACTTGCTATGAGTACAGCGAGTGCCGTTAGACCCGCGGTGGGCTTATCTGAACTTAATAATACTGCTACGATGGAGCCTATGACTGCTAGCGATACGATAGTTAGTGTGTCTTTCTTTGTCACAGTTTTAAATTGTGTTGATGTTATTATAATTATTTGGATGTTTAGATAAGCTATTAGTTCATTCCACTTTCAGT
Organism: Methanosarcina vacuolata Z-761; assembly: GCF_000969905.1. NCBI lineage: Archaea > Methanobacteriati > Methanobacteriota > Methanomicrobia > Methanosarcinales > Methanosarcinaceae > Methanosarcina > Methanosarcina vacuolata. Next base: position 3,772,652 of record NZ_CP009520.1, on the reverse strand, counting down.
ATTTTTGACTCCACTGTAAATGCATAGTTACCAAAACAATAGTTTTTAGTAGGTTTCCGCACTAGAGTACTGTGTTATGAAAGCTGTATGCATCTGTATGGGAGTGCATCTGCCTTACAGTCCTAAGTGGTACTGGCCTGTAGAGGGATTTTTTGGGGTGCCTGAAATGGACCGGTATTTTGACCGGAATAGTATTTTTTCAAAATTTTTAAAAACAAGCCGACAGTTTTTACGCCTTAATGATCTGATTATGGAGTCCATAGAAAGAGGGGGAAAATATTCCTTTGATCTATCCGGGCCATTCCTTGGACAGTGTCGATGGGATCCCGAACTTCTCGAATCATTCCGCGAATTTGGGGAAAATGAGAGCGTGGAATTCACAGGGAGCTGTAGTTATCACTCTCTGAGTTCACTATATCCTGATCTTTCCTGGTTTAAGGAAGAAGTGCTCATTTATAGAGAAATGATCCGGGAATTACTGGATATCACCCCTAAAACCTTCGTAAACACAGAGATTCTGTACACCGAAAGAGTAGAGACGATTCTTACTGACCTGGGTTATAACTGCCTTATCGCCGAGGGGTCCAGGAATCTCATGAATGGATATGACCCTGTACATGTATTTGAAAACCATCTCCCGACTTTGTTGAGGCACATAAACCTGAGCGAAGACCTTGAACTGCGCTTTTCGGAAAAAAACTGGCAAGGCTATCCTCTTATTCCGGAAAAGTTTGCGGACTGGATTGCCAGCATGGAAGGTGACATCCTGACTCTTTATTTTAATTATACAAGCCTCTGTTTTCACTACAGAAACAAAAGCATGATAGACGATTTTATCAGGACGTTTCCAGAGGCCCTAAAGTCCAGGGGAATTGACATGCTCACACCTTCTGAAGCTGCCAGTAGATTTGAACCCTTAAAGCTTCCTACCCTGGGAACCGAACAGACAATCCGTTATGGGATAAATAACGCATTAGGTAACCATGCTCAACAGCTTTACCTGCGAGAACTGGTAAGAATCGAAGAGGAACTCTCAGGGCTTAAAGAAAATAAGAACTATCGAGAACTTAAACATATATTCGGTTACCTTCAGCAGAGTGAAATCTTTTTTTCTATGAATTCTGGGAATATCAGGGAAGGATATGAAAGGGCTGTCAATTACTTTTCCATCCTGTCCGATTTCAGGAGAGCTGTGCTGGAGGAGGGAGCATGACATCGGTTTGCATGTATTTCCAGGTACATCAGCCTTTCAGACTGCGCAGGTTCTGGCCTGATGACCGATCAGGGTTTTTCCGCTATTTTGACGAGAGAAGCAACAGGGAGATCTTTGAAAGAGTAGCCCGGAAATGTTACATTCCTACAAATACACTCCTCCTGGATGCTCTTGACGAACATAAAGGAGAATTCAGGTTTTCTCTTTCGGTTACCGGGACCCTGCTCGAACAATGTGAACTCTGGGGAAAAGATGCCCTCGAAGGCTTCCGGCAGATGGCGGAAACCGGATCAATGGAATTTCTGGACGAAACCTTTTATCATTCTCTTTCAAGTCTTTTTGAAGACAAAACCGAGTTTATTGAGGAGATAAAAGAACATAGAGAACTTATGTTTGACCTTCTGGGAGTTAAACCTAAGGTATTCCGGAATACCGAACTGCTTTACAATAACACTATAGCAAAGCTTGTTTCGGGTCTTGGGTACAGGGCGATCCTTACCGAAGGAGCGGACCATATGCTTGAGGGAAGGTCACCCAACGTACTTTACAGGGCAAAAGGTTCAGGGCTTCCTATTATCTTTAGAAATTACAAGTTGAGTGACGATATAGGATACAGGTTTTCTGCAAGGTGGTGGGAAGGGTATCCCCTGACTGCAGAGAAATGGGCCTCATGGGCTTCAGGGAATAATGAAGACTGCGTTAATATCTTTATGGACTATGAGACCTTCGGAGAGCATCAGTGGGAAGAAACCGGGATATTTTCCTTCCTGAAAGAACTTCCCGGGGAAGTGCTCAAGACTCACCTGGATTTCAGCACCCCTCTTGAGCTTGTCGAAAAATATTCCCCTGTAGCCGAGATCGATGTTGGGGACTTTTCCACAATTTCTTGGGCTGATATGGAACGCGATACAAGCGCATGGCTTGGAAACGACATGCAAAGGCGCTGCTTTGAAGAAATAAAGCTGCTTGAACCCTTTGTGAGGAAGACGGAGGACCCTGAAATCCTGCGTATATGGAAGCATCTGCTGACTTCGGACCATTACTACTATATGTGTACCAAATGGCTCGGAGATGGGGATGTACATTCATATTTCAGTGTCCATTCCACGCCTTTCGATGCAGCGGTTAATTTCATGGCTGTACTTATGGATTTCAAAGCACAGGTATTCAGAAAACTTCGCACAATAGCTTAACTAAAGAACACATACTAACTCATGGGAGTCAGGTCACATGGTAAGAGACTTATTCATGTTTGCAGGTTTCAATGAAAACTCGCAGATTGTATGGTTTAAGATAATCTACTCGAAAGAGCCGGGATCTCTATCTTTAATAACTGACTTTCTCGAAAAAGAGAATGCGTTCATTATGTTTGGTCATCTGGATAATATTACACAGAAAACCGGAGAATATTCAGTATTTACCGAGCTTAACAAAGATGTTGATCCAGAGGATTTCGCCCGAAAAATAAAGGAACTTGAAGTTGTAAGTGAGGTCGAATATGGGCTTTCAGAATACGGAATGGTTTATTCCGTGGACTTCCCTCTAAATGTTATAGGAGTCAGGGGAGTTATGGCAAGGGCACTTACCATTGTTGATATCATTAAAACTCTTAACCAGAGTGCTCCGCATGCAGAAGGCCTTCTCACTCTTTCAGGACTTAAGGGGGGGACTCACGCAGCAAAGTATTTCAAGAGTATTCTGGACCTTAATGACAGTAATTTTGCAAGCGTGCTTGCAGAACTCTTTAAAGGCGTGGGCTGGGGAATCCTGGAAATCGAATGTGATCCCAAAACTTATGAAGGAAAAATCGTTGTGAAAGACTCGTTTATAGCTGATGTTTACGGAGGGTCGGAACAGCCAGTTTGTGCCTTTATGAGTGGTTATTTTGCAGGTTACCTGACCGAGTATTTCGGGAAAAACATAAGTGTGAGGGAGGTAAGCTGTAAAGCTACAGGAAAAGAAGTCTGTGAACACATAATCTCGCCGGCACCGTCTGGCGGTACAAGTCAGGAATACCAACTGAGAGGGGAGACACGGTGATAAAGCAACCCAACGTTATTCTTGGAAATGACGAGCTGCTTGTAACAATGGGAAAAAAGGGGGAAATAATAGGTTTTTTTTATCCCCGCCGAGACCATGCTCAACATGTCGAGGAATCTGTTGCCTGTATTCATACAGGAGAAAAGCTTCTCTGGACTAATGATAACGAATGGCACGGCATCCAGAACTATATAGAGGACACAAATATTGTGTCAACAAAACTTTATCATGATTCGGGAATCCGAATTTCCATTCTTGACCTTGTGCACCCTGACGTGCCTGTCCTTATCCGCAGGTTCAAGGTCCAGTCCCAGAAAAAGCTTTCAGGAAAATTCTTTTATTACTCGAATTTTAACGTAGGTGAAACCTCCAAGAAAAACTCCGGGTTTTGCGATACCGATATTCATTTGCTTGTACAATACTGGCAAAACTATCATATAGGGATCTATTCTCAGCCAGAGTTTAATGAGTGGCAAATTGGAAAGGCAATGGATACTATATGGTGGACGAATGCCAAATATGATATGGAAGACGGAAAACTCCAGGGGAACAAAGAAGACATAGGAAACATTAATAATGCGGCTGGCTGGGATCTTGAACTGGATGCTGACGGAGCAAATGAGTTTGTAATCCTTATAGGTGCTGCTTCTTCCCGACGCCTCTTATATAAGAGAATGCAAGAGCTCTCAAAAATGCCTCTTGAATATATTTTTGAAAAGACGCGGGAACACTGGGTTATGTGGCTTTCCAGAAAGCAGGTAATCAAAATTCCGGGGCTTGAAGAACACGACAACCTTCGTCAGGATCTGTTCAATGCCTATAACCGGGCTCTTCTAATGCTTTACCTCCTTAACGACCGCGAATATGGGTCTTTTGTAGCTGCTCCGGAATTTGACTCAAACTTCGAGAAATGTGGAGGATATGGGTTCTGCTGGAATAGAGATGCTGCAGAAATCGTGCTTGCATTAAAGCATTCAGGCTATCCAGACTACTGTGACATGTTTTTCAAGTGGTGCATCCAGACTCAACTCCCTGATGGTTCCTGGTTTCAACGCTACTGGCTAAATGGAAATATAGCTCCCTCCTGGGGTAATTTTGACTACTCAACTCAGATTGATGAAACCGGGTCTACGCTCTATGCTATGGATGTTTATTACGGGATTCTCGAGGGCCTGAAGAAAGCTGAATTTCTAGAAGAGGTCTGGGTCTCGGTGCTCAGGGCTGCCGAATATCTGATGAAGCGGACCAAATCAGGAATTCACGAGAGATGTATGGATCTCTGGGAGACTTACTACGGAATTTTTACATATACAAATGCTTCAATTTATGCCGGACTCATGGGCGCTTCACACCTGGCTGAAGAAAATGGAGAAGCTGGCATGGCAAGGCGCTGGAAAAAGAGGGCGGAGTTCGTCAAACGGGCTACGATTGACCGTTTCTGGCTTCAGGAAGGTTACTTTGCAAAAGGTGTAATTAATGAGAAGCTGGACAAAACGATTGATGCAAGTATTCTCGGCACTTATGTTCCTTTTGGAATGCTCTCTGCAAAAGACCCCCTGGAAAAGGATATGATTCAGTTCATGATAGAGAACATCCAGAAAAAACTCTCAGTACCCATAAATATCGGTTACGGCATCAAGAGGTATGAAAATGACAGTTACATAAACGGAAACCCGTGGGTAGTAACTACGCTCTGGCTTTCGGAAGCAATGTTTACCTTTGCCCTTGAACTTTCCGATGAAAAAGAAGGCTCTACCTCCACGCATGAGAAGTTCTATGAACAAGAAGAAAAGCCGGAAGAAACAGTAAAAAGGCTGACCATGGAAGGGATTGAATACCTCAAATGGTCTCTTGCCGGAGCAACCAGTACAGGACTTCTCCCGGAGCAGGTGGATAAGTCTACAGGCACCCCTGCCTGGGCAATCCCTCTCGGATGGAGTGGATCTCTGATACTTAATAACATTCTGCTTCTGGACAAAATTTGCAGGAAAAAAGCCGGGAATATGCAAGAAAATTAAGGAGTAACAAAAGGGAGAGGATCTTATAAGCAGAAGAGAAGGATTGAAGGATGTAAAAAGAGTAGGAAGCTCCTGAGATAAATGCAGTAAAATATTTAAATATTTGTAACTATTCAGGTACCCCAAATCAGTCTACTGATGTTGATTCAGAGTTGTCACATACGTGAAATTGCTAACCCATGCAAGACTGAAAAACGCAATCAATAACCAACAATTTAAAAAAACGAACCTTCCAAAAAAGTGCTCATTAAATATTAAACAAGATGGCTATTGATGTTGTTTTATATAGGCTGAATAGTTACAAATATTTTTCAATATTTGTCGTAGATCTATTCTAACCAGCCTTTTTGTTTAGTTATAAAATTCGTCCATACTCAAAACGTGGTAATCGGGGGTACTTTATAAAAACTCCCCCACTCCCTTTAGACTTGAATTTTTTTCGTTCTAAATTCGAGGTTTATTAATTTTCAGAGTATATACCCGGTCTTGTATTTGTTGTTACTTTTATGAAATTTGTCTTGGTTACAGTACTGCTGCCTGCGGTATTGCTTACTGTAAGTGTAATCTTATATTTTCCTTCCTGTAAATACTTATGAGTCGGATTCTTTTCTCTTGAAGTTGTCCCATCTCCAAAGTTCCATTTCCATTTCTCAGGTAAGCCTGTACTTTTGTCAGTAAAGGCCACAGTTAATGGGGCTTTTCCTGATGTGACATTACTGGTGAAGTTTGCAACAGGTTTTTCTATTACTGTTATATAATTTTCTTTTGTTGTTGTATTATTACCTGCTGCATTTATCGCTATGAGGGCAATCGTATAATTCCCTACTTTTGAATACTTATGGACTGGATTCTGCTCGGTTGAAACTGCTCCGTCTCCAAAACTCCATTTCCAGGAAGTAGGTGTGTTTTTACTCTTGTCAGTAAAGACAACCTTTAAAGGTGCTTTTCCAGTAGTAGGAGATGCAGAAAAAGAAGCAACAGGAACTTTAGGGTTATTAAGACGAGGTAGAACAGTTATATACTTTGTTTTTGTTGTTTTATTGCTGCCGGCTGCATTGGTCACTGTCAATGTTATCGTATATGTTCCTGCTTTGAAATACTTATGGATTGGATCCTGCTCGGTTGAAGTATCCCCGTCTCCAAAATTCCATTTCCATTTATCCGGTAAGCCCGTGCTTTTGTCAGTAAACTTAACTATCATTGGTGCCATTCCAAAGGTAGGTTTTGCGGAAAAGTTTGCGACAGGAATTACTGGTATCGGGACAGAAGCTATAAACTGTCCGAAGGCAATAATCTTGTGTCCTGCAGACATAATGGTGGCTATAACAGTATTTGTTGCTGTGTCAATTACATAGACAGAACCATCTCCATAGTCTGCCACATATACTTTTGTTCCTGCTGGATTGACTGCAATTCCCCAGGGATAGAAACCTACATTCACAGTGGCTGCAACCTTGTTTGTGGTTGTGTCAATTACAGAGACAGTACCTCCTAGATCGCCAATTTTGCCGAAATTCGCCACATACACCTTTTTTCCGTCCTGTGTGACTGTAACTCCTTTAGGATAATCACCTACATTCACAGTGGCTGTAATCTTGTTTGTAGCTGTATCAATTACAGAGACGGTATTTTCTCCATTGTTTGTCACATATACTTTTTTTCCGTTCGGGCTGACTGCAACTCCTTCAGGACTGGTTCCTACATTTACTGTGGCTGTAACCTTGTTTGTAGCTGTATCAATTACAGAGACAGTACCATCCATATTGTTCGTCACATATACTTTTGTTCCTGCTGGATTGACTGCAACTCCATTAGGATAAGTTCCTACATTCACAGTGGCTGTAACAGTGTTTGTTGCTGTGTCAATTACATAGACAGTATCTAAGCCCATGCTCGCTACATATGCCTTTTTTCCATTAGGACTTACTGCAACCCCATAAGGACCACGTTCTACAGAAACAGTGGCTGTAACGGTGTTTGTGGTTGTGTCAATTACAGAAACACTCCCGCTATCAGAGTTCACCACATATACCTTTGTTCCCGTTGGGCTGACCGCAACTCCACTAGGATGATTTCCTACAGGTACCTTGGCTGTAACAGCGTTTGTAGATGTATCAATTACAGAGACAGTGTCGCTGTAACGGTCCGTAATATATGCATACGTCCCTGCATATGAAGCACTCTGCTCAGTAGCTGCCGACGTTGTAGACGAAACGAAAATTAAAAACAAGATCAGAGCTACTGACACTAAGGCTACTGAATTCAATTTTTCGTTAAATTTCATTATCTTACCCTGGTTCTTTAGTTTATTTTTTATATAAAGGATATTAATACTTTAAACTTCATGTTAATTTTTAAGCCTTTTTATTAAAACCAGAGTTTCATAAAAATTCTCGAATTAGAGAGAATATGCCTATATAAGAATCGAATTGAAGCTGATTAAGGTGAAATAACAGTATTTTAGTGCAAAAACACAAAACAGAGGCATTAAAATCCAAAAAATGGTTTAAAAAGAGTTAAGAGATAAGGATCGTAAGATTTAGTTATTGAAAATCGCGAATATGAGGAAGACTCTTAATATTGTAAAACAAGTATCTAATCCCAAAACTCAAAATACTCCTCTTAATCACATAATCTGAATAATCAATCGATTTCTCATCACAAAAATAGTTCTGAAGCTTTATGAACTTGGGAACAAAATTATTTTGAGAAAACTCATTCAATATTACATATAAAAATTAGAAAAGAAAACAGACGCTAACAGTACGCAAAGCACTGAAAAATTGCGCCTTTAAATTTTTCTTCCACGCTTTTTCGCGTTGACAGTAGTTTTGGGATCTACTTTGGTAATCCCATACATCTGTCTAAATATAGGCTTATAAGTTTAAATTTAGACTTGTTTAGTTTAAGTATTGGTTTCGTTACTAATCTCTTTTGCCCCGCCAAGGTATGGCCTGAGAACCTCAGGGATCTCCACGCTTCCATCCTCACGCTGATAGTTCTCGAGTATCGCAACGACAGTCCTCCCTACAGCAAGGCCTGAGCCATTAAGGGTATGGACAAACTGCGGACCTTCAGGAGTCCTGAAGCGGATATTCGCCCTTCTGGCCTGGAAGTTCTCGAAATTGGAGCACGAAGATATTTCCCTGTATTTTTCCTGTGTGGGTACCCACACCTCGATGTCGTAAGTCTTCGCTGCTGAGAATCCGATGTCTCCAGTACACAGGTTTACAACGCGATATGGCAGTTTTAAAAGTTTAAGGATTTCTTCCGCATCACTGGTGAGCTTTTCCAGTTCTTCATATGAGGTTTCCGGTTTTACGAACTTAACAAGTTCAACCTTATTGAACTGGTGTTGGCGGATGATGCCTCTGGTGTCCTGACCATGTTTTCCTGCCTCACGCCTGAAACAGGCAGTATACGCTGTAAGGAAGACCGGCAGGTTTTCAATGTAGTCGTCCATAAAGAGATTTGTTACAGGGACTTCTGCGGTAGGTGCAAGATAGTAACCATCAGTACATAAGTACATGTCATCTTTGAATTTTGGGAGTTGCCCTGTACCAGTCATGGCTTTTTCATTGATAAGTACTGGTGGAAAAACTTCAAGATAACCCTGCCTTTCATGTACGTCCAGCATAAAGTTTATGAGAGCTCTTTCGAGTTTTGCGCCCATACCTTTATAGACTGTAAAACCCTGGCCTGCGATCTTGGCCCCTTTCTCAAAGTCAAGTATGTCCAGTGCTTCTCCTATATCCCAATGGGGTTTTGGAGTGAACGTGAACTCTCTTGGCTCGCCAACAACCCTTACAACTGGATTATCATTCTCGTCCTTACCTACTGGAGTTGTCGTGGATGGGATATTGGGAATTCTGAGCATTATTTCATGTATGTTTAACTTGTAATCACGTATTGTATCATCGATTTCTTTTATACGGCTATTAATGCCTTGCATTTCCTCTATCTTGGATAAAGTATCTTTATTTTCTTTCTTTAGCTTCGCTATCTCACGGGTGACCACATTGCGCTTATGTTTTAGCTCATCACCTTCGGCGAGACATTTTCTCCACGCTACATCATACTCAAGAAGGTTATCTATAAGCTCGGTGCTCATATTCCTATTAATGAGAGCGTGTCTAACTATATCGGGACTATTACGTACAAGTTTGAGATCCAGCATATTAAGCCCGAGATATCCTGCATGTGAGAGAATATATATTTTGTGATTTTTCGGGTGTAAAGCTGTTATGAAAATCAGCAAAGTCGAAAAAAGAGAAAAACAGGGAAATATTAAGATAAAAATAAAATTAAAAAATCTGAAAACCCTAACTGTTCCCAATTAAAACTATATTACTTAACTATATCACTTAACTATATCACTTATTAAATGCTCTTTCTGTTAGGGTTTCAGGCAAGAAGTTTTCCATATGGACTTTCTTCAAAGTAACTGACAGACTGTTTTGCTGTCTCATTAGATCCTCTGGAATCCGAACCCAAAAGGAGCCTTGAAAGACTTGCTTTATTCATATATTCAACTTTGGGTTCCCCGGAAATTCCTCCAAGTTCCGCAGCCTTGTCAATTGCATCATAAAGATTTCCGAAACCATCCACAAGCCCAAGTTCCTTTGCCCTGGCTCCGGTGTATATGCGGCCATCAGCAAGAGCCTTTACATCACTTCTGGACATGTTGCGCCCTTCTGAAACCTCAGTTACGAAATTTTCGTAGCTATCCATAACTACAGAATCAGCATACTCTTTTTCCTGATCAGTGAGTCCTCTCCAGGTACTTCCCATATCTTTCATCTCTCCAGATTTTGCAACGTAGTAATCTACACCTGTTTCTTTATTAGAGAGCGAATTATTCTGGAAGACCCAGATCACTCCAATAGATCCGGTATTCGTAGAGGGGTTTGCAATAATATAATCAGTTGGCGCAGAGATATAATATGCAGCACTGGCTGCAAGGTCCCCCATGGATACAACAACAGGAATCCCTTTTGCCTGGGCTTTCTTAATTTCTTCGACAATTTCTTGGGCTGCTGCTGGAGATCCTCCAGGACTGTCAATTCTAAGCACAATTGCCTTGACTCCACTATCTGCGGCAGCCCTGCGAATATCTCCTGCAATCTCTTCTGAAGTAGCATAACCAAGCCCTTCAGCAATGTTTCCAGAAAATATAGTACCCTGGACATAGATAACAGCTACCTTCTCCGAATTTCCCAGGCTTCCACCAACACCAAAATTGGAGGAGATCACCGCAAGACTCACCAGTATGATAGTAATGAGAGCCAGTACGACCAGCAGGTAGGGCATCCATCTATGCTTTTTGTTCTGTGGATACGGATTGGGATTCATGCTTAAACTCTTGTTTTTAATTTCTTTATTTTCAGAGATCTCAACGTGGGGCCCATGATCATCTATTTTTTCCGGACCATAAGGGGCAGAGCTATCGAAGGAGTTATTACTCGTACCGTATGTTCCATTATCAGGGACGGAGTCATCTCTTCCATTGTGAGGACTGCTTTGTAAGTTGTCGTCTCCAGACAGATCTTTTGAGTTCGTGTTCTCAGGGTTTATGTTTTTATCGCTCATATATGATGGAACCGTATATCTAGGATCGTATATTTTAGATTTACCACTTTAGTTTGCGGTCTTGAGCATTGTTTGAATTATTAATCAAGAGAATATTTATTGTAGCAGCGGTGCAAGAAGGATAACTTACAAAAGTTCGCAGGCAATATAATTTACTCAGCAGTTCATTTGTCGGAGCTATTATTAATCTGTCTCTACATTCCACCCTTCTTTATATATTATTATTAACTATTCCTCAAATAGATTACCTTGTAAAACACAGTAGTGAAACAGATTCCAGAGTTTCAACAAACTTTTTGAAAAAAGTTTGATCAAAAAGCGTGAGCAAAATATATTTCAGAGTTTCAACAAACTTTTTCCAAAAAAGTTTGATCAAAAAGCGTGAGCGAAATATATTTCAGAGTTTCAACAAACTTTTTCCAAAAAAGTTTGATCAAAAAGCGTGAGCGAAATATATTTCAGAGTTTCAACAAACTTTTTCCAAAAAAGTTTGATCAAAAAGCGTGAGCGAAATATATTTCAGAGTTGCAACAAACTTTTTCAAAAAAAGTTTGATCAAAAAGAGTGAGCGAAATATATTTCAGAGTTGCAATTGTCGAAGAGGAATATATTCATAAAAAATATATGGAGATAAGAATGCCAGAATCATCCAGTAAACCCGTACTTGTCACCTGTGGCCTGCCTTATGCTAATGGCAAGGCTCATATCGGGCATCTCCGGACCTATGTGCCCGCTGATATTTATGCCCGTTCCCTGCGAAAAGAAGGGAGGGACGTTACTTTTGTCTGCGGTTCGGATACTCACGGCACCCCTATTGTCGTAAATGCCGAAGAATTAGGGATTACTCCCACAGAACTTGTAAAAGTATATCACAAACATTTTGACGAGACTTTCAAGCAGCTTGGAGTTTACTTTGATGCTTTTGGGACTACTGACGATCCTGAAAATCACAATCGGACCCTGGATATTGTAAACAAGCTGATTGAAAAAGGCTATGTGTATCCGAAAACCATCGAAATTGCCTATTGCCCTAAGTGCAATCGTTTTCTTCCTGACCGCTATGTAGAAGGTTCCTGCCCTCACTGCGGCGAAATTGCAAGAGGAGACGAGTGCGATCAGGGATGTGGAAAACACCTTGAGCCCGGAGAACTTCTGAACCCTGTCTGCACTATTTGCGGAGGGCCTGCCGAGTACAGGCAACAGGAACACTTCTTTTTCAAGCTTTCCGAATTCAGTGATTACCTTAAGGACTATCTCTCAAATGACCTTGGCGGAACCATCAATGCCAGAAATTATGCACTTGGCTGGGTAAAGCAGGGGCTTACGGATTGGTGCATAACCAGGAACCTGGAATGGGGAGTAAAATTCCCTGGGCATGATGACCTCGTGGTCTATGTTTGGGTAGATGCTCCTATAGGATATATCGCCTTTACCGAAGAATGGGCTGCAAAAGCCGGGGATTCCTGGGAAAAATTCTGGAAAAACGACGGGGAAATTGTCCATTTTATCGGAGGGGACATTACCTATCATCATTGTATCTTCTGGCCGGCTATGCTTAAAGGCGCGGATTATTCGGTCCCTACAGCTGTTGTAGCTTCAGGCATGGTCAAAATTGAAGATAAAAAGTTTTCCAAGAGCCGGGGTAATGTGGTCTGGGTAGGAGAAGATTACCTTGACCACGGTTTCCATCCTGACCTGCTGAGATATTATCTGGCAAGCTATACCTCACACACAAAGGAGCTGAACTTTTCCTGGCGCGTGCTTCAGGAAAAGATCAATGCCGAACTTGTTGCCGTGCTCGGGAATTTCCTGTACAGGACAATGCTATTTGCTTTTAAGAACTATGGAGAAGTTCCAGCAGGAGAGCTTGAGTCTGAGGTAAAGGAAGAGATAGAAAAGGCCCTGAAGGAAGTAAAAGCCGCAATGGCTGAATATGAGTTCAAAAAAGCCGTTGATTCTGCAATGTCCCTTGCGTCTTTCGGAAATGCCTACTTCCAGTCCCACGAGCCCTGGAGCCTGATAAAACAGGATAAGGTCGCCTGTGGGCAGGTGCTTTACAACTGCCTTCACCTGGCAAAAGCTCTGTGCCTTATTTTTGAGCCAGTAACTCCCGGAAGCACGGAAACAGCCTGGAAAGAACTCGGGCAGGAAGGAGACCTGCACACCGCACTGTATGCTGATGCTCTCGTGCCTCTGAAAGCAGGCACAAAACTTGCAAAGCCCAAAATCCTTTTCACAAAGCTTGAAGATGACAGGATTGAGGAAATGGAAGAGATTGCAAACCAGAGAGTAAGAGCCGCAGATGCAAAGAAAGCCGCAGGAAAAGGCAATGGAAAAGAGCCCACCAAATCCGAAGGGATGGGCACTGCCGAAGAAGCAAAAACAGCCGAGAAAGCTGACACTGCAAAACCCGAGACAGAGGAAAAAGAAAAACTTCCCACGATCGAGTACGAAGACTTTGCAAAACTCGATATCCGCGTAGGAAAAGTTTTGCTTGCTGAACCTGTGAAGAAATCAAAAAAGCTCATCAGGATTGAAGTGGACATTGGCGAAGAAAAGCCAAGGCAGCTTGTTGCAGGCCTTGCTTCTTATTATGTTCCAGAAGAGCTTGTAGGAAAAACTGTAATTGTACTCGCCAACCTGAAACCTGCCAAACTCTGCGGAGTCGAATCAAACGGCATGATGCTTGCAGCCGACGATGGCGGAGAGATTGTAGCAGCCCTGATGCCGGACAAAGAGATAAAGCCGGGTTCAAGGATACGCTGAGACAACCTCTTGAATTCAAAAATACTTCTACTGGCTTAGAACCGTCTTCTAATTATACATTAGAGGACGCCTACCAGTTTATCTGGCAGTGCACCCCAGAAAAGGTAGAATTAGGCAAAAAAGATAAAATACAATTTGAAAAGAGCAATATGCAGGTAGAATTCAACCCTGTTATTTTATGATTATAGGGTTTTCATTTTTATTTTCTGCTTTTTACTCTTATTTTCTGCTTTTTACTTTTATTTTCTGTTTTTTACTCTTATTTTCTGTTTTTACTCTTATTTTCATTTCATAAGAGTTACGGATAATCCATTATTTTTTTGCTCAAGCATCAAGCATGTAATCCTTAACAAAATTTTTTACCGATATAAAAAACATTTTTATATAGTTAGCCCAATTTAATAGATATAAAGCAAGTTAGCTAAATAAATCCTCTTACTTTCATTATTTATTTTTAACTCTTGGGAGAGTTAGACGGATCTGCCTTAATAATTGGAAAAGAGACAGTTATTACAATAAATCATGAAAAATCCAGCCCGAAATTTCGATGAACTACTCTTTAGAAAATTGAAATAAAGAACAGGAGAATTTTAATGAAACACCTAAATTTGTTCCCTATGGTTTTTACGCTTATACTGCTTCTTCTGGTTCCAAATATCGCAGTAGCATTGATTGATGCAGAAGCTGCAAAAATCCCTTATCAAGTAAACAACTCTGACCGAATAATTATTGGTACAGTCAGCAAGATTGACACATATAGCAGCTACACAATTTATACCGTTAAAGTTAAAGAATGGCTCTATAATCCTATTCCCACAGATACCATAAAAATACAAAGTAAAATCGGGACTAATCTAGCTGTGGAAGATGAAGTCGAGTTTACCCAGAACGAATCTGCCCTTTTGATGTTAAATGACGGAAATCTCGATGAGCTACTTTTTAGAGTACCTTTGGGACTAAAATATCCTGTTTCAGACAGGGACGCAGTAATCGAGGAGTTGAAAGTTCAGGGTAAATGGCAAGAGGAAAATAAAACAGAAAATAAGACAAGCGAAACCGAAGCGGTAGAAAATACAAAAACAGAGGATAAACAGGAAGATCAAAATGTTGACAACGTAAATGATACCAAAACATCAGAGGACGCAGGAACACCCAGCGAGCAGAAAGAAAGTTCCAATCAGACCCAGAAACCAAACGCTATTCTTTTCATGAGTCCTGTCTGCGTGTTTGCAGTAATGCTTGGTGCAATCATATACGTTAAAAGGAAAAACTAACAACAGCTTCTTGTTATTTTGCGTAGGCTGAATATAAAGAACAGGAGAACTTTGATGAAACGACTAAATTTGTTTTCAATACTCTTTACGCTTATGCTGCTTCTTTTAGCTCCAAATATCGCAGCAGCCTTACTTGCTCCAGAAACTGCCGAAATTCCGTACCAGATAAATAACTCTGACCGCATAGTGATTGGCACGGTGAGTAAGATAATTGATTACGGCAGATACACTATTATCACAATTGCAGTTAATGAATGGCTCTATAATCCCCTGCCTGCAAAGACTATAAAAGTAAGAATTGAAACAGGAAGCAGTCATTGGACTGAAGATGAAGCTGAGTTTACAAAGAACGAATCCGTACTTATAATGCTAAAAGATGTAGATATAGATAAACAACTTTTCAAAGTGACTTTTGGTTTTCCAGGGAAACGCCCGACTACAGACAGAGATGCGGTAATCGAGGAACTGAAAGCTCAAGGAAAGTGGCCGGAAGAAAACCAAATAGGAAATAAAACAAACGAGACCGAAGTGATAGAGAATATTGGAACAGTAGAGAAGCAAGAAGAAAATCAAACAGAAAATAAGACAAATGAAAATAAGACAAATGAAAATAAGACAAATGAAAATAAGACAAATGAAAATAAGACAAATGAAAATAAGACAAATGAAACAGGAATTACAGAGAATACAGGAACAATAGGCAAGCAGGAAGAAAGTTTCAATCAGACCCAGAAACCAAATACTACTCCTTTTATGAGTCTTATCAGTGCGATGGCAGTAATGCTTGCGGCAGTCATATACTTAAAAAAGAAGA
Organism: Methanosarcina vacuolata Z-761; assembly: GCF_000969905.1. NCBI lineage: Archaea > Methanobacteriati > Methanobacteriota > Methanomicrobia > Methanosarcinales > Methanosarcinaceae > Methanosarcina > Methanosarcina vacuolata. Next base: position 3,756,938 of record NZ_CP009520.1, on the reverse strand, counting down.
ACTAACAATGCCTCTTCGTTGTTTTGTAGGAGCTGAAAATAAAGAACAGGAGGATTTTGATGAAACGCCTAAGTTTTTTTCTGACACTCTTTACATTTATACTGCTTCTTTTAGCTCCAAACCTCGCAGCAGCCTTATTTACTCCAGAAGCTGCCGAAATTCCGTACCAGATAAACAACTCTGACCGTATTGTTATTGGCACAGTAAGTAAGATTGATGTAGCTGACTATTACACGAATAACACAATTACAGTTAAAGAATGGCTCTATAATCCTCTACCAACAAAGACCATAATAGTAAGGACTAATATAGGGACCAATGCCTCTACTGAAGACGAGGCAGAGTTTAATAAAAACGAATCTGTACTACTTATGTTAAAGGACCAAAGGCCCGATAAAGGAATTTTTTATATGTCTCTCGGCTTTTTGGGAAAACATCCGGCTACAGACAGAAATATAGTAATTGAGGAGTTGAAAGCTCAGGGCAAGTGGTCGGAAGAAAACCAAATCGAGAACAAAACAGATGAGATAAAACAAATCGAAAATGCCGAATATGTAGAGCAAGAAGAAAATCAAACCGAAAATAAGACAAATGATATCGGAATGACAGAGAATACGGGAACAGAAGGCGAGCCGGAAAAAAATTCCAATCAGACTCAGAAATCAAACACTACTCCTTTCATGAGCTCTGTCAGTGTGATTGCAGTAATGTTGGGGGCAGTCGTATATATAAGAAGGAATCGATAAAAACTGCGGAAGGCGAGTTTATGCAACCTTCATAAAAAGAGCGTGTCCCAAAATCACTGACTTAATTTTAAAACACGCTCTTATTTAGCTTGTATGAGTTTTTACCAATTCAGTCCAAACGTACAACTCTTACAAGAGACTTAATCGGGACATTATAGATTGTATCTACACCTTTTTTGTCGACCAGTACAACTACAAGTTTTGGTTTTGCATCCATTTCCCTGAGCTGCTCAATCACTTCCATACTGGTTGAACCGGTGGTAATAACATCATCCACGATAACGCAGTTTTTACCGGCAACTGATCCAAAATTCCTGCTTATGGTCCCTTTGTGTCCTGTGCTAACGGTCTCCTGCCCTTTGCGGTGATAAATAGCCAAATCTGCACCCAGTTCATATGCCATCATGCTTGCCAGAGGAATACCATTGGCTGCAACGCCAACAACTACATCTACTTCGGCATTTATTTTTTCCAGAGTCTCAAGCACAATGTCGCAGAGTGCAAGCGAGATGTTATGAAGACGTTTAGCACTTTTCCCTATACTGTTCCAGTCTACAGAAATATCTTTTGGAGCGGGAGTTATTTCTTCTTTTTTTGAACGGGTTAAAAGCCAGGTAACCGTTTCCCTTGAAACATTGAGTTCCTCGGCGATCTGACCGGTTACAAGTCCGTTACTTTGCAGTTCCACAGCTTTCTGTATTAAATCTTCTATATCCTTCATGCCTCCATGCCCACCTGAAATTTTTATCCGGCTATATTTCCGGGGTTTCCAAATTAAGATAATATTATAATATCAAGCGTTATATCAATTTCTTCAGCTTAAGATTAACTCTTTTACAAGAAACGACCTGTAAAAAGAGTAGTATGAAAAACTTTGAAAGATTGGTACATACATCTACCAGGTGTATTAACCGTTATTTTTCTCCAGTACCATCTCAAGATAAGAAGTCCGAATAGAATCCTTTTCCCCTGCGCCAAACTGTTTAAGCAATTCAAATAATTTTGCCCTTGAAGTTTCGAGTTCTTTTTCGCTTTCAGCCACAATTTCGACTTCAAGAAATTCCCCGAGCCCTTCGACGGCATCGAGGCAGACAGTAATTTCTCCTGCGCTGAAAACTTCCCTTTTTTTTCGGACTACTCCGGCTTCCGAGAAGCCAAGGGCATGCAGTATTTGTATTGTGGTGGCTTCATCTACAGGAGTTTCGAATTCTTCTCGGGTTTTGGAAATGCCATCGAGTTTGGGGCCTTTGTAGGTCAGCACAGCCTGACCATCCAGGGAACGAATCCTTAGTGCCTCATCGGTTTTTGCAAAATCCCTGTGAGGAGCTGCAAAATAAACGTCAGACTGGTTTTCAATCCCAATTTTTGTTGCTCCTATGTTCTTAAGGATGGAGCGAACTTTTGAATGGTCTGCTCTGACCTTGACCTCGATTTCAATCATAGTTTTCAGGAATCTCCAGTTGAATCCGGTTAAAATTGGTAAATATTTGCTGGCTAAAACACTTGCACTAAAACGATATATAGTATTTGTTTGAGGCGGTTCTATCAAGTCTAGTGGTGAGAAGTCTAGTGGTGAGAAGTCTAGTGGTGAGAAGTCTAGTGGTGATAAAAATTTAACCAGCTAATATAGAACTCATGAAATTGTCCATCCCGATCAACTTGGCATAACCCTGGTATTCCTTTACTTTATTGCACGATGCAAAAAACTCAATCCTATAATCGGCATCACAATTAACCAATAAAGTAAATAAATTGCTATGAGACCATCACTAAAAGATGCCTCGTGTGAATGCCTTGATGAAAGTTCCCAGACTGCAAAGAAAAGAGAAAATATAGAAATAACACTTGCTATGGATGAAACTGCAAGATATGCTTTCATCGAGTATGGATGTCTATGCAAAGATAAGAAGACCAGTAATGAGAATGGGGACAGTAACGCCAGAAGCGTTATTACGATGGGTGTTACGAGGTACCTGTAGTCACTAAGAAATTCTGTACCACTAACTTTCCAAAAACTTACGATAACCAGTAAAAACAGTGAAACACAAAACGGGACTGCCATATGCCATCTGGGTAGTACTTTTCTTGCTTCTAATACGAAAAGTACAGAACCAAAAAGAGAGATAGTGCTCATTAATTCTAAAAGGACATCTTCATCGGTACCAGGCAGCAAGTAAAATCCATTGGATAGAATTCCAACTACAAACATAAAGACAACAGACATCAATGCCATCGCAATCTTTATCTTCATCAAATCGCCCTGCAGAAGTAAATATGATATGAGAAAATATAGTGCTTACGTTTTTCAACATAAACGCTAAAAATAGAATCAGGAAACAAACGCTAAAAATGGAATCCGGAAATAAATGTTAAAAATAGAATCCGGAAACAAACGCTAAAAATAAAATCCGGAAACAAACGCTAAAAATAAAATCCGGAAACAAACGCTAAAAATAAAATCCGGAAAATCCGGATCTTTCATGCATCTTCGGGGACGAACTTGGTGCCGTAGTAGATCATGCCACCTTCACCGTCCTCTCCAAGCTTGCGGAATACGGATCTTACCCTCATTCCAATGTGAATTTTTTCAGGATCGCCAATTACCTGCGATGTCAGGCGGGGACCTTCATCAAGCTGAATTATCGCAAGGGTATAAGGAGCCAGGTCTTCAAAACCTTCTGCAGCTGTATGGATTACTGTATATGATATTATTTCGCCAGTGCCTTTGAACCTGTAAGGCTCAATATGGCCTACACGCCTGCAGTTTACGCAAAAATTACGCGGGGGATAGAAATGTTCCCCACATTCTTTACAGCGGGTACCTTCAAGGTTATACCTGCTGCCGAGACTTCTCCAGAATCTTGGAACGGAAGACATCGGATCTCACCTCTCCCTCGAGAAAATATGCACTACTGCTGTTGCTCCTGACCCTCCTACGTTATGGGTCATGCCATACTCTGCGCCTTCGACCTGACGCTTGCCTGCTTCTCCGCGCAGCTGGGTTACGATTTCTACAGCCTGCTTTATGCCAGTTGCTCCCACAGGATGTCCACAGGCTTTGAGGCCGCCTGAGGTATTGACAGGAATCCTACCTCCGATTGCAGTTTCTCCGTTTGCTGTGACAATTCCGCCTTTTCCTTTTTCTGCAAACCCGAGGTCTTCAATTGCACAAATCTCAGCAATGGTGAAGCAGTCATGCACTTCTACAAGGTCGATGTCTTCAGGCCTCAGCTTTGCCATGGAATAGGCCCGCTTTGCAGCCACCACGGTTGCGTCGAGGGTTGTTATATCCCGCCGGTCGTGAAGCGCAATTGTATCACTTGCCTGAGCGGTTGCCTTGATATAAATGGGAGTATCCGTGTACTTGTGCGCAATATCCGCTGGGGCAAGCACAAGAGCTGAAGCGCCATCCGTTATAGGGGAACAGTCAAAAATATGCAAAGGATCAGCTACCATTATAGATTTCAACACGTCGTCCACAGTGATTTTGTTTTTATACTGAGCAATGGGATTTAAAGAGCCGTTTTTATGGTTCTTTACGGCAACCTCGGCAAGCTGTTCGCTGGTAGTCCCATACCTGTGCATATGCAATCTTGCAATCATTGCATAGATTCCGGGAAAAGTTGCTCCTGCCATCCCTTCCCACTCCCGATCAGCCGCTGCTGCAAGAGCTGAAGACGCTTCCTCAGACCCCACATCAGTCATTTTTTCGGCTCCTGCTGCAATCACAATATCATTATAACCGGAAGCTACAGCCATGATGGCCTGCCGCAGGGCAAGCCCGCCTGATGCACAGGCAGCTTCAACTCGCGTAGCTGGGACATGCAGGTTTTTGGAAAGTCCCGAATAGTCCGCTATAAGAGCACCTATATGTTCCTGATCAATAAATCGCCCTCCGCTCATGTTTCCTACGTAGAGAGCGTCGATTTCTTTTCCGCCAACGCCTGCATCTGCGAGTGCTCCGGCCCCGGCTTCTACTACTATATCCCTCAGGGACCGTTCCCAGAGTTCTCCGAACTTGGTATTCTTTACTCCGATAATTGCTACGTCTCTCATATTCTTCACTCCGTTTTCATGACCGGCGGATTTTACCCTTATGTTTGGCGTATCTTGCATAGTCAATATATACAGGATTTTTAATCAGTTCGGAAACCGTCGGAGCCCTGTTTCGGATTTCCTCAATCCTGTCTGTAACCGTTATACTAAAAGCATCAGACCCTGCACCTGACCCAAAGGCAGTCGCAAAAATTCTGTCCCCTGGTTTTGCCTGGTCAAGAGTCGCAGCAATTCCCATAAGACAGGAACCTGAATACGTGTTCCCAATTTTTGGAACTACAAGCCCTGGAGCAATCTGGGCCATGGTGAAACCCAGGGTTTTTGCAGCTTTGGTAGGGAATTTTCCATTTGGCTGGTGGAAAACCGCATAATCATAATCTGTAGGCTTTGTCCCGAGTTTTTCCATAAGACCTTTTGCGCCGTTAGTCACATGCTTGAAGTAGCCTGGCTCTCCTGTAAAACGGCCTCCGTGCTCAGGGTAGGGCATCCCTTCTCTTCTCCAGAAGTCAGGGGTGTCAGTTGTAAAGGAATAAGTGTCTTCAATGATTGCGGCAATCTCTGATTCGTTTCTTCCAATGAGGCAGGCAACTCCCCCTGCAGCTGCAGTATACTCAAGAGCATCACCGGGAGCACCCTGGGAAACATCGGCTCCTATAGCCATGCCCAGGTCGATCATTCCTGAACTTACCAGTCCCATACAGGCCTGAACTGCGGCTGTCCCTGCCTTACATGCAAACTCGAAGTCTGCTGCAGTCATATTTGGGGTTGCTCCTATAGCCTGGGCGACAATTGTGCTTGTTGGCTTTACAGCATAGGGATGACTCTCCGAGCCCGTATATACTGCCCCAATCCTCTCTGGATCAGCCCCGCTTCTTGCCATCGCGTATCTTGCCGCTTCCACAGCTATAGTTGCTGCGTCTTCATCGATATCAGGCACGGATTTTTCATATACCATAAGGCCACTTTTAAGAGCATCTGCATTATCACCCCATACCCGGGCGATTTCTTCTACTTTGATACGGTATCGGGGAACATAAGCACCGTAAGATACGATTCCAATAGTCATTATTTCCACCTGTTTTTGAGTGTTTCAGGGCATCAGAATTCAGGGTTTATTCCCTGGCATAGTATTGACTGTATTTTCTCAGTAACTGGACAATCTGGTCAAGATCCATCGTAGTTGCGACCAGGGGGATGCGGTCGACTTCTGCCATTTTGATTACAACAGGTTCGACCTCTTCTTTTCGAAGACCGTGAAGTACCACGGCACCGGGCTTAAGGTTGGTAACCCGGATGGCTACCATTGGGGATTTTCCGGTGCTGACCTTCGTAAAGATCATGGCCCTGTCGGTACTCCAGCCATAGAGCTTCTGAAACTCATGGGAAGAAAGTTCCAGGATTGCTCTCTGGCTGTCAATGACAGAGAAACCGTAAAGAGGCCTTTCAACTCCTTTGTAGATAATATCTCCTTCAATAAGGTTGACCAGTTTAGCAAGCTGTATCGGGATCGTATACTCATATGTTGAGTAAATGGATTTCGTACCGCTTTCGGCATTAAGTATAGATTCGTAAGCGTGAATTTTTTTGCTTCCCCGATCCATATCAATTTCAAGGAGGCACTCAACAATTTTTTTTATAATTAGCGTTCCTGGAGACTTTCGTCTCCCACTTTCATAATCACTGATAACGGAGGGGGAAACCTTAAGGTAATTTGCAAGATCGGTCTGGGATATCTCAAAATTTGATCTCCATTTTTTGAGTGACTCTCCCGGCTTTTCCGAAAGAGTGATATCTCCAGCCATTTTTTCCGCCAGACGGTTGCGCAGATTTTCTGAGGATTCATTGGATGTCATGACTTACGTACTCTAAGAGGAAACATTACCTTATATATCTAACGAATATGAATTCGGCAATTGTCGCAGAACTTCTAAATCAATGTGCAGCACACGTTCTTAAGAAAATTTATAATGTTTGTAAACGAATTAGTATATGATGCCAGTCAATTCGTCCAATCAGGAGATAAACGTCTCAGACCTTCTTCTATATATCAACTGCCCGAGGAGGGTATACTTTGTCAATCGAGGCTTTGAATTGTTTTCGGAAGTTACTGCCTCCAGGCTCGAAAGAATAATCCTGAAAGAACTCTCCCTAAATTATCCCGAAATTGTGAAAGAGTGTTCGTTAAACGCCGATAACCTTTATGAGGAGCTTGAAATTTCTCTGGCAAAGGTATGTACAGATCTCCCACTCCTGTTTCCGCGAGAACTCGCATGTGTTACAAAAGAGATTTTTGAGGACGGAGAAGCGCGGGCAAGAGCTAAACTTCCCGAAATTGCAGCCAACCTGCGGGGAGCACTTGAAGAATTTGGGAAAGAGCCTATGCTTGCGGCACTTACGCCTGTTAAAACCGAGCCATTTCTGTCCTCAGAAAGACTTAACCTTAAAGGTGTTCCGTCAAAACTCGTTTGCTTTGAAGGTGCGCAGGTTCCGTCAATCTTAAAGCCAGGAAGCTGCCCTCAACAGGGAGTATGGGCTTCTGATCGGATACATGCCGCAGCTTTTGTCATGCTTCTTGAAGCTGAAAATGGAAAAGAGGTTCCCTTTGCCTTTGTGGAATATGTAAGTTTCGGCCTTCTCCGAAGGGTAGCTGTTCGAAGCACGGATAGGCGGGAAGTTCTTAAAATCTGCAGGGAAGTGGAAAAAATTAAAGCCGGAGTTATGCCTGAGAGAAAGGAAGAGAAATTCTGCAAAGAATGTAACTTTTCAGAACACTGCGTGTCAGAGTCTTCCCTTATGTCAAAATTTTTCTGAAATAGAAGTGGATGGAAAACGATTATAACACAATGCAAAATATGGAAAAATATTACCACACAATAAAAAAGATGGAAAAAATTACAATACAATGAAAAAGATGGAAAAAAATTATAATACAATAAATAAAATGGAAAAAGATTACAACACAATGAACAAACACGAAAGGCAAAAGTCAGAATAAAGTAAACTACCAGGGTAATAGAAGGTGGTCCTCAAAGGGACTATAAAGAGATGAAAAACGAAACATGCTGTCCTATAATTAGTTGTGACGATTTTTTTGAATATGCCAGGACAGTTTATACTTTTCTTAAAAACACCATTTCTCACTTTTTAAGTTTAAAACTGCGCTTGGGTTCAGTATAAGTATATAAATTTTCTAGCCCAATCCTCAAATAATTCGACCTATTAAGTAATAATTCTGAAAAAAATAATCCTAAATATTATATCGTATCAGATTGTTTGATAACTTGATCCTAAAATATATAAAGGAATAATAAATAGAATTTTATAGAGTTTATCAGTACTTTCCAGATAACCCTGACTCCATAAAACATGTCCTAAGAGGCAATGGTCATGTTCGCTTTGTGTATATATCAAGTTTGCCTGATTCTGCTTCCTAGGAAAAAGTAACTAGGAGTTAAATGAATGATTAAGAAACAATTTGGAATAGTAGCGCTAATTTTAGTAATATTGCTGGTTGGTATTACATTGATACCAGCCGTAAGTGCACAGAAAGAGGATAATTACTCTGTAACTGCTGAAGACGCCTTTAAGCATGCTAATGCGAATATGATACGTTTTATAGTAGCCAAAGCACCAAACTTTGAAGATTGGACAGGGGCATCTATTGATCCCAAACCAATTGAGCTTTATGACATAAATGGTCAGAAATTATTTTATCAATTTTTAGTCTATAAAGAAAAAAAATTGATAGGTACAATTGATATTTATGCCAATAAAAAGCTAGGAAATTCATTCAATGACATTGCATTTGATCCTGAACCCTATAAAACGACTGAAGCTATAAAAAAGTCAAAAGATATCGCCAAGAAAAATTATCCAACTGGAGAAATCAAATCAACCAGTTTGGTTGTATACAACTATCCGAGTATAGGGGCAATGACCGTTGTAAAAGACAAGACCACTGGATTTGAACATCGGATATTTGTAGATGCATATACTCTTGAAAAGGTAGAAGATAAACCTGTAACTGAAACCGGGCCTGGGGTTTGGTCAATGTATGAGATGAAATTGGAGAATGGAGTTGAAGAAAATTTAAAAGAGTGGCAGGAAAGTGATCAACTCACAAAATATATAGAACAAGCAGCAGCTAATAAGGGAGTTAATATTAATGCGGCAGTCACTGAAGAAAATATGAAGAAACTCAGTGCCGATGCAGCAACAACGACTTCAACAAGTATAAAACTTGGTGTTCTTTGTCGTGGACAAGAATGCGATATTTATTGTGGTGAAGCATCTATTCAAATGATTTCTTTATACTATGGAAGACCAACTCCTAAACAAACATCAATCTATAAATATTTCTTCGATTCTAACGATGATCCGGCTGGGCTCAATCCTTCTGAAATTATAGAATGGGCTAATATTAAATGGGGAAAAACAGGAACTTTAACTAGTAGTTGTACTAGTTCTGGTGCTGTTACAGAGATTAACAAAAGAAGACCTTTTTTCAGTATGACTTCAAATCATTATCGGGTTTGCCAGGGATACCTGATTCAGAATGGGTATTATTATATGTATATTAATGATCCATTGCCTGTTGGGTCACGTGGTACACCAAAGATTGAAAAGATCGGAAACGGTACAGAAAGAAAACGTATCTATATACGTTAAAATCCTTTAAAGAGTTGGATGTACTCCTGGTTTCAACGGTTGCATATGTACACTTTGTATATAGCTATATATAGCCAGCCAAAAAGTGAGGTTTATCAAAATTCTCACTATTTTTTATATATTTATTGAAATCTCCAAATTTTTTTGTAACAGCGCTAAACAGCGCTATGGCGAAAGACAAACAGCTTTTGAGGATAAAATATGAAAGGTAAAACTATATCAACAACGTCGATTGCTACTTTTCCGGTTCCACCCTCATCTGTGGTAATGTCTAATAAAGCACGCAGAAAAGATACTTTCCTAAGAGCTTTTGGAATACCAGTACTTACGATTTCAATACTGGTGAGCGTAGCAGGTGCAGCTCCATTTGCATATGTTACGAGTTTGGGGGTCGACACTGGAACTGTTTTTGTAATTGACACAGCAACTGACAATGTTACATCCGTGGTGCCTGTGGGCGGCTGGCCGGCAGGTGTTGCAGTCAACCCTGCAGGAACAAAGGTATACGTAGCAACCGGATTTGACCCCACCGTCTCAGTAATTGACACAGCCACAAATATGGTTAGTGCTACAGTGAATACAGGAGGAAGTTATCCCTGGGGAGTTTCAGTCAACCCTGCAGGAACAAGGGTTTATGTGACAAATCGCTACAGTGTGGCGGATAATGACAGCAACAATATCTCAATAATTGACACGGCAACGAATAGCGTAACGGCCATGATTAATCTCGGAATAAGTACTGTTAACGTTGAAATCGCTCCAGATGGAAAAAAAATCTATGCTGTAAACAGCCGCAACAACACTACTTCTGTAATCGATGCGGCTACAAACAAAATTACAGTCACGGTGCCTGTAGGAGACCATCCTTCTGATATTGCAGTCAGTCCTGACGGGAATAAGGTGTATGTAACCAATACAGGCAGCAATGACATATCAGTAATCAATACAGAAACAAACACCGTTACAGCCACCGTGCCTGTAGAAGATGGCCCAGGTGATATTGCAGTCACACCGGACGGAACAAAGGTATACGTGGCAGATTGGCAAAGCAACAACGTATCCGTAATTGATACAGTAACAAACACTGTTATAGCCACCGTGCCTGTAGGAAAACAGCCTATGGGAATTGCAGTCACACCGAACGGAAAAAAGGTATATGTGACAAACGCCGAAGGCGACAATGTCTCCGTAATTGATACAGATACAAACAAAGTTACAGCGACTGTGAATTCAGGGAAATATACTCTAAACTATCCTGCTGGAGTTGCTATTGGGCCTTTAATAGATTCTAATATTACTGATCAAAGCACAAGGGTAGCTTCCAATTCACGTGAAGATACAGAAGCCGAAGAAGCTAACCTATCATTTGAAGAAAAAAAAGCTGTTGAACTCAATAATTCAAAGAACAATAATTCTGAGTATGATAATGGTAGTATCTCAAATGGAAATGAATCGAGCAAAAATAACTCTACTCCAGGCTTCGGATTATTGTGCGGCTTGGCCTGCCTTTTTGGAGGATGGAAGTTCGGTAAGAAGTAAGTGCCAAAATGGGGTTTAATGTCGTTACTTATTGGACTGAACTTGCATTGAAGACAAGGAATGCTTGGGAAAAAAGGAAAAATAAAATTATACAAACAACACTTATTGATAATTTTTTGATATTTGCCTCTATGAATACCAATTTTTAACGCAAAACCTCCACCCTGAACCCTTTTTTCGAGCCCACTATAGTATTATATAAACTAGCTGCAATACGCCCTATGAAGTATCCAGATACTCCATAAAATATAGGTAGACTGAGTACAGCCCATTTTCCGAAAATCAAGGAAAAAATCCCGAATTTTTTTGTCATGGAAATTCCCATTAAAGCAGCTATTGTTGTAAAAAACCCAAAAACTAAACCCATTGTTCCATAAAAGATTGTAAGAATTTTCCCGAATCCGGCTGAATTAATTTCTTTTATGACTACCATGATATTCCCCCAATATCCATTCCAATATCCATTATTTCTGCATTTGTATATATCTATATCATGAGCCGATTCTGAAACCAGTCTAATTAATAGCAGTCTAATATTATGGTCGTCCACTAATACCTGATTGATGTTTTCATGGCATAGTCTAAAACATGGCTTTGCTTGCGTTTACATACTCACACAGCACACCGGCCACAGCAATATATTCAAAGAAGCATAACTTATGCGTTTAGATATAAGATGGGAAATATAAGTTGATGTGGAAGAGTATATTATCAAGTAAGATTATTTTGTAATGAAAAAGAACAAAAATTAACACTTTTCCTGATATAATGAACTGAACCAATTGCTTGATATTATCAATAAATTTTATTGGATGGGTGAGTAAATATATATTTTAAAGATAGCAACACAAGAGGACTATAATTTCATTTATAACTTGAATAAGGCTAACATAGAAGATTATGTAATAAAAACATGGGGCAATTGGAACGAAGATTTTCAAAGAGAGTTTTTCAGCAGGTATTTCCAAACTATAGAATTCCAGCTTATTGTTGTAAATGAAAAAAATGTTGGCATTGTTGCTTTCAGTCGAAGTGAAAAATCCATTGTTATTGATGAAATACAAATATTGCCTGAATATCAGAATAAAGGAATAGGAACTTTAATTATTTCAGATATTATTGCCGATGCTCAAAAGGCAAAAATAGAAATAAATCTCAGAGTGTTAAAAGTTAATTATATAGCTCAAAATTTTTACAACAAACTTGGTTTTGAAAAAATTGGAAATACAGAAACTCATTTTCTTCTTAGTAAAAAACCCAATTTGCATATTCCGGATTATCCGGATGTCAAATTCAGAGAATCTAGACACTAAACTGAAACATTCAGACAGATTTTGTCAAGACGTTATTGTTAAAAGAGTCTCAGACATGTGTTTTCGGTTAATTGAGAAATCAAGAGAAATTGCTTTCATTTCCTCAACAGTTGTTAAATATTTAATTTTATTATAGGCTGGAACAGAGAATCAATTTCATGTAAATACTCCAAAACTTAAAGCAGGCTTCGGGTACAAAATCGATATATTTCAGGCAAGAAAGTTCCTTGACCGACGACAATTGACTAATTATCAGGAAATTTTAACTAATTATTAAACAGAAGTTATGACTTGAAGAAAACAGATCTTTCCTATTGTATTACTGATACAAAGATATACTGATACAAAGATATTCCTGCTAAATTTTCGTACTATCATATTATTGAGTTTGAGGAAAAAGCATGATGGTTTTCTTTGATATAGATGGCACTCTGTTGGATCATAAAAGTGCAGAATTTACGGGGGTCAAATTATTTTACCAGAACCATAAAAATTTTTTTGATATGGATTTTAATGAATTTTATTCTATTTGGTGTAAACTATCAGACAAACACTTTGAAAAATATTTAGCCAAAAAATGCTCTTTTGAAGAGCAGCGAATAGAGCGAATTAAAGAACTTTATTTAAAACGAAATATTAACCTGTCAAGTGAAGAAGCACTTGAAGTATTTGATCACTATTTACGCAATTATGAATTAAGTTGGAAACCTTTTAATGATGTAATACCATGCTTGAAAAAACTTTCAAAGCTAAAAATGGGTATCATCAGTAATGGAGATCCAGGGCAACAAAAACTAAAGCTAGATAAAATGAAAATTTCTCACTACTTTGTTGATATCGTAGTAGCAGGAGAATTTAATGTTTCAAAACCCCATACGGAAATATTTGAAATTGCATGTAAAAGAAATGGTGAAGAACCAGAAAAATGCTTTTATGTTGGAGACACTATCGAAACGGATATAATACCATGTGAAAATATTGGAATGAAAGGTATATGGATTAATAGAAATAACAAAATATTAATAAGTAAAAATGTTAAAAGTATTATCTCATTGAAAGAACTTGCCAATGTATTATGCGAGAATGTGTCATAATCATTGGATTATTGAGCCCTGTTTAAAGATTAGAGCATTTGAAAAAACAGTACGTTCCAATACATAATTTTGATTAAACTTTTTCTAAAGAGCTTAAGAAAAAACAAGACTTTTTAAATAACTTTTTGATTAAACTTTTTTTAAAGAGCTTAAGAAAAGACAATACTTTTTAAATAAATTTTTGGCCAAGCTTTTTCTAAAGAGCTTACGAAAATCCAGGACTTTTTAAATGAATTTTTGGTCAAGCTTTTTTTTAAAAAGCTTGAGCCAAAGCCTTTTAAAGGTGAACCTCTCTCAATCTGCATGACATGTCCAGACCAGCATATCTTGGAAAAATGCTTCTGCACTGGTGTGAGGCCTGTAATGTGCCTGTGCTAGGAAAAAAGTGCGGATGCGGTAAAAGTACAAAAAAAGTTGAGGTAACCCCTCCAGGGGATATCCGCCCTGCTTTTGATTATGATATAAAACGCATAAACTCGGTTTCGGAAAAACAGTTCAATGCGCCACTTATACCTGAAGGACACCTTGTAGTGCTAAATAAAGCTCCGTATGAAGACCGTATGGATGAGATTATAGTTGACGGGGAAGTGCTTGCGTCTCTTAGATTTGAAATTGAGAGCTGTGAATGGGTTTTACTTCCCAGGCTCGAAGGGGCAAGAAGGCTTTTCCAGGGCAGGGATAGAAAAGCCCTGAAAAAATGGGTTGTTATTGATCAGGCAGTTGTACCTTTTATCCTGGAAAAGGGAGCAAGTGTTCTGGCACCCGGGGTTCTTGATGCCGATCCTGAAATCCAAAAAGAAGACGAGGTAGTTGTGCTGAACCCTGCAGGAGAAGTAATCTGCTGTGGGCGAGCCCGAATGACAGGAAAGGAAATGTGTGAAGAAAACCACGGGCATGCAGTAAAACCTCGCTGGAGCGGAAACCCAGAGCCTCAAAAAGAAAATTTTGGAGAGCAGACCTGGGAAGATGCCGTAAAAGCCAACGAAAAAATTCTGGACGGCATGATAGAAAGGTCCCATGCCTTCATAAAAAATGTCGTGGGAAGCATGGACATGAAAGTAAGCGTATCCTATTCCGGGGGAAAGGATAGCCTTGCTGTGCTCCAGCTAGTTAGTGAAAGTCTTGGCGATTACGAGATTATGTTTGCAGATACCGGGCTTGAGTTTCCGGAAACCGTTGAAAACGTCAAACAGGTTGTAGAGCACTATGGGAAAAAACTAAGGAGCTCAAGTGCAGGAGACGCTTTCTGGAACTCAATAAGTGTTTTTGGCCCTCCTACCATGGATACCCGCTGGTGCTGCAAGATCTGCAAACTCGGGCCGATCACCAGGTTAATTGACGAGAACTATGAAGGAGGATGCCTTAGTTTCATAGGACAGCGCCAGTATGAATCCCATGCCCGTTCAATCAGCAAGAAAGTCTGGAAAAATCCCTGGGTGGGAAACCAGGTAGGAGCATCCCCTATACAGGAATGGACAGCTCTTCATGTCTGGCTTTACCTTTTCAGAACAAAAGCTCCCTATAATCCGGCTTATGAGAAAGGATATGATAGGATGGGATGCTGGCTCTGTCCATCTTCCTCTCTTGCAGATTTCTTCCAGCTTGAAGAAAGCCATCCAGAACTTGCAAAAAAGCTGAACTTCTATCTCCTTGACTATGCCGAGAAAATGGGTCTCTCTCCTGAGTGGGTAAAGTACGGTTTATGGCGCTATAAGCGGTATCCTCGTGTTCTCCAGAAACTTGCTGAGAAAAAAGGAATTTCTCTTCTTCCATCCCAGGAAGCCCCAACAGAACTTCATTTTGAAGTAGCAACAGGGTACAGGCCCTGCAAAGCAGGAGGAATATCTGCGGACGGAAGCTTTGGGCAGGCAATTGACATAGAAACCCTTAAAGAAAGCGGGATGCTTTCACCCATCGGCAAAGCTTCTTTCATAGAAGGAGCCGCGTCCGTCGTTTTCAGAGAATCCAGGGCACAGGTTTTTGCCTCAGGTAATGTTAATGGGAGAAGCGAGGACGAAAAAGAGCTAAAAAAGCTTATGAGAATTGTTGAGCTCTCGGTAAGAAGGGCTTTACTCTGCCAGGGGTGCGGAGTTTGCGTGGGCCACTGTGAGCATAATGCGATTGAAATGAAAGAAAAGAAAGTAAGGATTAAAGAAAACTGCATTCACTGCGGAGCATGTATTGAAGTCTGCCCTCTTGTTAAATTTATTTGAACTCTTCCATAAACTCTTACATTTACATGAATTAAAACGGAGTAATTTACAAAAAGAAAAAGTGAGAATTCAGATAGAGGGAAATGTAAAACTTCAAAAAGGCAAACTCAATACTCAACAAATCAAATTTGATACTCAACAAATCAAATTTGATAATCTCAAAAAGGGTGAAACTAATAATCAAAAAGGCTTTTCTGGCCCATCCTTTTTTGAAGTTCTCCTACCCTTACACCTACACGCCTGAACTCAGTTCGGCTTTCCGAAAGGAACTCATTAAGGATTTCACGAGTCACCTCTAGAAGAGTTTCCTTTGAATAGACCGGGTGGTTTAGTGTACGGCTTTTAGTGTACATCCTGAACTTTGAATTTATGACAGTAATCGTTACAGTCCTGAAGGAAAGCTCCCTCGAATCGAGTTTTGAAATTACATCCCCTGCCAGCCTGTCAAGTAGCTGAGAGATAAGATTAACGTCGAGAGTATCTTCAGGCAGGGTTGCAATCCTCCCTATCTGTTCGGAGCCGTCCCTTTCTTTCAGGGGAGAATCATCGATGCCTGACGCAGCTTGTTTAAGCCAGATCCCCCGTGTTTTTCCGAAAGTAGAAATCAGGTCAATAACATCGTGTTCAGCAAGATCTTTTATTGTGACGATGCCCATTTCCTGCAGCTTTCCTGCGGTTACATTTCCTATCCCCCAGAGTTTGGACACCTTGAGAGGCCAGAGAAAGTTTTCGAGTTTATCCGGACTTATAACAGTAATTCCATCTGGCTTCTGGACAGAGGATGACATCTTGGCAATAAGTTTATTAGGGCCTACCCCCACCGAACAGGTCAGTTTCTCTTTATCTTTTACGTCATTCTTTATCTGGGTTCCAATCTCAAAGGCAAGGTTAAAATCTCCACCTGTTTTTTCGGTAATTTCCAGGAAGGCTTCGTCTATGCTTATCTGTTCAAACGCTTCCCCTGTCTCCCTGACATCCGCATAACTCCTGATAATTTCCATCACCCGATCCGAGACTGAAGTATAAAAATCCTTTCGGGCAGGCAGGAAAACAGCTTCAGGGTTCAGTTTTTTTGCCTTCGAACAGGGCATTCCTGCCCTGATCCCTGACTCTCGTGCAGTATAATTACAGGTACTTACAGCTCCACTGAGCTCACCTCTTCCGGAAAGCATGCAGACTACGATGGCTTTTCCCCGAAGGTCAGGTTTTTCCCGCTCTTCAATGGCTGCAAAAAAATAGTCCATGTCTACATGGAGAACGATACGCTGCATCGAAAAAAATAGGTTGGGAAGATTTGTATAGTTATCTCTCAAGCTCTCTATCAGGAAGATGTCCTCTTATATTTTGATGTTTTTACATTAAATCTCACATTCCGCCCTCTCTTTCAAAAATAAGGTGATTTTTGCAATAATTGAAAAACTTCTTGAATCATATGTGGGCATGTGCTCAACAAAATCAATGATTTTGGCTCGAATCCCACAACGTTCAAAAAAATCAAGTTTAAATTTATAAAAACAAATGAAAATTTAGGTATCTATATAGATACATAGGGGGAGTTAAACTATTTATATAGAATAACAGGGTAAAATTAGTAATAAACTGCGTGAATAAAAAATTAAGTTGTGTCTTTTGAGAGGGGTCGAAATGTGAGGTTCATGCAGAATTTTACATTTTTTCTCAAATCCAAAACTCCTCCAATTGTTGTATCCTGAAATAATTTCGCAGATTCAAAATCCGGTAGTGGGTTTGAATCATTGAAAACCGAAAGCGCAAGAATCTCTCAATATATTCATTAAATACGTGAGATGTACTCGCTTTTTCGGAATTGATCAATAACTCAGGGAAACGACCCAAAATCCTTTAAACGTTTAATGCCCAATACAACAGCAGGCGACGCAAAGAGTTAAACGTTGAGTAAGTAAAATTCCATTTTGGTATTGTGGACTAATCATGTAAAATGAAACAAGTTCGAAATTGGAGTAAAATAGTGGGTCAACTGTATATGATGTATGATTAAAATAAAAAATATTAAAAAAGCGAAATTATTTTGGGATAAAACATAGAATATTGTGAGAATATCCACACAAAACAATGAAGAGTCTGAAGTATAATAGAACTCACAAAGTTGAACTGAAAAATCAACATCATTAGGTTGTTAACTACCTAAAACATGATTTTAATCCACAGTTTTCGCTGCAATTGATTTTGTTCCTCAAGTGCTTATTTTGTTCCTCAAGTGCATAGGTCCTATAACCATTTTTTTCAACACAAAAATACTGATTATGGTGATTTCCAATTAATAACTCAAGATTTCTATTAAGTATGCTCAATAAATACTAAAAATGAATATTTATATTGAAATTCATACACTTATATTAAAAACCATAAATATATGCGAAATCCTATATATTTATATATATGGACTACATTATAAACGTTCTAACAAATAACATTACAAATAACATTACAAATAACATTACGAATAACATTGCATAATAAATAACCAAAACACAAAAAGAGAGTCATGTTCATAATTAGTAATTAATTCTAAGGCAGTGTTCTGAATATGTTGTAATTTTTAAGTCACATTTTTGTATACTGTGTTTTGTACACTGTATCTGAAACTGGTCTACCTAGATCAAGTTCTCAATTTTTACGATTTTTTTAAAATTTTGTGGTTCACAGAACTTTCAGTACCTGCCAATTCCAAAAAAGAGTAAGGTTGTATGGCTCTTAGTCATTCCTTGTGGATAAGATGATTTTCAATTCGAGACCGCATTGGTTTTTATGAAGACATTACGAGGATATCCACACAAAACAACGAAGAGCCATGTAGATTCAATGGGTAAAAATAAATTTCATATATTTGTTGAAAATTTGTAACTATTCAGCCTAGGAAAAACAACATCATTAGCCTGATTTACCCGAATTCAATTGGCAAATTTCAGAAAATGTATTTTATTTAATTGTTGGCTATTGATTACGTTTTTTCAATCCTCACTAGTTAGAATTCATACATGCCGATTTCATCAAAATCGATATAGATCAATAGATTCCGGCAGGCTGAATAGTTACAAAAATTTAAGAATTATTCCAAGTTTATGAAACAATCTCAAGCGATATATTCGAGTACCTAACTATGTCAAAATTATCACACACGTGTAAAGTTGGAAAATTCTCCATTGAATCTGAAGAGGATACATAAGTTTTTTATTAAAAAAATGGAGAGATATTCTTGTGCTTGAACTCCCTCAGAAATAATGTTTATTATCTATTAAATAAAATGTTTAATCCTAGATTCGGCAGGTTAACGCAACTATAGATATATATTTTCATATTTCTCTCCCATGAGACTCAATATTTTCCAGTGAATTTCTTCCATATTCAGTATTTCTGACTTTGTTTTCCCTTTTTTCTGCGTTATAAGTTCTGTAATTCCCTGAAACTTGAAAAATATCCATCTCATTGTTGGTCTTTTTGTTGGTTTCCCTTTTTGATCTGGAACCGTTTCATTTTCTTCTTCTAACTTTGTCCTTAATTTCCATTCTGCAATAGAATAAATCATTAAGCAGAGAACCATTATCATTGTCAACGCTTCAATTCTTGATTTATTCTTGAGATAAACCTTCGATATGCTAAAGGCATCACTTTTCAAAAATCTGAATCCTTTTTCTACTTTATCCTGTCCTTTGTAATACTTCAGCATCTCTTCAGGAGAAAGACTGATATCATTACTTGCAAGAATGAAAAGTCCCATTTTTTCCATTTCTTTTAAAACAAAAGCATCATTAACCTTTATAACCCCATCAATCTTATAATATGTCTTTAATTTTTCATTTTTTAAAGGTCTGCCTTTTTTACCTGCTTCGCGTTTTTTAATGGTTTTCAAATCTACTTTTTCAAAAAGAACGGAAGGGAAATCTGCAATCCATTTTTCTGCTGCTTTTAATGCATCTTCTTCACAGAAAAAGTCATCTCCTGCCAGTTTTTTAAGCGACTTTTCTGCTTTTTCAAGCTCTTTTTCAAGCTTCCTTCTGAGAGTTACCTCTTTTTTTTCTTTCATTTTATGAGAGAGTAACAAAACCCACTTTTGTTTAACTCCACCATAATCCACAAAGGTTTGATAAAATGAGTATCTTTCGTCGCTTTTCAACGTTTTCAGGTTTAGATTTGCATTTAGCAGTTCCTTTGCCTCAGTAATTGTTGCAGGAACACGACTGATCCAGAATGACTTTCCTATGTTCTTGATATTATTATCAGTGTAAAAAGAACTATCAGCTACATAGTACACTTTGCTTTCAGGTCTTAAAGCTGATTTGAGAGACTTGATTGCTTCCAGAATTGTGCTTTTGTCTGAAGCATTCCCTGAATGGGTGTTCATGAAAAGTGGTATTCCATGCTGATTAACAATCAAGCTCAAAACAAATTGTTTGAGGTCCCATCTTCCGTTTTTGGGTATTCCAAAAGTAATATCAATATACTCAGTTTCTTCGTCTTCATAATCCCCATAAACGCTGACACTTGTAGTGTCAGCGTGTAAACAATGGACAGGAATAGGTAGACGATTCATAATGTGAAGAGTGATTTCAGTAAACAGTTTTGTAGGACCATACTTTACGATTCTGTCAAGAGTTTCTCCAATAGCATATTGATTCAGGTCTTCTCGTGTGACGCTGTCTCCAAAAAGTCTTCCTATAGAAATAGTCCTGAAATAATCAGGAAAAAGGTACAGACGTTGCCCTATGAAACCAAGACCATTGAGTACCATGGCAAGGATACAGACGGAGTGAGGAACCTTGTGATCTCGTTCTTTAGGAAGTTTCTCATCGATCAATTTGTCAACTTCAAGCTCTTGGAAAACTCCAGCAATAAGACCAAGGTGACCTAAGAAGCTTGTACGTTTTATTGAGGATTCAACTCTTCTACTGTTGTTTTTATCTGCCATGGAAGATCAAGAAAAGAAATATGAAAATTAATTATATTAACTTATATGTTTACCTGCCGAATCTAGGTTTAATACTCAGAGAACTGTACAAACACAATCGCAGTTATCAAAGAGTGACATTTTTGGAGTACTCCAGAACGACCGAAGAAGGCTTGTGCTTGAACTCCTCCGCATTCAGGGAAACCAGAGTGTACGTTCCCTGTCCGAAGAGATCGCCCGTATTGAATCCCAAGACGAAGAGCCAAATAGGGGTGTTAGGAAAAGCATATATGTTTCACTGCTTCAGACACATATCCCAAAAATGGAAAATATGGGAATCGTTGCCTACAATAGAGAGCAGGACACTGTGGAACTTCTCCCAGCCTCCCAGGAATTTGACATTTACTTGGAAACTGTTAATAAAGGAGATATACCCTGGAGCCAGTTCTATCTTGGCCTGAGCATATTTGCCACAGTCAGCGGTTTCCTTATAGTTGCAGGGTTAATAAAATGGATCCCAAGTTCTAAGTGGATGCTGTTTACAAACTTTCTTTTCATGGCCGCCTCAATATCCCATATTTTCCAAGTTCGTAAACTTGGAAAATGAGATAGTTCATCATAGGGCAAATATATCTATTTACTATATTTTATTTTTAAACAGACTTAATAATCCACGTCATAAAAACGACACATTCATTCCTTTTTTATATTTATCTACTCAGGCAGAAGGTATTTCCAGAACAACAGTCACCCCATATTTTGGATCTACCTCACATAATCTTATATAAGTATTTTGATCTTGCCCAAGGGATTTTTTTTCTTACAAACAGATTTTCCGAGTTAATCATTTATTAACTTCTTTTTCAACACAAAGCTTACTGGTAGTGGTAATTACCTATTACCTATCCAAAATTCTTGGTAATTAGCCAATAACTAATAGTAACAAGTACGAAAGGAGGAGATTAATCCCCGTTGAAATTGCAAGAATATGAATGTTCTTTGATGAATTTCTCACTTCTTCACTTTCATAATTGAGATTACAGGGTTAATAATCGAAAATGGAGGTTTTAGATTTTGGTTAACAAAAAAATAATACTGAGCATTCTCATTATAGGCTGCGTTGAAATAATACTAAGCGTTCTCATTACAGGACTCAGTACCAAAATCTAGTGATGAATATAAAATTCAAAATCACTAGATTTTGTAAATGGTCATCATCTGTGTAATACAACATAGTGATTTAAGTCTTTAGATAGCGAATATCTATTTTGATAAAAACTGGATTCGTATCCTCTTCAAGTTGAGTGGAAATCTCTCACCTTTCACTCACCAAGCTTTTTTCTTTGATGAGTTGAGCCAGAGATGGCATCTCAAATGTACCGCCGACTCTATCACATATGTAATGATATGCACTTACACCCAGTTTCTTTGCCGTCTGAACAATCGTCATAAATGTGCCATTTGCCTTTGTTCCTTCCTCGTTATGGTTTGACTTTCCTTTCAAAGAAATGTGTTTTTTGCCAAAAATTTTCCTTAAAATCAGCATCAAGCGACTTCTCATTTTTTGCTTGAATTGTTGATCCTAATTAATAAACTCACTTTAAAAAGTCTGTTCATTTCGTTTTTTTCGCAAAAAATCTATAAACGTAGATCTTAATTTTAGTTCACAATTAATGTTACAACGAGATAGTATAAAAAATCCACAACTGACCAATACATTAATCTGTTTAGAAGGCCACTCGTATACGATATTTTGAATACGGGTTTTTTTGTGGCCATGCAAAATATGTATTTGATCATTTGTTATTCTAGAAAAAATAAAGCTACAGGTACGAAAACTAAAATCTTTCAAAAATTTTGTTAAAGAAATACCTGTCATCCTAACAAAATCGTTACCGAAAGGGTTATTCTTTTATTAGGCATACACAAACAAAGTCTATAGATGCCGTAAAATCACACATCTTTGAAAGGCAAGTTTAATCAGAATCTTTTTTGAAGGCACTTAAACTAATATATAAAATTAAATGCAAATAATGAAATGAAACTAAACAATAGATGGATAAGTTAAAGGTAAAGTACAAACCATAATACATAAGAAAGATAACTTCATTACTTGTAATACTATTTTTAAAAAAGTTAGTTTTCATATGTAAACGCGATCTTCATACAGGATGTTTTCAGTATGAGCACTCCGAATTCCCCCCATAACTCCGAAGAAACAGTAACTTTCCCAAAAGAAACAACAGGCAGAATGAGCCAGAAAGCCGGAACAGGTTCCGAAAAATCGGGCAAGTTTACCGAAAGAAATGGCGTTCCTGTACTGGAAGTCAGAGACCTCTGCCATAGATACTCTCATCTTGATTCAAATACCCTGGATAAAATCAATCTCAAAGTGTTCAAAGGGGAGAGAGTTGCAGTGCTTGGAGCTAATGGAGCCGGAAAATCTACTTTGTTCAAGCACCTTAATGGAATTCTGCGGCCTCTTTCAGGGGAAATCCTGATAAAAGGGGAAAAAATGACTAAGAAGAATCTCCGGGCCTGCAGGGAAACCGTAGGAATCGTTTTCCAGGACCCTGACGACCAGGTGCTTGCTCCAAGTGTTGAAGAAGATGTTGCTTTTGGGCCGATTAATATGGGTTTGTCCAGAAGAGAGGTGGAAATGAGAGTTAAAGAAGCCCTTGATATGGTCGGACTCACAGGTTTTGAGGAAAGGGCTCCGCATCATCTAAGTGGAGGGCAGAAGAAACTTGTGGCGATTGCAGGCATCCTTGCCATGCGCCCTGAAGTTATAGTCCTTGATGAGCCAACAGCTGGCCTTGACCCTCTCAGTTCTGCTCGCGTGCTTGAGTTAATTATGAAGATGAACAAGGAACTTGGAATCACCCTGCTCCTTTCTACCCATGACGTGGATGTGGTTCCTTATTTTGCAGAAAGGGTTTTTGTTCTCCATCATGGAAGACTTGAGGCTGACGGAAGCCCGGATGAGATATTTAGTGATCCCAAACTCCTCAGGAAAGCTCACCTCAGACTTCCGAGAGTGGCTGAAGTATTCGAGATGCTCCAGCAAAAAGGACTTAATGTTAACATACAGATAACAGCCGAAGCAGCCAGAGACGAAGTACTGCGGCTTATAAGCTCGGGACAGCAAAATGTGAGGCTTGATTGAAAGCCGGAAATAGTCCTCAGAGGAGAATTTTTAATGGTAACGCTCACGGATATTGAACGCGAATCATATAAAGACAGTCCAGTACACAGGCTTGATCCCCGGATAAAGCTGCTTTTTACATTTGCAATAATCATTTATGCAGTTAGCCTGCCCCGGATTCACGAAAAAAATATGGTCCGCCTTTTTGCCATCGAGGTTTATTTGCTGCTTCTGGTGCTTGCTGCAGGGCTCGACTTAAGATACTTTTTCCTTCGTATTCTTGCAATTTTACCATTCGGACTCACAATAGCCCTTATCCAGCCATTCTTTAGACCTTCCTTTATAGAAAATTATACTCTATACCCTCTTGACCTGCCTTTCGGGCTCAGTATAACTTATGAAGGACTTGACTTTGGAATCACCCTGCTTGCAAAATTTCTGGTCTGCATAACAGCTATTATCCTGTTTTCTTCTACTACGCGGCTGAGAGATATGGTTGCAGCTGCAGACAGGGTAGGCATTCCAAGAGAGTTTACTCTGCTTTTGAGCATGATGATACGCTATCTTTTCCTGTTTTGGGCCGTTCTTAAAAGGATAAGGACCGCACAGCAAACAAGGCTTTTTGATATATGGAACAAAGATGTGCCAAGAAAATGGGTCATCGAGCAGGTAGGAAACAGCATAAGTTCTATTTTCATACGCTCCTACGAGCAGGGAGAAAGGACCTATATAAGTATGCTTTGCAGAGGTTACGGAAGTGGTCATGAAAAGGCTTATTATAGGACAAAAATCAGAGCTCAGGACATCTTCTTTTTGCTCCTGAGTGCAGGTTGCATATTATATACACATCTTTATGTCTGAAAGGAGCTTCCACTGCTTCCACTACTCCCTTAGCTTTTCTGAGAACTGACTATTTCTGAGAACTGACTATTTCTGAGAACTGACTATTTCTGAGAACTGATTGTTTCTGAGAATTGGTTGGTATAGAAAATTTTGAAAACCGCTTCCTACAGCCAGAAGATTTTATCTCTTTTTCAAAAATACAACCGTATTATTAACTGGAGGTTCCGGCTGAACCCTGAGATATTCTTCAAATCCTGAAGGCAGTTTAAAGAGGAAATTACTGTCCAGAATTCTCCGAAGGCCCTTTTCATAAAGGCGGTAGGAAACTTTACTTCCTTTGGGAAGGACTTTTGCAAGGTGCTCGAATATCTCTTCTTTGGGTTCAGCCTGGGCAGCAACCATGTAAAGGTCACATCTGGTTTTAAGGGGCAGGATGAAATGGTTTCCTTCGATTATCTCAATACTTTCGGAAAGACCGAGACAATCAATTACCTCCCTGGAGAGGCTTGCCCTTTTTCCATCCTGTTCAATTCCGATTCCGAAAAGACCGTGTTCGCGACAGAGCATTATTAGACTCAGAGGTAGAGGGCCGCTTCCAAGAAAAAGAACACAATCCTTTGGTTTAAGACCTGAACCTGTATATTCGGTTCTGGCAAGCTGCAGGTAGTTCGGATAAAATGTAAAATTCTGGAGAGTTTGCCACGGATTCGAGCTTTCAAGAAGACTTTTTGCTTTTTCGATTTCAAGTTTCAAATTGTATAAAAACCGAAAGCGAGAAATCTCAACAATCAGAATATTAAAATCCGGGCTTTCAAAGAGTACCTCAATAGACTGTTCATCTATATCCAGAGATACCAGTTCATCCAGCCTTTTAAACACAGCATACAGTTCAGGAGAGGAATTATCCAGGATATCAGTTTCTTTAAGATCTTTTATCTGGGTATAGATCTGGCGAAATTCGGCAATTAGGGGCTTAACATCTATTTTTTGAATGTTATTCACACTCCATGAAAACCAGGGTATTGTTTACTTTTCCAGCGGGATAGATTTCGTTTATTTTTCTGAAACCTTTAATCTGTTCCGGCTGGACTGGCCAGTATAGCAATTGTCTTATGCCGCTATAATTGCGATAACACACTGAAATTGGTTTTTTGGAACTCGATTTTCGATTTTTTATCATCGTATGTAAGTTTTCAAAGATACGCTGTTTGGGTTCGGCAAGTCCTGCTATAAGCACAGAGTCCCATTCCATTTTTGAAAGTACGGTTTCGTCTCCCTCAAGAATAGTGATTTCCTTTTCAAGCCCAAAGTGCTTTATACAGCTTTTTGCCAGATCCACGGCTTCAGGGTCCTGATCTACTCCAATGCAACGGATGCCATATAATTTACTGAAAATAAGTAGAGTAACAGGAAGAGGACCGCAGCCTATGAAAGCCAGCACTTCAATTCCAGGGGATGCCCGAACTTGAGTTTTAATCATTTTTTCGTATCTGGGATATAGAGGAAAAGATTCCAGTATTTTCCAGGGTTCCTTGTAAGCCAGAATATTTTTTGCTAGCTGAGTCTCATGCAAACTAAAAAAATGAGTATAACTGGTGTAAATTGCAGGAAGAACGGAACGGATCACCGGATCTCTAAGTAAGGCCTGACAGAGATCTTCAGAAACATCCAGATGCCCAAGCTCATCAAGCTCGGAAAATATCTCATAAAGTTCCGCCATATTTGATTCTGCAATTATACTTAAATCACGATCTTTAATATTGTTGTAAAAATGTAAGATATGGGACCTGATGTCATATAATTGCAGCTCATAGTCTTGAAAAATGGGCAGTAAACTGTTGCCCTCAGCACTTAGTAAGCTGTTCATGAGATCACACTACTCCGTGTTATTAATTAATAATATATTAATAAAAATATATTTTATATATGATTAATTTTTGTTGAACATATATAAACTTATCTACAATCTTAAAAAAGTAAGTATATTAAAAAAATTCATTGCATTAAGTAAAAAATAAGACAAAAAACGTAAGATGGCTTAGTAAAAATCATTTAAACCATACGAAAACAAAAAAATAATATTTGTTAACAGCGGGAAAATAAAATTGTTGCGGCATTTTAGGGGAATTTAGGTATCCTCTTCAAATTTCAAAAAAGAGAGTTTTAGAACTTTTTCGGCAGCGTTGTATATTTTATGTTAAACTTAATCAGGTTCGGAAATTTCTAGATTTAGCTTATTGGTTGTTGTATCCTTCAGTTTCATTCTTTGCAATAAACGGTTTTGACTTCCGAAGTCTAATTTTCAGGCATTTTATGTGCGTATTTTTTAACCTAATAACATTTGCTCTTGCAACTTTCTCAGACATATTTTACTCCTTTCCTGAACAGACAGGATTTTCTTAACTCATGGATTATACTTTTAATAGATTTCTTAAAATAAATTATTTCCTATTGGTACTAATCTGTATGCAAAGTTAATAAATTTGTCTATAGAAATAATACCCTAATGAAATTTAATGATGCAGTAAGTTAAAAAAGTTATTTTAAAGAACACAGATATTCCAGTAGATTTGGGTCTAATAAATCTGCAGAAGGTTGTTTTGAAAATTAAAAACTTTAGGCTTCTCTGTTTTTAGAGTTAAGAGGGTTCTAAAAGCTCTAAGGAAATATGAGTTTCTTCATATCCTCTGTGGTATTGTTACTATATTTCAATTTTGTAGAATAAAGTATTTATTGGTTAGGATGTTTTACTATTTAATAATACGAAAATAAATTTTAGTAACACTAATAACCTCTTATTGTGGGTAATGGGTTCAAGAGGGGTAGATTTGCGGTGCAGGGAATAAGAACAAAGAAAGTTTTGCCAAAGGAAAAAAATAGCTTGCCGTTACATAGAGTGAAGGACAAGTTATTCCTTGCCTCTTCACCAGCCTCTCCTGTTGACTTATACTTCTCTCCTTTTACTTATCCTGTTTCTAATCCTTTTACTTATCCTGTTTCTAATCCTTTTACTTATCCTGTTTCTAATCCTTTTACTTATCCTGTTTCTAATCCTTTTACTTATCCTGTTTCTAATCCTTTTACTTATCCTGTTTCTAATCCTGCTCCTGATTGTTCGTTTTTATCTCCAGGGCTTTTCTATCTCGACCTGAACATTTACAGGGAAACTGTAATAAAAACCCTTATCAAAAAACAAAATGAGGAGCTGTACCGGCTAATTGAAAGAGTCAAATTTGACGGAAAATACTATCGGGTAAAATGTGCGCGTTTAGGGGAATGGAAATACTGCTGGGATCTAGCGGTCCGAGTGCAATTTGTTGGAATGATGCCGGGGTTAGCCTTCGAGCCTAAAAAAATCATTTCTAAAGAAGACAAGAAAATAATCTACAGATCCCTTGTCCTGATAAATCCATATGAGTTGTGGGAACGAAAATTGGTCGAAAAATTATGGAACCTTCGGGATAGAATTGAATTCCTGATAGCAAAAATCCTCTTTCATGAATGCATCCATATCCTTATCTTCCTCGGAAAAACTCTACCCTCAGGTTTCGAGCAGACGAATATTTTTCTTGAATTCAAAGAGCTGCTTAAGTTTGCAAATTCAAAGCAATTGTGCCCTGAATGTTGTGGCGTCCAGTCCCACCTGCGGAATCTGGTTGATCTTTGCCCGGATTTTTCCAAACAGTCTGAAGAAAAACCAGACCTGGTTACTGAGCTTTACGAGTTTCTAATCCACGAAAAATATAGCATCAAAAAAACCGATCTGGCTTTCGGCCTTCCCTGCAGCAACAGAAAAATTTCTCAGAATTATGTGAAACTGGCAGCTTTGAAAATGGGTCTCTGTATGGAATTTAATAAAAAAATCTGGAAAAAGGAAATTAACAGGTTGCAAATGGATCTGGAAAAACTGTATGACAGAATTGACGATAACTAGAGCTAAGGGTGAGATAAGTTGAATAATTCCCTTGAAAATCTTGAACATCAAGGACTGGAAAGATATCAGAACGAAAAATGAAGGAACGGAAGAAAAATATGAGTGAAATAATAAATGGCGCTATGAAAATCATTAGTTTAACCAGGAGTTCTAAAACGTTTCATCCAGTTCCTGCCTGCTTTGCTACCACAGGCAGGGCAAAAAGGAGTTCAGATTACTTAGGCGATTTCGGAGGTATTTTATTTTGTGTCTGTTCGCCATAGACCATTAATCGATATTACCAGTTGATATTTAAGATTTTTGGTACATTTCCTATTACGTATTGCTAACTTTTCTAATAATATTCTTA
Source organism: Methanosarcina vacuolata Z-761 (assembly GCF_000969905.1). Classification (NCBI taxonomy): domain Archaea; kingdom Methanobacteriati; phylum Methanobacteriota; class Methanomicrobia; order Methanosarcinales; family Methanosarcinaceae; genus Methanosarcina; species Methanosarcina vacuolata. Next base: position 3,728,114 of record NZ_CP009520.1, on the reverse strand, counting down.
CGAAACCAGAACGTTATTTTAGCATGAAAGTTCTTTCAAGTACTTTCATTTCTTTGTGCCTTTTCGATAAATTCATTCTTCATACTTCATATTTTTGAACAAAGATGTCCCGTTCTTTTTTTCGTTAAGTTTCAAAACAGGTTAGGAGGTCAAAACAGAGTAGGAGACAAAGTCAAAAAATTAATATGAATCGATGTGCGACTTAATCGAATATACCAGGCTACTTTATTCGACTAAAAAATAAAAAGAGAGATACATGAGAAGGTTTCAATAAAAAAATTGTCAAAAAAAGTAATACCAAAACGTATATATGTAATACTGATTAATGTGGTATTATCAGAAGTGTTCTTCGAAAACAGTCACTGAAAACAGTATAAGAAACTCAAAAATGCTAAGATTATTCCTGAAAAAGAATTTTCAGGCTTTATGTTAAGAATAGTTTTCAATTCTTTTCTTTAGGAATATTTCTGAACCTAAAGAACTTTTGTTTGGATTTACAGGCAGCGAACATAATATTATTTGAATAACATGGACAACCAGTGAAAGTGCTTGCAGATGCAGCATTTTCATGCTAAATAAGAGATAGGGGTAAAAGAGGAAAGTGAAATGCACATACCTGATTCATTCATACCGCTTAGCCAGGCAGTAATTTACTGGGTTATTGCCCTTCCGTTTATTATAATGTCAATGAAATGGGCAAAAAACGAGCTTGATGAGATGAAAGTACCGATTCTTGCGGCTCTTGCGGCAGGAATTTTTGCAATCCAGGCCATGAATATTCCCATAGGGATGGGAACAAGTGGGCATATGGTAGGAGCAGTCCTTGTTGCCATCGTGTTCGGAAGCCCCTGGGCTGGGGTCCTTGTGCTTACTCTAGTCCTGCTTGTGCAGGGGTTCGCCTTCGGGGACGGGGGAGTCACTACAATGGGAGCAAATATTCTGAATATGGGTGTCATTTCCGGATTTGTTGGATATTATACATATGTTGCCCTTCGAAGTAGGGTAGGTACAAGCATTGCAGCCTTCGGAGGCGCCTGGCTCGGACTATTTATTTCGGCAATAGTTTGCGCGATCCAAATGTGGATTGCAGGCACCTTCCCCCTTGTCCCAGGTCTAATTGCAATGGGAACATATCACTTGATAATTGGTTTTATAGGCGAAGGACTGATCACCTCAGTTGTAATCACAGCGATTGCAAAATCCCGTCCTGATCTCCTTGAGGATAATTTCACTGCCAGACCAGATAAACATAAAAAGGAGGCTCATGCATGAGCGGAAAAGCAAACATGAAATTATTTTATGCCGGAATTGTGATTGCACTTTTGCTTGCAGTTCTAGCTCCTTTCCTCGCATCCTCCGACCCTGACGGGCTTGAAAGTGCTGCTGGGGGGGTAGTTGAAGAGTCGAAGATGTCCCAAATTGAAGAGACTGAACCTGCAGTAAGTTCTCCGATGTCTGACTATTCCATCGAAGGCCTGGGAAAGAGTGGGGAAGTAGTAGCAATAGCTGTTGGAACACTTGCAGTGCTGGTAATCAGTTTAGGGTTAGGAAAAGTTTTTAGCAAAAAAGTCTGAACATAAAATAGAGTTCTCTTCCATAAAAACCGTTCTTCCCAAAAAGTAGGGGAGAAACGGCTCGCATATTAAAAGATCTTTGAAAAAGTAATCTTTTCAGTAAAACTTTACAGATTTTGCTTCAACAAAATAATTTAGTCCTCCTGTCTCTGGAAAAAAATTCAAGCATTGCTAATAAATATTACACTCGAAGGACATAAGTCCTTTACAATGCAGATTTTGCATTTTGGTTTTTTTGCCTGGCAGACTTTCCTCCCATGATAGATCAGGGTCATGGAAATTGAATCGAGATCTTCCCTTCGGGCAAGTGAGATAAGGTCCTGTTCAATTTTAGCGGGGTCGGAGTTTTTCGTAAATCCCATCCGTCTTGAAATCCTTTTTACGTGAGTGTCTACAGCAACTCCCTCTACTATTCCAAATGCTCTGGAAAGTACTATATTAGCCGTTTTCCTTCCGACCCCTGGCAAACTGATAAGTTCTTCCATAGTCTTTGGGACTTCTCCGTTGTACTTCTCAACAATAATCTGCGCAGCAGTTTTGATATTTTTTGCCTTGCTTTTGTAAAAACCTGTGGAATATAAATCGTTTTCAAGTTCTCTGATGTCTGCACTGGCATAATCTTCTGCAGTCCTGTACTTTTTGAACAGTTTATCAGTCACTCTATTAATCTGTACATCAGTTGACTGGGCTGAAAGAACAGTCGCCACAAGCAGTTCAAGGGGATTGCTGTAGTTAAGAGAGGGTTTTACGTCAGAATACTCTTCTTTTAAAAGAGCCCAGATGCGGTCGAAATTGTGTCTGTTATCAGGAATATCATATTCGGAAATGAAGTCCTGAGTGTCAGATTTTTTTGACTTTTTTTCAGGCATGGTAACTCCTTCTTCTAGTTTTGTCCCGTTTTTCGCCGGAAATTGTTTGTTTGAGGAAATGGTATTTTCTTATGCCTCTTTGAAGCTTGAGTTCGATGTCCGATCCAGCAGGTTACAGCATATAAGGAATATCCAAACATTTAATAGGATATGTAAAGACCAGTTTTTCATGTCCGAGGATTTGAGCCCTAACTTCTCAGCCTATGTTTGTTTTATGAAAATGCAGCTATAAAAGTAAAGCTGCATATTACCCTTTTATACGAGTTACCAAAAAAGAAGCAAAAAATGTATAACTTGGGGGAGTTGTGTATGAAACGTACCAAAAACTTAAAGAACTATATTCCTAGAAGAATTCTGGAAGCACCTTCACGGAAATACTGAATTTGTAAAATATAAATTCAGTTTATCCAGAAAAAACTCTCTGTTTTAATATAATAATGCGTAGACCATAAGTTTTATAGCTAAGAATTTTTAAACCAGAGATATTGGTGATTTTTTGGTAAAGAGGGCACTGCTCAGCGTCTCAGACAAGACCGGAATTGCAGAATTCGCACGCGGGCTTGAATCACTTGGCGTGAAAATTATTTCAACAGGCGGGACAGCGAAAATTCTTCGCGACGCCGGCATAGAAGTTACTGATGTTTCGGAAGTCACAGGCTGTCCGGAGATGATGGGAGGAAGGGTTAAAACTCTCCATCCAAGAATTCATGGCGGGCTCTTATGTTTGCGAGAGAGCAAGGAACAGATGGCTGAGGCTGAAAGAGAAGACATCTCGCTTATTGACATGGTGGCTGTAAACCTCTATCCATTTGAGGTAACGGTCTCAAAGGAAAGCGTCGAACTCGAAGAAGCCATTGAGAACATAGATATCGGAGGGCCAACTCTTCTTCGTTCGGCAGCTAAAAACTACCGTTCGGTTATAGTACTTTCAGACCCGTTGGACTACGGGCGTGTCCTCAAAGAACTCCGCTCAACAGGGGTAGTTTCGGAGGCAACTCGAGCTGCCCTTGCAGTTAAGGCTTTCAGGCATACTGCGGATTATGATGCAGCAATCGATACCTACCTGAGCAAAACCCTGCTCGAAGAAAACGTGCTTCGCCTGAATTTTACTGGCGGTGTAAAACTTCGCTATGGCGAAAACTGGCATCAGAAAGCCTATTTTTATAAAGATTCCCAAATTGAAGGCCCTACCCTGGCAAAAGCCACTCAGCTGCACGGAAAAGAACTCTCCTACAATAACTATGTGGACGCCGATAATGCTCTTCAAACGGTAAAAGAACTAGGAAGTGCTCATCCTGGCGTGGCAATTGTAAAACACAATAACCCATGTGGGCTTGCAACCGGCAGCACACTCCTGCAGGCTCTTCAGGCTGCCTGGGACGGAGACCCAATTTCAGCTTACGGAAGCATAATCTGCACTAATGAAATCTTTGACCTCGAAGCTGCGACTTTTCTGAACGGAAAATTTGTGGAGATTATTCTTGCTCCTGACTTCAAGCCCGATGCTCTTGAATACCTGAAAAAGAAAAGTGAAAATCTTAGACTCCTTAAACTGCCTGATCTCAGGGAAGCTTTCGGGACGGACTACACATATAAGTATGTAATCGGAGGCATGCTCAAGCAGAGTCGCGATATTGGCCTCTACGAAAAATGGGAATCAGTCACAGACATTTCTTATCCTGAAGAGAAGCGCTCTCTTTCGGAATTCTGCCTTAAAGCCTGTAAGTCAACTAAATCCAATTCAGTGATCCTTGCTCACGAGTACGAGCCAGGTTTCTTCATGGTACTTGCTATGGGCGCAGGACAACCGAACAGAGTGGATTCGATTCGTAAACTTGCAGCCACAAAAGCTGTTGAAAATCTCAGGATAATTTACGAACGGGAAAATCCTGAAACCTCCTTTGAAGATTATTGCCAGAGAGTTATGTCAGAATGCGTAATGGCCTCAGATGCCTTCTTCCCCTTCGATGACAGCATAATTCATGCAGCAGAAAATGATATTCGCTACATAGTTTCCCCAGGCGGATCAATTAGGGATGGCGAAGTCATTGCTGCTGCAAATCGGCTAGGAGTTTCTATGGTCTTTACAGGCATGCGCCACTTCCTTCATTAATAATCTTCATGTGTGGATGTAAATAATATGGGTTCTTCGTCATTCCCTATGGATAAGATAATTTTCAATTCAAGGCCGCACGGTTTTTATGAGAATATTATGAGGATATCCACACAAAACAACGAAGAACCATAATATGTGAATATCCCTGAGCTAAAAACTCAGGGTTTTACGCTTCTTCATATGAATTTATTAAATATATAAAAAAATAGTATTGACCAAAAAAACGGAAGTATCTAAAAATATTGTTCTATATTTGAACCTATTCTGGAACTAAAATCTTTGGCGTCAAAAGATTTTTTGATTAAAAACAATTTTTGATATAATTAATTTAAAATAATTTATGTTCTTAGTATATTATGGAGTTAGATAGTTAGATTGGCAACCACCTCAATAGATAAGAGAAACCTTAATAGATAAGAGAATAGCCTGGAGGCTGCTGGTCCTTCTTTGAAAATCATGCTCGGGGGAGCATGGTAATCAGAGAGATTTTATTGGGGGATACAGTGAACAGGTACAGCGCCTCCAGGCATTTTCTTACGTTTTTCTGGATTTACTAAATCTTTTGTTCTCTCTGGTCTCTGGTCTTTTTATTCTCTTATCCTTTTTGCTTTCTGGTCTTTTTATTCTCTTATCCTTTTTGCTTTCTGGTTTTTTTATTCTCTTATTTCTTCTTTGAAAAGTTGAAAATACCTTTGTAGACTTTTATTGAAATTTGCCGGATGGTAAGTTGTAAATTAACTCTCAATCAAACCTCTTACTACTGTATTCCCTTTTCAAAGTCTATTAGCATCTGGTTAACGCTAAAAACTCGTATAACATGAAATCATACTCCGATTTTAAAACTTTTTATGCGAAAACATTTTTCGTTTGGAACTAATTTTTGGTATAATTAATTTAAAATAATGACAGGGATTATCCTATACTGTACACTAGAGATAACAAAGAGTGAGCAAAGGGTATGAATAGTAAAGAATTGCCCGGAAGCTTTTTGGTCCTGTTCTGAATAATATGCTTGGGGGAGCGTATTTTCCGAGCGATCGTAACGGGGGCTACGGTAAAAGGACCATAAGTTTTCGGGTTTTTCCTTACCCTCCTTTTAATGTATGTTTCTCTTTTTTCTACTAGTTCTGTTAAAAACCCTTTTAAAAACCCTTTTAAAAACCCTTTTAAAAACCCTTTTAAAACCATTTTACTGTGTGTTCATGATATCGATAAAACCAGGAACTTCTTTGCTAGCGATCTGATCGATTCTTACAGAGTTCCTGGTTTTTGATGAAAATCATTGAAATCATTGATAACTGCCATGATTTCAATCAGAAGAGATTATATTTCCGGAAGGAAATTATAAATTTCAGATTCAGTAAAATGTAATTTTTGAAAATCCCTGGGACAGTTCTTCCCCAAGGAATTTTTCCATTTCTTTTTTCAGGTTTTCAATGGCTTCTTCAATAGTGATTCCCTTGCAAATGATATCAGCTTCAGGGCAGATTGAGATATAGAAGTCTTCTTCCTGGCGGATGGTTGCAGAAAAAGGGAAAAAGATTGTCATGTTTTAAAAAATCTGTTAGTCTACGTTTAAATCTTTCTTACTTTCCTATTCATTAAGGTCTTTTTTTACAGAAAATCTCCCCCTGAGCGCAGGAGTTTTATACTTAAGCTGGTATCACATTCTAAATATATATTGTTAAGTTCGTGTGCCCTATGCCAGCAGAGTTTTTACTGTCTTCTCCTGTACCTTTACCTGACCTTTCCGTGCTTATTCTTCTGGGTGTTTTTGTACTTACCGCTCTCAGGCAGGTCGGATCTTTAAGGCTGCAGATCTGGCAGATCATGACCTTTGGAGCGATACTGGTACTGTTGCTCGGTGAGATTTCTCTCCGAGAAGCTCTTGCAGCGATTAATATGGATGTGCTCATCTTCCTTTTCGGGGCTTTTTGCGTTGGGGAAGCACTTAACATGAGCGGGTATCTTGCATGGCTCGGGAACCGGATAGTTTCCAGGGCAAGGGATACGGATCAACTTGTTTTACTTGTGTTGTTTTCTACAGGAATTCTTTCTGCAATTCTCATGAATGATACCCTGGCTATCATGGGTACTCCACTGGTTCTGGGTTTTTCCAGAAAGTACAATATATCTCCCAAACTCATGCTCTTTTCCCTGGCATTTGGGGTAACTACAGGAAGCGTTATGAGCCCTATTGGAAACCCGCAAAACCTCCTCATAGCAATCGGGGGAAACCTTGATTCTCCGTTTGTAATATTTTTGCATTCACTCGCCATACCAACCCTTATATGTCTTTTAATTGCTTACGCAGTGCTAAAACTCTTTTTTCGGGAGGAATTTGGAATATCAACCCTTATTCACTCTGAAGAAGTTATTACTGACCCTGAACTTGCCAGTGCTTCAAAAATCTCTCTTTTGCTTTTGCTGATTCTCATAGTCTGTAAAATTTTCCTGGTGGAATTTTTCCCTGCCTGGGATTTTGATTTGAGCTGGATTGCACTTTTCTCCGCGTCGCCTGTCCTGCTCAATAGAAAACGCGTTGAGGTCCTGAAAAATATTGACTGGTCAACCCTGGTTTTCTTCGTTTCAATGTTTGTGCTAATGAAAAGCGTATGGATTTCCGGAACATGCCAGGGATTGCTTACCAGGATGTCTCCTCAGTTAGGCTCGGTGTCAATGATCCTCGCGCTCAGCATTGGACTCAGCCAACTTATTTCTAATGTTCCCTTTGTTGCGCTCTATCTGCCTGCCATGGGCAGTACAGTTTCTCAGGTGCAACTGATGGCGCTTGCTGCAGGAAGTACAATTGCAGGAAACCTGTTGATCCTGGGCGCTGCAAGCAACGTCATAATTATCCAAAACGCAGAAAAAGAAGGAAAAACTCTATCATTTGCCGAATTTTCCAAAATTGGAGTTTTAATTACTATTTTGGATGCTATTACTTACTTAATCTTTCTTTAACTTTTTAAACCCATATTCATCTTGTAATAAATTTTAAAGATGTGAGATTCCCTTAAACCAAATTTATAGGCCTATTGATCTTTAATGCATCTACTTTTTTTCTACGAGTACGTAAGTATTTTCAACTCTCCAATAAACTTGATATACTCAAAGCACATACACTTTTTTCTGGAAGATATAAGATCATGACCCTGAATAATACAGATCCAAATACCAGGCGCAGACGCACCAGGTGCACTGTACAGAAGAAAACCTTTGGGCCTGTTGAAGACCTTGAAACTCATGTCCGGTCCGACTGGTGGCAGACTCTTTTTAACTCACTTTACCTTAAGACCGATGCCGATCTTCTGGATGATATGGAGGTTACTAGAAAAGAGGTCGATCTCATTGTTTCCATTTTAGGAGTGTCTCCTGAAGAAAAAATTCTTGATCTTTGCTGTGGTCAGGGAAGACATATACTTGAACTGGCAAGGAGAGGTTTTTCAAATATTGAAGGATATGACAGGTCCCAGTACCTTATAAGGAAAGCAAGAACCAGAGCACAGAAAGAGAACCTGCAGGTCAGGTTCAGAGAAGGAGATGCAAGAAAACTTCCCTACCCATCTGATACTTTTGACATAGTTACTATAATGGGCAACAGTTTTGGCTACTTTGACTCAACGCTCCAGGACCAAAAGGTTCTTGAAGAAATTTTCAGAGTTCTGAAGCCCGGAGGCAGAGTTTTCGTTGATGTTGTGGACGGAGATTACATGAAAAAAAGTTTCCAGCCCAGGTCATGGGAATGGCTGGACAGGAAATACTTTGTCTGCAGGGAAAGAGCCCTCTCGGCCGATGGTGATCGGCTAATTTGCAGAGAAGTGATAAGCCGTATTGACAGAGGAGTAATTGCAGACCAGTTTTACGCTGAGAGGTTATACAATAAAGGAAGCCTTTTTGAGTTGCTTACTGCGTCAGGGTTTAGTAGTCCGACTTTTCACACTACTTTTAGCCCGGTGTCCGCAGTTACTCAGGATGCGGGTATGATGGAACAGAGAATCCTGGTCTCGGCCTCTGTTGAGAAACCGTGGCCTCCTTCTCTTCAGGCAGCCGGAAATAAAAAACCAATGAATATTGCAGTTGTGCTTGGAGATCCGAGAAAAGAAGATCAGGTTAAGCCTGCCTGTGTCTTCGATGATGATGATTTTGATACTCTTGAAAGAATGAAAAAAGCACTTGCAGAGATTCCTTTTATGAAATTTACTTTCCTTGACAGGCACGAAACGTTGCTGGAGGAACTGAAGAAGAAAGCAGCAAAAATTGATCTTGTACTTAATCTCTGTGATGAAGGGTTTAATAACGACCCCACAAAAGAGCTTCATGTTCCGGCTTTGCTCGAACAGCTCAACATTCCATATACAGGGGCGGGCCCTCAATGTCTTGCTTTCTGTTATGACAAATCCATTGTAAGGGGCCTTGCTAGAGAGATGCGTATTCCTGTAGCAAAGGGAATGCTTGTAACCGAAGACTCTGAGCTTTCAAAGCTTTCTCTCTCTTTCCCTCTGCTTGTAAAGCCCAATTCAGGGGACTCAAGTTTTGGGATTACACAGAAAAGCATTGCTCACAGCCGCGAGGAACTTCTTGAAATTCTTGCGGCAACCCGGGAACAAATTGGCTCGAACCGGCCTTTCCTGCTGGAAGAGTTTCTCCCCGGAAAAGATATCAGTGTTGGCATTATTGGAAATCCGCCTGCATGTACTGTACTGCCTATTACGGAAGAAGATTACTCGGGAGTGCCTGAAGACCTTCCAAAGATCTGCGGGTATGAAGCTAAATGGATTCCAGGTTCTCCGTACTGGAACATAAAGTCCGTGCTTGCTGATCTCCCAGAAAAAACCCGAAAGGAAATCGTAAAATGCTGCCTTGCTCTCTTTACCAGATTGGGCTGTCGGGATTACGCCCGTTTTGACTGGAGGCTTGATGCCGAAGGCAAACCCAAACTTCTTGAAGTAAACCCCAATCCTGGCTGGTGCTGGGACGGTCATCTGGCAAAGATGGCGGCTTATGCTAATATTTCCTATTCCGAAATGCTTAAGGCTATTATAGAAGCTGCAAAGGGAAGGTATGGCCTTGGAGCTTCTGAAAATCTCGAGCCAAGGAAAATGCCTGAAACCACTCCCCGAAAAAGCCCGGATGAATGCGCTGCTGAGTTTGAGGAAGAAATTGAAGCTAGAAATGGTATTGATTCCGAAAATAACAGGAAGAAAAGTGTTTTTTCAAAAACTTCCGGAACAGTACAGGCTTTTGAGAGCATATAAACTCAAAAAAGTGTGGGATGCGAAAAGATCGGGTATTTCTTTTTCGCGTCTCGTTTTTTCTCTTTATAGTTCTGTTACTTCTTTTACTTCAGAATGTTTACTTCTGAATGATAATTGTGAGAATATCCTCATCCTGCATTCTATGGTCAAGGCCTACTCTTTGCCCCGGGTGTTTTGCGGAGGTGCCCCAGACATGAGCATAGCGGAACTTCCTGCGGAAATCCCTGTGCAGGCGATCGCAAATCTGGCCTATGTTGGTCCCACTCATAACTATCAGGGGCTCTTCCATATCTGCAGGCTGACCCTGTGGTTTTAAGTAGACTCGAATGAAACCCAACCTGTCGTAAATAGCATCTTTGAGAGTCTCGATATTAATGCCTTCATGGGCTGAAATAAAGATCGAGTTAGGGTATAGCTCTCTGCATTCTTCAATCAACTGGGGATAGGCCAGGTCAACCTTGTTAACAGCTATTAGAGACCTGACATAGCTGCGGTTGCTCAGGACAACGTCAATAAGCTGGTCAACCGTTATGTTTTCTCTTATAAGTACACTTGCGTTGTGGATCTTATACTCATCCAGCACAGCCTTGATAGTTTCCTCATCCAGGTCAAGGTCAACGGTTGAATTGATCACTACCCCACCTCTATCTTTTTTCTTGATTACCACATCAGGGGGCTCTTCATCCACACGAATGCCGGCCTGGTAAAGTTCGTCCATAAGTACTTCGTAATGCTTGGGCTGGAATACATCAAGCAAAAATATAACCATATCCGAGTTTCTGATAACAGATATGACTTCCTTTCCACGTCCGCGCCCTGAAGATGCGCCTTTTACAAGCCCAGGGACATCAAGGAACTGGATTGTTGCACCTTTGTGTTCCAGTACGCCTGGCACAACTGTAAGGGTAGTAAATTCATATGCTGCCACTGCAGAATTGGCACCCGTGATTTTGTTCAGAAGCGTAGATTTCCCTACTGATGGAAAACCTACAAGGGTGACGGTTCCATCTCCTGATTTTCTGACCGAGTACCCTTCTCCTCCTCCTTTTGCCGAGGCTTTTTTCTCAACTTCATCCCTCATGCGGGCTAGCTTGGCTTTGAGGCGGCCTATATGATGGGAAGTTGCCTTATTGTACACGGTCTTTCGAAGTTCGTCTTCGACGTCCTGTATTTGCTCCTGTATGCTGCTCATCTGGAACCTGCCGATTTAGGGACTAAAGAAATGATTTTCATATTAATTGAAAAAGAAACCGTGTCCAAACGGTTTATACAAACCTTTTTTGATCCAAAAGAGATCCGTATCTGGATATTTTATCCTGAATAGTTGAATGCAATATATATAACTATGGAATGTTTTCATTTACTGGTTCTGAATAATAAGGCTACTCAAAACATTTCTATTTCATAATAATTATAATAATACTTAAAGCTTATTAAAGGCTGCTTCCGGTGAAAATTTCTTCATCAGAACTGGATTCAAAGGTACAGTCTTACTTATTACAATGAGTGGTCGTTTATCTTATTCAAAGGGACTGTCTCAAAGAGACTACATCTCTTATTCAAGAGAGGAACTGTCTTGAAGATTCTACCTCTCTTATTCAAGAGAAGAACTGTCTTAAAGATCCTACATCTCTTATTCAAGAGAAGAACTGTCTCAAAGGGACAATCTCTCCTATCCATTAAGATTATTTTCATTCAAAGAAGATTATTTCTCCTGTCCTCTCATACACATGTATCCCTTCGGGAAGCTTTGAAGCGAATTCTGCGGAGTTAAGAGTTTCCAGAAACTTGCAGACTTCGGGAGTTTCCAGAATTTCCTTCCTTATAAGGAAATCATATTCTTCTTCTGCAAATTTTACAAATTGGAGCCCATTCTTTTCGGTACAGTTTCTTATTCCCACACCTACTTCGGCATTTTCTGAGACGATGGCCTCACAGACAGCTACTTCCGATTTTGCTCCGGATGCATATCCAGGAATCGAATCTGTAAACTCCTTTTTATCAATTCCCTTTCCAGCTATGAATTCTGCAATTTTCAGGTCTAAAAGAGCTCTTGTACCTGAGCCACGATTCCGGTTAATCAGGTGTTTTCCCGGGAGGTCAGAAAGCCCAGAAACCGGCCTATCCTGCCTGACAAGAAGCCCTACTTCCCGCCTGTACCCTTTAACAAGAACAATGTCTGAAAGTCCCATATTCTCGATTGTAGGGACGTTATACAGGACTCCGTCCTGTCCTCTATGGTCTCGTGACGGCATATTCACGCCTGCAATATCGGCTGTATTTGCGGCAATTGCACTGAAGCCCCCGCTTGAACTTGTGTAAAGGGTCCGGAAACGAAGTCCGCTAAGGTCTTCAAGAAGGTCAAGGCCAGGACAGAAGCCGCCTGCTATCAGGATATCAGGTTTTTCAACCTCTCCGAAAAGAGTCACTTCTACAGGGGTTCCCGCTTCAATAAACTCTGTACTGGGTGGGATTTCAATAAAGCCATCTGCCCCGAAAAGAGAGGTTATGGCACCCGAGCCTTTGTCTGCAGGATAAACCCTTCCTCTGATCAGGCCTACTGGGAGAAGTTGTTGCCTTCCTTCTGAACGGAAACGTGTGCCTATAACTCCTTTTTCCGTTTTTTTAAGCGCTTTCTCTTCTCCAAGGGTTTTTCTAAGTAGGGGAGCTACGAATTCGTTAAAAATTGTTAATGCAGATGTAGGGTTTCCAGGAAGCCCTATTATAGGGACACCTTGTATTATTCCAATGACCACAGGTTTCCCAGGTTTTACACTTATGCCGTGGGCAAGGGTTTCTCCGATTTCATCTACGAGTCTGTACATCACGTCCCCTGACCCCGATGACGTGCTGCCAGAAGTCAGAATAAGGGCACACTCCGAAACTGCAGTTTCAAGTACCTTTTTCATGGCTGCCTTGTTATCTTCTACGATCCCGTAAAGCAGGGGGAAGGCGCCACATTCATGTATGCCAGCATATAAGGTGTAAGAGTTTGCGTCATATATCTTTCCGAAAGTAAGTTTTTCTCCGGGACGCACAAGCTCGTCTCCTGTTGAGAGTATTCCAACCTGCAGTTTTAGGACAGGCACATCCTTTTTCCCGACAGAAGCAAGAACTCCGATTTCCCTGGTCCCGAGCTTCCGACCTGCCCTGATCATACGCTCTCCTTTTTGGATGTCAGAACCGGCCTTCATGATATTTTCTCCCACGGTTACAGGACTGTAAATCGATACGGTTCCGTCTTCTTCAGAACTATATTCAATCATTACCACAGCGTTAGCTCCTTCGGGAATCGGAGCTCCGGTAGCTATTTCCACGGCTTCCCCCGCTGAAACATTGAATTTTACATCCGAGCCGGCCTGGAGGTTTCCGATGAGTTTGAGTTCTACAGGCTCGGTTCCGCTGCATTCATACGTATCCTCTGCCCTGACTGCATAACCATCCATTATAGCTCTTGGGAAAGGAGGGACATTGATTTCGGTAACAATATCCTCTGCAAGGATTTTACCGTAAGCGTTTTCAAGAGTTAAGCGTTCCTGCCTGGGAAAAACTTGCAGGTTATTTATTATTTCCCGTGCCTTCTCTACAGAGATAAGTTCCCGAAATTCTTTGCGTTTCATAGAAATTCAACCTTAATTTACAGGTCTTCAGATAAGTGTTCTAGTTTAATAGCATTTCCAGGCATGTTTTATACTGTTTTATCCCGACATTTTATACTTACTTTTTTCCTCGAAAAATCTAAAAAGCAAGTTAATTAAGAGCTGCTCAAATCGAAATTTAAAGAAACTCAAAATTAGTCCAGGCAGCAGATTAACTAAAAATTCAAAATTAGTCCAAATAGAAGCTTAAGTAGAAAGTCAAAGGATTTAGAACATAAGTTTAAAACACGAACTTAAAGAAACTTCAACAGGGACTTAAGAACAGCTTAAGTAGAAACTTAAAAAGAGGAACAGACAAAAGCTGCTTCAGAAAATTATCCAAAAAAATCGTGGCGGGAAAAGTCCCGCTTGATTTTATTGCCCTTTCTGTTTCTTTCATTTATCAGAGTTGCCTTTTTATTTATAAATTGGTGCACCCGTACTCTGGGTTATTTTCTCAAAAGCTTCAACCATCTTCATTGTCATGGGCCCGGGTTTGCCTGTGCCTATAACCCTGCCGTCAAGTCTGGTTATAGGAGCAGCTTCAGCTGCAGTGCCTGTGACAAAAACTTCATCGGCTGTGTAAAGGTCAAATAGACCGAGATTTGCTTCGATGACTTTGTATCCCATCTCGTCCAGAAGCTCGATAGCTGTGGCTCTGGTAACCCCTTTTAAGTTGCTGATTGTATAGGGAGTAAGAACCTTATTATTCTTGACTACGAAGATATTATCTCCTGAACCCTCACAGACAAAACCATTATGATCCAGGAAGATGGCTTCGTCTCCTCCTTTCTCGTTAGCTTCAATCTTTGCCAGGATATTGTTCAGGTAGTTCAGGGACTTGATATTAGGGGATATGGAATCAGGTGCATTTCTTCGGACACAGACACTGACGGCTTTGAGCCCGACTTCATACAGGTCGCCGTACATGGCTCCCCAACCCTGGGCTATGACAACAACGCAGGGTTTCCCACAATTGCGGGGGTCAAGCCCGAGATCTCCAACTCCCCTCGAAACAACAGGACGGATATATGCATCTTTAAGGTTATTTTTCCTGAGGGTTTCAAGTATTGCTTCACTCATTTCTTCCTTTGTAAGGGGGATATCCATTGCAATTGCCTTTGCCGAGTCATAAAGCCTGTCAACATGCTCTTTTAGTTTAAAGACACGGCCGTTATATGCCCTTATGCCTTCAAAAACACCGTCGCCGTAGAGGAAACCATGGTCATAGACCGAAACTTTGGCTTCGGATTTGGGAACAAACTTCCCATCCAAGTAGATTAATAACTCACTCATTTGCGAACAATCCTCTGCAATCTTACTACTTTATAGAGTTCACTTATATTCTTGATAATGTCAATTAAATATGATTGTAATATGCAAACCCTATAAACCATTTACTTTATTTCACTCATTGACAGTATGTAAGCTCTGCGCGGGGTTTTAAAAATTCAAAGCCTCAGGGAAGTTTCCATACTGGCAAATTCCTAAGTAAAATGCCGAATAAGTCAGTATATACTAAATATATATTACAATTCCGATTCTATATAAATATTTTAAGATATTTACAGTCCCAATTAATGTATCCATACAAAAAGCTTTTATGTTAAAACGCTCATTTCGTATTCCGCACTAAGAAAAGCAAACAGGGCTCGTGGCTTAGCCAGGATATAGCGCTGGGCTTCTAACCCAGACGTCGGGGGTTCAAATCCCTTCGAGCCCGCTTAATTCTTTATCTATTCTAATTAGCCTTAAAAACCGTTTTTGAATTCTCTAATTACTTCAAATTAACCTGCGCAAACTATTTTCACTCTCTTTCTTTCTGACATGTCTACCCTTTTTCAGTAGAGGTTTATACTTTCTACCTGCCCATCTCTGTTTTTTGACCATTTCTGTAGAGCTTTTATACTTTCTGCCGGCCCTCTCTGTTTTTAGGCCTTCTTTACAGTAAGGAGTCTTAACACAAACTACAGTTTTACCGGAGTGCGCGCAACTTTTGTTTTGGGAAATCTCATATCAAAATTGCAGGATCAAAATTGCAGGATCAAAATTGTAGGAGACGTAGATAGAATAATGCAACAAAAATTCTGTAAAATCGGAAACATAAAAGGCCACTAAACCTAATCTGGAAGCTCAAAAAGCCACTAAACAGGATCTGACTTCATAATAGCAGGTACCCCAGTCCCAGCGCGAGAAACATTACTCCTGACATTACTGTTGTAATCAGCCCTATCTGCCTGATACTTTCCACTTTAGCTGCGAGTCCCAGCGGCACCAGCAATATGAGATAAAACGAGGTTCCAACAAAAAATCCTCCAAATAGCAATATACTGCCTGTAATACTGGCATAAGACAGAGCTGCGGACATCGCCAGAAGGAATGGGGGGCACACATTGATTCCTGTCAGGAGGCCAAAGAAAGCGGGATAATTCACGTATTTTTTACTCAGCTTGCACAACCCGAAATGAGGCCATTTTTTTACCGCCACAAAAGCTAGCATCAGGACAGAAAGCAGAATCATAGCAGACCCTATAGCTTTATTTAGCCATGGTCCGTCTATCTGCTTGCCGAGAATTCCCAGGATCAGGCCGAAAAACAGGTAGGCAATTAGCCTGCCCATTGCAATCTGTCCAATGGATAGTATATTCCGCCGCAGCTTTCGGTCTTCCGATAAGACAAAAGGCACATATACAGGAGCGCAGGTGACCAGGCAGAAAACGCCCGTGGACAACCCCAGCAACATGCCCCGGGAAATAGTCTCTACGATCATCAGCCACCGCTCATGACTTTGCTAACAAAGAAAAGCCAATGATCACAATGAGAACCATGTACAGATACATTACCCATATCCTGATATTCTTTTTGTCAATAGCCATTTCAGAAACTTCCATTATTACCAGTCAATAAGTAAATGCAATTATTGGAAACTCACTATTTCGCCGGTCATCAGGTAGTGTACAACCGTCCATATGAAGCCTGACGCAATGAGCAGGTTAAAGATAATTGCCAGCGGAATAAAAAATAATCTTATGGTCTGGTCAGTAAACATCAGCTTGTAATTGATCGCACCTGCAGGACATTTGTCCATACATTTTCCGCACTTGGCGCACTCGATTGTTGTTCTTCCTTTCGCAAGCGATTCTTTGGTGATCGCGAACAACTCACAACTTTTCACGCACAAGCCGCATTTCTTGCAGAGGTTTGTGTCGATTTTTACCTTAAACGGATTGATAACCCCAATTAGAGTATTGGCAGGCATAAGCGGGCATATAAAGCTACAGAACAGCCTTTTCTTTGTGAGCAGCGGGCCTATCACCAGGAAGATCAGCCCACCAGTAACGAATATCAGAGCTGTGATCCACTCAAAGGTCGTTGTTACACCTGGTGGATCGTAGATAATCCGCAGCGGGCATATAAAAGCGCAGAAGATAGGTATCAGAAAGACAGCGCTGACAAGGATCAGGAACAACATAAATGCGTAAGGAAACAACTTTGCCCATTTTGGGGGGTTTTCAAGAGGTATGATCGGCTTCTTTAATAGAGAAGCAAAAAACTGGTCCATCCATCCGAAGAAACATATCCAGCCACACCACCCTCTTCCCAGGATAAGTACAAGACCGAGCCACATAAAGAGAACGGCAAATAGCGATGTGACTGGGGATGGGAAGACCATTTTTCCCTCGGTAAAGTATGGTACTGCTACGAACGGGATGGTGATCGGACAGATGGGAACGCTATTATTGTTCAAGGCTTGACTGGTCAGCAGAATGCTGCCCCTGTGCACTTCATGTTCCAGACTAAGTGCGATGGTGAAAATTAAACCATCCATTCCAATAAAAGTTACCATGCGGAGAAGGTTGACTCTTCCAGTCCACAGGATGAAAAAAGTCAGTGCTGTACCTATTATGACAATAAATGCGGTGACTGCCAGGCGAGCTGAAGAAGAATCTCCCTTTCCTACAAGAAAATATAAGATTAAACCAGTGATAACTGCCGCAGTAAAACTGACCGCGAAAGAATACTTTAAATGGTCTGTACCGCATCGTGCTCCTTTACTCTCGCTTTTGTTTGATTGAAACACTTGCTTACCTCATCTGGCGCCAAAAAGCTAGGCCTGCTCAATAATAAGAATATTTTTCTCTTAATATTATTTTTTCTCTCAACTATATAAAAGCTTGTCGAAATTTTTTGATATGAAATTCTGGTCATTTAAGCGCCAGCTACATGTTATTGTTATTGTTTTCTGAGACTTTACAAACTGGCGGACTTAAAAATTAATAAGTTAATGTTTACTCCGAAAATTCACAGACTTGCGCTTTGAATCTCATTTTCACATGACAGTGATAGAGAGTGTCTGAATCAGGTAATTTAAGAAAAGAGCACAGTTAAAAAAATGTGTATCCTGTAATTCTTCAATATTTGTGTTTCAGTTTACAAAAAGCGCACATGATATTCTTTGAACAACATGCACAACCAATGAAAGTGCTTGCAGATAACAGTATTTTCATGCTAATTTTCATGCTAATTTTCATGCTAATATAGTCTAGCTCCTATATAGATTTAAAAGCTGAAAAACGGGAAGCTAAGAAAACGAAAATTTCAAAAACGAGCATGAAATTCATTGAATAACATGCACAAAAATATGAAAATTATTTCAAGAACTTTTATGTCAGATAAAACTTTGTAAGATTTCATCGCTGAAAATCACTTCTCTGAGCCGGGAATCATTTTATATCCATCCCCCGAGGGCATAAGTATTGCCAGGATAATATACAGGACAATACCAATTCCTCCTTGCAGAGCTAGGGCTGCAAAAGCAAGCCTTATAAAGGTCGGGTCAATGTCAAAGTATTCACCCAACCCTCCACAAACTCCGAAGAGCATACGTTCTTTCTTGCTTTTAGTCAGACGCTTTTTCATAGTGTAGGCAGTGCGCTTTTCTTCTTTAGCTTCTTCCTTAGCTTCTTCTTTAGCTTCTTCCTTAGCTTCTTCTTTAGCTTCTTCCTTAGCTTCTTCTTTAGCTTCTTCCTTAGCTTCTTCTTTAGCTTCTTCTTTAGCTTCTTCTTTAGCTTCTTCCTTAGCTTCTTCTTTAGCTTCTTCCTTAGCTTCTTCTTTAGCTTCTTCTTTAGCTTCTTCTTTAGTTTCTTCTTTAGCTTCTTCTTTAACTTCTTCCCCGGCTTCCTTTGTTTCTTCTCTGACTTTCTCGCCAGTCCCTTTAGCGGCTTCCTCTTCTTTTTTCTCCTCAGGTTCTATAACGACTCTCTCTTGCATATCTATAGGCTTTGTCCAGGATTTCTCAGTATAGCCGGTTTCAAGTTCTCCCGGAGCCTTGAATTCACTTTCTTTCGGGATTATTTTCTCTTCGGATCTGGAGCTTCCTTGTTTTTCTTTTTCTTCCATACCTCTTTCAGGTTTTGCCCAGGACTCCTCGGTATAGCCAGTTTCAAGTTTCCCTTCAGGTTTGGATTCGTTTTTTTTCGGCTCTTCTCTTTCCAGAGGTGCAGTACTTCCACTGATTTCCTCTTCGTTTTTTCTCTCAGGTCTCACACATGGTTCCTCTTCAGATTTGGCTTTAGGTACCCCTGGAACTTCAAAAAAGTATCCTTTAGTTACCTTTTTTTCTTGAGATTCGGGATTTTCCTGCATATAGATTATTCTATTTGTGAGGATTTATATTATTCTGGTACCTTTTCTATCCCCTTCACTATTTTCATGTTTCCTTCTTCTGGCATCTTCTACTTTAGTGGCATTCCGAGCAGCCGCATTCTTTTTCTTTTCGAAAAATTCCATATACCATCAAGGGGAGAAGGATAAACGCAAAACCCAACTTCAGGTCTTCGGGGAGCAGTTCTTTTGCAGTTCCCACAGTTGCTATCGCACTGATCCCGAGTTTTAGATAAAACCAGTCCAGAAGGAAACCTGCCCCAAGAGCGCAGAGAGAAATCATCCCAAGATACAGAGCTGCCGAACGTTTTCCAAGGAAGCGGGCAACCATCGTTATAGTTGCTACATTGGTTGCCGGCCCTGCGAGGAGAAAAACAAAAGCAGTGCCTGGACTCATGCCCTTGGCTATAAGACTTGCGGCAAGAGGGGTAGAAGCTGTAGCGCAGATATAAAGAGGAATTCCCACAATGAGCATGACCAGCATTGATACAAATCCTCCTCCCAGATAATTCTGGATAAGGCTATCGGGAACTGCATAGGAAATTATTCCTGCAAAAAAGATTCCGATGATCATCCATTTGGAAATCTCGGCTGGCAGCTCGATATAAGCATATTTTATTCCTTTAATCAACCTGGCTTTTACCGATTCTTTGTTATTTTTATCTTTTCCGGGTTCTTTATCTTTCCCTTCTTTTCTCGGTTCTTTTTCTTCGGACCCACATTTCCCACAGCCGCATGAAGAGCCCTCTTTCTGGAAGTCTGGGCTTACTAAGGCAAGTTTTCGGACATTTTCAGATTTATTATTGATTTCCAGAGGTTTTGCTCCTGAGGGCATTACTTCCATAGCCTCAGTTGTAGTGCTTACATACTCGTTTTCTCTGTTACCGGAATCTGCTGGCTTATGGCAACTACATGAGGAAGAGCTGCATGTTTTTTCCTGTAAGGGAGCTCCAATCAAGGTCGAGACTGCAAGAACTCCTGCTTTTTTCCCAGGATTTTCCTGTTTTTTGGTTTCCTGTTTTTGGATTTCCTGTTTTTGGATATTCTTTTTTTCCAGATGTTCCCCTATCAAAAAATTATCTGCAAGCCCTGTAAGAACAGCAGTAACGAGAGCAGCAAGTGGGCGGAAAACTGCCATCAGGGGGTCCATAAGAGCATAAGTAACTGCTATTGAGTCAACCCCTGTCTCGGGAGTTGAGATCAGGAAAGAAAGGGTTGCTCCCCGATTAGCTCCCCTTTTTCGGATCGACATCGCGGCAGGGATCACTCCGCAGGAGCAGAGAGGTAGGGGAAGACCTGCAAGGGCGGCATTGATAACAGAGCGAATTTTTCCCGCCGATGCTCCAAGGTATTCCACAATCTTCTGGTCAGGTACCAGGATATTCAGAAGACCTGCAATACCCAGGCCGAAAATAAGATAGGGAGCCATTTCTACGAAGGTTTTCCAGGATTCTATGAGAACCCCTGAAAAAAAGACCAGAAGAGTGTTTAGAAATTCGAAGTTCATGCTTTTTCCTCCACATGTTCAAGGCACATTTCAATTAGCGTGCGGACATGCTCGTCTGCAATATAATAAATCGTGAATTTTCCCTCCCTTCTGACCCGAACGAGGTCAAGCTGCCTTAGGGTGCGAAGCCCATGAGAGACTGCAGATTGAGTGACACTAAGCGCCTGTTCCAGTTCACAGACGCACATCTCTTTTTGCTTTAGTAAAAAAAGGATCTTAAGGCGTGTATCGGACTGGAGCGCCTGAAACACCGCAGCCATCCGCGTGACACTTTCGGGGCCCGGAACATTTTCTAACAGTTTTTCCAGTTGCTTTGAATCCACTCTTTCACATTTCTCTTGCATGAACATATGAACAGTTGTTCATATACTAATATCTTTTTAAGAACTGCGCCATCTAAGAAAATTGTCAGAACCTCGGTTGTATCTTAAAATCTTTCTTTATACTGTATTTAAAGAACCAAAATGAAGGTGATAATAAGTGCAAGGGTAAAAAGAGCTTCCCAGTCCCTTTTCTGCATGGAAAGTTCGTGTATCGAGGTCCTTTTGCTTCCCTGATAACCTCTGCTCTCCATTGCGAGGGCCAGTTCTTCAGCGTCCCTGATTACACCTCTTAGCAAAGGAATTGCAAGAGCAGGGATTGAACGGAGAGGATTTTTTACGAAATCCATTCCTCTTGCTTTCTGAGCTGCTTTTGTCCGCTCTACTCTCTCGAACAGAAGGGGAAGAAACGCTATAGAGATATTCATCATCGTAGCAAGTTCAAAAGAGCTGATTCCCAGCCAGCGCAATGGTAAAGGCCTTAGCATCCTTTCTATGCCGCAGGTAATTGCCGATGGGTCAGTACTGGCTGTCAGGAGGGCTCCAAAAAGCAAAAGTAGTATAAATCGGGCAGCAAGTTTGAGCCCTTTTTCCATCCCTTCCAGACTTGGCTGCAGAATCCAGTACGAAGCAAGGGTTTTTCCATCGGTAAAAAATAGCTGTGTGAGAAAAATAAAAAATATAAACAGCATCATCGGCCTTACTGCCCTGAAAAACACTTTCATTGGCAGTCCTGAGAGTAAAGCAAGGGCAAAGAAAAAAGCGAAAAGAGCCCCTATTCCTGCAAAATTCCCTATTTTGAACGTCAGAATTCCAAGCAGCATCACGGCTGCAATTTTTGTCCTGGGGTCAAGCCTGTGGAGAATGGAAGCCCCTGGCACGTAACTGAAAACAGGTTCCTGCATATTTCCTTCGACTTTCTCCTTATAAATTATCTTTCAGGAATTTTCCGAAGCTTCCCGTTTTAGTGAATTCCTTTTTTAGTGAATTCCTTTTTTAGTGAATTCCTTTTTTAGTGAATTACAGTTTTAGTGAATTCCTGTTTTAGTTCCCATTATTTTCTGTTCCATGGGTCGATTTTAATCTCAGAACCTCTTTAAGAGCTTCTTCAACCGTGAAGACTGCAGTGTCTACTGGCAGTCCTCTTGCTCTAAGTTCTTTCATCATGGAAGCTATAGGCGGGAGAGGCTCGAATCCTTTTTCGAGGTAGCTTTCCCGGCTTCCCTGAAAAATTATTCTTCCTTCCCTTATGAGCACTATTCTTTCTAGCAAGGGAAAGAATCCTTTAAGATTATGGGTTACGGTTATGATCGCAGTACCCTTCTCTTTAACTCTTTTAAGTGTCTCAAGAATGTCCTTTTTCCCGGCCGGGTCAAGCCCTGTTATTGGTTCGTCCAGTACAAGATAGTCCGGCCTGAGGGCAAGGGCGCTTGCAAGAGCAACTCTTTGCATTTCTCCTCCACTCAGGCTAAAAGGGTCTCGAGAAAGCTCACTCTGGTCAAGAGCGACAGCTTCAATTGCCTCATATACCATTTCCTCGGTTTCTTTTTTCGAGTACCCAAAGTTCAGGGGCCCGAAAGCTATTTCCTCATATACGGTCTTACAAAAGAGCTGGTCAGCAGTCTGCTGAAAAACCATTCCTATCCTGCGTTTCGTCTCTCTTAAAGAAGGATCAAGCCCATCCACGCGAATGGTTCCTGTTTCTGGTTTTAAAATCCCGTTGAAAAGTTTTGTTAGAGTAGATTTCCCTGCGCCTTTTTCTCCCAGTATTCCCACAAACTCTCCTTTCTCTATCCGCAGGTTGATATCTCTCAATGCGAGAGTTTCGAGAGGAGTCTTTCTGGAGTAGGAAAAACTTACGTTTTCAAGAATAATCGGCATATTTCCTCTGCAAAGCTCTGGGGAGAAGAGGTTTTTTCCCAGGGAATTATTATTCCGTGCATTTTCAAGTTCTCAGCCAGCTCAATCAAAGAAGGTAGGGAAAGCCCAAATGTCTGGAGGGAAATATCGGAAAAAATGCTTTCTGGCTCGCCTTCAAGCCTTATTTTCCCTTTTTCCATGACAATGACTCTGTCTGCGTCATGAAGTTCTTCGAGATTGTGAGTGATATATACAATGGTTTTTCCTTTCCTGTGCAGTTTTTTTATGATTTCCAGAACAGCTATTCCGGACTCAGGGTCAAGCATGGAAGTTACCTCATCCACGATAAGGCATTCAGGATTCATTGCAAGAATTCCTGCCAGAGCTACACACTGTCCCTGTCCTCCACTCAGGGCTTTCGGAGAACGGTGCCTGTACTTCTCAAGCCCGGTTTCGGCAAGCGCCATCTCCACACACTTTCTAATTTCCACAGGTGGAAGGCAGAGATTCTCTGGGCCGAAAGCCAGGTCTTCTTCAACTGTCCGACCCACAAATTGAGTCTCAGGATTCTGGAAAACGATACCTGCGAGTTTCCTGATTCCTGGAAGATTTGAGGGGTCACGGGTGTCCATTCCTCTTATCATCACTCTGCCAGCCTGAGGTTTCAGGAGTCCACTGAGTTGAAGGGCAAGTGTGGATTTGCCGCTTCCGTTTTTCCCTATTACCCCTATGAATTCCCCTTTTTTTATAACCAGGTTTATATTCTCAAGCGCTGGGGTACCATCAGGATAACTGTAACTCACTTTTTCAAGCCTGATCATGTTTACTCTAAATTTTTATTGTCTCATTTCAAATTTATTATAAATTATTATAACTTGTACTGAAAATTTGAGTTTCGCCTTTATTTTCTGCTGATCTACAAAAAATTAAATGGAAGTAGCTTTAGAGCTTGTAGGTTGAAGCAATATATGCGGCAACTCCAGTTTTTACAATTTCTCCAGGCAGAAAAGGAATGACACCAAGAGCAAGGGATGTTCCAGGTCCCATGTCAGCTACAAACATCAATTGAATAAATCCGCATGCATAGAGAATCAGGACTCCTGCACTCATATTAAGGGCATTGATAAAGAGACCGGATTTATCAGACTTTTCAGCCTTTTCGGAAAGCTTTCCTATAGCATACGCCGCCAGAATGAAGCCAGTTATGTATCCGCCTGTGGGCCCAAAAAGCACTCCCATTCCAGAACTGCCTCCTGCAAACACAGGAAGCCCTGCTATGCCGAGAAGGGTATACACTATCATGCTCAAGCCTCCCCATTTGCTTTTCAACATGCTTCCTGCAAGCAGGACAAAGAATACCTGCAGTGTAACGGGGACAGGAGAGAAAGGTATAGGAATCTGTATATAAGCCCCTACGGCGGTCAGGGCTGCAAAAAGAGATGCGAAAACCATCATCCTTAGTTCAGGAGTCCGGTTGAAGTAAGGCTCTTTGTTTTTTATGTACACATTTTTTCCTCGTATCAATTTTACTCAGTTATTCTCATTTTTTCGTCTTTTTTAAGCCTGTCAGTTTTTTACGTCCTTGAATTGGCAGGCAGGAAAATCCAGTGTAAGTTTAAGATTGTAATATGTTTTAAAGCTGTAATATTTGATATAGAAACTGAAGACTCGAATAAACTTGTCAGCTTTATAATGATAACTTATGATGGTTAATTCCAGTCCTGAAAGCTGTATAGCAACTGAAAATTTAAAGTATTGTTAACCTTTTTCGAGTTAAAGGTTTACATTAGATTTAAAACTTTCCTGATACCACAGTTCTTATTTTCCAGGCATACATTTCTTCTATTCGGAGCGATAATTTGATATACATCTTATACCGGTATTATGGATCACCTGAAATGCAAATTCAGCAGGTAGTTGTAAGATTGCATTTTTCGGAAAGTGTTTCATGGGCGTGTGGCCTAGCCAGGATATGGCGGCAGCCTCCTAAGCTGTAAATCGGGGGTTCAAATCCCTTCGCGCCCGCTAATTTCCTTTAATCTGTATTTTCCTTGTCCCGTATTCCATTAACCTGTTTATCTCAGTTTTCTAAAAAACGAAACTCTATTTTCTAACTCCAGGGTTTTCATTCTAAGGCGCTATGGACATTCTGTCTGTTCAGAAGAACCAGATATTTCTGAACACTACCGCCTATGTAAATATTCGTGCAAACAATGGAAAATTTCTTATCTGGAAAGTAAGTATTCCATAGAAGTATACAATACATTTTTATTGATCATATCCCAGTGCATTCTATTTTATTCGAAAAGAAAATGCTAACCCAGAGGAAACACGAATTGATCAGGAAAGCCAGAGTAAATGACGTAGTTGTAATGAAACAAATCATCAATACCTATTCGAAGGAAGAGCTAATGCTCGCCCGTTCGCTGAGTGAGATGTACGAGAACATCAGGGATTATTACGTCTGTGAGATTGATGGAGAAGTTGTGGGCTGTTGTGCCCTGCATGTAGTGTGGGAAGACCTTGCAGAGATACTTGCCCTTGCCGTGAACCCAGTATGTGCAAGAAAGGGAATAGGTACAAAGCTTGTCACGGCTTGTCTTGAGGACGCTAAACACCTTGGCATGAAGGACGTTTTTGCACTTACTTATGTGCCTGGTTTTTTCGAGACTCTGGACTTTAAGGTTGTGGACAAAAACACCCTTCCCAGAAAAATCTGGTCCGGCTGTTTGAGGTGCCCTAAGTTTCCGGATTGTAACGAAGTTGCTGTTCTGAAATCGATTCATTCCTGAATTGCTTTTAAAATTCTTCTCTGATATCCTGTTTTTTATTTTTTTGAATTTAAGACTTTAAATTCAAAACTATAAGAGTTCAATTTTCAGGATTTAAAATGAATATAAATAGCTAAAGATCAAAAATTATTTATTCAGGCAGTTACGTTTTTAGGCTATCCTAATTATCGGATATGGAGTCAGGCATATGCTGGCGGGATGATGTAATGCATATAGAGCGATTTGAAGAATATCTTGAAACTATTCTCTACCTCATTAGAAAAAATCAGAGCCCTGCAAAGACTAAACAGATTTCTGAAGAACTCAACGTATCTCCGCCAAGCGTGACGGAAATGATAAAAAAGTTACATTCTTCGGGACTTGTAGAGTATACACCTTATCAGGGAGTTGAATTAACAAAAAGAGGAACTGATCAGGCTATCAAGATCAAAAGAAAACACCAGGTACTTGAAACTTTCCTTGTTGATGTCCTTGATTTTGATAGAAAGGAAGCGCATAAAGAAGCTTGTGAACTTGAGCATGCGGTCTCAGATGCCGTACTTGAAAAGATCTACGAATTTCTGGGATGCCCCGAGTATTGCCCTGACGGGAACCCGATCAATATTGATAAAAATAATATCGGGCAAGAGGAAAAATTTGTCCCGCTTGATGAGATGGAAGAAGGAAGTTCAGGCAGAGTTGCCCGGGTGACCCTTCCAAGAGAAATGAAAGAGCGCCTGCTCTCCCTTGGCATTCTTATGGGAGAAGATATTGAAGTCAGGCGAAAGCAAAGGCAGGGCTGTATCTCGGTTATAGCGGTAGGGTCGGAAATTGCTCTCGGAAGGGATATTGCAAAGAAAATTTTCATAGCTCCGAAGGGCAGAAACGTGTAAAAAACAAAGAGAAGGCATATAACTGGCATGGAGTAAAATAACCGGAGATGTGATAGGAATTTCCAGCTCATGCTGTACTTCCGGAAGTGGAAGTCAGAGCAAAAGTCCCTATGATTTGACAATAGCTTTCATAGGCAACCCAAGCGTTGGAAAAAGCGTCTTTTTCAGCAGGCTTACGGGGGTAGGGGTTGAGGTCTCAAATTATCCTGGCACAACAGTTGCACTTAAAAAAGGAATTGTAAATGCCAGGGGCAAAACTATTGAAATAGTTGACCTGCCAGGCATTTATTCCCTTGGGGTCACAAACGAAGATGAGAAAGTAACCAAGCAATTTCTGATTGAGGACCGACCTGATATTATTATCAATGTCGTTGACGCGAGCAGGCTCGAAAGGAATCTGTACCTGACCCTGCAGCTTCTGGAACTCGATATCCCTATGGTTGTTGCGTTAAATCAGGTAGATCTGGCTGCAGACCTCGGGATTCTCGTTGATACAGACGAACTCTCCGAACTGCTTGGCCTGCCTGTAGTACCAACAGTTGCAACCTGGGGAGTAGGGCTTGATGAGGTAATGCTTGTAGCTCTTGGCGAGCAGAATAAGACTCAGGAGCACCACCAGGTAAGATATAGCCAGTGGGTCCAGCAGGCTCTTTCTAGCCTTGACTATACCTTTCCCAATATACCTCCAATCGTAAAAATGGCAGCTCTGCTAAACGATGCCGAGTTTGTAGAACTCTGCTGTATGCCACCAGAGGCTAATGCCTTGCTCTCTTCTGCCAGGCGGTTAAGACAGAACCTGGAGATAGAGCAGGGGATTTCGGTACCTGATACTGTTGCAAGAGATCTCTATGGGGAAGCAGGATATATTGTGGACAGCGTGGTTTCAAGGTTTGAACCTAAAAAAAATATAAGGGAAAGAGTAGATGCTATCCTTACATCCCCTAATTTCGGGATTGCAGTGCTCATATCTGCCCTGCTCATTACTTTCCTTCTTGTTTTCCGGGTAGGCGGGTTCCTTGAGACCTGGATTGTGAATGAAATCTTTGAGCCTCATGTGATTCTTCCTACCGAAGCCGCAACTTCTGGCATGTCGCCTGTCCTGAAAAACCTGGTCGTTTATTCTCTTCGAGGAGTAGAGGCCGGATTTGCAATCGCAATTCCATATATTGCAGTCTTTTATGCCATTCTTTCAATATTTGAGGATTCGGGTTATCTTACCAGGGCAGCTTTTCTGCTTGACAATCTTACTCATAAGCTTGGGCTTCACGGAAGAGCCGTGATTCCGCTGGTTCTTGGTTTTGGCTGCAACGTCCCTGCAATTATGGCAGTGCATTCCCTTGGCACACGGCGGGAAAAGAGGATAGCTTCCCTTCTTATATCTCTAATTCCCTGCTCAGCGCGAACCGTCATAATCCTGGGGCTTGTTGGAACTTTCGTAGGTTTCTGGCCTGCGGTTTCAATCTATATTCTGGAGATTATTATTATTACCGGGATGGGATTAATTCTGGGAAAAAGTCTGCCAGGCCAGAGAAGTGGCTTTATCATGGAAATGACCCCTCTCAGAAAACCGGGGCTGAAATCCACTCTCAGGAAGACGTGGATGAAAAGCCGAGAATTTCTATATATAGCTTTTCCGCTTTTGCTCGTTGGAAGCGCTTTTCTGGGGGTTGCCGATGCTCTGGGCCTTCTTTCAATCTTCCAGGACTTTGTAGAGCCGATATCCGTGGGCCTGCTGGGCCTTCCGGCATTTGCGGCGACTGCCCTGGTTTTTGGGATTCTCCGAAAAGAAATGGCGCTTCAGATTCTTGCCGTACTTGCAGGTACAGCCAATTTTGCAGCTGTAATGACACCTGTCCAGATGTACCAATTTGCTGTAATCACGACAATCTATATGCCGTGTGTAGCGACGATTGCAGTACTGAAGCACGAACTTGGAGCAAAGGATACGGCTTTAATAGTTATTTTCACTATACTGCTGGCTCTTGGAGTGGGCATCTTGATTAGGATTTTTGGGCCTTCTTTTCTTTGACTTCTTTTTTCCGTTTTTATATGACGAAGCGTAAAATCCCTGAGTTTAGCCCTGGGGTAGTTCACATTCTGTTGCAGATTTTCTTGCCCTGGCTTTCCTCAAAATAATTATCTTTCTCTACAGTCTATGTGGTTTATTTGGAAGGCAAGTTTCTCTAATCGGGCACAACATTTATATATTTGCAAGTGTGTTTTCTCTTTTTGAAATATTCTACCTTTACCGCAAATTATTAATATTTGGTACATAGTGTTATTCCCGATGACCCGAATTACCACTCACTTACACAAAAACGTGTTGAGTGTTATTATGGATATAATTGAAATGGATCATTTCCGCGAGCCTGAACTTGATGAGGTTCAATTTTTCCTTGAAAGTACCGGAACTCACGGTTCCGTTGTTAATGAAACTGCTGCGGAAATGGACTGTACCTCTTCCAAAATCCAATCAAGGGAGAATGTACTGGTCGACTTTGAGGGCTCCTTTTCATCCATGAACTAACACTTTTCCCCTAAAATTTATTACCCCTTCTTGAAATCCAACTCTTTAACTCCTTGTATTTTAAAGTTAAGCTTGGGTTTCATTCCTCTATTTTGTAGTATTATGAACATTTTTCTCTCTGGATTCCCCTGCGAATCTACGCGAAGTTTGAACATCATTCTTGTTCGATTTGTTAAGGGATGCAAGATTTGCGCAGGTATCTCCTATTTATTGTTTTTTATTACAGATATATCGAAAAATATTTATCCTAATTTTCATCCAAATTGTTCCTCTTTGTTTCCGAATCTTTTTTGGACTCTTCATTGTTTTGTGTGTATGTCCTCATAATATCACCATAAACCAATGCGGCCTTGAATTGAAAATCATTTCATCCATAAGGAATGACTAAGAGTCCTTTTTTGTTCCCTGATTCTCTTTGAATCCTTTTCTGTTATTTCCTTAAAAGGCCATTTTTCAATTCTGAAAACTTTTTATCCTTATTTTCCTGCCTTTTCAGCCCATTTATGGAGTATTTCAAAAAAGATTAAATAAAAAGATTTTTGTTCCTCTTTATTAAAAGTATTATATAAGGCCAGAAAAACTATCGATTACCATATATATTTAAAGTAAGATTACATGTACTTTGTACATATTATTTAAATTCCTATGATCTAATCAATTTAATTATTGTTGTGCTGACTGCCTTGTCACCAGAAAATTCCAGGCTGTCAGGAAATCGGAACCCGAATTTGTCATAAGAGGTACTTTTATGAGAACTGGACAGAGGGACGTGCATAATACACCGCTTAAAAGGCGACTATCGATAACCTATGAGGAGCTCGAGACTCTCAAGAAATCGATTAAGGTTTCGGTTCTCAATGAACTGCGGGCCGAAATGGAAAACGTTTCCGATCAGGATTCCATCAAGGATCTTGTCCTCTCCGAAATCAGGACAGAGCTCATGGGAATCCCTAACCCTGCTCTACTCAAAGCTTCCATCCTGAATGAATTAAGAACAGAATTGAAAGCATCAGGGGAAAATGACTCGGAAGCAGCTGACCGGAAGTTGAGGGAATTTTCAGGCATTCAGGATGGGCTTGTCCGCGAATTGCTTGACCAGAAAATGCTTATAAAGAAACTGGAAACACAGATTGGAGATCTCGCTAAACAACTGGAAGATGCAAAAAAGACTGCTCCTGTTGCTCCACCTTCTGTAGTGCCGTCTTCTGTAGTGCCATCTTCTGTAGTGCCATCTTCTATTACTCTGACTCTTCCTGAAGACCCTCTAGACCTTCCGCCTCTTTCCAGAAAAACCAAACCGAAACCTGAGCTCAGAATAGAAAAACCGGCATACAGACTGGGCCAATTCAAGGAAGCTCCTGCCCCCTTACCAGGTACAGGCGCAAAGGTTCAGCTAAAGCTCAGGGAGGTTGAGCCGGCAGATCTTGATAGAGAAGAAGCCGAAACGAAGTGCGAATATATTATTGCAGAAAGTGGCGATAAAAGAGGGCTTAGAGGCATTGTTAGGCAGGGGTCGTCGGTTAGAGAACCTGCCAGACAACAACCGTCGATTAGAGAACCTGTCAGGCAACAACCGCCGATTAGAACACAGTTCAGGCAGCAACCTCCAGGATCGTCGTTACCTGAAAGGCAGCCTTCTGCTGTTAAAACGGAACCTGTGGAAAAACCCGCTGATGAATATAAATGTGAGTATATAATCGCCGAGAGATCTTCGAAAAAGCACTTCATAGAAGAGTCAGTGGATGTGCGGGAAAATGAAGATGCCGAGGTTATCACATGTAGCCGGAAAGATTCTCGGGCGAAATAAAGCTTAAAAAGACAGAAACTTTCTCAAAAACGTAAGATTACAGAGGCATTCTGTGTATATAAAAGAGATTGAATTTGTTAATTTTAAGTCTTTCGGAAAAAAAGTAAAGATTCCCTTTTATAATGACTTTACTACAATTTCGGGTCCGAATGGGAGTGGGAAGTCTAACATAATAGACGGGATTCTTTTTGCACTTGGGCTCACAAGTTCAAGGACTCTTCGCGCTGAAAAACTTACCGATCTGATTTACAATGGCGATGCGTCAAAAAAGCCTGATTTTGCTCAGGTTACGATCCGTTTTGACAACTCTGACCATAAGTTACCTCTAGAGCTTGACGAGGTTGAAGTCTCAAGAAAGGTTCGACGGACAAAAAGCGGGTATTACAGCTATTTTTATTTCAATGGAAAAGCCGTAAGTCTTGGAGAAATCCATTCCCAGCTTGCAAAAGCTGGGATAACGCCTGAAGGTTACAATGTGGTTATGCAGGGAGATGTAACGCAGATAATCTCCATGACCTCTGTAGAAAGAAGAAAGATTATAGACGAGATCGCAGGGGTCGCAGAATTTGATGAACGCAAGCAAAAGGCTCTTGGTGAACTGGAAGTCGTAAGACAGCAAATCGAGCGCGTAGATATCATCCTTGAAGAGGTACGCACCCAGCTAGGAAAACTGGCGGGAGAACGTGACCAGGCCTTAAAATATCAGGCGCTCAAAGCTGAAAAAGTCAAATTTGAAGGCTATCTTCTCCTTTCCAAACTCAAGGACGCAAGGGCTGAACTGCAGAATGTGGATAAGGAACTCGCAGGTAAAGACGAGCATCTTGAAAAAGTCCAGCTTGTCCTCAACGAGAGAACGCAGGAACTTCAGGCGCTTGAAGAAACCCTGGAAGAGCTTTCGGTTGAAATCCGAAAAAAAGGAGAGGATAAACAGCTTCAGGTTAAGAGGGAGATCGAAGAGACAAAGGGAGAAATTTCTCGCTGCGTAGATAGTATCGAGCTTTCGGAATCCGAACTTGAGGAAGCTGATTCACGGCGCAGGAAATCCTTTGTAGAGATCGATTCCACCAAAGGCAAGGTCAGGGAACTCGATGAAAAAATTGAAGCCGAAAACCTGAGAAAAGAAAGCATTTCTTCAGAGCTTTCCGAGCGCAAAACCGAGCGCATGCTGCTTCAGAGCAGGATTGCGGATGTGGACGCAAAATTTGCTGCTACACGGGATGAGCTCATGGCTGCCAGGAAGAAGCTTGAGGATGTAAAAAACGAGAAAAACGAGTTAATCCGAACCGAAGACCGGCTCCTTGATACTCTCCGGAGAAAATCTTTAGAACTCCGGGAGATAGAAAACCAGATCAGAGACGCTGAAGCCGCAGTTGCTACTTCTGACAGTGATACGCTTTCTGTTAAGTACGAAATTGAAAAGCTTTCCGAAAACCTGGAGTCTCTTATCCGGGACCGTGATGATATCGAAAGCAGCCATTTCAGGATAAAAGAAGATATAAGGAAACTTGAGAACAAACTTCACGGCCTCCAGCAGGAATACACAATCACGGAGGCAAGAGTGCGAGCATCGGAACAGGGCGGAGGCTATTCCAGGGCCGTGGAGATGGTAATAGGGGCTGCAAGGCAGGAGGACCTTTTCGGAATTCATGGGACCATTGCCCAGCTTGGGAGAGTGGACAGACAATACTCAACAGCTCTGGAGGTTGCTGCAGGAAACCGGATGCAAGCGATTGTTGTTGACACGGATGCCGATGCTGCCGAAGCAATCGAGTACCTGAAGCGGAGAAAAGGAGGTAGAGCAACCTTCCTTCCTCTCAACAAACTGAGAGAGCCCAGGCGGCTTGAAAATCTAAGTTACGAAAACGGGGTAATAGGATACGCAATTGACCTTATTCAATTTGATTCCGGTTTTGAGTCTGCTTTCTGGTACGTTTTTCAGGATACTCTTGTTATGGAAAGCCTTGAAAGTGCCCGCCGCCTCATGGGAAAGGCAAGAATGGTAACCCTTGAAGGCGAACTTCTGGAAAAGAGCGGAGCAATGGTAGGAGGGTCAATATCCTCTAAATCGGGCACTTCTTTTGCAGCTGCAGAAAAAGACAAACTGGTTGAACTTGCAGAGGAGATCAAATCCCTGGATGCAAGCCGGAATGCAGCAATAAGCAAGCAGGACAGCATTGAAAGCCACCTTTTCGAGCTGAGCAGGAAAATTCGGGACTGTGAAGCTACGATCTCACGAAAAGAGAACCAGCTTGATGAAATCGCAGGCAGGGAAGCAAAACTTGCTGAACTTCTTGAATCAAAGCAGGCCGACCTTAAAGCAATTGAGGAGTCCAGAACCGAACTTGGGACTGAAATGGATAGGGTAACTGCGGAAAAAGCTGATAAAGAAAAAGCCGTATCCGAACTTGAGGGGCAGATCTCGGGACTTGAAGCAAAACTTGCGGATTCTCCTCTGCCTGAAATAAATAAAAAAATAGAATTCATTGACGAGGAACTCCGCAGGCTGGATGGTCGGATCCGGGATACTGAAGCCACATTAAATGCCCTGCAGCTTGAAAAAGAGTATGCTGAACAGAAAATTAACGAAGCAAAGGAACTTATAAAGGAACTTGAGGAAAAGAAAGCTTCAAGAATAGAAAAAGTTAACTCTTTGAAGATAAAAATAAAGGAACTTGAGGAAAAACTTGAGGAGAAGAAAGCCAGGGAGGTCAAGCTTTCGGATGAACTGATAGGGCTTCAGCAGGAACGGGAAAAGGTTCAGACCGAACATAATGCGGTCAAGCGCAGGGTAAGTACTGCCGCAACTACGCTTGAAAAGGCGAAGCAGCAGGTACTTACGCTCACAGCTACCAAAAACGCGCTTTTAGATCAGGAAAAGCAGTTTGTCGAAGAAATCCTGAAAAGAGGCATAGAAGAAACTGATGAAGTTCCTAATTACGAAACCGTTTACATGCGGATTCAGGCAATTGATGAAGCGCTCAGAAGGCTCGAACCCGTAAACATGCGGGCAATTGACGAGTACAATGAGGTAGAATTAAGGCTTTCGGATTTGCAGGGTAAGCGAGACACTCTCTTTACCGAGAGAGAGCAGCTCCTTGAGCGCATTGATCAGTATGAGCAGTTAAAACGAGATGCCTTTATGGAAGCCTATACAAGCATTAATGCCAACTTCAAGGAGATTTTCCATGAGCTTTCCGAAGGGGTGGGTGAACTCTTGCTTGATGAGCCTGATGACCCTTTTGCAGGAGGAATGACACTTCGGGCGCAGCCCAAAGAGAAAACTCTCCAGAGGATCGAGGCAATGTCCGGAGGAGAAAAAAGCCTTACCGCACTTGCGTTCATTTTCGCGATTCAGCAATACCGTCCTGCTCCCTTCTATGCTTTTGATGAAATTGATATGTTCCTTGACGGCTGGAATGTGGAAAGGGTTTCAAGGCGCGTTAAAACCTCAGGATCAAAAGTCCAGTTTATTGTTGTTTCCTTAAGAAAACCTATGATTCAGGCCGCATCCAGGACAATTGGGGTTACAATGCAGGAAAATAACCTTACCAGCATTACCGGGGTGAGACTTAATGGCTGAACTTACGGATAACGAGGGGGCAGCGCTTGAAGTTCCGCTTCTTCAAGCTAGTACGATTTCTGAATCCGGGGAAAACAACTCTTTTTTTGTGAAATCCAAAATTTATGGGCTGCCAGGTACTCTTTCATGCCTTGGAATTGATTGGAATCTGCTTGATATTTCGGAGTTTGAAACTTCCGAACCTCTGGGTATACTGGTTGAACTTGCGCGGGTAGGAAAAATTGATCCCTGGGATATTGACATAGTACAGCTTACTGACGGTTTCCTGAGAAAGGTGGAAGAGCTAAAGCAGATGGACCTTAGAATTTCTTCAAGGACGCTTCTTTATTCTGCTATACTCCTGCGTATGAAATCTTCGGGAATCCTTGATGTGGAAGAGGAAGAAGTTGATACCTTTGATTCGGATTTTCCTGATGATCCTGATTTCCCTGAGCCTGCAGAGTTTCCTATACCAAAGCTTCCAGTTCGTCGTGTATCCACAAGGCCGGTAACACTCAATGAACTGATTCTTGAACTCAAGAAAGCCGAAAAACACCTCTCAAGAAAAAATGAAAAAAAAGCCAGCCAGGTTTCAGAAGAATCCGATCCTCGCCCCAAGCTTACTACCGGAGATGTCCTGGGCATTGCACATGACGAAGCCATTGGCTCGCGGTTGTCTCTTATGTGGAAAAGGCTTGCCGAACTGTTTAATAAGCAATCCGTAGTGGTTTTTTCGAGTATACTGGAAAAAAGCGAAGATAAAATTATGGATTATCTTTCTCTTCTTTTTCTTGCTTCAAGCAGGAAGATCTGGCTTTTCCAGAATGAACTTTTCGAAGAATTATACATCTATCCTGGAGAAGAATCCGGCTTTTCCACCGAGGCAAATCCGTCCCTTTTCCATGAGATGTTAATTAAATCAAAACCCGAACTTTCAAAACCTGGTATTAAAGGTTCTTCAGGACCGGACTCACCAGGGGAGATTTCTCAGCATGAAAATCCGGTTAAGAGCCTTAGTTAATGCACATTGATATTTACTTTTGTACTCTGAAAATTACGCTTGTACTTTGAAATTACCCTTGTACTTTGAAATTTGTTTCATGAAACTAAATTTATAAAGAAAAAAATGAACATCTTTTAAATTTTGAGAAGTTACTTTAGAATACTTCATTCGGTTTAATTTTCAGAATTTCTAGCTATTCATTATGTTTTTTTCTTTGAATTGATGCCAAAACCAATTTGATTTTCCTCAATAAAATTTTAAGGATTATATCAGGACCATTTTTCATGATCAGAAACTTTAATGGTTGTTCATAACGCCAATTCACAGAAACAACTTTTGTTTTTTGGTCAGCTCAACATTAATCTGCTGACTCACAGATTGAGCAGGCACTTTCATAGGTGCTACTGAAGATATAGATCCGCACTTTCGGCAGTAGTAAAACTCATTTGAGCCAAGTACCTGCTTTTTGAGAAGTGTACCACAACGGGCACACTCTAAAGAGAATTTAAACATACTATTGTCACTCCAAAGAAAGTTCAAAAATATTATTACTCCAGGATTATTAGTGGTTCCAGCCTTGCAGTATCTTTTCTTGTCCAGTACCCACACACAGAGCAGTACTGAAAATCCCTGAATGTATCATTTTCAAGCTTGGAGTTACACTTTGGGCATTTTTTCAATAACATTTAGTAATCTCCTGTTTTTTGGGAGGTAGAGTTTGGTTTGAAGTGAATTTTGGTTTGAAGGTGTGTTTTGGTTTGAAGGTGTGTTTTGGTTTTTGATTTGGTTTGAGGTGTTCTTTGATTTGGTTTGAAGGTGTTTTTGATTTGGTTTGAGGTGTTCTTTGATTTGGTTTGAAGGTGTTTTTGATTTGGTTTGAAGGTGTTTTTGATTTGGTTTGAAGGTGTTTTTGATTTGGTTTGAAGGTGTTTTTGATTTGGTTTGAAGGTGTTTTTGATTTGGTTTGAAGGTGTTTTTGATTTGGTTTGAAGGTGTTTTTGATTTGGTTTGAAGGTGTTTTTGATTTGGTTTGAAGGTGTTTTTGATTTGGTTTGAAGGTGTTTTTGATTTGGTTTGAAGGTGTTTTTGATTTGGTTTGAAGGTGTTTTTGATTTGGTTTGAAGGTGTTTTTGATTTGGTTTGAAGGTGTTTTTTGTTTGGTTTGAAGGTGTTTTTGATTTGGTTTGAAGGTGTTTTTGATTTGGTTTGAAGGTGTTTTTTGTTTGGTTTGAGGTGTTTTTTATTTGGTTTGAAAGATATGGTTTGGTTAAGTATTCGTTTTTCCAGACATCTGGAAAAAAGATGGAAAAGTGCATTTTAATATAATCCTTTTTTAACTTCCCGTCTCTTTTCCTTGTTAATTTCCCATCTCACTTTAATCAAGCTTTAAATCCAAAGCTTAAGCTTCGGTGCTGTTATCGGTACAGTTTTCAGGCATTCTTCCGGGGCACATTGGGAAGTTACCTCCGTGCTGCATAGGATTTTGGTCGGGACACATCCCGTGATCCATTCCATGGCCCATTCCCGGCATCCCCTGTGAAGAGGACATGATCTCTTTAAGGTCTTCAAGAGATTCAGCTGCGTTGATATTGTCCATTAGAGTGGTGAGGTCCGTGATTTGGTTGTTGAGTTCTGTGACATTCTCACCGCTATCATCGGTTATGTTTTCACTCTCGCTCACTTTAGCTTGAATGTGTTCAATTTGTTTTTCAATTGAGTCAACAGCTTGAGTCTTCATATGAGTTAATACAACTTCTTGCAGTTCTGTTGCACTTGAAGCTGCACTCACATTAGTGGATAAATCTTCAAGATCAGTTATCTGCTCATTTACCATCTCAGTCCTGTTTTCATCAGTAGTGTTTTCCAGCTGCTTGTTAAGCATCTCAGTCATATTCCCGATTGAACTGACAATTTCGGTCTGGACATCAGTGTAATTGTCATCAGTTACGTTTGCGACCTGATAAAGATTAAATAATCCAGGCATTCCACAGGGTCCCTGAGTCATTCCCCCCGGTCCTCCGTGCTTCCCATCCGGGCCACATCCGTTTGCTTGTGCCTGATTGAGCAGAACTTCCTGAAGCTCGGTGGCATTGGATGTTTCACTTACATTAGTATAGAAACTTTGAAGGTTAGCAATTTGTTCACTGATAGAATCAAGTATATCGGCCTGAACGTCGGTGAAATTTTCTTCAGTTATGTTTTGTGCAGGAACAAATTTTGGACTGTTTTCTGCAGCATAGGCTCCTGAAGGGAGAATACATAACACCATTAGTACCGTTGCAAAACGGGAAATTGATTTTAATGATTTTGTCATCTTCATATTCTCATCCATTCTTGACTTATTCATGTTCCATTTTTCTTGCAGGCTATCAACCTGCTGCCAGCTTTGAAATTAGCTGGCTTAAATATAAGCTTACTTCTCACGATAAAGAGATTAAAGAGAATCATTTTTAGAAAGAAGCTTTATTGTGTCTTTGAATTCAAATTAAACCTTAAAAAGCAAAATTAAAACTTATCGGAGTTCCTAAATACCGTACATAAAACCCAGATCAGTGTTAACTTATTTTTAATGTTTTCCGGCGAGTGAATATATTTTAAAGCATAAATATTTTAAAATACAGATAAGTTAAAATATAAATATTTTAAAATAGAAATGTTTTGAAACAGAAATAGACTCAGTTTCTGTGGGCAACTCACCCGTGTTAGAAGTACATGAATAGAGAAGTACATGAATAGAGAAGTACGTGGATAGGGAAGTACATGAATAGAGAAGTACATGAATAGAGAAGTACATGAATAGAGAAGTACATGAATAGAGAAGTACATGAATAGAGAAGTACACGAATAGAGAAGTGCATGAATAGAGAAGCACATGAATAGTACTCATGCCCACACTTTAAACAGAGAATATCCAATCGTTTTATGCAGATAAACTCAGCGTTAATTTCTTTTTATGCAAGCTTCAAACATTAATTGAACATTTTTAACTATTTCTTCCCAGTCATAGTTTTCAGCTTTCCGCAATGCGGCTTCTGAAGCTTTTTTGTTCTTTGAGTTTTTCCCAATCATTTTTGCCACGGCTTTTGCAATCTCCCTCTCCTCAAGCTCCACAATAAACCCATCAATTCCATCTTCAACAAGACCCTGTGCAGCATTATACTTTGCTTTAACCGTCACCACAGGCACTCCACAGGCAAAAGCCTCGATAACCACCATTCCGAATCCTTCCCTGCTTGAAGGCAGCACAAGCACCTTTGAAGCCTTGATTTTCCCGATCAATGCTCCATACTCCTGAAAGCCTGCAAACTCGACATTCTCGCAAACCCCACTTCTCTTTGCGAGTTCCACCAGTGCTGCCCTTTCAGGTCCATCCCCAACAATGCAACACCTGAGATCTGGAAAATCGGCTTTAAGAAGAGCTACAGCTTTAATCAGCAGATCAACGTTTTTTTCTTTTATAAGCCGGCCTGCAAAAATGATATCATAAGCGTTATTTTCAGGGTCAACAGGGAATTTTCCCCAGTTGGACTCAATCCCGGAGATTCTTTTAAGATCAATCCCGTTAGGGATAACCGCGATCTTTTCTCCAGGCACCCCTAGTCCCTCCAGTCTATCCTTTGTCCACTTCGAGACCGCAATATTATTGTCTGATAGCTTCGAGATCGCCTTCTCGACCAGCAATCCAAAAATTCCTGCCCTTCCTAAATATTCATACCAGTAATCATCCCATACCTCGTGCCAGGTAAGTACTAAAGGCGCTTTTTTCAGGATTGAAACCGCTTTTACGGTAAAACAGGAAAAATAGGGAAAGACACTCACATCTATAAGGTCAAAATTTTCTTTCTTGAGCTCAGGGAACAGTTTTGCAGCGAAGATTATTGCCTCGGAAATCGAGCGTCTGCCATTGACATACAGGTTTCGAGCTTTACAGACGCCGTGAAGAGTCATGCCTTCATACTCAAAAGTATCTTCTCCTTCCCACCACTTGACTCCGAAAATGTGTACTTCATGCCCTCTGGCCGAGAGCTGTTTTCCCAGTTCATGAATGCGCATCTCTGCGCCGCCCTTGACCCATGGATAAACAGCATCGTACACAAAGGCGATTTTCATTGCACCACTTACCAGTCAGTGTCCACTTCAAGGAGCATTACGCTCAGGACAATTGCCGAAAAAATCATCTGAAGGCCAATAAAGGCAAATACCATTGAAATAACTGCATTTTTCACTTCAGAGAGAGAGCCGTATCCTGAGCTGATCCAGGTGTATACTACTTTTAGCCCTAACAGGAGGCCTGCAATAAGTATAATTGAACCTGCAAACAGTTCTTTTTCAAGAGAATGGTAGTTCAGCCATTTTGCAGTGTTTCCTTTATTATTGGGGTACATACCACGGATAAGGCCATATGTTTTCAAATAGCCTCCAGTAGAGAGCGTCTGTCCTCCGAGGATTAGAAGCATGCAGCCCAAAATAAAGGAATGCAGCCGGTTTTCTGCCACATCTCCGGTAAGAAGAAGAGAACCTGTTATAAGGACTCCAAGGACAAAAACCACAGCTCCGGGTAGAAAAAGAAAGGGCAAAGGGCGATATAGCATCATAAACCTTATATGCCGCCAGCCGTCCTGAAAAGAACGAAGTTTGGAGGGGGCACGGCGTGAGTAATAGGTTATGGGGACTTCTTTTATTCTCAACTCACATTTTGCAGCTTCAATTACCATCTCGGATGCAAGTTCCATGCCATGAGTTTTAAGGTTCATTTTCTCAAGGGCTTCTTTTGTGAAAGCTCGCATCCCGCAATGAGCGTCCGAAATTTTCGTCCCGAAAAGAAGATTCAGCATTGCCGTCAGGAAAGGGTTGCCTATATATTGATGCAGCCAGGGCATAGCTCCTTTTTTGATATCGCCTTTCAGCCTGGTGCCCATTATGAAATCCGCTTCTCCTGCCATAAGAGGGTCCAGAAACCTATCAAGCTCAAGCAGGTCATAGGTATTGTCAGCATCGGCAATAGCAATATAGTCTCCTTTTGCTTTGGCCAGTCCTTTGAGGTAAGCGTTTCCATAACCTTTTATCGGGCCTATTACCTTTGCACCCATTGAAGCTGCAATCTCCGCAGTCCTGTCTGACGAGTTGTCAGCAATTATTATCTCTCCTTCTATACCATATTTTTCGAATATAGACTGAGCTTTCTCTATGCAAATTCGGATGGTTTCTTCTTCATTCATGGAAGGCATTACGATAGAAAGAGAAGACATGTCCAGCTTATAAAGCATTATAGCCTAATAACTATTTTGATACGTATTATTTCTCAAGAATTTGTAGTCTTCTTTAATTCTCAAAGTATTTTCAACAGAATTAAAAACAAAGCAGGAAATGGGATCCGAAGAGTACGAGTACAGTAGTAGGGAAAGAAACTCAATTCTTGCTAACAAGCTATATAAGGCATCAGAAAACTATTTTTAAGAAGGGAACCGGATTTTTCCGGGAATTATCAATCAATTTCATGTACGGTTAAAACGCTCTACTTATATTGGTTTTAAAGGTGATTCGAATGGTTAAGATAAACGTGATATTCCATAGTATTCATGGCCACATTTACAAAATGGCAGAAGCTATAGCTGAAGGAGCGAGAGAAGTCGAAGGAGCTGAAGTGGAGATTTATCAGGTGCCTGAAACCCTGCCTTACGAAGTTCTGGAAAAAATGGGGGCAATCGAAACAAAAAATCTTTTTGCTCATATTCCTGTAGTGACCAGGAGCATGTATGAAGATGTATTCGCGGGAGCAGATGCCCTAATTTTTGGGACACCTACACGTTATGGAAATATGTCAGCTCAGATGCGTACAGTTTTTGACGGCCTTGGAGGACTCTGGAGTAGAGACGCTCTTGTTGGAAAGGTAGGAAGTGTCTTTACTTCAAGTGGAACACAGCATGGAGGCCAGGAATCTACAATCCTCACAACGCATGTTACCCTTCTTCATCTCGGAATGATTATTGTCGGGCTTCCGTATTCCGAAAAACGTCAAAGAAGGATGGATGAAATAACAGGTGGCAGCCCATACGGAGCTTCAACGATTGCAGGAGCGGACGAAAACCGCGAGCCTTCTGAAAATGAACTTGCAATGGCCCGTTATCAGGGAAGATATGTAACTCAGATTGCAAAAAAACTCGCTGGAAAATAAAAGGAACATAAAAATAAATAGATTGGAAAACGTTTTCCTTTTAACTCACATTCCGATTTTTGATACTTTTGTACAATTAAAAATCACAAAAGTATAATTTTTATAGTCATTCATTAACAAAACGACCAAATATCAAGGGATTATTATCTCAAATTGGCAGGGGTTCGAAATGTGCATTTTAAGGATGTTCTCCGCATTTTTAATTTTTTCCACTTATAAATGCTCACCCAAGACTCGGGAATGTCATGCCTCTGTATTCAACTTTACTTTGAGCTGTTATCAGGCATGCCAGAGTGCAGTAAGTTGCTTTTTTCTCAGCCTTTTTAAGGACAAAGAATTCTTTTCCACATATAGGGCATGTTTTTTTTACGTAAGACATTGGAAACACTTATTCTCAGTAGTGAGTGATTTTTATATATTCGTTTTTAAGACATTTAATAAGATAGCACAATAAAATATAAACTTTCTTATTAAGCTTGTATATATCTTTTATGAGAAATTAAAATCCCTTTACTGGACGGGTTAAGACGTCTTTATTAATATTATTGTAAAAAAGGACATTTATATTAAAAGGCTGTCTTAAAATTAACTAATTTAGAATCAGGTATAAATACTGTACTAAAAATAAACTGAATATTGCAAATGGCAGATAACCAAAGACGTATGCAGCAATTTTAGGCCAGCTTGCCAAAGCCTTAGAAGCTAAAGAAGTTCCTGGAAATAAGAAAAAATAACTTTCAAATCTGACAAAATAAGGCAAATATACCCTTTTTGCCAGATTTGATTTTGTTCTACCGTAAATATTTATATTGGTTTATGGAAATAACCAGAAATATAGGGTTTAGTAGATTCAATATCTCTTTTTTTCTTCTTTTTTGCTTTAACTTGTGTTAATTTTTTGCTCAAATTTTTATGTAAGCTTTACTCGATATAACTATAATCATTTCCGTACTTAGCTACAATTGACTATGTTTTATCTTCTTCTATAGAGTGACACTCCAAGAAGTCCGATGACTCCATAAATCATTTCGAATCCAGGCGACTTTGTGCTTTCATTTCCAGAAGCATTTGAGCTTTGTGTCTGCTCAGGTGTCTGTTCAGTCTCTGCTGCTGTACTTTCGTTATCCTGTTCAAGGTCCTGAGTTTCAGGTTCGGACGGTGTCTCATTCACAGCTTCTGTTACATTACTTTGAAGTTCAGGAGAAACACTTACGTTATCACTAACGTTTGTTGCTGTACTATTTTGCTCAATATCAGTAGATTCAGACTCTGTTCCATTCACATGTATTATTTCACTAGAAGTGCTGACGTTCTCACTACTGATGCCAATACTACCGCTGCTACTACTGTGGTGGTGGCTGCTACTACTGCTACTGCTGCTACTGCCGCTGTCGCTGTCGCTTTCGTCGTTAGCAATAGCTTCTTCCGTTACGTTTACTACATTATC
Source organism: Methanosarcina vacuolata Z-761 (assembly GCF_000969905.1). NCBI lineage: Archaea > Methanobacteriati > Methanobacteriota > Methanomicrobia > Methanosarcinales > Methanosarcinaceae > Methanosarcina > Methanosarcina vacuolata. Next base: position 3,685,126 of record NZ_CP009520.1, on the reverse strand, counting down.
TTTTGAGACAGATCCAGCTTCATTACTTGCCGTGAGTGTTACTGTATAGTTTCCTGCTGCGGAATAAGTATGGGTTGGGTTCTCATTGGTTGAGTTCTCTCCGTCTCCAAAGTCCCAGTTCCATTCGGTTGCATTTTGAGATAAGTCTGTAAACTCCACAGATCCACTTGAATTATCTGCACTAAAATCAACTATAGGAAGACCACTTTGTACAGTTATGTCTTGAGTTTTTGAGCTCCAGCCCTGTCCGTTGTTTACAACAAGGATAACAGTATAGTTTCCTGTTGTAGTGTAGTTATGCGTGGGGTTCCTCTCTTTGGAAGTTTGTCCGTCCCCAAACTTCCAGAACCAGGAAGTTGCACCTGTAGTGTTGTCAGTAAATGATACATTCAGGGGAGCATTTCCAGATGTGGATGATGCAGAGAAATCAACAACTGGCGCCTTTAAACTATCTTTGCTGGCAGTTATATAGGCTATCTTTGTAAGTGTGTCATTTCCTTCAGGTCCCCATACTATCAGCGTAACGTTATAAACGCCAAGCTTTTTAATATTATGATGGGTTGTTAATTCTGAAGCGCTGTAAGTGGTAGCCCCTGTTTCTACATTTTCAAATGTCCACTTCCAATTAGTAACATTTCCAGTGATATCACCTGTAAGCCTGGTAAGTAAAGTAACATTCCCATTTGTAACGTTAGAGGAAAAATCATTAATTGTTACATTGCCTGCTGCTAAAGCCGTGGGCATTAGAAGTATAACCAGTACTAATAAAACCATAGGCAAGAAAATTTTTTTCATATCGAGTTCTCCTCAGGACTAGTGCACTTAATGTGCAAAATAAAGCAAGAGTAAATTTACCCTAAACATTAGGGTTCATGCAGCTTGAAGATTTATGCTGTTTATTTTTAGCTCAGTTGCTTAAGTCCCATTTTTTTTGATTGTTTACCGGCTATCCGCCGTTTGACAGTCCCAAAATCGACTGACTTATATATAAATCTATTTTTCAGAGTCCTCAAACAAAAATTTATTTTTTAGGGGATATTTCGCCTCATATGACAAATTAATGTATTATTACGAATTTTTCAATTAAATTAAACACAACAGTTATTTTATTAATTATTTAATACATTAATTAAACTTTAATTTAAATTTGGAGCTACATTACATCCTATTTTAACGTAAAAATTAAATATATTGAAAAACAGATTCAAGAGCCACAATTATAAAAAAATGAAGCTAAATATATAAAACTTTTATTTATCTCTAATTTTATTTTCAAGCTTAATGGGGTTCAACTTCTTTAAACTAGAACCTTAAAGGTGTATTCTTGAAAGATGAACTTTTAATATATAATGATTAATAAAAACAAACAAAATAGATCCTTATTTTAAATTATTAATTCAAAGGCATCTACTATTCTGTAAAAAATTAAACAAGTCACTTTCTAATTAATATTACATTTTGATAAAAGTAAATCTTCCACCACCTCATGTTATAGTAGTTTATCGGAAGTGACATCTTCCGCCAATGAATTGACGGGCATCTACGGAATTTCAACCGATGCCATACTGCCCCAGGGCAATTGTTATTCCGGTTCTCGCCATCAACGTTCAAACTTTTACCTGCAGAACTACTTTACAGAACTATTTTTCAGAATTACTTTGCAGAACTATTCTGTAGAACTTTATAGTTTAAGTCCAGTAGCAAAGTTAAGCAGCTCTTGTAGCATTTCCAGCTTCCAAGACAAAACTTAATAATATATACAAGACATTATATAATATTTTATATAAAAATTTATATTATATTTAATAATATTAATATTTTATTTGAGTTATAAACATGATACTGAGGCCGATTATGCATTCATCCCACATTTGAATCCGCGGGGATTCTGCTTCGATGTTCTAAACTTATTATTTGCAGCCAGCAAAAAGACTAGAAGGAGACATGTTTGATAATGTATCTTTTTGGTATTATCCTGGACATTTAGAACTATAAATGAGCAAGACATTTTAAGGCTAAATGAGCAAAATACAAAGCTAAAATCCGGTTATTATTAAAATGTTCTGTACTAAACTATTTGAGGTATACATTCATTTTTCATGACGGATTATATTCAAAAAAGATAATTCAACCGGGTTGGGTCACTATATTTTGGGAACCTGAGTTGAAGCTTAAATGTCCGAGTTGTATTATTTGTAGGATCATGAAAATTTAAAAAAGCAGGGGGACCTGGGATTAGGCCGCTAATTTTTGGAAATGGAAGAATCCTGATCTGCGAAGACGAAAAAGGAACTATAAGGGATATCTATTTTCCATATGTAGGACTCGAAAATCACGGAAACTCTATAAAGGTTGGCATATGCGATCTTGATTCCCTTTATTGCAGCTGGCTTGAAAACTGGAAGATTAAACAGAGGTATAAATCCGAGTTTAAGGAGGAGTTCTGTAAGCGTATCCTTGAAACCTCAAGAGAGAACAGGGGAAGCGTAAGAAGAAAAGAAGAGATTCTGGAAGGCAACCATGAAGTTCCCGAGGCCTGCATGGAAGTTGTCTCTAATATAGGGGAAACAGTGTTCGAAAATCCGGAAATTGGACTCAGAATCACTGTCTGGGAAACTGTCCACCCCTCGGTAAATATTTTTTACAGGACTTTTAAGGTCACCAATACCTCTAATAAGCCCAAACATTTGCGCCTATTCTCAAACCAGAATTACCGAATTCTTGAGACCAAAATCGGAGAAACGGCTGTAATCGATAAACATACGCTTATCCATTACAAGCGCGACCGTTATTTCCTGCATGCAAGTGACCCTGCATTTGACCAGTATGCAGTTGGAACTGCTGAATGGAGAGGGCTTGAAGGCACCTGGAGAGACATGGAAAGCGATGCCTCCCTTAGTGGAAATCCTGTAGCTCACGGCTCAGTAGATTCTACCCTTGGCTGGACCCTTCCCGAACTGAAGCCAGAAGAATCGACAAGGTTACACTATTGGATAGTTCTCGGAAAAAAGTATTGCAGCGTGCTTCAGGTTCATAAACAGGAAAAGGAAGCCGGAAGAAAAACCCTTTTCCATCATAGCTTCAATTTCTGGAACTCTTTTATTGAGAGAGTATCCGTCCTTCCGGAATATTCCCGGATGCCTCAACTCCCGCAGAGTGTCTTAAAGTGCTTTTACAGGAGCCTTCTTGCAGTTGTCGCCCACATGGATATCACGGGCTCGATAATTGCGTCCTGCGATTCGGATATAAAGCAATTCGGAGCAGATCTTTATACATATTGCTGGCCAAGAGATGCAGCCTGGATCTGCCTTGCGCTCGACAGGGCGCGGTATCACCACCTTACTTTTGAAACGTTCGAATTTTTCTCAAAAACCATTACCCCTAAAGGAAACTTCCTTCACAAGTACACGCCTGCCGGAGACTTCGGGAGCACATGGCATCCTGTCCCTATGATTCAGATCGATGAGACAGGGCTTCCTCTTTATGCCCTATATAACAACTGGGAAATTGCAAAGAGTGTCTGGACCACAGGCAGGTATTACAGAAGGCTTGTGATTCCCACAGCTAACTATCTTATAAAAGCCATTGACACGAAAACAGGCCTTCCAATTTCGAGTTTTGACCTATGGGAAGAACGAAAAGGCATACATACCTACAGCGCATGTACTGTCTATGCCGGCCTTAACGGGGCCTATGAACTCTCCCGCTCTCTTGGCGATTATGACAATGCAAACATCTGGAAGGAAGCTGCAGACCTTATTCGCAAGTCTATTCTGGAGAAACTTTACGACAACCGACTACAACGTTTCCGCCGTTCGCTTGACGACCCTACTCTTGATTCCTCAATTTTTGCAGTCTGGTACTTCGGGATTCTCCCACCCGATGACCCAAGGATCATCCGTACAATGGAAGCTATCGAATGCGAACTTAAACGCTCTTCAGGCGGGATTGCCAGGTATCTTCACGACACTTATTTTGGCTATATGAACAGCTGGATTATCTGCACTCTCTGGCTCTCACAGTGGCATTCAGCAGTCGGCAACCTAGACCGAGCTCTTGAACTCCTAAAATGGTGCGCAGCTCACGCCCACCCCACCGGCCTCCTATCTGAACAGATCGATGACAGAGGTAACCCTGTATCCGTCCTCCCCCTGGCCTGGTCCCACTCAACCTACGTCCTTGCAGTCCTTGAATACCTGCAAGCCCTTGAGAAAAAAGAAAGTAGTTTCTGCAATTGTCCAGAAAAATAAAAACGATAAAGGATTTTCCTGAAAAACCCTCTGATAACTTAAATATGTATTTTTGAAATTTTCCAAAATTTTTAGCCTTAAAATTTTTAGCTTTTTGCCTTCTATTTGCCAATTAACATAACATACATGATTATCATACTTTTGCTACAGTTGATATCAATCATACTGCTGCCAATCTTGCTATTTCTCAACATTAATCCCATCCCTTTGAACTGGATAAGTATCATTAGTTGACTTGGTATGTTCTCTGCCATTTTTACCCATAATAAAATGATAAATCTTTGGTTGCAGCATTGGTGTACCACCAAGTAATGGCAGACCAGTAAATGTGATTATAAGCTCCTTTCACAGAAGTTAAACTTTTTTTGGTTCAGTTGTAAAAACCTAATTTTTCAGAATATTTTGGAATACAAACCTTTTGACATAAAATATTCGTATACTGCCTATACAAATCCAAATGTTACATCCTATCAGAGAATACGCTTGTTTCCTTTAATAAACCCATCCAATATCAAAAAAGCATAAGAAATACTTAGACAGTTTTCTCAATGTCTCTAGATGAAGAAAAATGCCATAGTTTATATTTTATAGGACTTACGCACTTGAGGAACAGAATCCATTACGACAAAGCCTGCGGATCAAAGTCGTATTTTAACCAGCAAATGGTCTGATGCTATTGATCTTCAGTCCAACTGCATAAGTCCTATTTTATAAATATATTCATAAAACTTACAAGAGTTCCAAAATGAAAGAATTTCCAAATAAGACAAGTGAAGATGTAAACAAACAGTTTAAATAATATAGAACATTTACAGTACTTCTATTTGCTGGGATCGGTTTTCCTTTCAATGTCTTAACATATTATTAATAATTAAATACAGTAGTTATTATCAAAATACTGTATTCTTCATATTATCTCAATTGACATTCACCGATACAAATTTTAGTCAAACAATACTAAAGTATTTTTATGAAAAACAACTGTATACTAATAAATGAAAGAAAAGTATCCGGTTTCAGGATTTACAAGGGACAAAGAAGCCATTTATGTAAATGGAATCCGTATCTTTGTTCCTGTAGAATATGATAAGTTTAAGGCAGGAATTCCAAAAAAGAGACATAAAACTCTTTTTGAGCTATCAACAATCACTGGCATGAGGTATGCTGAAATTCAAAGGCTATATGATCATCCTGAATGGTACTCTGAGAGCAGGAACCAAATTCGTCTTAATGAAGATGCACAGAAGAAAGTGAAACGAAAAGCGAAGGAGAGAACCATTGATTTGTTACCCTCAACTTTTCCCTATATTCTTGATCAATTTTTTAACTGGCCTGCTCCTCCAGATATTGACACTTGGAACCAAGACCTTAAAAGATGGGCTGTTAAAACTGATTTTAATCCATTTGGAATCTCAGCAAAAACTACAAGAAAAAGTATTGAATCTTGGATGCTAAGTTCAGGAGTACCGCCTTTTAAAGTTTACCAAAGACAGGGACACGATCCTCAGACATCTCTTTATCATTATCAAGGACTCAGCTTTACGGATATAGAGATGCACCAGATCAAAAAAAGATTAATGGAATGGGGTATTCTTAAAACAGATAATTAAAAAGAATTATAGTCTAGCTGGTCTAAAATCTTATAATATTTGTTCTTTAACCAACTGCCTAAGTTATATTTGTAGGAATTATTTTTAATTTTCTGTAAATTCAAAGTCAAATTTTAGGCTTGGAATACATACGGAAAAAGGATACTAAATAACATTTAAGAAGACAACAACTAAAAAAGTCATAGTTTGATGAGATGTGAGATTATAAAGTTATTGTCTTAATTAACTTAATCTACTTATCTGATATTGGTTTTGTACGATCTTGTAGATAAATGTAGTAGTTTTCCTATAAAACTACTGGTTATTCTATAGATTCTTAGGCATTTTTGTCATTGAAATAAAATATTTAATGTAAAAATACAGTATTATTAAGAAAATAACTGTATTAAAACCATTTAAATTTTAGTCTCTTTATAGTGCACAATAAATTTTTATTATGCTGCGTAGCCTGTTTGCAGATCCACTTAGTAGACCATAATTACCATTTTCTACATCGATTTTCATAAAATCCCTCCACTTTAGTCTTATTTATGCTAATTCTAGCAGTAAATTTTTAAGAATATTTGAGTATACATAGAGGTTTATTGAAACCTTCTGCGTTTTCTCAGTTTAGTTCCAATTGTGATTTTACAGAACCTTTATAACAGTATATAATATATTATATTTAAATTTTACTTTTAAACTGTCTTTCCGCAGATGTCCTCTTGAAATAAATACTTTTTCTGCTATCGTTTTTGGAGATATTTCTAAAAATTTAGTATTGAGATTATCTGGGATCTCAATTGTTACTACCAAAAAACAAGAAGGAAAACCTTTACTGAATATATAAGTTTTAAATGAATGAGTAAATGAAAAAAATACAATTAAAAATAATAAAAAGAAATGTTGGAAAAAACAATATCGAAAAAAATAGTGAAATTTATCAGACATCTGCGGAAAGTGAGGTAGCAGAATAATTAGAGTAAATGAGCTTTTGGGATAGGCTCATGTTATGGTTAACATATAGTAATTTCGGATTTAAATAAAATTGTAAAAGTTTTGAAAAAAACGATATCAATAGAAAAATTAAATGGATTATTATGTCGATCTGCCGAATGTGGGAGTCATGAACTGTGACTATTTAAATTGCCCTATCAATCAAAAAATTTTAATTCAATTTATATATTTATATATTTATATAGTTTATAGTAAAGTCATTTACTTAAAACTACTGTATTATTGGTTGGATAAAACTATTATTAAGAAATATATGTTAAGATAAAAACTGAAAATACAGTAGTTTTATAGGAAAACTACTGTATTTCTAAGATTTTCCATTTATGTCTAATATGGGCTGTGCGTTATTGGATGGTTGATATTTTGTCTTAGAGCATCTTTGCTTTAGGACATAAGCAGTTGAACTGAAAAATGAATAGCATAAGTCCTATTTGTTTAATTGCATTTGTTTTTTAAGCTTGTCTACATACAGGAAAATTGAGTGTATATGAAACAGAAATAGAGAGCGGAATGCGAATGTGTGTATCTTCTGGAAAATATCAACTGACTATTAGTAAACCACCAAATTTTTGAGAAAATTATAAAAATTGGAACCGCAATCAAAAGATTAGATTAGAGTTAGAGGGCGATATGTTTGGCTTGGTAGAATTTATACATCTGATCAATTGGATAATTTTCAATATAGTGATTATATTTATTTTAACGAAAAAGCTGCTGCTGAAGAGAACGGTCCGTAGGTCTAGAATCATTTTTTGGCTCATAATAATCATCAATATTTTTTCAGCTACCCTTCAAATTTTCTACCTAATAAACACAGATTCAAATATATGGTACCAGTTAATTGCCGATTGCCTGGGCATCATAGGACAGAGTGCACTCCTGATAGGGATTGTGTGGATGAAATTGATAGCTGAACCGAGTCCAAAACCGAGGAAAATTTTGGTGGTTGGAGCCCACCCAGATGACATGGAGATCGCCTGTGGAGGATCTCTCGCAAAGCTTTCCGATGCAGGGCACACTATAGTAGGCTTGATCGTAAGCAAAGGGGAACAGGGGGGTAATAGTTCCTCCAGGCTTATAGAAGCAACGAAAAGCTCTGAATTCTTAGGTGTAAATAAGGTCGAAATTATGGATTTTCCTGATACTAGACTGGACCAGTTCGTCTCGGAGATTAGCAGACAAATCGAAGTAATCGTAAACGAATTGAAACCGGATATGGTATTTACACACTCAATTCACGATCTACATCAGGATCATAAAGCGGTTCACGATGCAACACTGCGTGCTTGCCGCAATCTGAGCACTATATTATGCTATGAAAGCCCTTCCACTACCAAGGCTTTCAAGCCAAATGTTTTTGTAAATATCGAACAGTATATAGATATCAAAATAGAAAGTATCCAGGAACATAAAGATCAAAACAAAAAGAGGTATGTGCAGCCAGAGCAGGTCTATGGAAAAGCCATCTTCCGAGGTACTCAAGCAAAATTGGAAAAAGCAGAAGGCTTTGAGGCAATTCGGATTAACTTACCAATTTAATTACATCTGTAATAATATGGCATAAACAATCGTAAATTTAAAAGGGCACGTCATAAATTGGGCAAGAGGAATTATTTATGGTAAAAATTATGGTGACTGGTATTGGAGGCCCAGCCGGTCGTAATGTTACATTACTCCTTTTAGAAAAAGGACATACCGTCATTGGCGTTGATATGCAGAGGATCTCGTTTCCAGGGGTCAAGGTGCATAGGATTCCTCCTGCTTCACACCCTTCGTTCTTGGAAAAACTATATACTCTTACGGTCGAGGAGAGCATTCAACTGCTGATTCCAACTGTGAGTGAGGAATTGCCAATCTTAGCCTCAGAATGGAAAAACTGGAGTGACATCCCGGCGGTCATTGGCCAATATCAACCAGTCTCCGATGCAGATGATAAATTTCTGACATATAAACGGCTTTCGAGCCATGGAGTATGTGTTCCCAGGTACTTACTGCCTTCACAGGTCTCTTCGCCTGAGGAGATCTCGCTTAATTTGGGATGGCCGTGCCTGAGTAAGCCGCGAGTAGGTAGAGGCGGTAGAGAGGTAATTGTCAGAAATATAAAGGATTGGCCTGCAATCTCCATGCTTGATGACAGATATATATTGCAGGAATTTATCCCTGGAACGGATTACGCACCTGAGGTATATATTGGGAAAAAATCTGTTATCGTAGTTTTAGAAAAGACCAGGCTAAAAGAGGGAATCGTGGGCAACGCAGCTGAAGTGAAGCGCGTAAACGCTCCTGACGTGGCAGATATAGCTATATCTGCAGCAAAGGCCATGAATCTGACCGGTCCAATGGACATAGATATTCGCCGTCGAAACGATCACAATCCTGTAGTTCTGGAGGTCAATGCCAGGTTTGGAGCAAATATTGCCCAGGCCAAAGAAGTACTGGATGCAGTTCTGGAAGATTTTGGAGTTTGCTAATGGAGCCACTTCTTTTATTCTTCTATATTATAGGATTCACCTGCTTTTCTGTAGGTATTCTGACAATTCCATATTATCCACTATCTTTAGCTTTCGAAATGCGCAAAAGCAAACAGCATATATTCCACAGCAAGAATCCCTTTGTCTCTATAGTGGTACCGGCCTATAATGAAGGAAAAGTGATAGGTCATTGTATAGAGTCCATTTTAGCATCAAACTATTCGGAATATGAGGTCATCCTGGTGGATGATGGTTCGTCTGATAATACACTTGAAGAGATGCAGCGTTATGAAACGAACTCCCGTGTAATTGTGGTAACCAAGAAAAATGGAGGCAAAGCCTCAGCTCTTAACGTGGGACTGAACCTGGCCAAAGGAGAAGTTCTATTCTTCGTCGACGCTGACGGCATCTTTGCTCCTGATACCATAAGCAAGATGCTCAGTGGTTTTATCAGCGAAGATGTAGGTGCAGTATGTGGCAACGATGCTCCTATTAACCTTGATAAGCTTCAGACACAACTGGCAAACTTGCTTACTCACGTAGGTACAGGCTTTGTGCGTAGAGCGCTGTCTACTATCGATTGCCTTCCGGTCGTGTCTGGCAATATAGGCGCCTTCCGACATAGCACTCTTGAAAAGACTGGACCCTTCTTGGAGGGATTTATAGGCGAAGACATGGAATTGACCTGGCGCGTGCACAAAGCAGGTTACAAAATAGTGTTTCAACCTTGGGCCATAGTATATGCAGAAGCACCCTCAACTATCACGGGCCTGTGGAAGCAGCGCGTGCGATGGGCGCGTGGGCTACTTAAGACCGCTTATATTCACCGAGATATGTTATTCAATCCAAAGTATGGCCTTTTTGCCTTTTATTTGCCGATTAACTTAATATCAATGATTATCATACCTTTACTACAGTTGATATCAATCATAATGTTGCCAATCTTGCTATTTCGCAACATTAATCCCATCCCTTTGAGCTGGATAGGCATCATGGGTTGGCTTGGTATGTTCTCTTCCGTTTTTGCATTATTATTTTCTATTGCCCTTGACCGAGCTTGGTTCGATTTAAAATACTTCTACGTGATACCATTATGGGTACTATATTCCTTTATGATGGATATAGTAATGTTATGGGCGATCATCGTTGAGCTGCGTAGAGAGGAGGCAAAATGGAACAAGCTAGATCGGACCGGTATTGTAAGCCGCTGAGAGATCCCAACGCAATAATATGCAGAAATACATTCCTCTGCAAGGGTACAATTATATCCTAAAATAGCTTAAAATAGCCTAAAATATCTTAAAATAATCTAAAATAGTTTAAAATAGCCTAAAATAGCTTAAAAACGTAGCCTAAAACCCGAGGCGAAAATTTTTGCAACAGACCGACTAATTCAAAGTCAAATTTTTGTATACTTAACATGATTAAGTTCTCTTGTTCTCGAATTCTCAAAACATAAACTTAATAATTTTTTGAGTTTACAGAAATTAAGGCACACTGCCAGAGGACACCTGTGTAATGTATACCCTTAAATTTCTAGTTAGTTCAATGCATTTATTTCATAATTTTTTGCAATGAATTTGTTTTCTTTTTCATTAAAAATCTTAACTCTCTCTCGCTTAGGGAATAAACTAATTCACGAATTCTATCTTTTGATATTGTTTTTCCACGAGGTTTTGCATTTTTCCCTCTCTATTGCTTTTAAATTTACCAGAAATTTTTTATACATTTAATGCTATTTATTCTTTAAGTGCCAAAAATTTTGTATGAAATAAACTGAAAAATATGAAGAAAATTTATTCCCTATATGGTATAAAAAATGTACTTATTTTTTAAATTCGATACCTATAGGCCCAAACATCAATTTATCTTTCTCTCTGCGGGAGGCACGCTGAAAAATTCAATACTGTGTTTTGATGATTCCGAGTGAAACATTATCAAGAGCAGTGTTATTGAAAAATATATTTCCTATTCGTGGCAGAGTTAAGGTAAAATATAATTTATTTCAATGAAATTAAAATTTTATTGTTTGGCATGATTTGTAACTAATACTATATAAACCAGAAAATATAAAAATGTTTAAATTTACTCACCTAATATTAATAAAAACGATTTTTGATGTTATTTTATCCATATAGAAAATTTAAAATCCTAATTTAATATTAATGTATTATATGTAACTTTTTATCCATATCACATAAATTTACATTTTTATTGTGAGATTTTTTGCAATAAAACTTTATACTAAATAAAAAGGATTTATAATATGGTGAAAACATGCGAAAATCGATATTCATATTAATTGGAATTATATTACTTATATCAAATGCAAGTGCCCTTAGTTGGTCGGGATATGACTGGACACTTAAAAGTGGTATAAAAGGTCCCGGGTCAAACTATTGGAACCCAAATAACGCATATGTAGATTCAAATGGAAATTTACACCTTGAACTAAATTATTCAGATGATCGTTGGAATTGTGTTGAACTAGACAGTGTTAAAGACTTTAAATACGGTAAATATACATGGGTAGTATCTTCACAATCATTAAATCTTGATGAAAATGTAGTGCTTGGACTCTTCACATATACAGATGATAATCATGAGATTGATATTGAATCCGGTCAGTGGGGTGACTCAAGCTCAGACCATCTACATTTCACATGCCAACCAGACCAAACAATAACGTTTGTACCACCTACTTCTAGTTATATAAACGCAACTGGTGTGACTTATACATTTGACTGGCAACCAACCTACATACATTACACTGCTATAGCATCAGATGGCAAAATTATTGCTAATTGGTACTGTACAGATACTGGATCTATTCCTACAGTAAATGCAAAAGTAATGATGAACCTCTGGTTGCAGCGTGGTGTACCACCAAGTAATAACAAACCAGTAGAAGTGATTATACGCTCTTTTTATTGGTCATCGGATAAGGACTTTTTTTGCCATGGACCGATTTTGAATTAGAAACCATCTTTCAATTTTGGCCTGTTTACATCCTTATTTCCACATTTTTAAGCACATAACTATCGCCTGATATCGATGCATGTGCTTAAACTTAAGCACATCATATGCAAGGTAACATTTCTAAATAGCAAACATCTGACCTTGCAGAGATAAGGAAAAGCATATCTGCGCCTAAAAAGCCAGAAGTTAGGTCACATGAAATCAACACCCTATTCCAGCCCACAACTTACTTACATATTTAACAAACGTTGTGGGAATAGACGCAGTTTGTCACGATTTCTCATTTAACCGAAGGCGCATGAATACGGATTAAGAGAACTAATTTTGAGTTTTGGAATGAGCTCATATATTGAGTTCATATATTAATTGAAAAAATAGATAAATATATCAGGTACCTGCGGAAGGTCAGATTCAGCCCTCTTGAGCGAACGACGTGAGCGAAAAGGGCACCGTCCTCCCGAGACGGGACTCGGGCGTTAAAACGTTTTCTCGAAATACAGGTACCCTCTCTCTTCTTTCTTGAAAGTAAAGCCATGCTTGAGGTACATGTCTATCGCTTTCGTGAGGGTTGAATCGGTTTTAAGAAACACGCCTGAGCAGTTTTTCTCAGCAAAATCGAGAGCAGTCCTGAAGAGCTTTTTTCCGTTGCCTTTGTCCCTGAAAGCTTTTTCAAGATAAATACGCCGGATTTCGCACCGGTTTCCGCCAAGTTTTCGGACGCCTGCGGTGCCTACGACTTTGCCGTCGACGATCCCCACGAAAAACGCGCCTCCGCTTCCAAAGTAATAACCGTTTATGTCATTGAGGTCGGCATCTTTTAGCCTGTCGGGTTCAAAACCGTGCTCTTTCAACACTCCAAGCACAACGTCATGAACTTCTTCATTTCTGGAATCGTCGTATCTCTGTATTATCATTTGACTCACTTCACAAGCCGTACAGTTCATTTTCTGTTTACCTGTCGGTTTTCAGGCTCTTTCTTAAGGGTTCGGGGTTGAGATAGCTCTGAGAACTGATATATTTTTTCGGATTTTTGAGGAAATCCAGAGAAAGAGTATAAAATATCTCCGTGCCGGTAATCAGGATATCTTCATCAATATCAAACTTGCAAGAGTGGTTGATTTCCACTATCTTTTTTTCCGGGTTTAAAGTACCCAGGGAAATGAAAATTCCTGGAACTTTCTGCAGGTAACTTGCAAAATCTTCGGCTGCAAAGGTTTTTTCGAGTTCAGGGTAGATTGTAAGTTTCGGGAAACTCTCCTGCAGCTTTGAATTTACAGCATTTGTGAACATAGGGTCATTCACAAGGACAGGATAGCCGTGCAGTATATCAAGCTCGTAGTCCGGAAAACCTGAAAATTCGTCTCCCTGCTTTACGTATCTTTTTGATACCTCGTCCAGGCACTCTTTTATTGTCCTGTCAATGATATCCGTAGTATCCCGGTCAAAGGTTCGGTAACTTCCGAGAATCTCTACAGTATCGGGAATCCTATTAAACTGGGCTCCTCCTCGAATCCTTCCCACTCCAATGATATACTTATCCGGGTCAAGCTGTTTTTCCAGGGCTGGGTAAAGGTTACTTAGAAAATCCGTTGCTATTCGGACGGGATCAATACAGCTTTTAGGCTTTGAGATATGGCCTCCCTTTCCTTTAATGATCACTTCAAACCGATTGGTGCTTGCCATGAAAGGCCCGGGACGGAAACCCACACTTCCTGATTCGTGATTGGTAAAGATATGCATGCCCATAACCGCATCCACACCTTCAAGCCCTCCCTCTGCAATTACTCTCTCCGAACCTCCTGGCGGAATTTCCTCGGCAGGCTGGAAGATAAGACGAACTTCCCCTGGAAAATTCCTGTTCTCCTGAAAAAGCCGTGCAGCCCCAAAAAGCATTGCCATATGTCCATCGTGTCCACAGGCGTGCATTACTCCATCGTTTCTGGAGATATAATCGCTATTTCTTTCAATCAACTCTTCCTGTACCTGCAGTCCATCCGTATCTGATCGAAGGGCGATACAGGGCCCAGGTAACTTCCCCCGGATGCTTGCAAGTACGCCGGTGTCTGCAATTTTTCTTGCTTCGACTCCCAGTTCTCCAAGAATTTTCAGGATTTTCTTCTGGGTTTCATATTCTCCAAAACTGAGTTCGGGGTATCTGTGAAATTCGCGCCTGAGCTGGATAATCCAGGCTTCAAGCTCTTCTGCACTCGGATTTTCTCTCAAAAGCATTCCCTCGGATGTTATGCATTTGCAGTTTATTCCGTTTAATGGTCTGCGACGTTTGTTATCTGTCAAAGATCTCTTCTAATAGATCTCTACTTATCGTAAGGTTATGTATTTCGTACTTCAGGAAGTTTTATTTTAATATATTTTAGTTGTATTTTACTAGTTCCTTCAATATATTTCCTTTTAGTATCTGTAACTTCATGTATATTATTCCATTTTTTTGTCATCTACTCAGAACTTTTCCATCGTGTGCCGCTTTTTCTGTAAATATAGAAAATTCAACACGTTTCCAAATAGAAAGCAAAATGAGGTAGTTTAGATGAAAAATTACTGCATTTTAAACTTTAAAAAGTGGACATTTTAAAGTTTAAAATGCAGATAAAACAAAGATTGGATCTGAAATCATAATTAATATTTAAATGTTGTTTACTAAATAAATATTTTTCATCGACATATTATTTTTTTAGAACTAATTTTTCATATAATTTATTTTAAATAAGTTGGAACCTTATTCCAGATTGTAACCTCACAGAAAATAGAGAACAGATAAAAACGAACGAATCAAAGCGAATGGACTTAGACTACTAAGGCAGTTTTGTTCAAAACGGGGAGATTTGCGAGTAGTGGTATAAAACGAAAAATCGGCTACTACAAGGTTCTTTTTTAATATGAAGTTTTTTCAAAAGTAGTGACCATTAAGGAGTGAGTAAATCAATGAAAAATCAAATCAGAAGGACAGTAGCTATTTTTTTGGCGGTATGTTTTTTAGTGTCAATGGCAGCAACAGCAGTAAGCGCTGAAGCATTAAAGAAAGGATATTCTATTAATCTCGAAAACGCCTCTTTGGAAAATAACAATTTTCGTCAGGTGCTCTATACAGCTCAGTACAGCCAATTGGTACTAATGAGCCTCGAGCCTAAAGAAGAAATAGGGACGGAAGTGCATGAGGATAATGACCAATTTTTCTATTTTGTGAAAGGTCAAGGGACTTGCATAATTAATTGTAACAAATATGACGTCAGTGAAGGATCTGCAGTGGTCGTACCGGCTGGTGCCTATCACAATGTAATCAACACTATGAAAAACAAACCACTGAAGTTCTTTACTATCTATTCACCGCCACAACATAAGGATGGCATCGTGAGAGCCACAAAAGCAGAAGCTGAAGCAAATCCTGAGGAATTTGACGGTGTGACTACTGAATAAAATATAAAAAACAGAAATAAGCTTTATTTTCATAAAGCAATTTTATTTTTTTCTTCTGAAATTTAGGTCTTAATTTTCTGGTACTTACATGAATTTCAAGTCTCCACATTACGGATCTTATGAATCTTCATGCTAGTCGTGTTTCGGATAGGTTCTAAGTTACACTTTCTAAAAACATCAGTTGTGTGGATCCTCTTGGAGTTTCTTAGAGGGAAAATCAGGAGCATTGTTAAAATTCTTTTTTATAATTTTTTGGATAAAAGTAGATTTTAGAGAATTTCTACGAAGCCAAAATACCTGACAATTATATACAGGAATGTTACAATACATCTCACGTTACTCGTTATCAGTTATTATAAAGCCTGGCCGTTAAGGTTCCATAGATCCGAGTACTCTAAAGTACTCCTATAAGTTCCAGGGATGATGGTATCAAATGCTAAAAACACGCCTGAGGGATTTTCTTGTCACGAAAGATAACTGGCTTTTTGCGGTTTCCGACTATTTCCGTAGGGATGGAATCCGCGCCACACTCCGTTACGTGCCCGATGAGAACGGAGAAAGGGAGTTAAACGGAATACGATACAAAAAATATGATTTTGGTCCGGCTTTTGAGTTCATGAGGAAGCACAAGCCTGAATGGGTGCAGGATGTTCATGTGGTGCCTGAATCTGAGGTAAAACAGGTGCTTCGTCCTGCAGATGCAATTCCCAGGCTTGTAAATTCTGACAGCCGCGTAAGGGCAATCGTAAAGACCCTTGACCTGGCAGGCATTCCCAGGACAAGCATGGGAGTTACGGGTTCGATGCTTGCAGGCCTCCAGAATGAGAGCTCAGATATTGACTTTGTTGTGTACGGCCCTGTATGGTTCAGGGCAAGGGATGCAATAACTTCTGCAAAACAACAGGAAGGTCCCATTGAAGAAATCAATGAAGAAATGTGGAAGAGGATCTACAATAAGAGGATTCCCGAGATCTCATTTGACGAATTCATGCTGCATGAATCGAGAAAAGGCAACCGAGGCATGGTCGAAGGCACTTATTTTGACCTTCTTTTTGTAAGGGAATGGGACCAGATAAAAGAGCCTCTTCTACGCGGGAAGGATACTGTCAAAATGAAAATCGAAGCCAGAGTTACAAATGCTGACTTTGCTTTTGACAGTCCTGCTTATTACAAGGTCGAACACGATGAGATCGACCATGTACTCTCGTATACCCACACCTATGCAGGCCAGGCGCTCCCCGGAGAGTTAATAGAAGCTCGCGGCATCGTTGAAGAAGTCGGAGATCTCAAGCGGCTTGTGGTAGGCACTTCAAGGGAGCCAAAAGGAGAGTGGATAAAGTCTCTTACCTGGCTTGAGAAGTGCGGATATCACTGAGAAAGCAAAATGCAAATTCAAGGAATGTAAGTTCTGTTTAAGGTATCCGGACTGAGATTACAGGTTAAAAGAGAACTCAACAGGGAAATCAACAGGGAAATCAACAGGGAAATCAACAGGGAAATCAACAGGGAAATCAACAGGGAAATCAACAGGGAAATCAACAGGGAAATAAAACCTGTAGAAAAAAGATTTTCCCAGAAAAGCCTCTCTTTTCCAATTTTCTTTCAGATTCCCTTTTTTACTCCCGGATTATCTCTTTTTATTAAATAAGCCATACAAAACCAGTAATTCAACTACTACAAAGTCCAATTCAAATCCTGGAGAACTCTTTGCCTCTTCTTTTTTAATATCTGAAGCAGGAATTCCCTGTTTATCCTCTTCAGATGTTTTCTCCTCGTTCAGGGTCTGATTTTTTCCGGTTATGGGCGAAAGAATTTCAACCGACTGAATTCTCTTTTCGCTGCCCGCGATTGCAAAGGGAGAAAAGCCTGGAGTTTCTGCGGTAAAGTAAAAGTAAACTTCATCTTCTCTGCTGAGGGTTGTAGGAAGCGGATTCCATGCTCCTTCACTGTAGCGGTACAGGGTTATGGCATCTTCGCTGACTTTCTGTTTGATAATCCAGGTCCTGCTAACCCTGAAATTTATTCGGGCATTTTCAAAATTTTCCTGGTTTGAAAAGCCGCTATTCCCAACCCAGAGATTTATATTCCTGTAGACGGTTCCGGGGGCAGGTTCCTTAACAATTGAAGATGTATTTTTTAGCATTTCTGCAATAGCGGTTGTTTTTCCGAAACTCCTTTTCGGATCGAATTCCACACTGACTATTTCATTTGCCTCGCCTTTAAAAGTAAAACATGTATGAGTGCCTTTGAAAACCTGTTCATTTGAAATTTCCTTCAGCTCGACATTCTTGGTTGATTCTGGAGAACCTGCGCCTCCCCCACTTCCTCCACCTCCTCCACTACTTCCCCCGCGACTTTCTTCACTTCCTACGTTTTCTCCAGAATTTGAAGATTTTTCGGTCACAGTTATATATCCCGCTTTTTTCCGGGTACTATTTCCGTAGGTGTTATTTTCGTACGTATTATTTCCGTAGGTGTTATTTTCGTACGTATTATTTCCGTAGGTGTTATTTCCGTACGTATTATTTTCATATGTACTGTTAGCTGCCTTTAATATAACAGTGTAGGTTCCGGGATTCTCATACGTGTAAGCCGGGTTCTTTTCGTTTGAGTCAATGTTCCCGTTTCCGTCAAAGTCCCACTCCCAGGAATCAGGATTGAAGTTAGATAAATCCGTGAACTGGACAATCAGAGGTGCAGGCCCAAGGAGGGGAGTTGCGGAAAAGTTGGCTTCGGGCGAAGAAATAACCATTATTTCTGAAAATCCGCTCACGGAGACAGCAGGAACAGAATAAGCAGAAATCCTGCCAGAAAGTGTAAAGTTTCCAGGCTCGGAATCCGAAGGCACGGTCACATTATATACAACTGTCTTTTCTTCCCCTGCTGAAAGGTTCTCAACCCATATCCATTCCAGAGTGGATGCTTTGAATGTACTGGTTTCCTGGAACATAGCCCCATTATTTTCCCACTGGCTTACCTGCCACCCTTCAGGGAGATTTTCATCGAGCGTCAGGGCTTCAATATCCTGATCTGTAATTATATGTACGGTTACCGCAAAATTTTCGCCTGAATTAACTTTTTCGGCAGAAATCTCCCTGTTTGCTTCTATCCCTGCGGCTGAGGCAGGGAGAATTATCCAGGCAAATAGAATAATCAGAGCGAAGCCTGAAATAAGGCCTGAGAGTTCAATACGGCTTTTATTCCTGAAGGCTTTGATGAGATTCATAAGAGCGGATCCTTAGTTCTTTTCCATATTTTTCGGTTACCCGATTTTCTGCCATCGGATTCGTTTTTGAGCTTGTTTTTTTCTGATTTATCGTCCAGTTTGTTTCCTGTTATGCGCACATTTTTAGATTATTTCAAACATCAATTAAGCTATCAATTAAACCCACACTCTATAAAATTATTAAGTATGTAGTTGTGTATATTATTTATAACTGTCTTCTCTCCTGTTCTTCTAAAAATAAAAAATAGAATTATTACAGCCTGTAGCCTTTGAAAAAGGAGAAATCGAATAGGGAATATGATAGGAAGCTATTCAAAATCATGAGTTCATATTTAAAGCGTTGTAGAAAGCTATTGTCACGTCAATACTCAAAGGTCAAGTGATTCTAAATAGCTATAGTCGAAATGATGCTATATTTTAATACTGCCACCAGGTTCTTCGTTATTCTCTATGGATAATACTATTTTCAATTCAAGACCGCGTTGGATTTTATGAGAATATGATGAGATATTCACACAAGGCAACAAAGAGCCACAAGCTGTATTGGAGACCAAATAAATAACTTCAAACAAAACTGCAGCTAAAGCTAAATATAAATAATAAAGTTGCCAACTCCTCTTTCATGAAAATAAAGAAAAGTTATATCTGGCTTATTCTGGCATCAGGCTTGATTTTGACCGCATCTGCAGCTTTTGTGTATCCTGATTTTACCTTCCGTCCCGGTTTTGCGGAAAATACGGCTCAAGCAGATATGTCTGAAACTGCAGTTAACGGAATAGAATCCAGTTCAAGCATAGTTACCAGAGTACAGGTTTCAAACCCATTGGCGATCCTCACAGCAGGTGCTCAGGCAACTGATTCGGGTACTGAGGTTACTGTTTACAATAATAACCTTGCCCTTGTAAAAGAAAAAAGGGAACTCGATCTTGATTCCGGAGTGAACAGGGTTGAATATAAGGATGTTGCTGCTCTTATTGATCCGACATCAGTAATGTTTGAGGATACGAAAAATAAGAATACTGTCGTACTGGAGCAGAACTATGAGTACGATCTCGTGAGCAACCAGGAGCTTCTGGAGACATTTCTGGATAAAGAAATAACTGTAACCGAAAAAGAAGGAGGTACATACACAGGAGTTCTCATGAGCTATGATGACAATAAGGGATTGGTGCTCAAGTTAAGTGACGGGAAAGTTGTAACCCTTTCCGAAGTTTCGAAAGTGGAGTTTCCTGACTCTGCCGGGCTGCTTACAAAGCCTACCCTTATCTGGCAGGTCTACTCGCCTGCCGCAGGAAAGAGAAACGTCCTCACTTCCTATCTTACAAATGGGATGAGCTGGAAAGCAAACTACATCGTAAAGACCAGTGCGGATGATAAGAAGGCCGATATCCAGGGTTGGGTTACTGTTAATAATGAAGCAGGAACAACCTATGAAAATGCCAAACTTAAACTGGTTGCAGGGGAAGTTAACCGCGTAACTGTGCCACAGGAAACGCCTGCGAGAAAGGCAACTGCAGAAGGGGATGTTGTATATGAAACAGCCGAGGAAAGCTTTGTTGAGGAATCCTTCTTTGAGTATCACCTCTATACTCTTCAAAGGCCGGCTACTCTCAGGAATAATCAGGTAAAGCAACTCTCTCTGCTCTCTGTTAATTCCGTGCCTGTAGAAAAGGAAATGGTTTTTGACGTCTCAAAAAGCAGTGATGTCCAGGTCGCCCTGAGCTTCAACAATTCAAAAGAAAAAGGTCTTGGAATGCCTCTTCCTGCCGGTGTTCTAAGAGTATACAAAACTGACTCCGAAGGTCAGCTTCAGTTCCTCGGGGAAGACAGCATAAAGCATACCCCAAAAGATGAAGAGATAAAAGTTGTTGTCGGAAACGCTTTTGATGTAACAGGAAAAAGAACCCAGACAAATTACAATAAAATCAGCTCGAATGTCTGGAAAGAAAGTTACGAAACCGAAATCAAAAACCACAAATCTGAGTCCCAGAAAGTAAAAATCGTAGAAAACTTCTACGGCGACTGGGAAATCACAACTACCTCTGACCCATACGAGAAAAAAGATGCCTATACTGCAGAATGGGAAATAACCGTACCCGCAGACGGCTCAAAGAAAGTTACCTACACTGTGGAACGCAGTTACTAATCCAAATACCGCAGCAAATTGCCAAAAGCGGAATTTATACTGCCGAAACCCGCAAAAAATCCAATCCAGAACATATAACTGTGGAATAAATAAAAAAAACACAACCTTTGTGCCGTTTGATCACGTCGGATAGGGTTTAGGGGTAAGGACTTCGAGCTCAACCATTTCACAGCTTTCGATTAAGTAGTGATTTTCGGTCAAGCCTTTTTTGAAAAGGCTTGCAGTTAATATATTTTTTTGAAAAGGGACACGTGTTCCCTAAACGCAATTTTTGCTTCCCTCCAGAGACAGTACTCGAATGGCAATTCGGGATCTCAATACATTCACGGTTTGTTTAGAGCATATTTAACCAAACCAGCTATCAAATGCAGTAAATTCCGTAAACTCCTAAAAGTCCCAATTAGAGGTAACAAAATCATAAAAAGGGAGACCCAGAATTAAGGCTTTTAGCCAGGGTAAAATACACATGTAAATAATGTTTGAATTGAGAAGAATGGATCATATAAAATTCTTCACAATGCAGTAGCAATTTCATTCGTTTTTCATTCAGAGTTTTATCCTATCACAACGGAATTACGATTAACCGGATTAATAATTGACTAATTTATCCCTTAACTCTCTTTTTATTTTACTCATGTAGTTTCTAACCCCTTTTACTGGGGATCTTTCAACAATATTTGTCTTCGCTAAAATGAGAATTTGAACTAAACAGATAAATATATAAAGTTAAACTTATTTATAATTACTACTAAAATTTATAAAATTGCTACAAAGATCGTCAAATAAATATTGAAAACTTTTCACTCTGCGATTTAATAAATTTGGCAAGGAACTATAAGCAAAAAACTAAGGGGACTGCCGAAGTAGTAAAGATAACGATCTAAATGAGAACCTGAACAATGTCTTTGTAATGAGACCGGCAAAAATGGGTTTGCGTAATATTTACTATTATTTTGTTGCATTTGCTATGTGATGGCTGGTGTAACAATTGCTTATCTGCTTAGAGCCTATCCGAAAAGTCAGTAATGCATGTTGAAAAATCACGATAGATCTATAATATCAAAGTATCAATTCCGGTTTTACATAATTGCCTATTGTTAAAGTTACAGTAGATAATCACTTTTCGGATAGGCTCTTAATCTAGCGCTTCGATTCCAAAATAGATTCCTTATTTCCTGGAAAAAATTCATGATCGTTGGATC
Source organism: Methanosarcina vacuolata Z-761 (assembly GCF_000969905.1). Taxonomy (NCBI): domain Archaea; kingdom Methanobacteriati; phylum Methanobacteriota; class Methanomicrobia; order Methanosarcinales; family Methanosarcinaceae; genus Methanosarcina; species Methanosarcina vacuolata. Next base: position 3,662,814 of record NZ_CP009520.1, on the reverse strand, counting down.
TATTTAAAGTTCAATTTTTATGAACCTACTTAGGAATCGCAGTACTAGATATAGACCAGAAGCCTATGGGAGAAGTTGTGTCAGGTTTGGAACTTCAAGTGATATCTAAATGAGAGCGTAGTAACAGTCAAACCATTTCTACAATTAGGTAATTTGCAATGTTAAGTTTAAATATCTATAGTAATTTTTACCAAAATTTAGGTATGTATTTAACTTTATTGGGTAGGTACTTTATCTCAATTGGAGGATCAAATATACTTTTACGAAGCTCTCATAAGTAAAAACTAATATTATCGTTCTTTTGGATTTAAATTGATGAGTGAAATTATTCTTGGCACGAGATTAAAAATTTAATAAATTAATCATTATTATTTTTAATAAAGTAGAGGGAAAAAGCTTGTCCAAAGTTGCATTAATAACTGGAATTACAGGTCAGGATGGTGCTTATCTTGCCGAATTTTTACTTGAAAAGGGATACATTGTACATGGAATCAAGCGGCGATCTTCTTCTTTTAACACGGCAAGAATTGATCATCTTTACAAAGATCCCCATGAGAGAAATGTTAATTTTTTCATGCATTATGGGGATTTGACAGATTCTACCAATTTGATTCGCATTGTTCAGGAAGTTCAGCCTGATGAAATATACAATCTTGCAGCCCAGAGCCACGTTCAGGTATCTTTCGAAACTCCAGAATATACAGCAAATTCTGATGCCATAGGAACTCTCAGACTACTGGAGGCTATCCGCATCCTGGGCCTTGAAAAGAAAACGAAGTTTTATCAGGCTTCGACCAGTGAACTCTACGGAAAGGTTCAGGAGATCCCCCAGAAAGAAACAACTCCTTTTTACCCAAGAAGCCCTTATGCAGCAGCCAAACTGTACGCATACTGGATTACAATTAACTATAGAGAAGCCTATGGTATTTTTGCATGTAATGGCATTTTGTTCAACCATGAATCTCCAATTCGTGGCGAAACTTTTGTGACAAGAAAAATCACAATGGCGGCTACAAAGATAAAATATGGCATGCAGGATAGGCTTTACCTTGGAAACCTTGATTCAAAAAGAGATTGGGGCTTTGCAAAAGACTATATAGAAGCCATGTGGCTGATGCTCCAGCAAGAAGAGCCAGAAGATTACGTTATAGCAACAGGCGAAACTTACTCAGTCCGGAAATTTACTGAACTGGCATTCAAAGAACTCGGAATCGATATAGTATGGCAGGGAAAAGGAGAAGAAGAAGTTGGAATCGATGCCCTTACAAATAAAGTCTTAGTTGAAGTAGATCCTGAGTATTATAGACCCACTGAAGTAGATATTTTGATTGGCGATCCATCAAAAGCAAAAAGGAAACTTGGCTGGGAACCAAAAGTCAGACTGGAAGAACTGGTAAAGATGATGGTGAAGTCTGATGAAGATGAAGTCCTGAAAAATTATCCTGCAGAGAAATTAGCTTCCAGTCAGGAAACTGAGGAAGATTCAGTAGAATCGGAATTAGATATCAGGAGTTTGTAAATTTCAGAAAAGTACCGCAAGAGGTAAAATTCTTTTTAAATAAAGGCGATCAAATGGAAAAAGGATCAAAAATTTACGTAGCCGGACATCGGGGCCTTGTAGGTTCAGCCCTCAAAAGAAAACTTGAATCAAGAGGCTACACCAACCTTATTTTCCGTACCCACAAAGAACTTGACCTTACAAACCAGCAAGCTGTAAATGAATTTTTTGAACAGGAAAAGCCTGAGTATGTATTTTTAGCCGCAGCAAAAGTGGGTGGAATTCTTGCCAATAGTACCTACCCCGCTGAATTTATCTACGAAAACCTGATGATCGAATCAAATATTATCCACTCCGCCTACAAATATGAAGTGAAAAAACTGCTTTTCCTTGGCTCTTCCTGTATTTATCCAAAACTCGCTCCTCAGCCTCTCAAAGAAGAATATCTATTGACTGGCCCCCTTGAAGAGACAAATGAAGCCTATGCAATCGCAAAGATTGCAGGCATAAGGCTCTGCAAACATTACAACGAGCAGTATGGGACAAACTTCATTTCAGTTATGCCTACCAACCTATACGGACCTAATGATAATTTTGATCTTGAAACTTCCCATGTAATGCCTGCACTTATCAGGAAATTCCATGAGGCAAAGGTAAATAATGAGCCTGAAGTTGTTGTATGGGGTACAGGCAAGCCTCTCAGGGAGTTCATGTATGTGGATGATATGGCTGATGCTTGTGTGTATTTGATGGAAAATTATAATTTTTCTGAGGTAGGAGAGTTTGTAAATATAGGAGTTGGAGAGGATATTACAATCAATGAACTTGTAAAATTAATAAAGGAAATTATAGGGTTTGATGGAGAGATTAATTATGATGCTTCAAAGCCTGATGGGACTCCAAGAAAGTTAATGGATGTTTCGAGGTTGAATGGATTGGGATGGAAAGCCAAAATTTTACTTGAAGATGGAATTAAAAAAACTTATGAATGGTATCAAGATCAAATAAGGTGAAAGATTTTGATTGCATAAATGAAGAATCTAACAGAATAAGACCCACAAAAAAGAAAAATGTGTTTTCTATGACTGAAAATATAACTGACTACGAATTGGTGATCCGCCCAAAATACGGGTTTCTTGATATAAACTGGCAGGAATTGAAAGAGTACAGGGAACTTCTCTTCTTTCTCGCTTTAAGAGAACTCAAGATCAGATACAAGCAAACAATCATGGGGGCATCGTGGGCTTTATTGCAACCGTTCTTTACCATGATAGTTTTTACACTTATTTTCGGCAGGCTTGCAAAGATGCCATCTGAAGGAATTCCATATCCTATATTTTCATACTCAGGTCTTCTTCTCTGGACTTATTTTTCTAATGCCCTTTCCCAATCCAGTAACAGTCTAGTTACTAATGCCAATCTTCTGTCAAAGGTTTATATGCCAAGGATATTCATTCCAACGGCTCCATGTCTTGCAGGCATTGTTGATTACACTATTGCTCTGAGCATCCTTGCGTTAATGATGCTCTACTATAGGTTTGTTCCAAATATTACAATAGTCCTGCTACCGGTAATTGTGCTAATGACATTCTTGCTTGCCTCAGGCATAGGTTACTGGCTCTCATCTATTTGTGTCAAATACAGGGATGTGATTTTTGTCCTTCCTTTCTTTATACAATTGCTTATGTTTTTGTCCCCGGTAATATACCCTGCTAATATTGCAGGAAAAAATTTGCAATTTCTGCTCTATCTGAATCCTCTAACAGGGATAATAAACGCACACCGTGCATGTATACTTGGATACACTTCAGTGGACTTTGTCGGCCTGGGGATCTCGGCGGTTCTGACGATCGTTATCTTTGTCAGCGGAATACTCTACCTCAAGCATACAGAAAAATACTTTGCGGATCTGGTCTGAATGGCGGCGTCAAAAAAGGAAAAACCGATAATAGAGGTAAAGCATCTCTCAAAGCAGTATAACATTGGTGTGGATGGAACATACAAGACATTTTGTGACAGCTTTACTTCCGCTGTGAGGCACCCGCTAAAGATGCTGAAGGAAAGTCACAAGCCGAATGATACATTCTGGGCACTCAATGATGTGAACTTCGAAATTGAACAAGGAGAAATAGTTGGCATCATTGGTAGAAATGGTGCGGGGAAAAGTACTCTTCTTAAGATTCTTTCCCGCATAACATATCCTACAGAGGGTGAGATTATCCTGAGAGGTCGTGTGGGAAGTCTCCTTGAAGTAGGAACTGGTTTTCATCCTGAGCTTACAGGACGAGAGAATATTTACTTTAATGGAGCTATCCTCGGAATGAAGAAGAGAGAGATAGACGAGAAGTTTGAAGAGATAGTAAAGTTTTCAGGCGTCGAGAAATTTCTAGACACACCCGTAAAACGATATTCAAGCGGAATGCAGGTTCGGCTTGCCTTTTCGGTTGCAGCAAATCTTGATCCTGAGATCTTGCTCGTGGATGAGATACTCGCGGTGGGAGATGCAGAATTTCAGAAAAAATGTCTTGGAAAAATGGAGGATGTAGCAAAAAAAGGAAAGACGGTGCTGTTTGTGAGTCATAATCTGGATGCAATCACTACTCTTTGCAATCGAGTTATTTTATTGAATGGAGGAAGAAATGTTGCAGATGGAACCCCTACCGAAATGGTATCTTTATACATGCTTAAAGAATCACCAAAAAAATTAGATGTAGATTATAATAAAAAAAATATCGGGGATAAATTTACGAAACTTTTGAGAGTAAGAATTATAAAAAAAGATCGTACAACTTCTAATACTATAGTAGTGAATGAAAATTTTGGGATAGAAACAACTTACCAAATATTGGAAGAAGGTTATAAACCTTCAGCAAATTTTCTGATAAGTACTCAAGCAGGAACTAAAGTTTTCCAATCCCTAGAAACTAAAACTGAGGGTATTTTTACAAAAGGAAAATATAGATCAATTGCGTGGATTCCAGCTAATTTGCTAAACAATGAAACTTATATTCTTAATATTGCACTCACAACACACAATCCTGTGTATATCCATTGCCAAACAGAAATTTTATTTAGTGTCCAAGATGATTTGAATGCTATAACAAGAGGCGATTATAAACTTCAAATGCACGGCGTTATAAGACCATACCTTTTTTGGGAGACTGAAAAAATTGACGTTGAAGAATTATGAATCAAGTGTAGATAAAGTGGTAAAAATTGCAAAAGAACTTTTAGGGAAGCAATCAATTAAAGTGCTTGTGGAGGTCGGAGCAAGAGATTGTCGGGAAACACTTAGCTTTTACAAATTATTGCCAAATGCAAATATTTATACTTTTGAATGTAATCCTCAAACGCTTCCTGATTGTCGAGCGGCGGTAAAAAATAAGCCACGTATAAATTTGATTGAGAAAGCTGTTTCAAATGTTACAGGGATTATTAAATTTTATCCAATTAATCCGTCAAAAACCATAACAACGTGGGCTAATGGGAATCCAGGTGCTTCATCAATATTTAAAGCATCAGGAAAATATCCAGTGGAGAAGTATATTCAGGATGAAATTGAAGTAGAATCAATTAGACTAGAGGATTTTATCAAAGAAAATTCAATAGATACAATTGACTTGATGTGGATGGATATACAAGGAGCTGAATTATTAGCATTAAAAGGATTAGGAGATAGAATTCAACAGCTTAAATTAGTATATTTAGAAATTGAATTTTTTGAGATATATAAAGATCAGCCACTCTATGATGACTTAAGAGCATTTCTAAATAAAAAAGGATTTTTGTTAGTTGGATTTACAAACATAGGGAAATACTCAGGAGATGCAATTTTTGTAAATGGTAAGTATTTTGACAACTATTTCAAAAAACTGAAATGTAATATTTTGAATCAATACACTCATTTAAAATATAAAGCATATAGAATAGTAAGCTTTGTGTAAAAAATACAATGATTTTGTCCTTTATGACAATTACTATGGTCGCGATTCAATGAGATTCTTAAACCTTCCAAAAAAGAGAATTTAAAGTGTCATTATTACACAAAGTCAAAATGAGACAAGCATTCATGATCGAGCCTATCCAAAAGCTCAAAATTGCTTCTCTGAATCCTATATTCCGGATAACCAATCGAATCTCGTATCACGAAAAACAATTCTAAAAATTTATTGGTATAAGGCTAAAAATTGGTTTTGCTATGAGCTCCTCTAGTATATATAGAAGGTATTACAAATGGCAAATACTATAATTAAACTCATCATTGTCCGTAGGATATGGTACCTTTTTATTTATAAAAAATTGCAAAAAATTTTTTATTTTAACCAAAATAGAAATAGTAATAGTAATATTCCAATTGATATTCTGATACCTGCTACAGAAAAAGATTTGGCTACTCTTCCGTGTACTATTAAATCAGTTAGATTGTATATAAAGCATCCAATTACCACTATATATGTTATAGCACCAGATTCAGAGAAGATAAAATCAGTGTGTTCCAAAGAAAAATGTAGATACTTAAATGAAGATGCTATTTTACCAATAACTAAAAAAGACATAGATTACAAAGTTAAAGACATAGATAGGTCAGGATGGCTTTTCCAGCAATTACTGAAATTAAGTGGGGATAAAATTTGCACACAAGAATATTTTTTAGTTATAGATGCTGATACCGTTCTCCTTAAACCACATACATTTTTAATCAAAAATAAAACATTATTCATGTACTCGGATGAGTATCATTTACCTTATTTCAAAATGTATAAAAAGATAGTAGGTGTTGAAGCGAATTCATGTGTTTCATTTGTTAGTCATCAGATGCTATTTCACAAACCAAAATTATATGCCTTAAAGAAGAAAATTGAAGAAAATACTCAAAGTTCATGGTATAGCGCAATAATTAATAATATAGATAAAAATGAAACCTCTGGTTTCTCAGAATATGAAACATACGGGAACTTTGTTCTTTCAAATTATCCTCAAAACATTAAAAGGGAGTATTTTTTCAATATAAGTTTAAATTCTAAAAAAATAGTAGAATTGGATAGAATTGCAATAAATTTAAGTAAAAAATATAGATCGGTTTCGTTTCATAGTTATAATCGGTAACAATACATGAGCACAAATAGAAGATCTATTTCATAATTTGGTGTATGTCGCAGATAGAGAAAAATATACAGACAAAAAACAAACGTTAATCCAGTCTCTTGACATAGGAATTATGCTTTTAATATTGACCAGTTTACAAAAAATAATGATGGGTCATCGGATACTTTTCATTTTAGTTGAATCTATGCCATAAAAGGATTGACATCATGCTTAAAAAAATGTGGAGATGTTTTGTTAGTAATACCAAAAATAAACATGTTATCCTCTCTAGTAAACTGAATGAGGGACTCTTAAAAAAACATAGAATTGCAGAAATTCCGTCTTTGGGAAATCTTCAAACATGCGTACAATCAACTCTCGGGCTATTTTGAACTCGCACCAAATTTTGAGTTTTGGATTTGTCTCTTTATATAGTATTAACCCTTGTTAATTTGACTATTCTATCTCGAAATCATTTCACATATCTAAAGATAAGAGAGCTTAGCTATGAAAACTATAGATGTATATTAAATCGCCTACTGAAAGGGATAAAATGTTAATTTTTTTGGCAGATGGAAGGTTGGGTAATCAAATCTTTCAATACATGTTTTTAAAAACAATATCAAAAAAAAATGAGCGAATAATTTGTTTGAATATGAAGATGCTTTTTAAATCATTTGATTTTGACAAACATATTATTTGGCATAGTTCAGATAAGTACGTATGTTTGTTAATTCAGAAGATTATTATACCATTATTGCTTAGGCCACTATCTAAGGTTAGAATAATAAACTACATTGAACAAAAAAAAGATCTCAATTTACGTCCACTGCCTGATTGGAGAGAAAAAAAAGGATTATTCTCTTATATCAGGTATGTAAATACTGATTTCTTCCAATCAGAGATATTCTTTAATCAGAGTCAAATAAACATTTCAAATTTGCAAATCAAAGGAAAATATTTAACAGAAGCTAGGCAATTTCTATCAGAAATATCTGATAATTATACAAAAGTTTTTGTTCACATTAGGAGAGGAGATTATATAAGAGAATCTTTTATGGAAGAACGAGGAATAGATCTTCCAAAGTATTATTTTGAAAATGCTATAAATCTCATCAAAGAAAAAATAAAAAATCCTTTTTTTATCTTTTTGTCAGACGATCCTTCATATATAGAATGCTGTTTTCAAGAAATAGAACCAAAAATTATTTCAAAAAAATCTATGCAAGTTGACTTAGCAATAATGACCTTGTGCAAAGCAGGAGTCATTTCGAATAGTTCTTTTTCGTGGTGGGGTGCGTATCTGATGAATGAAAGAAACTTGGTAATAGCACCGAAATATTGGTACGGTTGGAAAAAGAAAATAGAATCACATCCGGGCATTCAACCTTCCTTTTCGATCATCATAGATGTCAATAAAGATAAAAATCATTGGCTTTGGTAACTAATTATAGCTATATGTCATGAGAACCTATATTTCTGTATGAATTGCCCAAGGTGTAATAGTTTCACTCACAAAAAGAATGGTATAGTTTTTGGACGTCAACGCTACAAATGCTCTGATTGTGGCTATAACTATACAGTAGAGTTAAAATCAACTGCTAGCTCCCCTTCTGTCAAGAGACAGGCTTTGCAACTCTATCTTGAAGGATTAGGATTTCGCTCAATAGGAAGATTTTTAGGAGTAAGTCATGTTTCTGTCCAAAACTGGATAAAGAAATTTGGTCAAGAGTTGAAGGACTTGAAAAGCGAAAATGAGATATCTATTGTTGAAATGGATGAGATACACACTTACATCGGTAACAAAAAAAATATTGCTGGATCTGGATTGCTGTTGATAGAGTTGGGAAAAAGTTCATCAACTGCTCTTTTGGTAGCAGAGGAACTGAAACTGGACAACTAATATGGGAAAAATTAAAGCAGAAAAAGATTGGAAAAGTGATGACAGATCACTGGAGAGCATATGCAGAGTTTCTTCCAGAAAATATTCATACTCAATCTAAAGCAGAAACATATACAGTTGAAGGGTATAACGACATATTGAGGCACTTTCTGGCAAGGTTGAGACGAAAGACAAAATGTTATACGAAGAGTCTTGAAATGCTAAAGTACTCTGTTCTTCTATTAATGAAACATAGAAATAAAGAGATAGCTATAATTAGTTAACAATACCAAATCATTAATGATTGACTGTACACACATGGTTTTTTGCTTATGAAGAAATATTCATATTAATCAAAAGAGTTCTTCGTTGTTTTGTGTGGATATCTCATAATATTCTCATAAAAATCAATGCGGTCTTGAATTGAAAATCATCTTATCCATAGAGAATGGTGAAGAGCTATAAATAGGTGAATAACAAATTTAACAAAATGTGAGTTATATGAACATTGATTATTCAAGACAGTATTCAATTTGGCATTCTGACAGTCCGGAACATATCGAAAATATGAAAATATATTATGAGAAATTATTGATGCCCTATATACCGCGAGACAAAAACAGTTTCATTTTGGATGTAGGCTGTGGAATGGGATTTTCTTTGATAGCATTAAAAGATATGGGATTTAAAAATATCGAAGGTATAGATATCGATTCCAAGCAGATACAATCCTGTTTAAATAAAATGTTGAATGTGACACTGGTTGAAGATTCAATTGAATATCTTTCAAAGAAAGAAGATACTTACGATATGATACTTGCTTTTGATGTGATAGAGCATGTACCACATCAATACCAGCTAGAGTTCGTTACTGCAATTCAAAAAGCTATAAGATCAGACGGAATTCTGGTATGTACTGTCCCAAATGCTAATTCAACATTAGCAAGTAGATGGAGGTATATTGACTGGACTCACCACATAAGCTTTACAGAGCACAGCTTAGATTTTCTTTTATACAACGCTGGATTTAAGAATGTAAGAGTTTTTGAAACTGAATTTTTTCAGGCGCCGAGACTTTCGTCTATATTTAGTCATCTCATTTTAACGAAGTGTTTTTGGAGTTCCGTCATTCATTGGTTTTGTTTTCGTTCAGTCCGTGCCTTACGAAGAATAGAAATGATTGCAGAGCTAGGCTGGGGACAAGGTAAAGTCATTCCATTATCTTTGAACATACTTGCAACAGCGGATAAGAGATCATGACCAATTTACATGTATCCATTTACTCTTTTGATGTTTTTGATACAGTTCTTACAAGAGTGACAGCCGAGCCGACTGGAATATTTGGTTTAATTCAACAAAAAATGGTGGAAGGAACATACGAATTAGAACTCCCACACAATATAATACAAAACTATGCAGAAATACGAATAAATGCAGAAGCTGAAGCAAGAAAAATAACGCACTTAGAAGAAGTAACGATTTATTTAATTTATGATATAGTTAGAAAAGAATATAATCTAACTGAAAAAGCGATTAAAGAACTTATTGAAATCGAAATCAAGGAAGAAATTGATTCGATATATGGCGTTCCTAAAATAATAAATCGAATTAAAAATCTACGGGATTCTGGTTCAAGAATCATATTTATATCAGACACATATCTTCCAACAAGTTCTGTGCTCGACATGCTTTTAAAAGTAGGTGCCTACGAAAACGTAGATCACTTTTACAATTCGAGTGAAGTTGGTTTGACTAAAACTTCTGGAAATTTATTTAAGTACGTTTTAGAACAAGAGAGATGTGAATATACAGAATTGTTACACATAGGTGATAATTTAAATAGTGACATCAAATCTGGGAGTAAGATTGGTATTAATGTCGAATACTTTCCTGATACAAAATTAAATCGTTACGAACAAGTTTTACTCGGTGATGATGAAAAAAGGTATTGTGATTTGCAGGGTCAGTTAACTGCTGGCATATCTAGATTAACGCGGTTAAGCAAAAATTATCCTGAAAATGATACGCGTAATACGCTATTTGATATAGGAGCAAATGTTGCTGGTCCTATATTAGTCCCATATGTAAAATGGACTTTGAAAAATGCGGTAAATGTAGGGTTAGAAAAATTATATTTCATTTCTCGAGATGGACAAATATTGTTCGAAATCGCAAAACTGATAAACACAGTTGACAATCTTGAACTACGCTATCTTTATGGATCTAGACAAGCTTGGCATATTGCATCAACATTCAACATCACCAATAAAGAATTAGAGTGGATCTTACTTCGGGCAGATGTAGATTTAACCATAGCTGTAGTAGCATCTAGATTGGGAATAAATTGTGATGAATTTATGATGAAATTGAACGAAATTTCAGAGAGAAATTGGTCGGCTAACTCTATTCTTAATTCGAGTGAAACTGAATTATTGAAAAAATTATTATTACAAAATCCACTTGAAGACTTGATACTCAATGAAGCTAAGAAGCGAAGGGAACTAATGGTGAATTATCTCATACAAGAAAAATTCATCGAAACTCCAGCATCGGGAATAGTTGATCTAGGATGGCATGGAAACATTCAGAAATCATTAAAACAAGTTGTCGATTCTTTCTCTAAAGGACATAATATACTTGGTTTCTATTTTGGCTTGGTGAAAAGAAGTTGTCCAGAATGTAGTATGGAAGGTTTTTTCTTCGATCCAAAATATTCCAACAAATCTGAGTACCCTAAAAATTCACCTTTTAGTTTTAGATACTTTAGCTTTATGGAGTTATTTGCATCAGCTGACCATGGGTTAACCATGAAATATGAGAAAAAAGAAGATAGTTGCATAGTTCCAGTGCTAAAAGAACAAATTGATACTAAAGTGATTGCATGGGGTCTTCCAAGTCTTCGAGATGGAATATTTACCTATACAAATTTATATAAACAGAATGCAGCTGGTACAAAATTTGATTTCGATAAATATAGAGAACGATTTTCGAAATGTATGAATCTACTTGTGCATACCCCAACACCTAAAGAGGCAGATGTCATTGGTAGTTACTTGTTTGCAAGTGACCAGTCAGAAAGTAGAGTAGTACAGTTTGCGCCTAAATTTGATGTTACGAATTATATCAAAATGAAGATCAAAGGTAAACACTTTGAAACATATTGGTTAGAAGGAACTTTTGTTAGAAGTGATAAATTATCAAGTATAGTATTTGCATTTGTTACATTATCAAGTATAGTATTTGCATTTGTTACCCGTCAATTTGGCATATTGCTAAAGAAGGCAAATAAGTGGAGAAGTTGAAATGAATAATAAAGTTCCTGTGGTATTAGTTATTTATAAGCGCATGACTGCACTTGCTGTTTTAGAGAAGATTAGAGAATATGAACCATCAGACCTGTATATAGTTGCGGGTGGGGGAATAACATCAGCAGAACATGAAGTATGCTTAAATGTAAGATCTGCAGTTGAAAATATGGTGGATTGGCCATGTCAAATGCATAAATTATATTCTGATATAAATTTGGGTTGCAGTAAGACAATTGTGAGAGGTTTGGATTGGGTTTTTGATCAAGTGGATAGAGCGATTATTTTGGAAGATGATTGCGTACCTTCAAAATCGTTTTTTCCTTTTTGTGAAGAAATGTTAACACGCTACGAAAATGATACACGAATATGGACAATTAGTGGATTCAATGCCATGCCTAGCAACAAATGTTTTAATGATTATAGTTATACTTTTTCAGGACATGCAAGTCAATGGGGATGGGCATCGTGGAAAAGAGCTTGGAGTAATTACGATATAAAAATAGATCTATGGCCAACAGCAAAGAAACAAAATATATTAAATAATTTATTTTTATCACCAATACAACAAAAATATTGGGAAGAAATATTTGATTCAATATATCACAATACTTGCTCATTTGATGTTTGGGATTATCAATGGATATTCATGTCTTGGATAAATAATGCACTTTCAGTTGTACCTAACAAAAGTTTAGTAACAAATATTGGATTTGGCAAAGAAGCAACACATACAAAAGATGAGCATTCTCCTCTTGCAAAAGTAAAAAATAATGAACTTGTGTTTCCATTAGTACATCCACCATATATCTCTAGAAACGCCGAGTATGACAAAAATATTGTAAAATATTATGGAAGAACTTCTATTTTTAGAAGCATTAGAATACTGTTTCAAAGATATCTTTTAGAAAATTTAAAAAGAGGATTTTATGAATAAACTCAGCATTCTGCAAATTAACACGTTTGACATTGCTGGTGGTGCTGAAAAAGTAGCATGGGATCTTTTTCAAGCGTATAAAGATTTGGAGTATCAATCTACATTGGTAGTTGGTACAAAAAGATCTAATGATCCCTCTGTTTTTTGTATTCCAAATGACGAATACCGCAGTTTGACTGCAAAAATATTTATTTCAATTGGGAATTGCCTTGATCCCTTTGTAAAAAAAATCCCACTTGGTAAAAAATTTAATAAAAATTTAAAGACTATTGGAGAAACAAAAAGGATAATCAATAAAATTAATGGTATAGAGGACTTTAATTATCCGGGAACTTCACATGTTCTTGAAATAACAACGAGAAAGCCAAATATTGTTCATTGTCATAACCTGCATGGGGGTTACTTCGATCTTCGAATGCTTCCATCACTAAGTCATCATGTACCTGTAGTAATGACTCTTCACGATGCATGGCTTCTCAGTGGAAATTGTGCTCATTCATTTAATTGTGATCGTTGGAAAATAGGCTGTGGAAACTGTCCGGACATAACAATCTATCCAGGAATTCGAAAGGATGCTACAGCATATAACTGGATAAGAAAAAAAGAAATTTTCGAAAGAAGCAGGCTTTATATAACAACTCCTTCTCAATGGCTTATGGAAAAAGTTAATAAATCTATTTTAAAATCAGCAATAATAAAGTCTAAAGTAATTAATAACGGAGTGGACTTATGGATATTTCATCCGTATAACCAATCAAAAGCTAGGCAAGAACTGGGGTTGCCAAAAGAAGATAAAATATTACTTTTTGCTGCCAATGGAATTCGAAAAAATCCATGGAAAGATTATAACACATTGAAAAGAGCGATTTCAGAAGTTTCTAAAATATATACTCATAAAAAAATATTATTTTTGGCACTTGGTGAAACTGCACCTCCAGAGAAAATAGGTCACACAAAAGTGCAGTTTATACCTTATCAAAAGGACCCAGTCAAAATAGCACGCTATTACCAAGCTGCAGATATGTACATTCATGCTTCTCTCGCAGATACATTTCCAAATACAATCCTAGAGTCTTTAGCATGTGGAACTCCTGTTATAGCTACAAAAGTAGGTGGAATTCCAGAACAGATCGAAGATGGAATTACAGGTTTTTTAGTTCCAGCGGGGGATGGAGATCTAATGGCAGCTAGAATTAATGACCTTCTTCAAAATGATTACTTAAGAAAGAAATTTGGTCAAAAAGCAAGTGAAGTAGCATATAATAAATTTAACTTAGGTATACAAGTAGAAAAGTACTTAGACTGGTACAAGTATGTTATCGAAATAAATAAACGTTGAATATTTTTGGACAATAATTCAAAGTAAAACGGGGTCAAATCAAAAAATTTGAACGATAAGAAGAGTTTTAGGGCGAAAAACTATGAAAGAGAAATATCCAAAAATATCAATTGTTACACCATCTTACAATCAAGCTGACTTTTTGGAGGAAACAATACTATCTATTCTAAATCAGAATTACCCCAATCTGGAATACATCATCATTGATGGTGGTTCCACTGATGGTAGTGTAGACGTAATTCGCAAATATGAAGATAAGCTTGCATACTGGGTAAGTGAGCGAGATCAGGGTCAGTACAACGGCATAAACAAAGGTTTTGCCAAATCAACAGGGGAAATCATGGCTTGGTTAAATAGTGATGATAAACTCTTGCCAGGGGCATTATCAGCTGTTGCAAGTATATTTTCTACGTTTTCACAAATAGAATGGCTAACAAGTAACTTTCCTGTACACTGGAACATATACGGCCAAGCTGTTACGTGCGGCAATTCAGGGGGATTTAACCGTGCCTCCTTTTTCCGAGGTACAAATCTGCCAGGATGCCACTGGTATGCCCGTGGCTGGATCCAGCAGGAATCAACCTTCTGGAGAAGATCGTTATGGGAAAAATCTGGAGGACATATAAAAGATTCCCTTAATTATGCAGGAGACTTCGAATTATGGGCGCGTTTTTACAAAAACACCGATCTATATGCAGTAAATGCTCTTATCGGTGGATTTCGTAAGTACGGAGATCAAAAAACAGGACTTGGTATGGAACATTATTTGAAAGAAGCAAAAAGCTGTTTTTTGAGTGATTATTCAGGGCGTCCGTACGGAAAAATAAATAGTACAATTAGAAAATATGTAAATTTTGCTATTGGAGACAAACTTTATTTCCTATACCTCTGTCCTAAAATCATCCCTAAAGCCCTTGTCAATGTGGGGCTTACTTATCCTGCAAATATGGTTGTTTGGACTGGAGATAAATGGGAAATGTTGACGAGTTATGTTATTTGAAATTTACATTTCGACCCCCCTTCAAAATAAAACATAATTTAACATAATTTATTACAACGGGAGCTTAGAGGTTCACGAATAGCCTGTCCTTTACAGTTTGTCCGACAATTAGTATTAGTAATGAAATAAAATCGTCTATTGGCATGTTGGAATTTTTTTCTTTATAGTTTCATAAAAATCAATGCAATCTTAAATTGAAAATCATCTTATCCACAGGGAATGACGAAGAGCCAATTTCTTATGTCAACATGCCGAATCTAGGCTAAATTTTCTTAACACTAGCAAGATATTCTATTAATATAAAATGTCTAAATACTATGAACAATAATTGGTATTCGTTGTTTTGTGTGGATATTCTCGTAATACCTTCATGAAAACCAATGCGGTCTTGAATTGAGAATTATCTTATCCATAGAGAATGACGAAGAACCCAATAATTAAGTTATATTATAAAGTGAGTTCACTAATTTCCAAAATAAGTCATTTGTAGCAGAAAATTCGTCGATTAGTATATAAATAAAAAAGAAAGGCGATATGAATGTACTTTGAAATCTTAGTATTAAATCGCAACACTATTTAATTTTGTAATAATTTTTATATTTTAACTGTATATATTTTAAGTTTTTTAATATAACGCGAAAAACTTCAATCTTAGGGTATGATTATGGATCCAAAAGTTTCAATAATAACAGTTTGTCATAACGCTGAAGAATTTATTGAAAATGCCATTAATAGCGTTTTGAAACAAAAATATGAAAATATTGAATATATAATAATTGATGGTGCTTCAACGGATAACACATTATCAATTATAGATAAATATAAATCAAACATAGCATTTTTATTAAGTGAACCAGATAATGGAATATATGAAGCAATGAATAAAGGAATAACAGCTGCCACTGGTGATATATTATATTTTTTGAATTCAGATGATATATTTTATGATGAATATGTCATAAAAAGGATTGTAGAAATGTTTAAGAACAATAAGGATACTGAACTTATTTATGGTCCTGTTATTGTTAGAGATCCCATAACAAATAAGTCATTTATAAAATCACATAAACATATTACAAAATTTTTTTTTATTTATAGCGTAATATGTCAGCAGGGCATCTTTTACAAAGCCAATCTTTTTAAAAAATGCGGGCAATTCGATGAGACTTATAAAATTGTAGGTGATTATGAATGGGAGTTAAGAGCTTTTTATAAATACAATATTAAAAGAGAATACTGTAGGGATATAATATCAATATATCTGCATGGAGGTATGTCTAGCTCTAAGAAATTTTCAAGCCTTCTTATTGAAGAACATGAAACAGTTTTAAAAGAATATTTTAATATATGCAATTATAAATTAACACTCACTCTTATATCTATCTGTAGTAAAGTCTTCCTGAAATGTAGATCAATCCTCTAAAGCTTGGAATAAGTTCGTTTTTTAAATTCGATCGAGTTTCAGATCAGGGGAAATAGTTTCTGAAATGTCTATGAATTTGGAACCGATTCAGGTAGCTTTGGGCAGTGGGCCTAATCTTGTCAAGGTCGGTTTACTTTTCCTCATTTTGGCCGGACTACTTTTCCCCACCTTTTGATCCTACTTTCCGCACTATTTTTTTACACATAATATTTTTCGTATTTTTGTCCCATCAGTCTCAGTACTTTAATTGTTTCTTCATCCAGATTTAATACCTTCTTTACCCTTTTTCCATCAATTTCGATCGTTATTTCTGTTATTCTTCTGAGGAGGAAGAATACCCATTTCATTGTTGGAGTCTGCGTTTTCTTCTTAACTTGGTTTCTAATAGCTTCTTTTTCTTCTTTCAATCTTGTTCTCAGTTTCCATTCAGCTATTGAATATAATAACAAACATAGAACCATTACCATTGCAAGTGCTTCTATTCTGGACTCTTTTTTCAGATATAACTCATACACTCTGAAACTCTTATCCTTAAGGAATCTGAACCCTCTTTCAACGGTTCCCTGTTCTTTATAGTATTTTAGGAGTTGATCTGGAGTCAACTCCATATCATTGGTTGTAAGAATGAACCTTCCTAACTTCGTTCTTCTTTCCTGTACTTTCTTCTGATCAGATTTTATCTCTGCTTCTATCATATAGAAAGTCTGTACATCTTCCCCTTTCCTTGGTCTTCCTTCCTTGTTTTTGAGTCTCTGAGATTTAGTTTTTATCTCAAGTTTCGTGAACTCATACAATTTATTTTCTTTCAACCAGTGTTCAGCCGCTATTCTTGCATCGGTTTCACAGGCAAATTCACGATTAGAAAGCTTTTTAAGAGATTTTTCTGCTGCTTCAAATTCCTTAAGAACCTTTTCATCAAATGTCTTCTCTTCCTTCTTTTTCATTTCCTCTGAACAGAATACAACCCATAACTGTTCTACTCCACCATAACAAGAATAACGTTCATCAGAGCATGTTTCCAGAACTAAATCTGTCGTCAATGATTCCTTTGTTTCATTGATGGTTGCAGGTACTTTCGATATGAAAAAAGCGTTATTTCTTATCTCTTTGACATTATTAGGAGTTACGCAGTTGGCTCCTGGCATATCGTTTTTTCCAAACTTTCAAATATCTGAATTAATTTAATTTGTATAGTGGATTATTTGGCTTTGGTACATAATTATAGATATGTATCATTAGAACATATATTTCTGTATGAACTGCCCAAGGTGTAATAGTTCCACTCACAAAAAGAATGGTATAGTTTTTGGACGTCAACGCTACAAATGCTATGATTGTGGATATAACTATACAGTAGAGTTTAAATCAACTGCTTGCTCCCCGTCTGTAAAGAGACAGGCTTTGCAACTCTATTTTGAAGGATTAGGATTTCGCTCAATAGGAAGATTTTTAGAAGTAAGTCATGTTTCTGTCCAAAACTGGATAAAGAAATTTGGCCAGGAGTTGGAGGACCTAAAAAGCGAAAATGAGATATCTATTGTTGAAATGGATGAGATGCACACTTACATCGGTAACAAAAAAAATATTGCTGGATCTGGATTGCTGTTGATAGAGTTGGGAAAAAATTCATCAACTGCTCTTTTGGTAGCAGAGGAACAGAAACTGGGCAACTAATATGGGAAAAATTAAAGCAGAAAGAGATTGGAGGAGTGATGACAGATCACTGGAGAGCATATGCAGAGTTTCTTCCAGAAAATATTCATACTCAATCCAAAGCCGAAACATATACAGTTGAAGGATATAACAGCATATTGAGGCACTTTCTGGCAAGGTTGAGACGAAAGACAAAATGTTATACGAAGAGTCTTGAAATGCCAAAGTACTCTGTTCTTCTATTAATAAAACATAGAAATAAAAATGTAGCTATAATTAGTTAACAATACCGATTATTTTACCTAGATTCGGCAGGTGCGACAAGAAGCTATACTATGAATTGCGTCAGACGCTACCTTTTCCATTTGAGGTAATCCTACTGTGACATGCATAAATGGTAACGTTTGTGTGTGAAGCTCACATGACAATATCAAGAACTCAAGGAACCTGACTTTGATAATTGGTTAGGATAAGAATACTATGAAGAACGTAAAGTGAACCATCGTAAGAATCGTGAAGTAGAACAAGCGAAAGCAGGTTGATGCGCTTAAACCAAAAGGTATAGAATCAGGCTGTAATGGGTCTGCCGACATTATAGCAAATGGACAAATGATTCTCGGTTTACAGATGGCTTCTAAGGTATTTACATTATTTGTAGTATAGAACTTGGTAAACCCTATATGCTCCTTCTTCTTTTTTTTTTTTTTTTGAAAAAAAAAGGAAAGGTAGAGATCCTGTGAAGGAAATTAATGGCATAGAGGGCAGAGGATTTAGGCAAAAAGCGAAAGCCATTCTGTAATGGAATGGATAGGGGTTCGAACTTTGCCCTACCCTAAAGGGTGCATACTTGCTTATTGGTATTCTATTGTATGAAAGGAGGCAAACTTCTGAATGTAAGTTATTCAACGATATCCTCTCTGGATAAGAAGCTTACAAACGCTCAACTCTGCCAGAATTGGAAAACTATTAACTGGCATCAAGTCGAAAAGAGAGTTAATAAGTTGCAAACCCGGATTACACAAGCAGTCCTACAAAACAAATGGAATCTTGCCAAGAGATTACAGTATTTACTGACTCATTCTTATTATGCCAAACTTCTGGCAGTAAGAAAAGTTACTCAAAATAAAGGAAAAAGGACATCTGGAATTGATGGTGAAAAATGGTTAAGTTCTGCCTCCAAAATGAAAGCTGTCCTTATTCTCACTGGTAAAAGATACAAATCCAAACCGCTTAAACGAGTCTTCATCAATAAACCTGGTAAGAAGAAGAAACGTCCCTTAGGTATCCCTACAATATATGACAGGGCTATGCAGTCTCTATACGCATTAGCTCTTGAACCAGTAGCTGAAATTAAGTCTGACCTACGGTCTTTTGGCTTCAGAAAACATCGAAGTACCAAGGATGCCTGTCAGCAAATCTTTCTATGTCTTAGTAAGAAGACTTCAGCTCAATGGATTTTGGAAGGTGATATTAAAGGATGTTTCGATAATATAAATCATCAGTGGTTGCTGACTAATATTCCAATGGAAAAAGCTATACTAACTCAATTTCTGAAAGCAGGTTTTATATATAAACGTCATTTGAATTCAACGAAAGCAGGCACTCCGCAAGGTGGGATTATCTCTCCTATTCTGGCAAATATGACATTGGATGGCATCGAGAAGTTGCTTTTTGCTAAGTACCCTAAAAGAGGGAAAAATTCCAAAAAGGTCAACTTCATAAGATACGCTGACGATTTCATAGTCACTGCTAATTCCGAAGAAACCGCGAAAGAAATCCAGGATGTAATTGTTGCTTTTCTTAAAGAACGAGGTCTTGAGCTCTCCGATGATAAAACCCTTATCACAAACATTAATGAAGGCTTTGACTTCCTCGGCTGGAATTTCCGCAAGTATAAAGGTAAGCTTCTGACTAAACCTTCCAAAAAGTCCATTAAAAGATTTACTGAAACAATCAGTCAAACCATAACTGAAGGAAGAGCATGGTCTCAGGAGGTTTTAATTGCCAAATTAAATCCCATAATAAGAGGCTGGTCCAACTACCATAATTCTGTGGTTTCTTCGGATACTTTCCAGAAACTTGACCACATAATATGGGAACTGTTATGGAAATGGGCTAAAAGAAGACATCCAGATAAATCCAAAGATTGGATTGTCAACAAGTACTGGAAAAGAAGCACTTCCAGAAGGTGGAATTTCAGAACAGGAATAAATGGTTTATTGCTTTTATCCAAAACCATAATCTGTAGGCATATTCCTTTAAAGCTGAAAATGAATCCGTTTCTTGACACGAATTATTTCCGTGAACGTCAATACAAATTAAGTTTCCGGAAAGGACATTCCATTTGAAAAAAAAACTGCTGCCTGATACAGAAAAGGTTATAGAATGCTTGAGCCGTATGAAGGGAAACTTTCACGTACGGTTCTTAGAAGAGGGAGAGCGAGTAATCGCTCTTTCTTATTCAACGTTAACGCAACTAGAGATATATATTTTCATATTCCTCCCCCATGAGCCTCAATATTTTCCAGTGAATTTCTTCCATATCCAGAATTTCTGACTTTGTTTTCCCTTTTTTCTGCGTTATAAGTTCTGTAATTCCCTGAAACTTGAAAAATATCCATTTCATTGTTGGTCTTTTTGTTTGTTTCCCTTTTTGATCTGGAACCGTTTCATTTTCTTCTTCTAACTTTGTCCTTAATTTCCATTCTGCAATTGCATAACTCATTAAGCAGAGAACCATTATCATTGTCAATGCTTCAATTCTTGATTTATTCTTGAGGTAGACCTTCTATATGCTAAAAGTATCACTTTTCAAAAATCTAACTCATTTTTCTACTTTATCCTGTCCTTTGTAATACTTCAGCATCTCTTCAGGAGAAAGACGGATATCATTACTTACAAGAATGAAAAGTCCCATTTTTTCCATTTCTTTTAAAACAAAAGCATCATTAACCTTTATAATTCCATCAATCCTGTAACATGTCTTCAATTTCTCATCTTTATAAATTCTACCTCTTTTTCCTGCTTCACGTTTTCTTTTTTGCCCAGTCTTCACGTTCTTGTTTCTCCATCTCCTGCACATCTGTACCCCGTGTTGCATGTCTCCATCTTTTGAAACTATCCAAAACACTTTTACAAATCCACATGCTTTGAGGTGAACCACACATCCTTTTGGCGGAATATCTACTGTTTCAAGTGGCACATTTCCTTTGTTGTCAGGATTTACCAAACGATTATTTTTTAACCTTATAAGGAAATGCCATTCTTTCTTCCTAATGGCTTTAAGGTTTTTCACACTTGCATACCATGTATCAAATAAAACAAATTCTGGCTTAAATCACGTTTTTCGGCTTTGTCAAGCATATAACGGAAATGGTCATTCTTTGTTTTGTCATCTACATCGATGTTATAAATTCAAAAATCGATAGGTATAACGGCTGTACCGTCAGTCCAAACTAAGGTAACCAGACCTATTTCCTTTACAGTACGATGATGTTTTCCACTTCACATACGACGAACAAAAGCTATTTCTTCTGCGTATGGTTTACCTAACGTTGAATCATCAAAAATTAGGTATCCTTCCTTAAGCTTGACATAACTTTTTACTTCCTCCCATAGTGCTTCCGTGTGGAGGTTGTCTTTGAAGGCAACGAGTAAAAACATCATGAGAAGGAGCATTAGCTATGTCTGAATAACATCTAGCAGCTTCAGTACAGCTAAAAAAGTTAGAAGCCGCAATGAGAAAATTACTGTAGTCAATGTCGTTACACTTAGGTGGATTTATGTCCATAACTCCGTACGTTTTTAGAAAAACACTAAACCCTAATTATATTTCTAATGATATAAATCTTTCGGCATTTCAACTGCATAAGTCCTAATATATATTTAGGGAAGATAAATATTGTAATATTTATGACCCAAATGTACAATTAGAAGCAGTTTTGAGACAGCCTGTTTGGTAAACTTTTGCACAATTATTCGAATAAATTAAATTATACTCATGAAATATTTTTATTAATTTTTCTTGGTAGTTGTGATTATGAATTGTACCAAATGTTCCACCTATATTTAAATTTGGATTATCTATTACGTATTGTCGTATTAAAATATTTTTTGGCAAATAGTTAGAGTTAAGATCAAGATTCATTATTTGGTAAGTAGAAATATTTAAAAAATCTACGGTGGATATTGGTAGTTGAGTTACAGCTGAATCACAATATACTGTTTGATTCTCAAGAAAATAGTTAGACCACTCTAACGACTTCAGTTCAGAATATATTAATTGATTTCTAGATACCATGTCTGTTGAATAAATCGCCTCCCCGTTGTTCAGATACGGAGCCGTGATCATGAAAAATATTAAAAATATTACTATACCCATCAGACTAAGTTTTCTCCATTTTTGAGAAGTTGTATTGTAAATAATATATGTTGAGTATGACGCAAAAATCACCCAAAATAATTGAAAGAAGGGCAAAAATCGATGCGGAATTAATAAATAACCAAGACCTACATACGTACCAGCATATATAAGACAAAACAACGTAAACGCCGCACTAATATACGAAAAATTAAATTGCGACTTAAGTTTGGAGTCAATAATAAGAAGAATTCCGATAATAGCCAACATTAGTAAGAGATTAGATCCCAGGTTGTACAATATATTTGAATAAACATTAAAAGTGGAGAAAAATGTTTCATAGTTATTAGTGGGAACACTTGCTTCTGATACGTATTCATGGAACATTGATGCAATTGTACTATCTAGCCTATAAATTATTTGATCAAAAAAACTACCACTGGTTTGAGTTCCTCCGATTAGGATCCAATGAAGTATCATTGATACGAAAAATAAAGTTAAAGTAGGATAATATAAATGTACCTCCCGATCTATTAAATTTATTTTCAAAATTTTAGTGAAATAAATATTGTGAAATATTATACCTAGTAACAAAGAAAATAAAATATAAAAAACGCAGAAAGTAGATAATTGATGAGAGAGGATCATACAAAAAATCATTAAGACAACAAATGAAGAATAGGTAGGCCTGTTTTTTTGTTGAATGATACAAAATAATATCATAATAAAAAAACAATAAACAATAGAACCTGGATTGATGTTAGTGACGGTTAAATTAAAAAACATATCTGAAATATTTATAAATAAAACTGAAATAAGCGCAATTTGAGTGTTATACATTTTATTAACAATACAATATATAAACAAACTAACTATAATTGTAGTAGATAACACTATTGAACAAAAAAGCAAATTTTTTAAATTAACACTTAGAATAATATTATCTATTGCCATGAGTATATGTAACAAGCAAGAGAAACTGTATTTGTTGGCTATATAGTAGCTAGGAACTGTTCCATTTTGAACAATTAACTCTACTATGTTTAGATGGAAATGTGTGTCTGAGCCAGGAATAGTAGGATAATTAAACAATCTCCCTATACGGAGAGATAATGATACAAGAATTATTTTTAGAATTAAGAAATAACTACACCTGCTGTAATTTCTTTGAATTATTTCCATAAATATCGAAAAAAAAGATATAGTAATTAATGAAAAATATGAAACTGATCGATAGTATATACTCTGATGGAGTACAAGAAGAGATAAAGAAAAACTAACGAAGAAGACAATGTTGAGAATTAATAATAGTTTATAATTTTTAGAAGTTGAGTTACTACTAGGTGTGACTTCTACATACATATTATTTTTCAAGATATAATAAAAGACTGAGCCCAAAAAAAACGCAAATCCCATTCCATATTGGCCAATACCAGGAAAATAAGACAAATATAAAATAACTATACCTATAAGCATTGGATATACGTATATTGTATGCTTGATATAAAGAAATAAATTAGCTATGGAAATATTTTTATTGGTCATAATGATCGTCCTACTTTCGGCAGCCAAACTCATTCTAAAATACTGATAGATTATTTCAGTCGAATACCGCGCTAGCTTGCTGCGGGGTGCGCCAGCGCAACTTTGATTTGTTATAAGTTCACTTGAAAATCGTGATCATTTGGATTTGATCTCTAATTCAATTTGTCATTTATCCTACCAAATGTAAATATATATTGAGCTCATCCCAAAACTCATTTTGTCCTCAATTATCAGAGATATACAGGGTTGGCTTCATAGTTATAAGCTCGATTGGATGCTTAAAATATAAGATCCAAAGAAGCAAATTTTGAGTTTTGGGATAGGCTCATTATTAATATCATGGTCACTACTTAATAGTTTTTAATTTAAATTTTATTACTACGGGAGCGCAGAGGGTCACGAATACCCTATCCTTCAGGTTGGGGATGAAGTGAACCCTCGCCTCTTCGTTTTCTCTTTAAATATCTAAACCATAGTTTCCTTTTATATAGATAGTAAATCGGATAAGGAAACCGAGGTAAAAATTTCAATCACTTATGTTAAGGAAACCTTGTTAAAGGATACTTAATTATCTGTCTCCAAGTAACCGGGCGGGCGGTCCGAAGCATACCCCATCCTTTAGGGTGGGGTGGCCGCCCGCAATTTGATTTTGTACGACAACAGAATAAGCATCGCAAGCATAACCAATGCTATATGATGATGCCATGCATTCCAGCTTCTCACCATGTATTCAGACATTCCACAATATCCTTTTGCGTCTTGAAATGCTCTCTCAATCCAGTACCTTGAACTCTGCATTTTTGCAAGTTCGCCAAATGAAGTATCCTCAGAAGCGTTACATAATGAATATTTAATGTCATTAGATTCTACATCTTTACTTATGAGAAGCCATAATGGCTTCTCACAAGGTAATTTATTCTGGCGTCTCCAAACTTTTATAGCCTTAAAATAGACTTTTTTGTACCCTCTTTCCGTTTTTCTAACTTTGATAAGTTTCCATCCCTCAATTGAACTGGAAAGAGAATCAATTCTTGTTGAGAATGTATTCAAAACCTTGGGAATTGTGGGTTTTCTTCCACTTTTTCCCTTTCTCAAAGGTACTTCAGCTAAGGGTTTTTCTACATAAACAAAAGTATCGACAGCGACATCCGCAACAAAAGTTAAGCCTCTATTCTCAAGTTCTGTCAATAACTCTGGATTTTCACCGTAGAATCCATCCATTGTAACATAGGAAAAAGGAATACCTTCTTCTATTGCGTTATCAATCATTTCAAGACCAAGCTCATGCTTGGTTCTGAACTTTATTTTCTCAGGAGGAATTTTAGCCTTTAAACAACGTTCCTTGTCATCAATCCATTTTTGTGGGAGATATAATCTCTCATCAATCAACATTCTCTTCTGTTTCTTAAAATAAGCAAGGAACACACCAACCTGGCAATTATCCTTTTTTCCAAGGTTGCCGCAATACTGATGAGAAACTCCAACAGAACTGTTTCCAGATTTTTTTATGCTTGATTCGTCAAGTATAAGAACACCATTTTTGCCTATAGTTTTAATGGCATATGTTCGAACAGATTTGAGGAGATCTGCAGGATGCCAAGGAGAAGTTGAGACAAAATGGCTTAGTGATTGGTTGTTAGAGCATTTACAACAATAGATTGCCATTTTTCTCATATTTTTCCTATAGGGGAGGAGAACCAAACCATTAAGGTAATCAATGCCGGTTGAAACAACACAACGAGTTTTTGTTTGAAAACAGGAGTCAAGATGTTTCTCTGAAATGTATTTTTTTACAGAAATATTATTTGACTTGATGAAGGTATCTGTTATTTGTTTCATTAAACTGAATTTATAAAGGAAAAATTATACTTCACAGTTGACGTGAAAAGGAAATGTGACAAAGTCAAGTTATGATTCCTTAATAAAACATCTACCTGTTATTATTGGAAATGCACGAGACATGAAAGCATTTACACATAAAAAGACAGATAAGCTTGATTCAGAATTCATTGCTCAACTTGCATTGAATAAAATGATTCAGCCATCAAGAGTTTTTGTGAAAACTCAGAGGGAATTCCGTTCATACGTTCGACTTCGGTTAATACTTGTGGAAAAAAGAACATATATAAAAAATGAAGCTCACTCTATCCTTGCATCTGAAATGTTGCATCTAAAAGGTGTGTTGACAGATATTTTTGGTAAGAATGGCAGAATAATTCTATCCGGCATTTCTTCAGGTAAAGATGTCAACCAAATTCTGGGAAATCTTTCTCCAACTATTCGTAAAAAACATAATCAGATAAAAGAGATTCTGGATAGAGAAATCTCTCAAAGTTCTGTTTATCGGCTTCAGATCTGTCTTCAACTCATAAAGAGTCTTGATGATGAAATCGAAGCTTTGGAAAAAGAAATTTTAATTATGCCTATAGTAATTTTAACCATGAAATGGACATTTTAATGTCAGTTCCAGGCATTGGAGAACTTGGTGCGGCAGTTTTACTTGCTGAAATTGGCGATTTCAAAGATTTTTCTTCTGGAGATAAGCTTGCTTCCTGGCTTGGAATAGTTCCTAATGTATATCAATCAGCAGATAAATACCATAACGGTAGGATCACAAAGAGAGGCTCAAAAGTAGCTAGGTGGATTCTAACACAGATTGCTAATGCAGCAGCAAGAAAGAAGAATAGTAAGTTAAAAGAATTTTATAACCGAAAAAAGAATTCAATTGGACATGCAAAAGCAATTATTGCCCTAGCAAGGAAAATAGCCACAATTATTTGGCATCTTATTACAAATGACAAGATGTATGAAGATAAATCTGGATATCAAAAGGGAGAGATCCACAAGAGGAAGATTGTTGAGACTGAAATATTCTCAGTTGATGAACGTATCAAAATAATTAGTGGAATAATTGCAATTATGGAAAAAGATGATGCAGGGAGCACATGAGAGAGATATCCTCATGTACTTTCATGCTAAATTGGCAAACTGCCTAATATTCTCGTAAAACCAATGCTGTCTTGAAGTAAAAATCATGTTACCTATAGAGAATAGCGAAGAGCCTAAAAGTATCATTTATATTGCTCAACAAACTGAACCATGAATTTAGTAACATCAATTTTATCCTTAATAATATTTTCTCGTTTAATTTTCCCTTCTTGCTTTAAGTTAGGATTCTTTAATAATTCTAAGGCCTTATCATATACTTTTTTTTCAATGTCAAATCTAGTTGAAAAGTTGTATACAAGATCATATTTATCCTCCTCTTCATTGAGATATCCCAATCTTAAAGTATTCACATAAATTGCATGGGTTCCTAATAATGCACATTCAGAAGCAGTTGTAGCTCCCTCTCCAATATACAAAGTTGCATAATAAAGTAGGTCGTGCAACTTTTCCGAAGAAAGTTTTAGTTTATATTTTTCAAGTTCAATATCTATTTCCCCTTCAGAAGTGATGAACACCTTACCATATTTTTCAAGCATTTTCACGAGGTCTTTTTTGTTACTGATCCCATGCTGCCCAACATCATGGATTGCACCCCATGAAACAAATCTTAGGACTATATAAGGATCACTTTCAGTTAATCCAAGTTCAGAAAGGACATTTGGATTTGGTTGAAAAAAATTAGGGTGTAAGTATGCAAGTTCATGATAACCTTCATATCGAATCTGTTTAAGTCCTAATTTTTTTTTGAAACATGACGGAGTTAAAACTACATCTGTGAACGGAAGGGTTAGGTTAATAACAAGTTTAGAATGTTCTGTATCCTCTAAAGAAATGTATTTCTTTCCACATACTTTAGATGCAATAGCTGAGGAAGGATCCATCATTGATAATACAAGATCTGGATCATACCTTTTAATTATTGAAACAAATTTTTTAGTCCTCGATATCATTTCAAAACCTAGACCAGAGATACCATTACCAGCATTGCTAATCAATTCATATTCAAAACCATATAGGTCTAAAAGTGTCTTACAACAATCCTTATTTCTGGCAGTTATTTTAACATCATGTCCTCTTTTTTCAAACAACCATATCAAATGTTTAAATAAATGAACATCAGCAGGATGTAAAACATTTATTAATAATCTCACACAATCACGTTCCAATATTAAACAGAAAGTTTTTAACATTTTGCTGAAACTCCAGCAACAGTATTGTGTAGTAACAAACATGCAGTTACCACCTAAACATCTCTAGTAATCTAGTAACTATCACAAAATAGATTAGGCAATCTTTTTATAAAGTTGGTTTTCAATTGGTGGTGATGATCTTGAAAACGAACATGATATTCTTTGAATAACATGCACAGCCAATGAAAATGCTTGCAGATGGCATCATTTTCATACTAAATCAAGGCACCTAATCGAAACCTGTGCATAGTTTGTTCTGTAATGACTCCTTAGAAATCCATTTATTGTAATAATCATGCATTTCTATATTGAATACCAGTTTCCTTCAAGCTCATTTCTTCTTAGATGATAAGAAGAAAAGAAGACACCTTGTAAACAAGAATCTGTTTTATTGTAAATTGAGTTCACACATACAGATGAATCATATTTGAACCCGAGTTTTTCTAGGGAGTCCAGCATCCAGCCACCGACAAAAGCATTTGGAGCTCTGTATCCAACGACTTTTTTACCGGAAACTTTTTCTAGACTTTTCTTTGCTTTTAATGTTCTGGACTCGAACTCGTCACTGGTCACAAGGGGCTCTTTTGTCTTAGGATTAATTTTACACATATGATGTAACCCATGGCAAGCAATTTCATGCCCTCTATCGACAATTGACTCGATTAATTCAGGATAATGCTCAACAGTGTCCGCAACTACAAAAAAAGTGGCAGTAGCATTATATTTCTCGAGAAGATCCAGAACTCTTTTCGTGGGTTCAGTTAAATAATCGTATCTTGAATTCCACTTTCTAAAAAATTCATTGACATCTCTGAATACGGAAAATGGAGAGCCGCATACCGAGGGAATATGATACCAATCCTCTATGTCAACTGTGATAGATAAACTTTTTTTCATGGGGGTTCACTTTACTGATTTTTAGATGAAATTCCACTTTTTTACTAAATTACATCTTATACTGCGAACAACGTTCATGTTATCTTCGAATAGTTCTTTTTATTTGCCTGCATATCGAAAAACATTGCAAAGAGAAGAAACTGCATGCCTACTAAGAAAATAAACACAAACAGCAGAGGATAATTCTGAGAAACAGACCCATGGAACACCAACTTTTCCAGGACAATCCAGAATCCAAAAATTAAACCCAGTGGGACAAGTATCATGCTTGCAAAGTAAAAAAGCACAAGCGGGTGGAAGTCAAGCACCATGTACTTCATCTTCAGGCGCCATAAGAATCCTCTGAAGATCATGGGAGCTACTTTGCGAATGTACTTACTGTATTTGATTTTTGACTTTTCGCTGCCATAGCGAGCTGGCATTGTCACATCCATTACTCTCATGCCAAAGGCATTCATTTTGAGCAGTATATCGTTGCAGTAACCGTAATAGGTATAAATTGAATCAAGGTCTATGGTTTCCAGGGCATATCTTGAAATTACTGTATATCCGTTCTGGGGATCGGCAATATGCCAGTATCCACTGCCTATTTTAGTTATCATGGACAGCATGCCGTTGCCAAAGGCTCGCCAGGTAGACATTCCCTGCCGCATTTGCCTGGAAAGGAGGCGGTTTCCTTTTGCATAATCGGCTTTGTCTTCAATAATGGGCATGATGAGTTTGGGGAGCTGATAAGGGTCCATCTGGTTGTCCCCAACCATCACTGCAACTAGGTCCATTTCATCGGCAAGGGCTTGTTTATAGCCGTTTATGATGGCCGCTCCTACGCCTTTGTTCACTTCGTGATGAATTGGGACTACACGGCAGTCAGGCATATTATTAATGATCTCAGCTGTGCGATCTGTGCTTCCGTCGTTAATGACGTAGATTTTATCCACGTAAGCCGGAATGCCACCAATCGTTTCCTGGATAAGGCGCTCTTCATTATAGGCAGGCACCACAACTCCAATTTTATAAGCTCTGAAAAGGGAAGCTTCGTGTTCTTCCTGAATATCGATGTGTAATACCTTGATACCGGCTTTTTTGGCCATACTTATAAGAGAACGCATGGAGAAAAGGGATAAGTGGGGAAGATCAATTTTTGAGAGGCATTCTTTTGAGAGGGCAATAAAACCAATCCGTTTCGATTCGGTATTTTTATTGTTAAGTAAAAGCACGTTTTCTGAACCCGGTTTTACTTTTGAAAAGCAGATTCCTACTGAAAGGTCAAAATTATCATCTTTTATAGGAGCAATCATCTTCGGGATCAGGCTCGGGTCATGGCAAACTCCAAGGTTCATTATCACGATAATATCAGAACTGGTTGCTTTTTCAATCACTTTCCTTAGAGAAACATCATTTCCCTTGTGCGTTTGTTTCCAGATTACTTCGGCTCCTGCCATTTCGGAGACATCAATAGTATGATCAGTACTTGCATCGTCCACAACAATAACTTTATCAGAATATTTTTTTGACCGCAAGACGACACTTCCGATAGAGACTTCCTCGTTATGTACAGGAAGAACTACAGTTACGTTCTCAGAAGCTGTAACCTCCTTGTAAGAATTTCCTTCATTTGTAATAATGTGTTGGGAGCTTTGACCTGTACCAAGCTCGTTACTCATCCATAATACCTCTTCTTAAAGTCGTTTATGAGAATTTTTAGGGGAAAATTTAGGAACGTGGGTTAAGATATTACCTGAGAGCGTCGCAAAAGTCCAAAATTAATTAAAATTCAGCCGATCATATCATAGCAAATAACTTTCATAGTCTTATATGATCCAATTTATAAAATTAAAGTTCGATGATAGTATGTAATTAATTAGAATCTCTAGACTTTTACGACACTCTCTACTAAACTAATTAAGTGTAAATAACAAAATGTATTAAATATATATATATACATATATATTAATATTTAACTATATATGTATACTGATGTTTTAAATATATATGTATATTAATATTTTTAAATATTTATGTATATTAATGTTTTAAATATTTATGTATATTAATGTTTTAAATATATACCATTAAATTGTTTCAAATGTTTTGTCCCCAAATTGTTTCGCTGTTTTAATTTCTTTTATTTCAATTGTATGTCGTGTACAACTCACCATTTTATTTAACTTCGAATTTGGTTCATTTTACATGATCATTCTATAGTATTAAAATGAAATTATATAATTAACTCAAGTTTAACTTTTTGAGTCGACTGTTGTTGTATTGTATATTAACTTTCAAATCGTCTTGAATCTGCGAAATCATTCTAGGATACAACAAAAATTGTTTCAATTGGACTTAAATTTCAATAATGAATTCGTGTAAATTCTTATGCATTTACGTAAGTTCTTTTTGAGAATATGGATCTCGAAATGAGTATTGGTTCTTCGGCATTCCCTGTGGATAAGGCGATTTTTAATTCGAATCCATTGATTTTTATGAAGACATTACGAGGATATCCACACAAAACAACAAAGGACCTTAATTTGTAAATTACAAAGCAATTGTATAAAGTTAGTTAATAAACATAATGGTGTAATAATAAAACATCAGATGATGACTATATAAAGTTTATGAATATTATTGTATAAAATAATCATTAATAAAATAATATTATTTGCAGATTGAGTAAAGAAGCATAGATTTTTGCTATTACTTGTGATTATAATAAAGATAATTATATGCATGAATTAGCACAAACGTAAATATTAAATATAACTCTCAAAAAATAAGAAAGAGCAGTCCCAAAACAGTATCATAAGAGTCCAAAATATTCGTACTTTCAATCTCACAAGTTGCCCTACCAGCCTAGAATTTTTCTTGAAGCTCTGAATCTCTATGGCTATATCTATCTTAATATTCTAGTCACCGCATTTGTGAATTAGAAAAGGAGAACATAAATTAGAAAGACTGAGTTTATAGAGAATATAATTCAGCTCAATAATCTAAAACATGAATAAGATTATCTAAAAACCAGTTTTATCCTCAAATTGATAAGAACTCATAATTATATTCCATACTAAGAGACCCAGTGATTACTCTGAGTTAGGGATCTTAAACTCACGTTTTAAAAATAGAATGAAAACGATATCGGTAAGCAGCGCAACCGTTAATATTATCTAAAACTGGTCTTAATAATAACGATTTTGTATTACTTTTATCAATTTTTAAGTTTTAAAATCGATATGAGTAAAGCTCACAAAACATTCTAATATTTTGAAGTTGGTACTACATTTCACGTTCAAATTAATGGCCTTTTTGTAATAATTTATTATATATTATGGCAAGTTAGTGGAGTTATTTAATATTAATATGTCCCATATGTCAAGCAAATTGTCCCATATGGGCCAAAAATAATGGATTAAAACACATTTGAACATATGGACTATCTTTTTTCACAATCAGTAAGACCAGTTTTCTAATTATATTTGTTAGGCACAACACATTTTCACTAGCAAGAGGACCATCCAACCAACATCTTTGAAAGTTCAGTTAAAGGAGTTCCAATATAGCCGAAATATGGTAAAGCCTGTAATTCCATATTGTTTCACTTACTTCATGATGAAACAACTTGAAAAAACTTACTAATTGCAAAAAAGGTAGAAAAGTAATAGAAAATAGATTGAAAAGTATAAATTGTTTGCATAAAGGAATTAGAAGGAAAGAAACATCTTTCCTAAAGTCCAGTATCAGATAATGGCCGCTACCTTGAAAACAATAATAGCTATGAAACTGAAAAGCAGAGGTACAATTGCATTGTTGAAAGAGTTATTAAGGTGTTTGTTCCATATTTTAGACGCAGATAAAATATCTTTTAAGGAGAGAAGGGCCGTAAGCGCAATAAGTATTAAACTCGAGTACATAGGAATGCCAGGGGTTGTAATCATAGAAATTGCGCTATTAAGCATGACATCCGTCATAACATTGGTGAAGATAACACCTAGTAACATATACACACCCGATAAGTGATAAACACCTGAACACATATATTATAAGATTATTAGAATTACAATATACTACTGGAATACTGTTACACTATTAGAAATACTGTTATATCATTATCACATTGATGCAATAAATTATAAAAAACTTTTCATTAAGTTTCCTTGACATTAAGAATATAACCTACATTCGGCAGCAAGCACACCCAAACATTTAACTATTTTTAATTGTTCTTTTTGTATTCTTCTTGATCTACTTTTATTGGTCTTCTTCTCTTCTTTTTCTTCCTATTTCTTTTATTTACTGGTATATTGGACTTTATTCCTCTAGGACTTACGCACTTGAAGTCCCAAAAACTTTATATCATTAAAAATATAATTATGGTTTAGTGTCCCTCTAAAAACGTACGGAGTTATGGACATAAATCCCCCTAAGTGTACCGACATTTACTACATTAATTTTCTCATAGCTGCTTCTAACGTTTTTAGTTGTACTGAAGCTGCTAGATGTTATCCAAACGTAGCTAATGCTCCTTCTCATGACTCTTTTACTCGCTTACTTCAAAGGCAACCTTCAGACACAGAATCGCTATGGAGAGAAGTAAAAAATTACGTCAAGCCTGAAGAAGGATGCCTAATTGTTGATGATTCAACTTTAGATAAACCATACGCAGAAGAAATGGCTTTTGTTCGTCGTATGTGGAGTGGAAAACATCATCGTACTGTAAAAGGAATAGGTCTGGTTACCTTAGTTTGGACTGACGGTAAAACCGTTATACCTATCGATTTTCGAATTTATAACATCGATGTAGACGACAAAACAAAGAATGACCATTTCCGTGATATGCTTGACAAAGCCGAAGAACGTGGTTTTAATCCCAAATTCGTTTTGTTTGATACATGGTATGCAAGTGTGAAAAACCTTAAAGCCATCAGGAAGAAAGAATGGCATTTCCTTACAAGGTTGAAAAGTAATCGTTTAGTAAATCCTGACAACAAAGGAAATGTGCCACTTGAAACAGTAGATATTCCTCAAAAAGGACGTGTGGTTCACCTCAAAGCATATGGATTTGTAAAGGTGTTTAGGATAGTTTCAAAAGATGGAGACACGCAACACTGGGTTACAGATGTGCAGGAGATGGATGAAGCAGAACGTGAAGACTTGGCAAAGAAGTCATGGAAAATTGAGGAATATCATAGAGGGATAAAGCAGTTTTGTGGTGTGGAGAAATGTCAGGCAAGAAAGGAAGAGTCACAAAGAGCACATATAATGTTTTCATTAAGAGCTTTTCTCAGACTGGAATTACAAAGAATCAAAAGTGGAATATCCTGGTTTGAAAGTGCTATGAAAATTAGAAGAGTGGCAGTGACAGCATATTTAAAGAATCCACTATACACATTAAATTAATTCAGATATTTGTAAGTTTGGAAAAAACGATATGCTAGGAGCCAACTGCGTAACTCCTATCCTCTTCTCCTGTTATATTTTCTAATTTTAGCTGTATCATACATTGCATCAGCTGTTACTTTGGAATGCCTGTTAGCAGGCCTTCCTACATGTCTCTTTATATTGAAATTTTTAAGTTTAGGAATATAAATTGTAGAATCATTCTTATTTGCAGGAACAATAATAATTGAGAGAAGTAGACCTTGCAAATCTATTAAACCGCTTATTTTTATTCCTTTTATTTTTTATGTCCATCGTAGCCGATATTCCCCCATTTTTAGCTGGAACATCCTTTGTATCAGTAAAACAGTGAGAAAGATCTATTTTATTCAAATCGTAACCTTTGTTTAAAAGTTCATTGAAAATCTTCTGATAGATGCCATGTTCACACAGATATAGATGGAATCTATGTGCTGTTGACTTAGATCCATATTTCCTGGGAACATCTTTCCACGTACAACCTGTCATAACAACGTACAAAATACCGTTCATTAACTTCCTCAGATTTGCACGTGGCCTTCCTGTAGGCGGTTTCTGTGGAGGAAGATAAGGTTCCATGGATTCCCATAGAAAATCATCGATTTCACGAAATGACATAAAGGTAAATTTATAATTTCAACATAATATTGCTTTTGGGATAGGCTCTTACTATAAATTTGTTCTATTAAACGCAGAGAAAAGGGCTACAAGCTGCCGAAATACAACTCGGGTAGCGAAAAGATCCGCATGCTGTTGCGATTACATCGTAACTCCAAGAAAATCTATAATTTTCTGTGATCCTTAAGCATAATTCTGGGATTCCTCCCGAGACGGAACTCAGGCAGCGAAACGGACCCGCCCTCCAAGGGAATCAAGTGATGGGACTCGGGAGGCAAAAAATATTATTACTATCGCCGCAATTAACCCCTCAGATGATTATCGGTGTATTGGGGCCCGAAGGCTCATACTCGGAAAAGGCAGCACAAACCTGGATCCTGAAACATAGGCTAGATAGTGTAGGAATTCAGTACTTTTCAGATATAGAGGATGCGTTTCTGGCTGTAGTACAGGGAAAATCCGATATCTCGATAGTTCCAATAGAAAACTCGATTGAAGGTTCTGTAGGTGTTACTCTTGATTTACTTCTTGAGAATGGTGTTGAGATAGTCGGAGAGATTGTTGTCAAAATCGAGCACTGCCTGCTCTCAAAAGGCGGGCCTGAGAAAATTAAGGTCATTCTTTCTCATCCTCAGGGGCTTGCCCAGTGCAGGCATTTTTTAAAAAAATATTTCCCTGAGGCTGAACTAAGGAGCACGGGCAGCACTTCCCATGCAGCAAGGCTTGCAGGAGAGTTTGAAGAAATGGCAGCAATAGCTTCTCCGGAGGCTGCAGAGTGCTACAGGCTGAAGGTTCTTCTTCCAAATATACAGGACAGGAAAGAAAACTACACCCGCTTCATTGCTTTGCGAGCCGCAGGAAAAAGCCCGGCTGAGCAGGTTTTATGTGTTCCAGATGGTGAAACGGGTAAGCCTGAGAATTCCAGCCATTCAGCCTTCAAGACCTCTATTATAGTATATCTGGAAAAAGACAGGCCAGGAGCATTATACGAAATTCTCGGGGCTTTTGCAAAGAACAAGATTAACCTGACCAGGATCGAGTCCAGGCCATCTAAAAAAGAACTTGGGGATTATTATTTCTATATTGATTTTGAAGGGCACACAGGCGATGTACTTATAGAAGAGACCTTAAAAGACATAAAAAGTAAAACCGATACTCTAAAAATAGTGGGGTCTTATCCCGCTTTTAAAGCATAGTAGTCATCTTTCTTTAAAACGCTGCAATTATCCATCTTTAATATCTTTATCATTCATCTTTGAGGGGCCTACTTATTCCGTTAAAAAATTGTAATTATCTACTTATGTGACCATAATTATCTACTTATGTGACCGTAATTATCCATTCTTGAATGATCGTAATTATCCATTCTTAAATGATCGCAATGATCCATTCTTAAGTGATCGTAATTATCTACTTATGTGACCGTAATTATCCATTCTTGAATGATCGTAATTATCCATTCTTAAATGATAGTAATTATGTAACTATTCAGGTACCCCAAATCAGTCTACTGATGTTGATTCAAAGTTGTCACATACGTGAAATTGCTAACCCATGCAAGACTGAAAAACGCAATCAATAGCCAACAATTTAAAAAAATGAACCTTCCAAAAAGTGCTCATTAAATATTAAACAAGATGGCTATTGATGTTGTTTTATATAGGCTGAATAGTTACGTAATTATTTAACTTTACAAGTAAAAGGCTAGAAGCAAAATCCTGTGAACTTTAACAGAAGGCAATAAAGGAGTTACAGCATATTCAAAACCGTGAATTTAAACACAAACTATGGCAAAAATTGGAATGTTGTACAAATCTAAAAAATTCATATTCAGGAACGTGTACTTTTATATACTATCTTTCTCTATTCTCTTCCTAGAATATCTTCTGATAGTATATTTGTATGTTCCGTAAACATAATTCTTTCTCATAATTATTTCCAATCACAGTCTTTTTCCAGGCTGCAAAAAGGAGCGAGATGGCTCTGAGTATTGAAGAAATAGTAAATAAACACGAATCGGTTTTAAAAAAATATAGAGGACTCTATGCCTTTGCAGACCTGCTTGCAACTTATTTTGTCCTTTATGTCCTTTTCGTGCTTTTCAATATGCGAGATTTATTTTTAATGTTTAGCATCTTCGAACCTTATACCGATGCGAAATACAGCATTCTGGGCTTTGGGGTTGTTTTTGAAACTCTGGGGCTTATTTTTCTGGCTTTTGCCCTCTCCCTTATCCTTACAGCTATCAGGCATTACAGGGCTGAAAAGAAAGATGCGATTGCCCTTCTAGAAGAGACACACCCTGTACTCAGGGAGAGATTGAGGACTGCCTATGATAACCGCAATACGGATAACATTATTGTCCGGGACCTTATAGGCGGAGTCATAATTGATTCAAAACCCGTACAGTCATCTTCCTTTCTTGACAGAAGAAAACTTACAAAAGACCTGATTGTAATAGTTTTTGCAGTTACCGTTCTAGCATATGTTGTAGGGACCGGATACCAGACAACTCTCAGCCCTACTGACCTTAACGGAGTAATCGACAAGCTTCCCTTAGTTTCGAATTCAAACTCTGACCTTTACCCAGTGGACGAAAACGGCGGGACCTCGAATAACACCAGCCAGGAAAACATCTTCGGAAAGCCTGCCGTTGTTGTGGTGGAAGGCAAAGATGTTGATCTGACGATTCCTCCGGGCACAGGTCAGGGCTTTACAAGTCAAGAAGAAGGGGAACAGATGAACGAATCATTTACCCAGTCAGGCATGGTAAATCCTGAAGCTGAGGCTTCCAAGGCTTATTATGATAATTTACCGGAAGGATACAGGAACGTTATCCAGAGTTACTTTGAAGGACTTGCAGAAGAATAATTGGAAAAATTTATTTAAAGTAGGATTTATCTGAACTCAGGTTAATCGAAGGTTGTCTAAAAGCAGTTTTTGAATAACAGGCAGTGTACTGGAGATATACTGTTCTGGAGATATACTGCTGCGGGATCAGGTAACATCCAGAAAATGCGGGCTTCTTAAGCCTCTAAAAACAGAAACTTAAAGGGTGAAGCGGATATGAATGAAACTAATACCGATTCTGGCCAGGCTGCCACGACCTACCAGAACGCAGGCAGAATTTTCAAAAGCTTTTTTGAAGATATTGGAAATGTTGTGGTGGGCCAGAATAGAGTAGTGGAGCAAATCGTGATCGCAATACTCTGCGAAGGGCATGCCCTCGTTGAGAGCAATCCAGGGCTTGGAAAAACGCTTATAATCTCCACAGTGTCAAAGGCCATGAACCTGAAATTCAGCAGGATCCAGTGTACTCCTGACCTCATGCCCTCTGACATTACAGGGACAAACGTTATTGAAGAGAAGGACAACAAAAAAGAATTCAGGTTCCAGCCAGGGCCGGTTTTTGCAAATGTTGTTCTTGCGGATGAGATTAACAGGGCATCCCCGAAAACCCAGTCAGCCATGCTGGAAGCTATGCAGGAAAAACAGGTAACGGTCGGAAACGATACCTTCATGCTTGACCGTCCCTTCTTTATTCTTGCCACCGAGAACCCCATAGAAATGGAAGGCACATATCCCCTGCCTGAAGCCCAGCTCGACCGTTTTCTCTTAAAAATCCTTGTAGATTATCCTTCCCATGAAGAAGAAATGGAAATAATAAACCGCTATACGAAATCCGAAGTCCCAAAAATTTCCAGGGGCCTTGAGAAATCCACACTCCTCGATTTGCAGCAGCTCACCAGGCAGGTCCCAATCTCCGAGGAACTCAAGCAGCGCGTCCTTTCTATTGTGGGCATGACAAGAAAAGACAAAGAACATATAGAGTACGGGGCTTCTCCAAGGGCATCCATCGGCCTTATCCTTGCCGCAAAAGCCAGAGCCCTTATAGAAGGCAGAAACTTCGTAAGCAAAGAGGATATCGATTATATGGCATATCCGGTTCTCCGCCACAGGCTCATCCTGACCTTCGAAGCCGAAAGAAGTGGGATGACTCCTGATCAGGCTATTGAGGAGATTATCCAGAAGCTCAAATGAAACCTGAACCTGGGATTCCCAGGTCAGTGAAGGAATTGTAAAATAAGTTAAAATAACCCTGAAGGGTTTTCCGGGCCCGGAATAAACCGGGCTTTTTATTGACGATCCAGAATGACTCGCACAAAACAAAACATCGAAACGGACTTTTTCAGGCAGCTTGACCGCTTTACCTTCTCTGTCCGGAAAAGGGTATCAACCGTTTACGCCGGAAACCGTCCCTCCACCCGAAGCGGGCACGGCATCGATACCATCGGGTTCAGGGAATATGATCTTAACGACAGCCTGAAAGATATCGACTGGAAAGCCTATGCGAGAACTGAAAAGCTCTATGTGCGGCAGTTTGAGGAAGAGAAAACCCTTACAACCCATATCCTTCTGGACGCCAGTAAAAGTATGGACTACCCTGAAAAAGGGACTTCGAAATTCGAATATGCTGCCATGCTCGCTGCAGGCTATGCCTACATGGTAACAAAATATAACGATAGGTTTGCAATCTCAACCTTTTCACAGGAAATTGATATACACAAACCCAGCCGCGGGCGAAAAAACCTTCTGCGGGCAATTGACAGGCTGACAGAGCTTGAATTATCCGGAGGCACTTCTATTGGGGAAGCTGTTATAAAGTACAGCAGGGAAATCAAGTCAAGATCCCTTGTAATCCTTATCTCGGACTTTCTTCAGGAACCAGAAGCAATAGAAACTGCAGTTTCCAGGTTATCTGACCATGACCTGATTTTGATCCAGGTGCTCGACCCCACGGAAAAAGTGCTCCCTATCCAGGGTAACAGCAAGCTTATAGACCTTGAAACCGGAGAAGAAGTCAGGACATATGTTAGTGAAAAGTTTAAAGAACGCTACATTAAAAAGCTCGATGATCACAGCGCAAGAATTAAAAAAGCCTGTATGAAGACAGGGGCTGAATTCTATACTTTTACAACCGACACCCCTATTTTTGATGCTTTCTACCATACCATCAGGAGAAGGAGACGCTAAAAATGCCTTTTGAAAACCCCCTTGCTCTTATCGCTCTCCTGAGTGTAATCCCGCTTATTATTATTTACATGCTCCGTCCCAGACCGAAGGTACTTGCAATTCCTTCTCTCATGTTTGTCCTTAAACTTGAGAGGGAAAGAAAACGGGTTTATGCATCACTTACCAAAATCGTGCAGGACCCACTTTTTCTTATTCAGCTCCTGATTCTTATTCTTCTTTCCATTGGCGCAGCAGGGTATTATTATACTTCACAGGAACCGCTGAGTGGAGAGCATACAGTGCTGGTCCTTGATACCTCTGCAAGTATGCAGGTTGACTCTCGCTTTGCTGATGCTGTTAAGATTGCTGATGGCTATGTGAGCAAGAAAAACAGCATAATCCTGGCTTCGGATACGCCTCTTCTTGCTCTTGATGGAGGCGACGCGTCCTCTGCAAAGGGTATTTTCAGTAAAGTTCAGCCAGGGGCAGGCACTGCCGACCTGTCTGCGGCCATAACTACAGGTATGCGTCTTTTATCAAAGGAAGGAGGAGGAAGAATCATCGTTATTTCGGATTTCACGAATTCG
Source organism: Methanosarcina vacuolata Z-761 (assembly GCF_000969905.1). Lineage (NCBI taxonomy): Archaea > Methanobacteriati > Methanobacteriota > Methanomicrobia > Methanosarcinales > Methanosarcinaceae > Methanosarcina > Methanosarcina vacuolata. Next base: position 3,622,124 of record NZ_CP009520.1, on the reverse strand, counting down.
AAAGGAGACGATCCTGTTAGTTCCAAAAATCTGGCTGAGTCTTATGGGATTTCAGTAAATTTCGTAAAAGTCGGAAAGCCTGCCGATAATATAGGGATCATCAACGGATGGATCCAATCCACGGACGGAAAATACGGCTACACAGGTGTAATTAAAAACTACAAAGATCAAGCCGAAAAAGTTAAAATCGAGACTGGAACCGGGACTTCCGGAAACTCAACGTCGTTTTCCCTTAACGTTCCCGCAGGTGGGACAAACCAGTTCACGCTTGAAAACCTTGGGCCAGGGATTACAACAGTTCAGCTTAATGTGAAGGATAGTTTGTCTGTTGACAATAAAGCTTACATTTCCATTCCAGATACTTCAGAGCAGCGTATACTCTATGTCACTGACGATGGGAAACTGCCTTCGAGAACTGCCCTTTCCCTGCTCCCTAACAGCAATATCAGTGTCGTAAAAGCCGTGCCTTCTTCCCTTGACAATTACACGCTTGTAGTGCTTGCGCAGAAAGAGACTCCAATTGCTAGCGGTTCAGTAGAGACAATTGAAAATTATGTCAGAAACGGCGGTAATGCAGTTTTCATTGCAAGCGGCGCCTTAGCCCCCGAGAAAACTGAGGTTGGCCTGATAAAGATCCTGCCTGTAAAGCCTACTGGGATTGAGAATGAAACAAACGGAAACGATCTTGGAGTTAAGGAAGTTCAGCAAAGCAGTATTACAACGGACATTAGAAGTGATGAGATCTCAGTCCACACATACCTGAACGCAACTGAAAGGACCGGTTCGACAACTCTGGTAGCTCTAGAAAATGGAGTTCCTCTCTTGAGTTACTGGCAGGTAGGTAAAGGGACCGTTTTCTATATGGGCCTGGATGACGAGCTCGGAGACGATGCCTGGAACAATTTCCATAACTTGCCTGAGTATCCTGTGTTCTGGATAAAACTTGTTGAATGGCTCGGAGGGACAGGTGATATTTCTGAATATAACCTGAATACAGGTACTTTGACGTCTCTTTCGAAGACCGAGGAAATCAAAACTCCCTCGAAAACTTTCACTTCAAACCATATTCTCTTTGATGAATCGGGAATTTACGAAATTTCAGGAAAGAAGATTGCAGTCAACCTTTATAATGACAAGGAATCAAACACAACAGTTGATGCATCTGACGTTATTCAGCGGGCTGTTGCGGAAGATAAGTCCACACTTGTAAGGGCTGATACTTATACTGTCAAAAATGACATTACTGATTACCTGATAGGAGTTATGTTCCTTCTCATACTAGCTGAAATTATAATCGTGCGCCGGCGGGGTGAACTATGAACATATCCCTTGAACACCCGGAAATGCTTTTACTCATCATTCCTGTGACAGTTGCCGGGTTTTATCTCCTGCGGAAGACAAAAACGAAGATTGTGGAATGGAGGATGCTTGTAGTTTTCCTCCTTATACTCGCTCTGGCTGCTCCATTTACAACGGTTACGCAGACTGCTAATGAAGAAAATCCTTCACTTATACTAATTCAGGATAAGACCTCAAGTATGGAGCTTTTTTCTAATGAAACAGGTACCGACCTGTATAAAGCCCTTGCAGCTGATACCTCTACTACCTTAGTCCAGCTTACAGGCGATAAAACAAATCTTGGAGATGCTGTGACTCAGTATTCTGGCACTGGTAATCAGATTATTCTTATTACTGATGGAAACAATAACTCAGGAAAGAGCCTTGTTGATGCTCTCGGGTTTGCCAAAGAAACCAATACTTCAGTCTACCTTGTCGAGCCTGAACTCAAGACAAATGACCTCAGTGTCGAAATTCTTGGGGACAAAAGTGTAGTTGTGGATAACCCAAACGAATTTGAAATAGTTGTCCGTCAGGCTTCAAATCAAAGTGTTAGCTATTCCTATGAAGCGTACGTAGATGGGGAACTTTCCCAGAGCGGCGATATAACTCAAAACGCAACGCAGTATAGTATTACCCCCAATCTCAGGCAAACTTTTAGCACTCTTGGTGCTCACAATATCAGTGTAAAGATCACTCCTTCCGGAGAAGATCTGAACAATATTAACAATGAATTTTATAAATCCGTGTATGTAATTCCCAAACCAAAGCTCACTCTTGTTACCGGTGAGCCAAATTCACCCCTCGCTCAAATCCTCAATAAACTTTACAATACTTCTGTTTTCACTACTTATCCTGGAGCAAGTGCTCTGAATAGTAGCAAAGCTCTTGTACTTGATAACCAGTTCGCCGATAATCTTACGGAAACTCAGGTAAAAGAAATTCGGAAGTATGTTACTAATGGGGGTGGACTGGTAGTTGTAGGAGGAGAAAGAGCATATAATTACGGCAATTATCTTAATTCCTCGTTTGAAAAAATCCTACCTGTGCTTTCAAAGCCTTCCGAATATAAGGGAGGAAGAAACCTTGTCCTGATCCTTGACGTTTCTCCCAGTACTGCGGCCCACAAAACCCAGGGAGACATCCTGGGAAATGCCATATATATTCTTCAGAACGAAAATCTCAAAGATGCAAATGCTGAAGTTATCGCATTCGGGAGCAAGGGATATGATGTTTCCGGAGGTTTTGTTTTCCTTGGACTTGCTCAGAACCAGGCAACTCTTAAAGACAAAATTGAGCGGCTGACTCCTGATGAGGAGAGCAAGACATCCTTAGACGCAGGACTCAACATTTCAAAGGAAATGCTTACAGGCAAGGAAGGTGAACTTGATGCGATTATTATTTCAGACGGAGCAATCGAGGATTCCTATGAGCCAGGCCTTCAGGCTGCAAAAGAACTGCAGAAACTCGGCGTAAACCTGTATTTTATCCATGTCCGTTCTGTAGCTCCTTCTCAGACTGACAAATCCAGAAATTATTATGCTGAGATGTTTATGAAGGAACTCGGGCTTGAAAAGAATTATTTCCACATTAATATGAGTGAAAGGGCAAATATAGTCTTTGAGTCAACCAATAAGTCTCAGGAAGAAGATAAAGAAGATAAAGATAAAGAAGAAAATGTAACGTCTGACTATTCTCTCTATACTTATTCTCCAAATAGCTTCATTACGAAAGATGTGAACCTTACTTCCAATATCACGGGATATAACGACGTGACTCCAAAATCCGGGGCTGAACGCCTGGTCATAACTACTTCAAATGGAAAACCAGTACTTACTACATGGCGCTTCGGACTGGGAAGAGTTGCGGCTTTTACCACAGATAATGGACAAGGTGACGGTTCTCGCTGGGCGACTAATGTTTATAATGGGTCGAGTGCCAAACTAATTTCGAGCATGATCAATTGGGCAGTAGCGAACCCGAGAGCTGAAGAAGGGACTGTTGTGGACAGCCCGGATACCTGGCTCGGCACTCCTTCCAACCTGACGCTTAAAATGTACGATGAAGGAATTCCGAAGTTAAAACTTGATGGTAATGCTCTGGACCTTGCTCTAACCGGAAGAAATACCTATGAGACAACTGTGAATCCGGATAGTATTGGGATTCATGATATCTCAGGCTACCCACTTGCGGTAAATTATCAGCTTGAGTATCGGGATGTAGGGCTCAATGAGGATATAGAGCCTCTTGTCCTTGCGACCGGAGGGAAAATTTACAATGAGAAAGAGGCAAGGGCCCTTCTACTGAAAGATGCGCGGCAGAATTCAGTGAAACAATCTGATGAGCAGGTAAGCCTGAAAGTGTATGTACTCCTTGCTGCGCTTGTGCTTTATCTGGGAGAAATCCTTGCCAGGCGCATAAGGGAAATGAGAAATCTCAAGAATGCGCAGGTTGAGATTGGAGCTGAAAAATAAGAATCCCTAAAGTAAGAATCCCTAAAGTAAGAATCCCTAAAGTAAGAATCCCGAAAGTGAGAGTCTCGAAAGTGAGAGTCTCGAAAGTGAGAGTCTCGAAAGTAAGAATCCCAAAAGTAATAATCCTGAAAGTAAGAACCCCAAAGGGTTCTTTTAACTTTGTGAGACTGAGAAACAGCGGAAAATTCCATCCTCGCTTTCATCAGCAGGTAGTAGGCAGTTCACACAACATCAATACAATCGATTTTACCGGAACCACACCACCTCATAATATATGCTCCGCCTTTATCTATATATATAAACGTATTTGAGTAACGCATTTTTCCATTTATATCTTCATCTGTTCCAACCCAGCATCCGCTATTAACAAATAACTTTTTCTTTTTCTGACCCTCTTTTTCAGAGAGATCAAGGGGATAGTAACTTGCAAAGTGAGTGTGCCCAAAAACAACAACATCTGCCTGTATAGTATCCTTCTTTTTCTTGTAATATTCATCGGTTATAACTTCTTCTGCGGTTTTATCCAGGGGATTTATATGCTTATATATAATTTCTTGTGTATGTGCAACAATACCGGGAATGGAGCTAAATGCAAAAAAACCAGTAATTATAGCCCATATTGCAGTGACCCAGAAGCTGGATTGTAGAAACGCACTCCACATAAGATATTTTCCACCAAAAACCAGGCCTAAAAATATAACAAAATTTCTTTTCCAGTGTTTTTTAGTAAATGGGATATTATAAAGGACCTGAAACCAGTTTAATGGATTCCAAAGTTCACCGATGAGATGAGACACATATGCAAGAACTGCTTGCTCTTTGTCGAATTGATGACCATGAAGGAAGAAATAAGACCTGTTTCCTATATTGAAACCATGGGCAATTCCATTTTTATCCTTTTTAGGATAGTGACTATCATAAATATCAAGTTCTGTTTCATTGCACAGGTGTTCCCAGTTAATCTTTCCTTCCAGTTCACCCAGAGAATAGTCGTGATTCCCAACCACGTATATTTTGTCACAACCGACACTTGTGAGTAAGGAGAGAGGTCTCATAGAATCTTTAATAACGTTATCTCTATCACCATCTTTAGGATCCCACAATTCCACAATATCTCCCAGCAGAATTATTTTGCAAGGTTTTTTAATTTTGACTTCTTTATTCTTACATTTTACAATCTGATCAGTATTTTCTTGACTGCTTAAACTATTTATCCACTCAAGAAAACAACAAAACTCATTTTGATTACATTGTTCACTACCCAAATGCACATCTGAGACAACTATGTAAGCTGACTCCGTCTCAGGACTCATAAGACACCACTTTTTCCATTATTCCATAAATTTGATATTCAAATGAGCGTATTTGGGTACCTAAATCTTCTTTTTTCCACATTGGCCCTTTCGTTTTCACCGAATCTTCTGCTGTTTTCACCGAATCTTCTGCTGTTTTCACCGAATCTTCTGCTATTGTTTTCGTCGGATCTTTTGCTTTCAGGGTATTGTTTATTGTACCAGCAATCATATTTGTAACCCTTGACGTGTATTCGTTGTTTTGTGGGTTGAAATAATTCTTTATTTAAAACCTAGCTTCGGCAGGTTAACGCAACTAGAGATATATATTTTCATATTCCTCCCCCATGAGCCTCAATATTTTCCAGTGAATTTCTTCCATATTCAGTATTTCTGACTTTGTTTTCCCTTTTTTCTGCGTTATAAGTTCTGTAATTCCCTGAAACTTGAAAAATATCCATCTCATTGTTGGTCTTTTTGTTGGTTTCCCTTTTTGATCTGGAACCGTTTCATTTTCTTCTTCTAACTTTGTCCTTAATTTCCATTCTGCAATTGCATAAATCATTAAGCAGAGAACCATTATCATTGTCAACGCTTCAATTCTTGATTTATTCTTGAGATACACCTTCGATATGCTAAAGGTATCACTTTTCAAAAATCGGAATCCTTTTTCTACTTTATCCTGTCCTTTGTAATACTTCAGCATCTCTTCAGGGGAAAGACGGATATCATTACTTGCAAGAATGAAAAGTCCCATTTTTTCCATTTCATTCAAAACAAAAGCATCATTAACCTTTATAATTCCATCAATCCTATAACATGTCTTCAATTTCTCATCTTTATAAATTCTGCCTCTTTTACCTGCTTCACGTTTTTTAATGGTTTTCAAATCTACTTTTTCAAAAAGAACAGAAGGGAAATCTGCAATCCATTTTTCTGCTGCTTTTAATGCATCTTCTTCACAGAAAAAGTCATCTCCTGCCAGCTTTTTAAGCGACTTTTCTGCTTTTTCAAGCTCTTTTTCAAGCTTTCTTGTTAGAGTTGCCTCTTTTTTTTCTTTCATTTTATGAGAGAGTAACAAAACCCATTTTTGTTTAACTCCACCATATTCCACAAAGGTTTGATAAAATGAGTATCTTTCGTCGCTTTTCACGTTTTCAGGTTTAGATTTGCAGTTAGCAGTTCCTTTGCTTCATTAATTGTTGCAGGAACACGACTGATCCAGAATGACTTTCCTATGTTCTTGATATTATTGTCAGTGTAAAAAGAACTATTCAGCTACATAGTACACTTTGCTTCAGGGCTTAAAGCTGATTTGAGAGACTTGATTGCTTCCAGAATTGTGCTTTTGTCTGAAGCGTTCCCTGAATGGGTGTTCATGAAAAGTGGTATCCCATGCTGATTTACAATCAAGCTCAAAACAAATTGTTTGAGGTCCCATCTTCCGTTTTTTGGTATTCCAAAAGTAATATCAATATACTCAGTTTCTTCGTCTTCATAATCGCCATAAACGCTGACACTTGTAGTGTCAGCGTGTAAACAATGGAGAGGAATAGGTAGACGAGCCATAATGTGAAGAGTGATTTCCGTAAACAGTTTTGTAGGACCATACTTTACTATTCTGTCAAGAGTTTCTCCAATAGCATATTGATTCAGGTCTTCTCGTGTGACGCTGTCTCCAAAAAGTCTTCCTATGGAAATAGTCCTGAAATAATCAGGAAAAAGGTACAGACGTTGCCCTATGAAACCAAGACCATTGAGTACCATGGCAAGGATACAGACGGAGTGAGGAACCTTGTGATCTCGTTCTTTAGGAAGTTTCTCATCGATCAATTTGTCAACTTCAAGTTCGCGGAAAACTCCAGCAATGAGACCAAGGTGACCTAAGAAGCCTGTACGTTTTATTGAGGATTCAACTCTTCTACTGTTGTTTTTAGCTGCCATGGAAGATCAAGAAAAGAGATACGAAAATTAATTATATTAACTTATATGTTTACCTGCCGAAGCTAGGTTAAAAATAACCGAACCAGAGAGAATAAACGTTGATTCAAAAATGGGGGTTCTTACGCAACTATTTTCAAGGGATTTATATGCACCTGACAAGGAATCCATATTCATAGGAGTCATGATAGTTCCGTGTTTTGGACAATAAGGTTTTATCATATTGATTTCTCATCAGTCCAGATAATCATCCCTAAATATTTAATATACATTTATTATGAGTAAAATAGTCCACTATTTTAGGTCGGATCAGTGATCTATTGATTGAATTAAATAAGAAGAGTAGATTTGTCTTTTTTCTAGTTTACTAATCCTCTTTTTGTTTGCGTTTTTCTGTGTAACTACTACGATCTTTAGTTATAATCTATTTAAGAATCTTTTTAATTAAAAATACTATAAATTTATGTAATTTATAACTATTTATATTCAAAAATATTAATATTTAACCAATTTATATTATATTTTGTTTTCATCTAAAATTAATGATTTATATATTGTGGACTGATATAACAGTTATTTCAGTCGAATACCCCGCTAGCTTGCTGCAGGGATGGAAAACTTTCCCGAAAACAGGTAATGATAATATAATTTATCAAGTCCATTTTTTGGAGCTTTGGCGTGAACATAATCCGTTGCTTTCAGCGAAGACGCCAGCGCAACTTTGATTATAAATATGCCAGAAAATTCAGGGTTATCTGCCCGAAAAAACCTGCGAAAACCGGCACTATAAGGTTATCATCAATTTTATTGACTGCCGTTTCCGTAAGGGTTGCAAGAAACGCCATCATTAGAGAGACAATGGGATTCCCGAGAATAAGCAGCCCTATGAGGAAATCAATAAGAAATTCCGAAGCTGAGCCTTCAATCGATTTGTCATTTTTAAATATTCTTTGAAAAACTTTCCTCTTTCCATAGAATTTTCCTATAAGAGCTGCAGCCAGGTCCCCGAAGGTGGCCATAAGAATTGCAGCGTAAGCGATCTCTCGACTGAACAGGGATATTACTGAAATTGCCCCGAGCGCAAAGAAGATATGTCCTCCGAAGCGGTCAGCTTCACTTTTTCTGTACATAATATGGAAAAAAGGTATTCGAATTCCATGCTCAACCCGGAAGTAGTCAAGAATAATAACAGTTACAAGAAATAGCATGAGTGCCCATAGGATGGCTTCTTTTCCGTAAAGTTCGTAGATAAGCACGATCAGGATTGAAACCAGATGCACACTTTTTCTAAGGATTTCAAAGATAAATTCTCTGGACGACATGGCAAAAAGACTTGTCAGGATCTAGTATAAAGTTATATCTGTTTCAGTATGTCTTTCGTTCTACGTGTCCTGAAAACTTCACATGTGCCTGTCAAAAGATGAATATGAAAAATAAACAGCAGAAAAGCGAAATTCAACCAGGGTCCTAAAAAAGTAAGTTCAACCTGAATCAACCAGGCTTCCAAAAAAGCAATTTCACCCTGAATCAACCCGGATTCCAAAAAGCAATTTCACCCTGAATCAACCTGAAAAATGCGGATTCAGAAATCCAGTTGATATTTCGACTGGATTCTGTCCTTTGAAATCCAAATCTTTGAAATCCAAATCTTTGAAATCCAAATTTTACGAACCTTCATGTGCAGCGTCATAACCGGAATTGATCACGTTTTCCTTTATGCTTGAGTCTTTATCTATAACAACTTCGGGCCAGATCTTAACTCCGGAATGTATTGTTGAATTACTTCCGATCAGTACTTTATGTCCAATAACAGTTCCATTTTCAAGGAAGCAGTGTTCTCCGATGATTGTTTCGTCTGCCACTACCCCGCCTGAGATATTGGATCCCTTTCCTATGGACACATTATCAAAAAGATAGGATGAAAGGATTTTTGTATTGTCCTCTATGGTGCAGTTTGAGCCTATAACACTGTAAGGCCCGATAAGGACGTTATCGCCTATAGTTGTATTTTCCCCTATTACTATTGGCCCTACAAGGGACGAATTCGAACCTATGCATACATTGTTTCCTATGGACAGAGGACCTTTTATTCTTGCGTTCCGGGTTGTGAAATTCCCTTCGATTGTTGTTCCAGGAAGGGCATCGAGCATCCAGCGCTGTGCCTGCCTGTAAGCTGCCGAACTTCCAACGTCAGTCCATTGTCCCCGCACAAGTACACCATTGATTTTTTTGTCGGCTGCCAGCATGAAGGGGAAAAGGTCTTTTGCAAAGTCGAATTTCTTGCCTTCAGGTATCCATTCAAATATCGAAGGGCTGCAAACATAAATGCCGGTGCTTGCAAGGTTGCTGAATATCTGGCCTGCTTTCGGTTTTTCCAGGAAGCGGTGGATCCGGTTGTTAATGTCCATATCCGCAATTCCGAATTCTCTCGGGTCGTCAATCGAAATAAGCCCTATGGTTATCGGAGCATCGTTTTCTTCATGGAAACGGTACATCTCCCGCAGGTCCAGGTTGAGGACGTGATCCCCACCAAGCACGATAAACGGCTCGTCTTTCAGGTATTCTTCAGCATTTTTAATACCGCCTGCAGTTCCGAGTTTTTCTTTCTCATACACATATTCGATATGTACCCCAAACATGTGCCCATCTCCGAGCTGCTCTTCTATGAGATCTCCCATGTACCCCAGGGTCATGACTATTTCATTGAACCCTTCCCTTGAAAGATGCTCTATCAGATGCAGGACTGACGGCTTATTAAGAATCGGTATGCTGGGTTTAGGATGCTTGAAAGTTAGCGGTCTGAGCCTTGTCCCAGCCCCTCCACACATGATACACGCTTTCATATTTTTCCCAAATGTCCTTATATGAATATATTATTAACGATTTTGTTGTCGTTGTCTCAAAGGTTATTGATAATGGTTATTCAATTAATGACGATCAATCAGATGAATAACGAAATCAGATTAGTGACGAAATCCGATCAATGACGAAATCAGATTAATGACGAAATCAGATTAATGACGAAATCAGATTAATGACGAAATCAGATTAATGACGAAATCAGATTAATGACGAAATCCGATCAATGACGAAATCAGATTAGTGACGAAATCAGATTAATGACGAAATCAGATTAACGTTGATAACTCAGAAGAATATCTTCTTTTCTTTCCACCTTGATTTCCCTTTTCCCTTCATACTCCGAAACGGTGCCAGTTACGCTGATGAAATCTCCTTTCTGAATTGAATTATTCAGAGCTTCTGCGCCTGCGGTTTTCGGAATAAAGACGCTCAGGACTTCGGAGTTGCAGTCTACCTGTAAAAGCAGGTGCCCGCCTGTATAGGTTAACCGTTTGCTCAAAACCTGGGCTTCAAGGAACACCTTCTCCCCTTCACCGGACTCACGGCTATACGGCGTGGCTTCTTCTCCGGTCTCCTGTCCAGAAGCTGTAAGTTCCGACCCAAAGCAAAGATAAGCTGTCATAAGAGAAGTCAATGTCATGAACAGCAGCAGTACCATTACTTTTTCTTCTTTTTCCATCCTTTACCCCCCGATTTTGGGCCTGGAATCAGTTTATGATCGAGACCAGTTTTATTTCAAGGATGAGGGTTTTGCCTGCAAGTTCGTGGTTAAAATCCAGGGTAGCAGAAGTTTCCGTGGAGTTGAGCACTTTAACCTCACTCCCAGCGGGTGTTATGATTTTTGTTCCTGGCTCAGGAGGGGTCTGGAGTCCAAGCTTTTCGAGAGGGATCTCCTGGACAAGGTAATTCTTATACATTCCATAGGCTTCTTCAGGCGGAATTATGAGGGTTTTTTCTTCACCCTCTTTCATTCCAAGCACTCCCATATCGATACCTTTTATTGCCTGGAATGTATCCGTTCTGAAAAAAAAAGGCCGGTAGCCTTTTTTTTCGTCATAGATCCTTGCTTCGAGGGCTTTTTCCTTCAAAGTGGTATCAAAGACCGTTCCGTCTTCGAATTTTCCAGTATAATCAATAAGCAGGTAATCCCCTTTTTTCACAGTACGAGAATTTTCCATTATCTCTTTCTCCTGTGCATTTTTCTCTGGTACCCACGCCATTTCAAAATCTATCCAGATACCGAAATGATGCACATTTTAAAAAAATACTCTAACTCTCAATTTGCTCTTCAGTAACTTAAATTTATTCTATTGAGATTAGTTTTATATCAAAAATCAGGGTCTTGCCTGCAAGCTCATGATTGGCGTCAAGAGTGATATGCGTATCGTTTACAGCTGTTACTTTGTACTGATTTCCGTACATATCTCTCAAGGTTTGCCCCACTTCAGGAATTTGGGATCGGTTTGTTAGATTTAATTCTTCAATCGGGACAGCAAGGACTCTTGCTTCCTCATATTCCCCATAAGCTTTATCTGGAGGGATCGTCAGGGTTTTTTCTTCCCCTACTTTCATTCCGATTACACCTTCGTCAAAACCAGGGATTACCTGTCCCGAGCCAACGACAAAGTTAAGAGGAGTATACTCCCGTCCTTCAACGTATATACCTGCCTGCTTTGCAACGTCTTCTTTTGAGGTATCAAAAACCGTGCCGTCTTCAAGCTTCCCGGTATAGTCGATCTTGACAGAATCTCCGGACTTTACTGCTCTGCTGTCTCCTCCCTTGCTCCCGCTATCCGTGCATCCGCTGCCAAGAATTGTACTTACCAGGAGCAGTATAGCTATGAAGAAAACTGCTTTTTTCCTGGCCTTCATCACTTTCACTCCTCCACAGAAACGATTGTGACTGAGAAAATCAGGGTCTTGCCTGCAAGCTCATGGTTGAAGTCTACAACAAAGTTATTTTCGTTTACATCCGTGATAGTGCCTGTCAGACCATTGTCCGTAGCCAGCTTCATCCCGACTTCCGGAGTAAAATTAACAGTATTATTCGGGATCTCTCTTGCAAATTCTTCTCTGTACTCTCCATATGCTTCTTCAGGCGGGATTGTAAGGGTTTTTTCTTCTCCCACTTGCATTCCGACAACGCCCTCATCAAATCCTTTTATCATCTGGCCTACGCCGACGGTAAATGTAAGGGGTTCATAATTTCTCATCTGATTGTATTTCCCTGCCTCGATAGCAACTTCCTTTAAGGAAGTATCGAAGATTGTACCATCTTCAAGTTTTCCTACATAATTAACTGAGACTGTATCCCCATTCTTAATTATTCTACTGGTATCTTTTGTTATATCCTCGGCCATATAAATCAATAAAACAAACGAGAACATGCTAGATAAACGTGATGATAAAATAAAAGTCAAAAACCGAGTAAACAGAAGTTTCAGAATCCGGAATTACAGGAATTCCTGTAATCTTCATTTTTAAGTTTTAATTTGAGATTTGGTTCCGTTATTCTTTTTGATATTCAATATATGAGTAAACAAATGTGAACCCCACAATAAAGAGCGCAGGCCCCACTGTTGAGTCAACAACAAAATGTCGTATAAAATCGATTGCAATTATTCGGAATTATTGAATCCTTGATGATTGACTCGACAATAAAATTAAAATGGATTCAAACCCAGAGAAAAGGCTCAAATCACAGCAACTATTCCTGCGACCCTAATTTTCGTGAGATTTTGTGGCAAACAAGTCGAAATTTTTTCTAAATTTAACTTTTATGATCTATTATCGAAGGTTTAAAATATACTTTCTGTATATAACAGTCTAATAAAAGTTAATCTGTTGTGGATAGCTATGGTAACAAGTCAGGAAAGACAGAAGGCAAATCTGGCCAAAATGAAAAGAATAATGGAAGAAATTGAAAGTACGACAGATGATTCCGATCTGATTGCCGAATTGCAAGAATATTTAAGAAAACCGTACTCGTTGTCTCTCAAATGGCATATGATTGTATTTAAAAGTGAAGTTGATAGGAGTTTATGGTACCTGGAGGATATACGAAAAGAAGAGATTGAAATAGAAAAAATGAAGCGAAGGAAGGGAAAAGATCCAAACGAAGAATTAAACCAGGTTAACTGCAAGTTTTCAGAGGCCGTTAGTGCATTTAAACTCGATCACCAGATGGTATACGATCAGAAAACGAATAAGTATAAGTTGTCAAAATCCGGGATTTCCAGAACAACGAGAGAAAACATTTTTGCAATTCCAAAATCTATGATTGGGGACGATAAACTCCAGTGGAGTGAGGCAGTTAAACAAAAGTGGGGAGAAGATACTATCGGACAAACAGAATCACTGGAAAGAGATCTTTATAACCAAAAGAGTTTGAGAGTTGCCTGCAATAGCGAGGATAAGACTATCTGTTAATTAATTAGTTTATTAATTAACTGACCTTTCAATTATCCCATCGCTTCAATCACCTCATCGTTTCAATCACCTCATCGTTTCAATTACTTCATCGTTTCAATTACTTCATCGTTTCAATTATCCCATCGTTTACTTGATGAGTTTATCTCAAAAATAATTTTTTCGGGTCTTCATTGTTTTGTGAATATCCTCATAATGTCCTCATAAAAATCAATGAGGTTTTGAATTGAAAATCGTCTTGTTCAGAGGGAATGGCGAAGAGCCATTTTTTCTTAAATCAGCAAAGTTAAATCAGCAAAGTTTCATGATTATTTTCCAGAATCAGAAAACTCAGTTAATCATTTGGAATCTCAGCTTTTTGGCTGTGTCTCATTTGAGATGCGGGAATTAATCTTTCCTGTAACTAAAGTCTGTAACTAACGTCAATAAACTTAATATATCTATTACTTTTATATTATAATTTGGATAATTTTCAATTCATTTTTGTTCTTGTGGCTGTAAAAGCATTTGAATAAGAATCCGTTAGTTCCAAAATAATAAGTTCCAGTAGTCAGGAAGAAAAAGTTGTAAGGTAAATAGAGATCTTCTTAAATTCACAAAATATATTATAGTAAGCTTTCGAGAGGACTTGTGCACTATTGAGTTTCTCTTGAGACCTTTAGAGAGTGCACTTAGATATAATAGAAATCATAAAGTAAAAATGAAATCAAATACACTGGTGCAAAAGAATTTTTTGCTCTTCGTTGTTTTGTGTAGCTATCCTCATAGTTTCCTCATAAAAACCAATGTGGCCTTGAATTGAAAATCATCTTATCTATAGGGAGTGGTGAAGAGCCAAATTTTATCCTGGTATTATCAAAACCCGGAGACAATACCCATGAGAAAAAAAACTATCCTGGTATTCTTAAAACCCGGAGACAATACCCATGAGAAAAAACATTCGAGATTCTGGGATTGATACTGTTGGCGAAGTACCCTGGGGAACACACTTCTGCCAGTTCTACCAGACAAAAGAAGATTTGATGGATATACTTGTCCCTTATTTTAAAGCCGGGCTGGAAAATAACGAGTTATGCATATGGATTACCTCACAGCCTCTGGAAGTGGAAGAGGCAAAAACATCCATGATAACGGCTGGTCCTGATTTTGATGTTTATCTGGAGAAAGGACAAATAGAAATCATCCCTTACACCAGTGGATTTTTAAAGAAGGGTATTTTCGATCTGGATAGAGTTGTAAATAGCTGGGTTGAAAAAATTAACCAGGCTCTGGCAAGGGGTTATGATGGGTTGAGGGTTGCAGGGGACAATCGCTGGCTGGAAAAAGAAGGCTGGAACGAATTTATTGATTATGAAAATAAAGTAGATGTTGTTCTCGACAAACACCATGTGATAGCCCTATGCCCATATTATCTCGATATGTGCAGTACGGTCGAGATTATTGATGTAGTATCCAGCCATCAATTTGCTTTGATCAAAAGGGACGGAAAATGGGAGAGGATAGAAAACTCCGAAAGAAAAAGAGCAGAAAAAGAAGCTATTCAGGCTGCAAAAAATTGGGAATATACCTTTGATGCTGTGCCAGATCTGGTAGCCATAATTGACGATAAACATAGAGTTGTTCGTGTGAACAAAGCTATTGCGGCAAGATCAGGGATGACACCTGAAGAGTGCATAGGGTTAACCTGCTATCGTGTTATCCATGGGACAGACAAGCCTCCTTCTTTTTGCCCACAAAGGCAGCTGCTTAAGGATTGGGATGAGCACATCGCAGAGATTTGTGAAGGTTGTCTTGGTGATAATTTCTTAGTAAATGTCTCGCCACTATACGATTCTGAAGAAAAACTCATTGGGAGTGTTTACGTCGCCCGTGATATCACAAGGCGCAAGCAAGAAGAGCATCGTATTCGTAGATACAACCGTATTCTTGAAGGAATCAATCAGATCTTCAGGAACGTGGTACAGGCAAATACAGAAGAAGAACTGGGTGAAGCATGTCTATCTGTAGCCCTGGAAGTAACCAGCAGCCAGTTTGGTTTTATCAATGAAATGGGCGCTGACGGGTTCTTGCACGATATTGCAAAAAGCGAGCTTGCATGGGAACAGTGCCTTATGTACGACAAGAAAGGACATCGTAGTCCTCCTACCAATTTTGCTGTTCATGGCCTTTATGGCAGTGTCATTAACAACGAGAAAGGTTTCTTTACCAATGATCCATTATCACACCCCGACAGTATTGGTTTGCCGCATGGGCATCCGCCGATTACATCGTTTCTTGGCGTCCCCCTTGTCCAGGATGGAAAAACGATAGGTTTGATTGCGGTTGCAAACCGTGAAAACGGCTATAGCTACGAACAGCAGGAAGATCTTGAAGCTATCGCGCCTGCTGTGACGCAGGCTCTGCAGAGAAAAAGGTCGGAAAAAGCTCTGAAATTATCAAATCTTTATAATCGTAGTCTGATTGAAGCCAGCCTGGACCCCTTAGTAACCATTGGACGTGATGGTAAGATTACGGATGTTAGTGGCGCTACTGAACTGGTTACTGGATATTCAAGAAATGATTTGATTGGGACTGATTTTTCAGATTATTTCACTGAGCCCGGGGAAGCTAGAAAAGGATATCAGCAGGTGTTCATGCACGGTGAGGTCAGGGACTATCCTCTGGAGATTCGGCATAAGGATGGACATATAACTCCCGTTTTGTACAATGCTTCAGTTTATGGAGACGAGAATGGGAAGGTTATTGGGGTCTTTGCAGCTGCACGTGATATTACTGAACTTAAGAAAGCAGAAGAAGCTCTAATAAGAGTTCATGAGAACCTAGAAGAAAAAGTTAAAGAACGGACATCAGAGCTTGAGAAAGCTTACAATTCATTGAAGGAAAGTGAAAAACGCCTTTCTGAAGCTCAAAAGATAGCTCAGATTGGAAATTGGGATTGGGATCTCGTAACTGGTGAAACATACTGGTCCGATGAAATGTATCGGATTTTTGAACGTAATCCTCATGAATCAGGCGCAACTTACAAAGAACTTTTAAATTATATACACCCCGACGATAGAGATTATGTTGATAACGCTATCAAGAAAGCTTTAAATGAGAAGCCTTTTGGCATTGATTACAGGATTGTCCTGGCTAATGGAGAAGAACGTACAGTCCATTCTCAACCTGAAATTATTTTTGATGAAAAGAATAAACCTGTTCAAGTAAAAGGAGTAGTTCAGGATATTACTAAACATAAAAGAGCAGAAGAGAAACTTCAAATACTGGCGAACGCTGTGGAATCTTCGAATGATGCTATTATAACTCTGTCTCTTGAGGGTATCATTACCAGCTGGAATAAGGCGGCAGAACAGGTTTATGGTTATTCAGCCGAGGAAATTTTGGGAAAAAATGTATCCGTACTTGAACCCGAAAATTTCAAAGAGGAAATTAAGCAGTTTTCCGAAAAGATCAAACAGGGAAAAAAGATTCAGCACTACGAAACATCACGGTTAAGAAAGGACGGTACTATTATAAATATTTCAGCAGCTCTCTCTCCTGTGTTTGACATCGCTGGAAAACTCGTGGCCATTTCAGCTATTGTAAGAGATGTTACTGAGCGTATCAAGGCGGAAGAAGCACTGCGTGAGAGTGAAGCGCGCCTGCGCCAGTATTACGAGTCGGATATGATTGGTGCATTTTATTTTAACCTGGACGGTTCGGTCACCGATGCCAATGACAAGTTACTGGATATAGTTGGTTACACGCGCGGGGACTTGAAGGCTGGAAGGGTTAAATGGAACAAGATGACTCCACCGGAGTACAGTCGATTGGATGAGCAGGCCATAATGGAACTCAAATCAACAGGCTCAAATACGCCTTACGAGAAGGAATTCATCCGTAAAGATGGCTCGCGAGTACCTGCCATTGTTGGAGCAACTACCTTCGATCAGGTACGCAATGAAGGCGTAGCTTTTGTTCTTGATATTACTGAAAGGAAAAAGGCAGAAGAAGCTCTGGCAAATATCGAGACTGCCCGTAAGAAAGAAATCCACCACAGGATAAAAAATAACCTGCAGGTTATCTCTTCTCTCCTTGATCTTCAGGCTGATAAGTTCAATGACCCTAAAGTTACTGAGGCTTTCAGGGAAAGCCAGAACCGGGTTATATCTATGGCTCTTATTCACGAAGAGCTTTATAAAGGAGAAGAAACTGAGACACTTGACTTTTCGGCATACATAAAAGAACTGGCTGAAAACCTTTTCCAGACTTACAGCCTTAGTAAGAAGAAAATCCATCTGTGTATGGATCTGGAAGAAAATGCATTCTTTGATATGGATATTGCTGTCCCGCTAGGAATTATTGTTAATGAACTGGTTTCCAATTCTCTCAAACATGCATTTCCGGGCAGAGACAATGGAGAGATCCAAATCGAACTCCATAAAGAAGAAAATGGAGAACACAGAAAGGAATTCAATAGGTATACCAGTTTTGTTCTGACCGTCTCGGATAACGGCGTTGGTATTCCTGAAGACCTTAATATTGAAGATCTTGATAGTCTTGGGTTTCAGCTGATAACCACCCTTGTAGATCAGTTAGATGGGGAACTTGAGCTGAAAAGGAATGATGGAACCGAATTTGCTATAAGGTTCACGGTCAAAGAAGAAAATAATAATCAGACACAAGCTACGTTAAAACAATTAATGGACTAATGCCTCCATTTATACTTGTTATAACGGATCTCTAAGGGCCTTGTTCAGACTCCTGGCTGACTCAGTACCAATATCCAGTGATAAATGTAAAATTCAAAATTACTAGATTTTTAAGCAGAGTCTACATTATCTACATTATATTCAATTAAATAGTTAAAGAGGAGTTCTTTACCTCCTCGAGTTTTAACGGCTTACTCAGCTTGTTGTGTGCGCATTCCTAATAATCTTTGCTTACTCAGCTTGTTTTTAAAGCATTGATTACGATGTTTGCCAGATCAATAAACGTCTGTCCTCCATCTGACGAAAGTTTTCCATTCTTGATGTAAACTTCTACCTGATTAAAGAGGAACTATAAACAGCCCGATGGCAACAGGATAGTTTCCTACAGGTACAGTAGCTGTAACTGTGTTTGTTTCAGTGTCAATTACAGAGACGGTTCCATTGTAGTCGGAGTTTGACACATATGCCTTTGTTCCGTCAGAGGTTACTGCAACACCATGAGGCATATTCCCTACATTTACTGTGGCTGCAACGGAATTGGTTGCTGCGTCAATTACAGAAACATTGTTGCTGCCAGCGTTCACCACATATACCTTTGTTCCATCCGGAGAGACTGCAACTCCAACAGGATATTCTCCAACACTTACCGTTGATGTGACAGTTTTAGTTTCAGTGTCAATTACAGAAACACTGTTGCTGCCAGTGTTAGTAATATACACTATTTTTCCATCCGGGGAGGCTGCAACTCCAACAGGAATGTAGCCTACAGGCACGGTGTCTGTAACATTGTTAGTTACAGTGTCAATTACAGAAACATTGTTGTTGAATGCGTTTGTAACATACGTCTCTGTCCCGTCCGGACTGACTGCAACTCCTAGAGGCCATTTACCGACATCCACCGTTGATGTAACTGTATTATTTGAAGTGTCAATTACAGAAACGCTGTTGTTGCCCCCGTTCGCCACATATGCCTTTGTTCCATCCGGACTGACTGCAACTCCTAGAGGCCATTTACCGACATTCACTGTTGATGTAACAGTGTTGGTTGCATTATCAATTACAGCAACATTGTTGCTGAATGAGTTCGTCACATATACCTTTGTTCCATCTGGAGAGACTGCAACTCCAACAGGATAGTTTCCTACAGTCACATTGGCTGTAACTGTGTTTGTGGTTGTATCAATTACAGAGATATTGTTGCTTCCGGAGTTCGTAATATATGCATAGGGTTCTGCGCCTGCTATACTCACCATCATTGAAATAGCCAGCATTGCTATTCCCAAAACTTTTATGAAGGCATGTCCACTGTGTGTTTTAGCATATGTTCTTTCTTTCATTTTAATCCCCCAAAATACTATTGGCGATGAGAAAAGAGCTTACAGCAGCTGTCTTATCATTTTATACAACTACTTGCAAATTCCCCCGTTTGAACAAAAAGAGTATATTAATACAAGAATATAATAGATTACATACATTAAAAAGTGGGGGTGCTTTGTATCAGCAAAATGCTGAGATAAATCTATTTTCTTCAAGGTTAGAAGGAGATGTAATAGTAAAAGGTTGCTATCAGGTCATCTGCAACCAAGTGGTTGTTTAAGATATATTCTGAAAAATAATAATTCTGAAAAATAATAATTCTGAAAAATAATAATTCTGAAAAATAATACTCAAATCGGTAACTGCAGGTAACCAATTCGTGGATAAGCCTGTTAAATATAAACACTGATTAAATAAAATTGAATTCTATCGTTACTTTTTTATATTGTTACCTATATAATATTAATTGGTTCATGAGGGAGCAATCTGTAAATTGGAGTAAATTCAGGACAGCTTGAACTCTGATCCCGTAATATACTTCATTGCGCGTAATCTGTAAAATGAAGCAAATTCAGGACAGCTTCAAAACTGATCCCGCAATATACTTCATTAACGCGTATCCGTAAAATGAAGCAAATTCAGGACAGCTTCAAAACTGATCCCGTAATATACTTCATTGGTGCAGGTCAAGCCTTGTGAACCACGTTACACCGCTTTTTTGCTTTCTTCTTTTTTTCCATCTTTGCGGAATGTAATCGCTAAAACGAATGTGATTGCTAAAATGAATGTGATCGCTAAAACCTTTGAGGCATATAATCAGATCAAAACTGCTGTTTCCAAGGACAAATATCGAGCCATTCAGAGATGGCTCAAGAAACGAAAAAGGCGGTATTGATCAGGGTTATTTGGACTGCCTATTTTTTTAATTCTATCTTGCAGCCTTACGAACGGCAGCCAGGCCTTTCCAATCTTCCATGTCGAGTTCCGGCTTTTCGGCACGATATTTTGCATACAATTCTATTCCCACAGGGTCTTCAAGGATATCGACTTTGACACCCTTCTCGCGAAGCATCTGTTCGTTACCCGAGGCGTTAGTAACATCGCCGACGACCACGCGGCTGAATTGGCGCATATATATTAACGTGGCACAAGTGTCACATGGGCTAAGCGTTGTGAAAATTGTAGTATTACTGAAGTCCTGTCGTCCTGCATCGCGTATGGCTGACGTTTCACCGTGGTTGTAAGGATCGTTATCCTGCACAAGCGTATTGTGTCCTTTTCCAATAATCCGGCGAGTATTGTTATCAATGATAACGCCGCCGATGGGGCACCCACCTTCGTCATAGCTTTTTTGCGCAAGTAAAACTGCTATACGCATAATATTTAGGTCGCTCAGTTTAACAAAAAATTTATCTTCAACTATCGCAGGAAGACTTTTCGTGGGCAAATGAGCAATGACATTAAGCACTTCTTCCGTAACAGGCGTGTCTTGTGTAATGAAGTGTTTCATAAACTCCCCTTTCAAATAACGATAAAATTATTTTTGGCAATCGCAAAAACTTGAAAAATCAACTTTTAGGCATTTTGGTAATTACTTCTTATTCCACTTAAAAATACCAATATTATTCACAAGCGTTTATACTAGTATATATATAATATTCCGCCAATTTTAATCTATAACGATTAAATTGGGGGTATGAAAATAAATGAATAGTCTACTTTCATCAATAACCTACGGCGGAGATCCACGTGTCTATTATATTGGAAATAATGGTCATGTCTACGAATATGCATGGCATAGCTCTGACAGTACATGGCACAACAAAGATGTGACAGCAGAGGCAGGGGGACAACCAGCAGTAGATGGAAGCGCATTTACGTCAATAAACGATGGATTTGATAATATTTATGTCTACTATTTTGGCAATAACAATCATGTCTACGAACTTGCCAATGAAGGATGGGTTGGTGGTAGTTGGGTTGGTGGCAGTTGGCACTCCAGAGATGTGACAGCATATTCTGGTGGGCAGCCAGCATTGTCTATAAGTTCGCTTTCATCAACAACCAATTATACTCCGTTTAATAGACATGTCTACTATCTTGGCAAAAATTATCATGTCTATGAATATGCATGGCATAGCTCTGACAGTACCTGGCATAACAGCGATGTGACTGTAGATTCTGGTGGACAGCCAACATTGTCTATAAGTCTGCTTTCATCAATAACTTACGTTGGAGATCCGCGTGTCTACTATATTGGAAATAATTATCATGTTTACGAATATGCATGGCATAGTTCTGACCGTACCTGGCATAACAGAGATGTGACTGTAGATTCTGGTGGACAGCCAGCATTGCCTGCAAGTCCGCTTTCATCAATAACTTACGTTGGAGATCCGCGTGTCTACTATTATGGCAATAATGGCCATGTCTACGAATATGCATGGCATAGCTCTGACAGTACCTGGCACAACAGAGATGTGACAGTAGATTCTGGTGGGCAACCAGCAGAAAATTTTAGAGAGCTTTCATCAATAACCTACCGTGAAAATCCACGTGTCTACTATTTTGGCGATAATAGTCATGTCTACGAATATGCATGGCATAGCTCTGACAGTACCTGGCACAACAGAGATGTGACAGTAGATTCTGGTGGACAGCCAGCAGTACGTTATAAACTTTCATCAATAATCTACGGCGGAGATCCACGTGTCTACTATATTGGAAATAATTATCATGTTTACGAATATGCATGGCATAGTTCTAACAGTACCTGGCACAATAGAGATGTGACGGCAGATACAGTGAAATAAAGCGTTTATATTATCCTGCTGAAATCTGCTCGTCTATTTTTTGTCTTCGTCGGGCTAGAATTATAAATACCTCGGTAATCTAACTCAACTCCAGAGTACTGCCTTCATGGAAAATAACGAACCATTTGAGGCAGTAATAAACACTTTCAAAATAGATGTAATGTTTAACAGACCTATACAACTCTCAAAACACAAAATAGAAGCTGATTATAAGCCAACTTCTATGCTATGGGTCCCTTTAATTTCCAAATATTTAACTAGCCTTTTAATTTCAATTTTTAAGATATGTCCTGTCATTAAGCAAAAAAGATAATTTTAAAGGAGAATAGAGGTTTTCTGGCTTCCATCGACTTTAAAAAGTACTAGAAAGTAAAATAGACATTTGAAAAATAGTAGTGTTGTCCAAGACTATTAAAAGTTATTAAATGGACCGGTCGGGAATTGAACCCGAGGCCTCTACCATGCCAAGGTAGCGATCTTCCCCTGATCTACCGGCCCATATCAGGCTTATGCTTTATCAGCATCCCTCATACACTCAATATCTTATATAAAGCTGTCGCCACATAGGCTCGACGTCTTACATATAAATTTTTGAAACTTAGAAATTTAAGAGCTTCAAGCAAAAGTTATAAGTAGTAAATTGAGTATTAGAAGTGTTGTCGGATTGGGAAGCTTTCCCGAAAAGCCTTTCTACTTCGGTAATTTTAAAAAACCTGACATTTGGGCCCGTAGCTTAGCTTGGTGGAGCGCACGGCTGATAACCGTGAGGTCCTGCGTTCGAATCGCAGCGGGCCCACCACAATATGACAATCCTTTCTCAGGAGTTTACAGGTTTTATAACCCAGTTATCCTTCATTTGGGCCCGTAGCTTAGCCTGGTGGAGCGCACGGCTGATAACCGTGAGGTCCTGCGTTCGAATCGCAGCGGGCCCACTATATGTTTTATTGATGCTATTTTGTTTTTTATTAATGTCATTCTGTTTTGAATCTTTTTCGTGTATTTCTGAGTCTTTTTCACTTTAAAAAATAGGTCACTTTAAAAAATAGGTCTCTTTAAAAACTGGTCTCTTTGTTGTTTTGGGCGGATATCCTCATAGTATTCTCCCTTAATTCCCAAATTTTAAGCGCATACTTTTTGTATCCCTATTTTGCTCATTTAATTCGTGTGCAGATGCATACTACCTTAATTCCCAAATTTTAAGCGCATACTTTTTGTATCCCTATTTTGCTCATTTAATTCGTGTGCAGATGCATACTAACTTACTCATTTCCAAACAACAATTCAAAAACTATCTATACTATTATGCGCTTATTATATAAGCGCATGAAGTCTATCCTCCGCATCAAGAAAATAAATGGAATTGAGTACTGGTACGAAGATATTCCTTATTACGATAAGGAAAAGAAACAAATTCGCCATAAATCCAAATATGTTGGCAGAAACATAAACGGTAAACCTGTTAGAGTTCGTGACGCATTAAACTCTTCCGATGAAATCGTGCAAGATGAGACTTCTTTCGTTTCCAGCAAACCTGTAAATGCTTATAACTATGGTGAGTTCCTTCCATTACAGAAAATAGTAGAAGAACTCAAAATTGAAGAGTATCTTGGTGATCTGTTCAATGAAAAAGACAGGAACATGATACTTTCAATGGCACTTAATCGTGTAATTCGTCCTACAGCTATGTATAACCTTAAAACCTGGTATGAGAATTCTGTTCTTTCTCTCCAGTGGCCTGAGTTACCCTTGAAAAGTCAAAACATCAGTAATCTACTTGCAAAAGTAGGTAATAGCGACATTCCATCCATGTTTATGGGTAAAATGTTTAGAAATCTTGGGACAAAACGCACATTAATGTACGATCTTACCAGTTTATCGAGCTACTCACAACTAATTAATCTTCTTGAATACGGATACAATAGAGACAATTGCGATCTTCCTCAAATAAATCTCTCCATGATTGTGGATAAGGAAAAAGGAATTCCGGTGATGTATGACATCTATCCTGGAAGTATTGTAGACGTTACAACTCTTAAAAATACTCTAAAAAAGATAGAAGCTCATGGAATGGAAAACTATACACTGGTAATGGATAGAGGCTTTTTCAGCAAGGGAAACATTGAGGAATTAGTAAGGGAAAAGATTCCTTTTATTATGCCAGCTACAATGGCACTTAAAAGTGTCAAAGAGCTTATGAGTTCAGTACAAAAAGACATCGAAAGTCCGGAATATCTTCATAAGTTTCACAAAAAACCAATATTTGTAAAGCCAGTGACTCTTGAGGAAAAGGAATTCAAGATCAATGGATACTGTTTCTATGATCCAAAGAGAGAAATGGAAGAAAAAAGCACATTTTACTCCCGTCTTTATGATATGAAGGAAAAACTGGAAGAAACAGCAATACCAGGATGGAGAAATGCGGCAGAGGTGTTCAAAGAGAGAGCAAGGGAAATGGCAAGTTTCTATTCGTGGAAAAAGATAGATGACCATTTCAAAATCAATATCAAGAAAAATGCAGTATCGCAGAGAATAAACAGAATGGGGAAGTTTTTCCTTTTTTATTATGGAGAACGTGATTGGGTAGAATGTCTCACTTACTACAGAGAAAGAGATATTGTTGAGAAAGGATTCAAAGTAATGAAAAATGATATTCAGTCGCTTCCACTAAACACAAACAAAGATTCAACAACAAAGGGATTCATTTTTGTCTGCTTTATCGGACTAATTATTAGAATGAAGCTACTGAGTATGATGAAGGAAACAAAAATTATTGAGGATTATACAGTAGAGAGTTTACTTTTAGAGCTTGAGAAGATCAGAAAAGTAGAACTGCAAAATGGAGAGGTAATAGTTACAGAACTCACAGAAAGCAAAAGAAATTATGGGAAAATTGAATTTATGCGCTTAAAAAGCGGAAGTCAGGATTCTCATAGGTCCTCAGTCGATCCTCAGTTGGCCTTCCGCCATTCTTCATGAACAATACTACTTTTCATCCAGCACAGCTCTGGATTTTATGAAGCTTACCTGATAATATTCTCATAATATCCTCATAATATCCTCATAATATCCTCATAATATCCTCATAATATCCTCATAATATCCTCATAATATCCTCATAATATCCTCATAATATCCTCATAATATCCTCATAATATCCTCATAATATCCTCATAATATCCTCATAATATCCTCATAATATCCTCATAAAATCCTCATAAAATCCTCATAAGCCTCATAAAATCCAGCACTGTCTTGAATTAAAAATAGTATTATCCATAGAGAATGACGAAAAGCCAAAATAAGAGAATTAATTTAGGAAATTAGAGATTTTTTAATATCTTCTGGGATCACCAAAATTTAGCATTAATTCCGATGATGTTGGCCTACATATTTCAAAAAATTAAAATAAGCAAAAGTCTCGGAAATTAAATACCTCTGTAACAAAAGAATTAATCTTTAGGGAAAAATTATAGTGGGGATGAATCCCCATGAACAATTTCAAGCAATGTGTTTCAGACGTTCAATATTTCTAAGCACGATTGTACTCTCAGCTACAATATCTTCTTCGATCTTGCTGACAATATAATCCATTGGGACTGTTAGCCTGTATAACTTTACCGGTCTGCCTTTACCCTTTGATTTCTTTTCTTCCCGGATATCAATCCAGTTATTTTCGCGGAGATACCGCATTGCAACACTGACTTCAGGTTGTCTCAAGCCTGATACCATTTCAATGCTCTGAGATGAGATCTCTCTGCCTTTTGCAAGGCATGCAAGTGTCAGAGCGATTGGCCTGCTAACGTTAATTCTTCTAAATAGTTCTATCATTTCATGTTCGTTTGGTCCCATAGCTACCGGAACCTCTTCTTTTGTGTCCGAAATATCCATAACTGGACCACTTTCATCTACCATTTAATCACCCAAAGAACCATTATATAGTTGATTAATATAAATATTTATTTATGTTTCTCTTTTTAATATATACTACTAACTAATAATTCTTTAAGTGTTTTTGATGTTCATTTATTCAAAAAATGTCCAGATGATACTGTTTTTCCTTTTCGGCGCAGGTTATAACTCTTCTCTTCGTATTCTTTGACTTTAAAATCTTGTGACAGCTCCCGGTAATGAATTGACGGGCACCTACGGAATTTCAACCGATGCCATACTGCCCCAGGGCAATTGTTATTCCGGTTCTCGCCATCAACGTTCAAATTTTTACCTACAGAATTACTCTGTATAACCTTCTATTTTAAGTCCAGTAGCAAAGTTAAGCGGCTCTTGTAGCATTTCCAGCTTCCAAGACAAAACTTAACAATATATATAAAACACAACAATACCACTATTTTCTCAAAGTTGAACACGTGATGCTGAGGCCGATTACGCATTCATTCCACGTTTGAAAACGCAGGGATTTTGCTTCGATGTTCTAAAAACTTAAAAATTTCCTGAAAATATCGAAGTTTAATATTCTTCCGTCTCAACCAGGGTCCTTTTTCAAACTATGACAGAATCTTAATTTCTGACCTTTTTTATGACTCAAACTTTGTCTTAACTTTAACTTTTTTAAAATTCAAATTTTACGTCAAACTCTACTTTTTTTAAACCCGAGTTTTTTAAATTTATATAAGTGTAAAAAGAATTTGCAGGATATTTTTATACTAAAAATTGCTAAAGCTCACGATATGCCCTCCTGACCTATATTCAGATGTTTACTCCTTGTATCCTTTATATATTCTGTTTTGTAGAAATTGTACAGTTGAACTAAGAAAATCGATAACCTGGATTTTTAACTTTATAAATTACAAGTCTAACTGGAGAGTCTATTTTGTTTAATTTTGTGTTTCAAGCGCGAAATCCGGATCTTATATCCTAATAATTGCTGCTCTTTTGTCGTCTTAAAAATTCAGATTCAAGTGGAAAAAGAGGTATCAAAAGAACCAGATCTCAAAAGAATCAGCTATCCAAAGAATCAGCTATCCAAAGAACCAGCTATTAAAAGAACCAGCTATCCAAAGAACCAACTATCCAAAGAACCAGTATCAAAAGAACCGAAAAAACGCACATGAAATTCTCTAATCACAGGCACAAAGAAATGAAAGTACCTGGAAGAATTTTCACGCCAAAGATATTGCAAAAATGGAATAAAGAGGTCACAAGAAGCAAAAGTGAGATCATAAGAATTGAAAAAAATGACCTAATTTCAAGGAAAAGCTAAACTTTCCTCAACTATCCTGCCGTATAATAGACGTTTAACAAATAAGAAGTCGAATCCGGGTTATAAAACCCAGACTTTATAACTAAGAATTAAGTTTTCTGAGAATTTGTGAAAAAAGTTTGTGATATTTCTGCTCTAAAATTAGTTTAGGAAAGGTTCTTGAGGCGTTCTATGTTCTGGAGCACGGCCTTACTTTCAGTCATTACGTCTTCTTCTATTGAATTGATAATCGTTTCCATCTGGACCGTCAGTTTATACAATTTAACCGGTCTGCCTTTTCCCTGATTCTTCTTTTCTTCCCGCATGTCTACCCAGTCATTTTCACGGAGATAGCGCATTGCAATGCTAACTTCCGGTTGTCTCAAGCCTGATACCATTTCGATGCGCTGGGAAGAAATTTCCTCTCCTTTAGAGAGGCATGCAAGGGTGAGAGCAATTGGCCTGTTAATATTAAGCTTTCTTAAAAGCTCCACCATCTCGTATTCAACCTCTCCCATCCTAAAGTCATTATCCTCTGATGTAAACTCATTATCTGCCACAACTATCATCTACCGATTATACCGAAAGAACAGAGTGTGATTGCTTCCGATATTAGTTTCCCGTCCAGTATTTCAGATCAATAGAAACATATTATTTTAGATTTGTTATATTTTCAACATTTTTATTACTTTTATTAAATACATTTCTATTTATACAAGTTTCTGATCTGTGGGAGTATCTAACAAAATCTGTTTTTCTCTGTTGATTTAAATAATAATACTTTCTCCATATATATAATTATGCGCATATAAAAACTTCTCGACAATTTTACATTTTATTTTTTTGTGGGCAGAGGGCTTTGAATTTCCAGACAGAAGGACAATTTATACCCATAGGTTCTGCAAGCTTTCTTATATATAGGATAAACGCATTTTGATTGTAGTTTCATTTGCCAATGAAATTGAATTATAGTGCGAACAACGCAAAAGAAACGTTAAAGTTCACTTTTTTACTCACAAATTATCCGTATTTTGCAATTATTCTATACGTTCTGTCTCAATTAGGATAACTATTTGGGCATTCCGGCAAGTCTTAAATATGAATCCCTGAAAGATTTAATATAATGAACGCTGCCCTGGACAAAACCGCTGTATTTATCTG
Source organism: Methanosarcina vacuolata Z-761 (assembly GCF_000969905.1). NCBI lineage: Archaea > Methanobacteriati > Methanobacteriota > Methanomicrobia > Methanosarcinales > Methanosarcinaceae > Methanosarcina > Methanosarcina vacuolata. The sequence continues at coordinate 3,593,609 of NZ_CP009520.1, read as the reverse complement.
CCATTGCAGTGGGAACATTTCCGAACGTATTGATATTAATTCACTTAAGAAAACCCTTAAGGCAGAAGGGGTCCCGGTCTTTGATTATGAGTATCTCTGTTCAAGAGAGGGACAGACACTTATTAAAAATAAGATTTTGGAAGGGAACCTTGACCGGATAGTAATAGGTTCGTGCACACCCTCCAAACACGGCACTCTCTTTAAAAAGTGTATTCAGGAAGCAGGCTTAAATCGGGCAATGCTTGAAATCGCAAATCTAAGGGAGCAGTGTGCCTGGGTGCATCCGGACAAAGCCGGAGCGACTGAAAAAGCTCTTTCACTTCTTCGGGGAAAAATTAACCGCCTGGAAAATCATGAGCCACTTGAAGAACTAAAAGTAAATATCGTTCCGCAGGCCCTCGTTATTGGTGGAGGAATTGCAGGGATAACTGCGGCAGTTAACCTTGCAGATAACGGAATTTCCACTTACCTGGTCGAAAAAGATTCCAGTATAGGTGGAAATATGGCAAAAATCGGCAAAGTTTTTTCTCCTGACAAGCTTGCGGAAGAGTGTGCGATGTGCTCGCTAAGCCCGCTGATGAATGAGGTAGTAGCTAACCCGAAAATAAACCTTTTAACCTGGACTGAGGTGGAACGTTTAAGCGGAAGTGCCGGCAACTTCACAGTTAGGCTAAGGAAAAAACCGAGATACGTACATGATAACTGTACAGGCTGTGGCCGATGCAGCCGCATCTGTCCGGTCCTGGTTGAAAACGAGTTCAACTGCGGGTACATAGACAAAAAGGCAATTTCCCTGCGTTTTTCCCAATCCGTTCCAAAAATCTACTGCATAGACCCTGACCACTGTCTGCAATTCAAGGGCGAGACTTGCGGAAAATGTGCAGAGGTCTGTAAATCTGGAGCGATTGACTTTTCACAGAAGGAAGAGATCATTGAACTCAATGTAGGTGCAGTTATTGTTGCTACCGGGTTTGAGGAGTATGACGCATCCCAGAAACCCCAGTACGGGTATGGAATTTTCAAAAATGTTATGACTCAAATGGAACTTGCCAGAATGCTTGGGATTAATGGCCCTACAAAAGGTGGATTGGTCAGGCCTTCTGATTTCAGCCTGGACCCTGATGCTGTCAGCTCAACAGGCACCTGCGGTAGTAAAATCTCCTCAGAGAATTCTTCAGAGAATTTTTCAGATAATTTTTCAGAGAACGTTCCGGGAACTCCTAAAAGGATAGTTATGATCCAGTGTGTGGGCTCAAGGGACGAAAAAGAAAGTGGAAACCGCTATTGTTCAAGGTATTGCTGCATGGCAGCCTTAAAACACTCTAACCTGATAATGAAAAAATATCCAGGTACGGAGGTCACGATCTGTTATGTCGATTTGCGGGCTCTTGGCTTTTACGAAAACTACTATCGCGCAGTCCAGGATATGGGAGTTAGATTTGTAAGGGGAAGACCTGCCGAAATTGTCGAGAAACCGGATAAAAGCCTTCTTGTCAGACTCGAAGATACCCTTAACCAGAAAATAACAGAGCTGCCTGCTGATCTCGTTGTACTCTCTGCGGCCATGGTCCCTTCAAAGGGAACCCGAAAAATTGCCAGTATACTGAATATCAGCCAGGATGAAAGCGGCTTTATCAAGGAAAGGCACTCGAAACTGAGGCCTGTAGACAGCTCACTGGACGGGATCTTTGTCTGTGGCACTGCCCAGAGCCCTAAGGATGTTACAGATACTATTTCCCAGGCAGGACTTGCATCTGTAAGAGCAAGGGCCTTTATTGCCGACAGCCCAAAAGCCCTGGTAAACGAAATTCCAACTATCAACCAGCTTCTCTGTAATCAGTGTAAGGAATGTCTCAAGTGCCCGTTCGAGGCTTTTTCCTTGAATGAGAATGGAAAGATTATCGTAGACCCGCTTGTCTGTACAGGGTGCGGATACTGTACTGAACTCTGTCAGAACGGAGCTATTCAGATTGAAGGCTTTACAAAAAGCCAGCTAAAAGCCGAAGTTGAAGGGGTAGCCAAAGAAGGAGACCTGCTGGGCTTTGTAAACAGCGGGATCGCGTCCTTAACCTGCGACAATATAGGAAATAGTGCACTGACCTATCCTTCAAATGTCAAGTTAATCAAAGTACCCACAAACCTCGTGGTTGATAAAGACCTGTTACTTCACGCCTTCAAAAACGGGGTATCGGCTGTCCTTTTTATAGAGGACCCTCCAGACAGCCCAAAAGCTGAGATTATATATCCTCTAACTGTCAGCCATTTCGAGAAATTGAAGAAAGAACTTGGAGATTCAGGAAACCGGCTCTATTTCAAAAAAGCTTATGTTCCAAACACAAGAGGGCTTGCAGGCACTTTTACCAGCCTTGCCAAGGAAGGAGAGATGATCAAATGATTCCATATGTAAACGAATACGATACCCCGGAATGTAAAACCCTTGCAGAAACCGCAAAGAAAAGCATCCGGACACCTGTTTCTCTGGGGCTTGACCGCTGCATCCAGTGCGGAGCCTGCACAGCTTCCTGTCCTGCAGCCCGCTTTACGGATTACAGCCCGCGCCAGATTATAAAAAAAGTGCTGGAAAATGACCGCAGTGTGCTTGAGTCTGAAATGATCTGGTCCTGCTTCTACTGTTATTCCTGCAATGTGCGCTGTCCCAGAAATAATAGCCCTGTAACAATCGTACAGGTACTCAGGCAGATGGCTATTAACGAGGGTATCGGAGTTGAAAAGCTGGCCTACTTCCTTGAGATCGGAGAATATCTTGCAGAAAACGGAGCTAGCAAGGTCCCGGGGGCTGGAGTTAAAAATATGGAAAGAGACCTCGGAGAACGCTGGATCAGTTTCAAAAAGGATCTTGAGTCAATCCGGACTGAACTGGGGTTGAGTTCAAAGGATGTCAGGAACACCCATGGGGAAGTTCAGTCTATTCTTGAGGCCACAGGCTATTTTGAAAGGGAAAAATGGATCAAAGCAAAAATACAGGAAAAACTTTTGCATCAGCTCCTGGAGAACCAGTGCATCAAGAGAGAAAACAGAAGCGGAGATTTCGGCTTTGAAAGCGATAAAAGATATCCCGGACAGCCAGCTTTTATTATTTAAAAGCTGCATGGTCGGGCAAGAGTACCCAGGAGTGGAAACCTCCACTTGTTATGTCTTTGACAGGCTTGGAGTAGATTACTGTATAAATGATGAGCAGTCATGTTGCACAGGAATAGGCCATTATACTGATATATTTGAAGGACTGACAACAGCAGCCATTGCGGCCCGAAATTTTGCAGTTGCAAGAAGATGCGGCTATCCCAATATAACCTGCCTCTGTTCAACCTGTTATGCCATAAATAAGGAAGCCTGTGAAACCCTGAATACCAATACCGAAGTCCGGGAAAAAATCAACTCTATCTTCCGAGAAAAGGGCTTTGATAATCTTGTTTACGAAAAAGACGATATGAATCCGAGGACAAACTTCTACCATGCAGTAGAGATTCTTTTAAGCAAGGTGGATAAAATCCAGGAGCAGAAGAAATTCGACTTCTCAGGGGTTAAAACTGCATCCCATCACGCCTGCCATTACTATAAAGTTAAATATCTCGATGTCCTCGGAAACCCTGAAAACCCCCAGTTGATAGATAACATAGCCGCAGCCTGCGGAGCCGACCCTGTGCGCTGGTACGAAGACCGGACTCTTACCTGTGGAATGGGCTTTTCCCAGCTTCACCTTAACAAAAGTACCTCGCTTCAGGTGACAAAGACAAAACTCGACAGCCTTCAAAGAGCAGGCGTAGAGCTTATGCTTCACATGTGCCCGAATTGCCAGATCCAGTATGACCGCTACCAGCCGGTTATCGAAAAGGAGTTTGGCGTAAAATATGATATGGTGCACATGAACATTGCCCAGTTCGTAGCCCTTTCAATGGGCGCTGACCCTTACAAGGTGTGCGGCTTCCAGACTCACTCCGTGCCTCTTGAAGGGTTTCTGGAAAAGACCGGCATAATCTAAAAACCTGAGTTAATCTCCATTTTAAGGTTTTAGCCGGTCATTTTTTCTTTTGATCTTTTTATTCCGATTTTTTAATTTTTTATTTTGATTCACATCACTTCTGAATACTCAGATCGAGTTCTCCCAGCCCTGTCCCATATCAACGATAGGTCTCAGCTCAGTGATCTCGAAGGTAACCGTTGCATACATCATCTGGGCGGCCTCCTCCCCGGCCATTTTTGCGATCTGGCTTTTAATCGTATCAAGCATCTCCCCTGACGTTGCAGATTCCTTCAGCTTCAGATAAACCCTGATCCCTTTCCAGTCCGTATCTTGTTCCATTATCATGTATATCGCATAAGGGTTTTCCTGAAGGTTTGAAAACGTGCGGTTCTTACCTGTTGCAATTACAACGGTCTTTTCATCAATCATATTGGGTGAGCCGAAAAGAGCTGAATCTACCTTTCCATCTTTACTCGCTGTGCTGAGAACTCCAGTTCTCGGTTGCTTGTTAAAATAGTCCATCAATTTTGATGCCATATCTAAACCTCCTCTTATAGCCTGTTTTAGCTTTCTTTCCTTTAAGAGTTGAGTTTGCGAAGCTGCCTGGTCACAAAATATTGTCATAAAAAAATATAATTAATCAGCAGACTGTATCAATAATCGTCTTAATTATGTTTAAAACTTTTTATTCTGCTAATGTACATCCCATCAAGAACTTCGATACTCTATTAATGAGTCTATGACTAAAACTTGTAACTAATAAGTTAAAGACATTCAATAAAAACAAATTTACAAATATAAAAGAAAAGAATATATTTCTTTTATGTTGATTGTGTTTCCAGTTGTTAAAGTAAATGTTACAGGAATAAAGAATGAAAGGTATTGAATACAAAACGAGTCCTCCTACCTGGTATGAGTATTTTCAACTGTTCTCAAGCACGGGATGGATATCAGTTCTTAATCATAAACCGGGTATCAGGAGTTCAGGCGGGAACCGCTGGGCAGCAAAGTTAAACTTGCATATTTGGAAAAGATAGCGATTGGAAAAAAGAAAAATGTCGGATATAAAAATTCTTGATTTTGAATAGCCACTTTAACCGGAGCAGCAGCGCGATATCTCTACTTACAGCCGGGTGCGTCACCACAACTTTGGTTTTGATTTCCGATTTTGATGCCTACAACTTTGAGAACTCAGATTGATTTTTCCCAGCCCTGTCCCATATCAACGATAGGTCTCATCTCAATAATCTCAAAGGTGGCAGTTGCGTATATCATCTTTGCCGCCTCCTCGCCGGCTATTTTTGCGATCTGGCTTTTGATCATATCAAGCATCTCCCCCGACGTTGCAGATTCCTTCAGCTTCAGATAGACCCTGATCCCTTTCCATGCCATAATATCTTCTCCCGGTTCCATAATCAGGAACATTGCGTAAGGGTTTTCCTGAAGGTTTGAGAACGTGCGGTTCTTACCAGTTGCAACCACAACGGTCTTTTCATCGATCATCTGAGGTGAGCCGAAGACAGCCGAATCTACCTTCCCGTCTTTACTCGATGTGCTGAGAACCCCAATTCTCGGTTGTTTGTTAAAGTAGTCCATCAATTTTGACGTCATATTAAATCCCCTATCTCAAACTTATTTCTGGCCCTTCTCCTGAAAAATGAAATGAGAAAGCAGCTTTATCCTGAAGTACTCCAGGAAAAGAGCTTTATCAGATATGTAAGCTGCGATAAATATGAGTCGTAAATATGCTTAAAACTTCGCCTGAAGAATGAGAATTCCATTCTGAGTTCACGGGGAATTTTTCTATCTATGAATATTCATTTGGGATTTTTTTCAAATATCATATAAAATAAATTAATATAGATTTAGACCTGTATTTTTTATATGTTGGGGAAAGATCACGTTTCTATAACACTTGGAACGATATTTCCATTTACGATTCCTCTGATATTTTCAGAGAACTCCCACCCTGTATACGCCTTCTGTTTACTTGCGGCTACTGTCATAGGCTCGCTGATACCTGATGCAGACAGTGACGAAAAGCCCAAGTTACACTATGATTTCAAAATAATTTATGACATTATGGTTCCTCTTCACAAGCTGATAGTTTTTTCTTTCAGTTTCTTTAACTTAAAAGAAAAGATGAATCTTCAATACGTTGTAGAGAAGCAGCATAGAGGCATAATGCATTCGCCTATAGGAGTATTCATAAGCTCCTTTGTACTCACTTTGTTGACAGCAATAATCGGCTATTTTATTTTCCATGGAATAAATGCTACTCTTATAGGTTTCTTATTTTTAGGTTTGATATCTGGCCAATTTTTACATTTACTCGAAGATTCCTGTACGATTTCAGGAATCAATTGGTTATTTCCATTTGGAACCCGTGAGTTAAAAGGTAGTATTTACACAGGCAACAAAATCGAAGGAAAGAGGGATATCAGGCCTTTTTTATACAGAGTTTCCCTGTTATTTGCCTCTGCAATACTGTTGATCCTACATTCACTGGGAGCTATAGATGTAAACGAATCGGGTATTTATCTCCTTATTTTTGCATTTGTTGCTTTGATATGGGGTTTGATACTTCTGACCGCAAAGACTGACAACGATAATCTATGGATACGGGATGCTAAAAAGGTACGGGAATTAGAGAGAGCAGTAGATAGAATAGGGAAGCAAGATGATGTAAGAAAAAGAAGGAACCCTGGGAAGTAACTATTTAAACAGTTTTTACAAAGATACCCTCTCAGCCTGCATTTGTTCATGAAAATGCAGCTATAAAAGTAAAGCTGCATATTACCCTTTATACGAGCTGCATATTATCCTTTATAAGAGTTACAGTGATATTATAGAAATAACCAATTACCTTCTAACCGCAGGTGAGACTAATATGGGTGTATTTGACACAATTAAGGATCGGAGAAGCATAAGGACTTACAAAGACGAGCGCATACCAAAGGATAAGCTAGAGAAACTGCTTGAGGCTGCAAGGCTTGCACCGTCGGCTGCAAACAGGCAGAACTGGAAATTTATTGTTGTCGGGGGTGAGGAAGTCAAAAAACAGCTTGTTGCTGCTTGCAATAATCAGTCATTCGTGGGTACCGCCTCAAACATCATTGCAGGCGTTGGAGATCCCTCCCAAAAATGGCACCAGGTCGACCTTGCCATTGCCCTTGAGCATATTGTCCTGGAGGCTGTCGAGCTAGGGCTGGGCACCTGCTGGATTGGCGCTTTCAACGAAGACGAAGTCAAAAAACTACTCAAGATTCCTCAGGACAAAAAAGTTGTAGCTTTACTGACCGTGGGGGTCCCAGCCGAATCGCCTGCTGCCAGACAAAGGAAATCTCTTGAAGAAATAATCGCTTACGATGAGTATCTTAATATTTTGCCATCTTAATGTTCTGCCATCTTAATGTTCTGCCATCGTAATGGAATCATTATTGGTAGGATTATTCTTTTGTTAGGCATACACAGATAAAGCCGCAGGATAACGTAAAATCACTCATCTTTGAACGCAAATTAAAACGCTGCTTTGGTAGTTTTTCGATCAAACTTTTTTCCAAAAGGTTTGCTCTCAAGCATTTTTTGAAAAGGCTTGTTTGAAAAGTCTTGATAAAAATTCAAAAGAAATCCAGAATTTTTTCAGGGCTTTCAAGCACGGTAATCCCCTGCAAGCTTTTTACAATCTCAACGTTGTGCATATCCACATCCCGGACAAGGACTTCCACAGGCCCGCCTTTGATGGCTTTATAGGGGCAGAGTTCCTTGCAGATTCCGCAGCCTTTGCACTTCAGAAGATCGATCTGGTCTGTTAGACCGTTTTTTTCAGTAATTGCACCCTGAGGGCAGTTTTCTCTTGGAGGGCAGTCCTCGCAATGCTTACACTGTTTTCTGTCAATATTATAGGGCATTTCGGATATGATTGAACCTTCAATATCTACAGGCACGATATAAACAAGTACTCTTCCTTTTACAGCCTGGGCAACGGCATTGGTAACAAGGGAATCCGCAATCCCATAAGCGATTTTCGAAACCGTATTTGAGGTTGCAGGCGTGACAAATAGGACATCATATCGGTCAAGACCGAAGCGTCCGACCTTAGGAGAACTCGAACCCTGCTCGCTTTCCCGGAAGATTTCTTCGAGGTAGTCCCCGCCGGAGATTTGAACAAGGTTTTGCTCAAGCCCGTACATGCGCAGTACCTCTTCTCCAGCCCTGGAAACAAACGTGTTTACGGAAACTTCAGGGTTTCTGAGCTTGATTTCCTTAAAGACCTGATAACTGCGGTCCAGGAAATGCCCGGCACCTGTAATGCCCCACGCAATTCTCTGAAAGCTCATGGAAATAAGTCATGCCAGAGGTGGATAATATAATTTTCTAAAAAAAGATTCCGGATAATAAAAATGAGAAGTCACAAACTTTAACTGTAGACAAGAAGGCATAAATTTTATTTGAGGATTTTATCTGAGGAGCTGGCAACCGCAAAAAGGATTCACAGTCCCAGTACCTCATAAAGCAACTTCATAGCTTTTTTCTCATTTTCTCCCCCACATTTGGAAGCCAGTGATTCATAGTGACGGATTAGCTCAAGATATTTTTCTTCTCCTGTAAGCTGGTAGCGGGTCGCATGGACAGTAGCCTCAAGCACTGCGTTGAATCCCCTGTTAGGTACGGGCAGGCATTTCCAGTTAGCTTCATTGAAACCTGCTTTTACAGGAATAAGGTCGGCCACAAGAGCATGATCTGTATCATTAAGATCAGTACATTCGAAAACGACCCAGGCTAAAGCTGTTTTCAGGATAGGAATACTGATCCCGTGGACAGACACGTGGTCAAATTCAGATGGCTCAAGATCGAAAAAAGTTGAACGCACAAAAAGTAAGGGATCGTACACTATGTTTGCGGCAAGGTGCTTTTCTTTAGAAACATTTTCCCAGGTGTGGGTACCTTTGAAAAGCCGGACAAAAGTCCTTCCGTTTTTTACGATTATTCCGATGGGGGCAGCATTGGGGGATTCCAGACCGGTGCTAATAATTGTTTCGGAAATGCCTTCTTTGATCCCAAAGGAATATAAATCGACAGAGTCAACAGATGAAGATTCGCTTCTTTTTTTTCTGCGTTCAGTAAAAAATCCGGTCAAAAGCGCAGGCCCCCCAGAAGGGCAATAAAAAGCCCGGCTATAATGATATCGGCTGTTGAACCCGGGTTGATTCTTTTATTGAGAAGTTCGGAGTCAAACTCCTGTACAGCAGGGAGCAGAGCTGCAAAGTCTCTGGTGGTATTACCTGAAGCTTCAGCATTACCTGAAGCCTCCTCCCAGGCCGAGAGAATCTCGCCTGCCCTGAATGAAACATAATCCGCAGTATCTTTATCGAATTTGGTCTCAATGAAAGTATCCCTGTGCCGGGACAGCAGTTTCAGGAAGGTATATACTATAGCTTCGTTGATACCTGTGCCTGAACAGTTCGAAACTGAATTCTCGGCTCCAGGATTTTGAGCCTGCATGAAATCAGTTATGCTTTTTGCTCCCTCAAGGCAGCGTCCGAAGCCCGTAACCCATTCATTTGCAATCAGGTCATATCCCCTGGCGATATCCATAAGCTCGTAAAGGGTGACTTCCTGGGCCTTTAATTCAGATGTTGACTCCGGGTCTCCAAGGCTGAACTCATCCACACTGTTAACTCTGACCCCTGCAACTTCAAAAGCTCTGTAGAACTCGACAGCGTCCTCACTATCTGTTGCCTGAACAAATGCATGTGCATGTGCAGCAAGGACTTCGAATTCGTCTGGTAAGAGCTTAGGGGTTTTTTCGCAGGAATTCCAGAGTTTGCCTGCAGCCATTGAAAGAGGGATAAGTAGCAGAAAGGCGCCGAAATGAGTATTCCCTCCTTTTTGCCAGGCAGAACTTTCGCAAACAGCACTTCTGATAAGTGCACCTATACCATTCCTGCTTCTTGCAGCCAGTTCGAGAACAGGGTAAACACTTACCGAAGACGCTACAAAATGCTCAAAGCAGGTATCCGGATAGTTATGCTCCCTATCGACGTTTCCTGGCTTTGGAGAGGCTGATACCTCAAGTAGCATAGCTAGCTGGGCACAACGGGCAATAAGATTTGAAATATGTGTGTTTTCTGCCAGTCCAGGTATCTGGCAGGTAAAACCAGTATTAATGGGATTCATTTACCGGAATTCTGGCATGATCCAGTACGTAATCTGCCAGTTGCTTTTTAAGCTTCATGTATTCTGAATCAGAGAGCCCAATTGTGTTTAACACTCCGTCTCTGATCCAGCAGGGTTTGGTGATTTTACAACACCATACAAGGCTTCCAAAGCACGTGTCCTCTCCGTATTCAAGCATTGTGCCTTTCGCAAAGTCAAACTTTGTCCTGGCAAACTCCTCTGCCGTATATCCCAGTTTTTGGAACTTTTCATGTACAGGACAGGGTTTTACAGGCAGGCAGCAGAAAGCCAGTCCCCTGAAGTCCCCTTCGCTGCAAACGTGCTTAGGAGCATTATACCAGCCTATTGACTGCTGGTAAGAGGTAACGTTTTCCACCAGTTCCTGTATAAGTCCGGAATTTTCAAGGACTCCCCTGGCAGCGGAGACCATATCGGCTCCTCGGGTAAACATCTCCTTTGCTGCCTCAAAGTCCTTGACCGAATTGTTTCCGATAAGGAAGAGCCTTGTAGCGTCCCTGTAATTAAGGATTGCATCAAGGTCGGTACCGAAACCTTCCATTTCGGCATCAACGTGTATGATATCCGCACCTGCCTTATCGATAATCCTTGCAAGTTCGATATCATTAACCACGTTTGCCCTTACTTTTACTGAAAGCACAACTCCGGTTTCTTTTATTGCCTTGATCCACGCCGAAAGCCTTGGAATGTCGTGGAGAAGAGCTTCTCCCAGTCCGGCTTCGAGCATTTCGGGCTGTCTGCAGTGAGCGTTTAACTCAAGGATTGCTCCTTCTTCTTTGACAATTTTTGCAGCTTCAATGAGGGGTTCAAGTGTAGTACTCCTGACATTTACAGCTACGGCACTTCCGGACGTTACTGCTCGGATTTCCTTTTTTATAAGCTCCATAGGTTCATCGGAAATGAACTCTTTTCTACCCCGGGCTACGAGGGCTGAAGCAACAGCTATTGAAGCCTTATCAAGGTTAAAGGCTCCAAGAATTACCAGCCCGGCATTGCTTGCATACTGGTTGGCAAAAGCACTATCGACAGTTCCTGCCATAGGCGCCAGTGCAATAGGGTTTTTAAAACGAACATATCCAATATGCAAATCGAACAAACAATCACTCATGTTTTACCTCTTAAAAATAAGCCTGCAAACTGAAAAGAATTATAGCTACTGCCCGATATTAAATTACCGATAAGCTTTTTTCGGACAAGTCTTGAAGATGGAAAAAGTCTATCCATTACTTACGAATTATAATGCATATATATTAATATTTGGACGCACTCTAAACACACAAAATTTATATAAACTATGAGGAAAGGGCATACCTGTAACCGCCCGGAGAAAGAAAATAAATGTCGTAATATTAAATAAAAGTATTTTTCAGCTCAGGCATCCCAAAAATATATATAATTAGAAAAATATATGGAGGTCACTAAAAGATAATATGCGAGAGAGGCTGGACGGCTGACGGGCCTTTGGGTCTGAGGAAAGTCTCCCCACCGCTCCGGATACACGAATATCTGTAAAGGATGTCGGGCGAGAGCCCGGGCCCTGGCACAGAAACGAGAACCATCCCCTGAAAGTGCGATGATGCGGAAGCTGAGGTCTCAGGGTAAATGGATGAAACGGCGAATCCTCGTGGGTGCAAGTTGGAAATCGGGAAAAAGAGAATTCCGGACTCTCCCGGTTGTTTTTGGAAACGCATAGCCGAATGCCGTCACTGCAAGAGTCATCAGGACCATTTTCTCCACTGATGGGTGGCAGGAAATCTTTGCAGGAACAGAAGGGAGCTTACGTGCCTCACTCGCATAAACTTACTTTTCTCTATTTTTTTCTACTCGTTTTTTCTTTATCCGGTTTATTTATTTGTTTTACCGTGATTTTTCATTTATTTATTCGCTCTTCTGTTACTCCAATTTCCTTTATTTGCCTCTATTTTATTAAATCAATCCTTATCGTTTCCTTCCAGTGTAAGAGACTTTATTCTGGATACAGGCTCAGTCAGGCAGAAGTTCAGCAGTAACCAGCGGACGTAGTCTTTATGATTCCTGTTTGTTATCACTTCATCCAGATATTTTTCAAGGATCTCCCCGTTGCTAACAGCCAGTTTGAAAGAAGTTTCAGGAAAACGATGCAGTATTTTCTTCAATTTAAGTGAACTGGCAAGATAATTCCCGAATTCCAGCCTGCAGGCGGATTCATAGGCTTTAAGGCTACTTAACTTCTGGCTGTACATCACAAGATCTGCAATAGTCTCCGCAGCAAGCTGTCCTGACCTGATAGCGTATGAAATACCTTCTCCAGTAAAAGCATCTACAAATCCGGCAGCATCCCCGCTCAAAAGCAGCCTTGAATTGAGGATTTTTCTTTTTATCCCGCCTGTGGGGATAATATGGGAACGAACCGGAAAGTCCCCTGATAAGCCATTTTCCTCCAGGAAATCCAGCAGTATTTTTTTCGGATGCTCAAGATATTGAGCTGTCCCTGCAATTCCTGCAGAATAATATCCGGCATGGGGAAAGATCCAGCCATAACCTCCCTGCGCGATCCCAAAATGAATGTTTATAGTGCCTGGAAACCTGTTATTTATTATTTCATCGTCATCAGGGATTTCCGACACCAGGCCCAGTTCATATTCTATTTTTGTATCTCTCGACCTTACCTTGTATTTAAGGACTCCACCGGAACCTTCTGAAATAAGAACGAACCTCCCAAGATAGGTATTATACGTGGTTCTGACTTCAACGCAATCTTCTTTTTCAATCAAATCAAGAACCTTTTCTTTGGTATGGATCTCAATTCCAGTCTCCCTGGCCTTTTCAAGCAAAAAATTATCAAAGACTTTTCTGGAAACCAGCATGGCCAGGTTATTTTCTTTTATTCCTTCAATAAATTGGTCCCTGAAATAAACTCTCACCTTTGGGATATTTCTCTCGATTATGGACTCAGGCAGCTTGAAATCCAGGCAAGATAAACAATAAGAAGAAAGAGCCCCTCCACAGGGTTATACCTCGGAAAATTTTCTTTTTCAATTAGAAGGGTTGAAAGGCCCCTTTTCCCAGCTGTCTGTCCTGCCGATGCTCCTGAAGGTCCTCCCCCTACTATGATCAGATCATACATGCTAAGACACCCGCTTATGGAATAAGTGCAGCTATATACAGATAAGAATAATCTGCCCTTAAAATATATTAAGGCTGGAGCGATAAAAAGACCGCAGAAAGAACAAAATCTGAAAAAGTTATCTTATCTGTTACCTGAGTTTGAAATTCAGGAGGGACCAACGCAAGTAGTCCTTATAATCAATCGTGAAATCCACAACTTCAAGATATTTATCCAGAATTTCGCTATTGTTTATAAACATTTTAAAAGACCTTTCTGGGAAACGATGGATTAACCTGGAAAAAATAAGGGAATATTTAAGATGAGTTCCGAATTCTGCCTTACAAACAGATTCGTATTTATGAAGGTCTTTTATTTTTCCTCTCTGCTGATAAACCTCGGCAATCACATTGGCAGCAAACTGCCCTGAGCGAATGGCATAGGCTAATCCTTCACCTGAAAAAGCGTCTACAAATCCAGCAGCGTCTCCAATGAGAATAACTCTGGAACCGGTAATTTTCCTTTTAATACCACCCAGGGGGATTTTATGTCCAGACAATTTGTAATCCCCGGTAAAGCCATTATCCTTCAGGAAATTAATCATTGTAGCTTTCGGATGAGGAAAATTTTTGGCAACCCCGAAAATTCCGACGGAATAATATGTTTTATGAGGAAAAATCCAACCATATCCACCACTAGCAACCCCTAACTGCAGTTCAACGGTTTTTCCCAGGTACTCTTCAATATCTCTTTCTTCAGCAGGGATTTCTGCAACTAATGATATCCCGTATTCCTCCCTGGTATCTGCAGGCCTGACACAGGTTTTAAGGAGCCCATGCGCTCCTTCTGCAACAATAGCAAATTTTGCCTGATAAGTTTGTTCTTTTGTAATTACTTCCACAAACTCAGTTTTTTCCTTACAGCTCAGAACCTTTTCTCCTGTATGGACTTCAATTCCGGTTTCTTTTGCCTTTTTGAGCAAGAAGTTATCAAAAACAGCTCGAGAAACCAGCGAAGATATATTGTGGTCCTTGTGCACTTCAATTGTCTTATCTTTGAAAACACCCCTCACCCCAGTGACTTCCCACTCGATGACATCACGAGGAAGCTCAAAGTCAAGATAAGAAATAGCATGAGCTGAAAGTCCTCCTCCACAGGGTTTGTATCTGGGAAATTCGTCTTTCTCAAGCAATAACGTGTTTAAGCCAAGCTTTCCTGCTCTCCTACCAGCCGAGGCTCCTGAAGGTCCTCCTCCAATTATTATTAGATCATACATATCCAAACACCTTCGAAATTACCTGAGTTTAAAATTCAGGAGTGCCCAGCGCAGGTAATCCTTATAATCAATCTTGAAATCCATAACCTCAAGATACTTATCCAGGATTTCTCTATTGTCTATAAACATTTTGAAAGATCTTTCTGGGAAACTATGGATTAATTTGGACAAAATAAGGGAATATTTAAGATGAGTCCCGAACTCAGCCCGGCAGAGAGCCTGATATTCGTTCAAATCTTTCAGATTTTTGCCTTGCAGACAAATTCCTGCAATTACCTCAGCCGCTAACTGTCCTGAACGAATCGCATAGGAAAGCCCCTCACCTGAAGACGCGTCTACAAATCCGGCAGCATCTCCGCTTAGAAGAACCCTTGAACCCACCACTTTGCGCTTAAGCCCTCCCCAGGGGATCTTGTGTCCGTGAAGTTTATAATCCCCGGAAAATCCATTTTTCTTAAGGAACTCAAGCATGGATTCTTTAGGATGCGAGAAGTCTTTGACAACTCCGCCGATTCCAACAGAATAATAGGTTTTGTGAGGGAAAATCCAGCCGTATCCACCTCTTGCAACCCCTAAATGAAGTTCTAAGGTTTTTCCCAGGCGTTCTTCAATTTCTCTTTCTTCAGCAGGGATTTCAGTAACAAGGCAAATTCCATATTCGTCTTTATTATCCGTGGGGCGCACACAGGTTTTGATGAGTCCCTGGGCACCTTCTGAAATTATCGCAAACTTTGCCTGGTATGTCTTCTCCCTGGTATCCACTTCAATAAAGTCGGACATTTCTCTGCAAGACAGAGCTTTTTCCCCGGTATGGACTTCAATTCCTGTTTCTTTTGCTTTTTCAAGAAGGAAAGTGTCAAATGTGTTCCTGGATACTAGCGCAAATACCCGATGGCCTTTGTGTACGTTTACTGATTGATCCTTGAAAATAACCTTTGCCCCTGTAACTTCCCATTCAATAATATCCTCAGGAAGTTCAAAATCGAGATAAGACATAGCATGCTCTGAGAGCCCGCCTCCGCAGGGTTTGTATCTGGGAAAATTTTCTTTCTCAAGCAGCAGTGTCTTTAGTCCAAGTTTTCCTGCTCTTCTTCCGGCCGAAGATCCAGAAGGACCACCTCCAATAATGATTACGTCATACATGAAAAACACCAGACGGTTATATTACTCTGTCATGAAAAACACCAGACGGTTATATTACTCTGTCATGAAAAACACCAGATGGCTATATTACTCTGTCATGAAAAACACCAGACGGCTATACTACTCTGTCACGCAACAGGATAATTATTCTGTAATTTTTGCCATTATACGGGATTCAATATTAATTATTCGATAAAAATTGATTTTATTGTTTACATTTAGCTATATATATTTGATAAACTAGTGCATCGATTCCAAAGTATGTCCAAAATGAATTTTTTGAAAACCACGGAAAGCACGGAAGACACGGAAATAAGTAGTAAAGATGTGTTTCTTCCGTGCTTTCCGTGTTTTCCGTGGTTGTAATATCCAGATAGAATCACTCTGCGACCGTCTGCGTTTTCCGTGTTACAAAATTCCATGTGACTTTAAAATAATATTTGTGTCATAAACTATGTTTATTTTCTTATTATGTATATATTTGAGAATCGATATACTAGAAAATTCATCAACTACTGTCTTTTTACGACTTGCTATTGCTCAAAGCAATGAGGTCTCGAAAATATTTAAAGATATAAATAATTAATATACTATATATAAATTAAATATGGAAACTTCCCAAATAATAAGTTATGAAACTTACATCTGAGAACTACTCTGTGCTTATTCCTCTGTAATGGGGAATCAGTGAAAATCATTAGTCTTATTTGATGTGACAGTTTCATCGTTTTAAATTTATTTATAATACTTGTTATTAGAAATATGGGATTTATTCAGTAGTAAGCTTGATAATATAACATGGATTTTCGAAAATGATTGATCAAACGTAAAGCCTCTGGAAGCAGATTCATACAGAATACCTCCAAGTAAATAAGACATCAAAAGATTAAATGAGAGAGGTAGATGGCTGTAAAAAAATTTTCCTATATGATATGCTAACTTCAAACCTCGAATAATTTCTTTTTGATATCTTCTTTGTAGTGTTCGATACTCAAAAATTCCCGACTTAATACTTGAAGAAATCACCTCAGCAGCAATGATGCCACTTTTTACTGCATAATAAATACCCTCTCCGGTACAATATTCTCCAAAGCCTGCAGCATCTCCGACTAGAATACATGGAAAATCGGGTTGTTTATAGTAGATTCCATAATAAGGAATAATATGCCCTTTAAGTTCTTTAGATTCGGGTACCAACCCAAGACTCTCAATATAATCAAAAAGATATTTTTGGATATCTTTCATTTTTCTATTTGTTGTATAGGCTCCAATACAAGCATATTGGTCTTTAGGGAAAATCCACAGATAACCATTTGGAATCGTTCCGAAATCGAAAGTCATATTAAATTTACCAATATTATCCTTGCTTAAAGGGCAATTAATTTCGATTGCAAAACCGTAAAGATCTTTTTCAACAATGTTAAATGTTCTATTAACAATACTGTTAGTACCATCAGCCCCAATCAAATAATTACATTGGAAAAACTGCTCCTCTGTTTTGACACTGAATTCCCCATCCTTCCAAACAACTTCAGTGACCTTCGTTCCATCAAGAAACGTTGCTCCCGAATCAACAGCCTTTTTAATAAGGAAGTTATCAAATTCTTTTCTCTCAACCATTTTAGTAAGTGTTTTATTACCTGAAATATTATGAAATATCTTGTTTTTGTATGAGGCTACAACATTGTTTGTACTGTATTTTACTTCCTTTGAAATCGAAAAATCAAAAGATTTGAATGTTTTTACAGTTAAGCCCCCTGCACAGGGTTTATAACGTGGGAAAGGATATCGGTCAATAACAAGTACATTAATTTTAGATCTAGCTAACATATATGCTGCAGACGACCCTGCAGGTCCTGCTCCAATAATAATCACATCATATTTTTTCATATAAATCATTATAAAAGTGGAAGTTTGAATATAATAGTTATCAATCTTACAAAGATTTTACTAAAAATGCGAATAGTCTCTAACTGTGTAAAGTTAGTTGTTAATAAGAGCTTAAAGTGTACTTTTTTCAGATAGATTTACAGTGCTTTATTTGAGGCTGACCTTGAAAAACTGATTGTGTCTGAGAACAACAATCAGGCCAAAAAATGACGAAGAGAATTACAAGGAGATAAAAAGAAGATACAGCCTAGATTCGGCAGGTAAACATATAAGTTAATATAATTAATTTTCATATTTCTTTTCTTGATCTTCCATGGCAGATAAAAACAACAGTAGAAGAGTTGAATCCTCAATAAAACGTACAAGCTTCTTAGGTCACCTTGGTCTTATTGCTGGAGTTTTCCAAGAGCTTGAAGTTGACAAATTGATCGATGAGAAACTTCCTAAAGAACGAGATCACAAGGTTCCTCACTCCGTCTGTATCCTTGCCATGGTACTCAATGGTCTTGGTTTCATAGGGCAACGTCTGTACCTTTTTCCTGATTATTTCAGGACTATTTCTATAGGAAGACTTTTTGGAGACAGCGTCACACGAGAAGACCTGAATCAATATGCTATTGGAGAAACTCTTGACAGAATCGTAAAGTATGGTCCTACAAAACTGTTTACTGAAATCACTCTTCACATTATGAATCGTCTACCTATTCCTGTCCATTGTTTACACGCTGACACTACAAGTGTCAGCGTTTATGGGGATTATGAAGACGAAGAAACTGAGTATATTGATATTACTTTTGGAATACCCAAAAACGGAAGATGGGACCTCAAACAATTTGTTTTGAGCTTGATTGTTAATCAGCATGGAATACCACTTTTCATGAACACCCATTCAGGGAATGCTTCAGACAAAAGCACAATTCTGGAAGCAATCAAGTCTCTCAAATCAGCTTTAAGACCTGAAAGCAAAGTGTACTATGTAGCTGATAGTTCTTTTTACACTGATAATAATATCAAGAACATAGGAAAGTCATTCTGGATCAGTCGTGTTCCTGCAACAATTACTGAGGCAAAGGAACTGCTAAATGCAAATCTAAACCTGAAAACGTTGAAAAGCGACGAAAGATACTCATTTTATCAAACCTTTGTGGATTATGGTGGAGTTAAACAAAAGTGGGTTTTGTTACTCTCTCATAAAATGAAAGAAAAAAAAGAGGTAACTCTCAGAAGGAAGCTTGAAAAAGAGCTTGAAAAAGCAGAAAAGTCGCTTAAAAAACTGGCAGGAGATGACTTTTTCTGTGAAGAAGATGCATTAAAAGCAGCAGAAAAATGGATTGCAGATTTCCCTTCCGTTCTTTTTGAAAAAGTAGATTTGAAAACCATTAAAAAACGCGAAGCAGGTAAAAAAGGCAGACCTTTAAAAAATGAAAAATTAAAGACATATTATAAGATTGATGGGGTTATAAAGGTTAATGATGCTTTTGTTTTAAAAGAAATGGAAAAAATGGGACTTTTCATTCTTGCAAGTAATGATATCAGTCTTTCTCCTGAAGAGATGCTGAAGTATTACAAAGGACAGGATAAAGTAGAAAAAGGATTCAGATTTTTGAAAAGTGATGCCTTTAGCATATCGAAGGTTTATCTCAAGAATAAATCAAGAATTGAAGCGTTGACAATGATAATGGTTCTCTGCTTAATGATTTATTCTATTGCAGAATGGAAATTAAGGACAAAGTTAGAAGAAGAAAATGAAACGGTTCCAGATCAAAAAGGGAAACCAACAAAAAGACCAACAATGAGATGGATATTTTTCAAGTTTCAGGGAATTACAGAACTTATAACGCAGAAAAAAGGGAAAACAAAGTCAGAAATACTGAATATGGAAGAAATTCACTGGAAAATATTGAGTCTCATGGGAGAGAAATATGAAAATATATATCTATAGTTGCGTTAACCTGCCGAATCTAGGATACAGGATATCGAGCAAATTTTTGATAAAATTGGGCGCACTGTCTTTTTACAGAGCTGAATATTTGAATTAGATTTTCTTTTTACAGAGCTGAATATTTGAATTAGATTTTCTTTTTATCAAAACGTTTGAGCGTTTCAATTACTTTATCATAGTCCACTATCGTATTATAACAACCATCGTTCAACAGAGGGACGCCATAAGTCACAACTTTTTTCCCATTTAAAGCGCACATTCCTTTGTTTATTTCATAATTACATGCAATTCCAAGTAGACCATCGGCAGGTTTATTTTTAAGGATGTTTCCGATAGCTGAAGAGCCGGTGGTAATATATAAGTCGTATCCATATTTTACGGCATCTTTTCTCAGTTGAGATACAATGCACTTCCCGCAGTCCCGGCATTGAATTCCAAAAATTGTTGACGGCGCAGGGCAATCTAATGAACGCACGCAGTGCGGAACAATAATTATGCGATTTTTGGTTTTTGAGAAATCTGATGCATTAGCTATGTTTTTCAAAGATACTATCCATTTGTCCAGAATTCGTGGATCCGAAAACTTACAGAAGAAATATTTTATAGGTAAATAAAAAAAATCAAGTACATTTGAAAAGAAACCTGCAAGCCATACGTTTCTTTTCAGGCTGATTCGACTCACCAGGAGAGCAGATATCGAGATCAAAACCGAAAAAATTATGGTAAAAAACAGAGCTTTTCCTATAAAACTATACATCGCACATCTCCATTTTTCTGATAATTTCTTCCACGTCAGCTTTGGTATTGAAACAACCATCCCGAAGGAGAAGAACACCCTGCACAGGGATAAAAGATACTTCCTGCATATCTTCTGCAAGCTCATTGTAACAGGCCACACCAAGGCAAGATTGGGGCCTGTACTCCTTGAAGATCTTTTTGACAAAGCTGCTCCCAGGGATTATAAAAACCTTGAAATTGTACATATCTGCAGCTTCATATATCTTTGAAATGTCACATTTTCCGCATCGTTTGCACTCATAACCATGGATTGGGTCACACCTTGCCCTGCATTCCGGGTGTCTCATACATTGAGGAAGGAACACAACCCTGTTCTCTTTTGTGTGAACAAAGCGATCCAACATTATGGCGTTTCTTAAATCAATAAGAATATCATCTACGAGATTTTCCCGTATTTTAAAAAATCTGCACAATAATTTAGAAGGGGAATAAAAAAGATAAAGTGTAAACAGCACGAACCCCGGAAAAATTATTCTGCGTTTTTTAAAGGAATATGCCCCTATGAGCAGGGCGATCCCTGTTCCTGCGAGAGCAAAAAGAACCAGATATATGAATATTTTTCCAAGAAATTCGTAAGGAATATACATGTTCAAGGGGAGGTAAGTATCGATATTTAAGTTTTGCTATATACCAATAAAAAGAGATAAAGAAAAGAGAATAAAGAAAGCTGGAAATCCAGCCTTCCTCTTCACGCTTATGAGGTGCTAAGGCCAAGAGCCTCTGCAACCAGCTCGATGATGTCTTCTACAACAATATCAGATTTGAGGGCGTCACGACCATCCGAGAGGTTCCTCTTACAGAAGGGGCACGCACTCGAGAGGATATCTGCATTGGTTTCAAGAGCATCCTTAACTCTGGCTTCTCCCATTGCCACAGCAAGGTCAGGAATTCCTGCTTTTACACCACCGCCAGCTCCACAGCAGCGCTGGAATTCCTTTGACCTGTCCATTTCAACGAACTTAACACCAGGAATATGGGAAAGCACATATCTGGGAGCATTAAAGACTCCAACGTGGCGGCCAAGGTGGCAGGGGTCGTGATAGGTAATCGTCTTGTTGATAGGCTTTTCCCATTTAATCTTGTCCTCTTTTATAAGGTCTGCAAGGAACTGTGTAATGTGAATAACCTCAAAAGGCAGTTCTTTGCCAAGAAGCCTGGGCCAGTCGATCTTTGCAGCACGGAAACAGCCTGCACACGCAAACAAAACCTTTTTAGCACCTTTTTTCTGGAGTGACTCCACATTGTGTTTTGCAAGTTCACGGGCAACATTGTTGACATGCACCTGGCCTGTCCTGATAAGGGCTGAGCCGCAACACCATTCCTCTTCACCAAGCATGGTAAACTTAATGCCCAGCTTGTTGAGCACACGTGATGTTGCAAAGGCCAGAGCGAGCTGATTGTACCCTGCAGTACAGCCAGTGAAATAGACAATTTCTGCTTTGTTTTCTATTTTCACGTCTGGGGGAACCCAGGCAAGTCTGTCTTTCTGGTCCTTCATATAAGGGTTATGGTACTGACCAACAAGTTTTGGGAACGCATTCTGCTTCCCATAAGGACCTATACCTTTCTTTACAAGATTTGTCCTTATGGCTTCCCAGAGTTCCACAGTGTTAATACCTGCTTCACAAACTGTTGCACAGACACCGCATGTCGTACAGCCATGGACATCATCTTTAAATTCTTCAAGTTCTGACTGAGGAACTTCCTGTGGACCAAAGATTTTTGCTTTGATTCCATAGGATTTGTTCATGTACTGCCTCCAGCGCAGGATCTTGTCTCTTGGAGCTAATCCTGGTTTCCCGCCGGAAGCGGCATAAGTCGGACACCATTTTACACACTCACCACAGCGAACGCATGCATCAAGTTCCATGAGCTGGACTGCGGTAAGATTCTTCGTATCGATTGAAGGAGTACGTTTTGCCATCTTTTTATTCGCCTCCTTTGTTTGCAAGAAGTGCAAGCGGTATGGCGATTACATGAATATATTTACTGTATGGTATAAATGCAATACAGAAGAGCAGGGAAAATATGGAATGGAATAGAGCGGCCGGTGGTGCTGCTGCGGGGTCAAGCCCAAAGCTCCAAATTAAGCCTGTTCGAATTCCATCGGCGAGGAAACCGGAAATAGTAACTATGAAAATTACTCCGATTAAGACCCAATCATACATAATTGAAGCTTCCCTGACTTCAGAGACAAACAGTCTTCTTACTATTGCTATAAGGACTCCGATAAGTAGAATATACCCGAAGACATAGTTCGGAATGGAGAGCCACTCTCTAAACACGTCAGGAGTGAACGGGAGTTCAATTCCGATCTTTTCGGTAATTTCAACTGTAAACATGAGTCCGGATAGGGCAAAGAGGGTCATCCAACCCCCAAAAATACATAGATGCATAATCCAGCGGAAAGGACTTCTCTTGAGAATTCTTCTCTGGAAGACAATATCAAGTATAAGAATCTCCAGAATAGGCGTTCCGTGATGATGAGATTCTTCTGTTACCTGTTTCCACCAGGTTTTTAAGAATGTGATTGCACTTCCTTTTTTTCCTTCCTGAGGCTCAAGAGCATAACCTGTGACTCCTGTTCCCCATTTTTGGAAGGCGACAATCAGACCGTATATGAAAATAACAAAGGCTAATGTAGCCATTATCATTACCTGGACAAACGTCAGCCTTAGTGCATCCGAGAGCCCAGAAAAATAAAGCATTTCCTCAATGATAATTTATTCCTCCTATGTATGGACCAAAAACTGGGAATTAATACTGCTTTTACAATTGTCATGTTACAGAACATCAATGATAGTAAAGACAGAATGATAGCCGTAGCGACTGTCTACATAAGGTTTGTATAGTCTGTTAGTGTTTGTATCTATTATATTTAAACATTATCTTTATTAATCAACAGATTAAAAAGCCCACTGAGTCGCAAAAATGAGTTGAGTGAAAGTAATCAAACGGGAAAGTAAAAAGTGAAAGTATAATATATTATAGTTAAATTATAAAACAAATAGTATACAAAACATTCGTAGAATTCTTTTGGACGGTAAAGTAAGAAATTAAGCGACAAAAAAGTAAAAAGTAAAAGTGCAGAAAAAAGAAAGTAAATAAAGTAAGGAAAGTAAGGAAAGTAAAGTATAATCCTTTTCAAAAATCCTTTTCAAAAAACTGCTTGCCCGCAACCCTTTTTAAAAAAAATGTTGATCGAAAACCCGCGAAACATTTGAGTTTGGTTGCCTTATCCCCGAACCCTATCGGCGTGATAAACCGGCGCAACGGTTTGTGATCAAACAGCGCGACAGTTGCGGGTCAACGGTTCTGTCCCAACCATTTTCAAAAAGTGCTTGTCGAAAAATATTGGTTTATGTAAAAAGCGCCTCTCAAAACGCACATGAAATTCTCTAATCACAGGCACAAAGAAATGAAAGTACTTGGAAGAACTTTCATGCCAAATTAAGAAGGCTTTTTACAACCCCACTTCTTCTTTGAATTTCTCAAGCCCGATCTCGTCAATAACTTCTCCGATTCTTCTTGGCTTGGGGTATTTTTTATAAAAGTTAATTATTTTTTCAACAAGATCCAGAGCCTGCTCTTCGGTGAGGTCTTTTGCCACTACGCTACCAAGTCTCGGACGTGGCCCTGCACTGCCCCCGACGGATAAAGTAAAGCCTTTTGCTGTGCCCATTAGCCCTATATCCTTTATAATGGGTTCGGAACACGAATTATGGCAGCCAGAAACCCCAATTTTTAATTTGGAAGGAAGCTGCATCCCGTGGTATTTTTCATCAAGTTTTAATCCAAGACCGACTGAGTCCTGTTTGCCTCTCTTGCAAAATGTAGTTCCAGGGCAAATTTTAACGCTGCGGACACAGAGTCCTATAGCAGCTCCGGGTTTTAGATTCAGTTCTCCCCATGCTGCATCCAGATCTTCTTCTTTTAACCCTACAATTGCAATCCTCTGGGCCGAGGTAATCTTAAGGGCTGCAGCTCCATACTTTTCTGCAATGTCAGCTATTTTTCTAAGAGTTTCCGGGTATACGATTCCTCCGGGAATATGTGGAGCAATTGCATATGTTTCTCCATCTCTTTGCAGAATTGCAGCTTTTTCGGGAAGATCTCCTTTCACATACTCATGACTTACCATATATTATACACTCCTCCAACTTCACTGATTCATTCATATTTTACTTGGATTGTTTAGTTTGATCTTTACTTCAAATTTGTTCGATTGTATTTATTTTCAAAATTTGTTTAATTCGATGTCTGTTTCACAATTTTATTGCTACTTGCCTGAGGTTTTGATAGAATTATTTGACCTAATTGACCTGAGACCGGTGTCGAAACTCGGAAGCAAAAGCTAAATTCATAGATCAGAGCCGATCAATTACTGAATCAATTGGCAGACATAGCAAGTCCTGATTCAGCTCCCCCTGAAATTAGACCCCCATACAGAAGGTGAAGAATCCGATATTCCCCCATTTTTCTGGACTAAATATGTTAGAATCCAGGAACATATTTAAGACCCAGAGGTAATATTACTCAAAATAATATAAAACTTCATGTATATTGCCGAAAATATAAAAACAGTATGTCTGGCGTAATTCAGCTTTTCATAGCTCTACAGAACTTTATATAATTCACAAAATTGGAATAAAATCTTAAAATCTTGGACGAATTAACCAACCTGATGACGACAAGCAGAGTAATTAGCGATAAAAAATAGTTAGCAGTTAAAAATACCAGTTCAATAACTTAAAATATGGAAAAAGGATCAAAGGATCCTATTTTCTTATTGCTGTTTTCTCATTGCTGTTTTCTCATTCTTTCCAGAAATCCATTAAGCCCTGCTTTATGCCTGGCTTCGTCCAGAGATGCCTTTTCAAAGAAAAGGGCAGCTTTTGTATTGCCTTCCTTCCTGGCTAATTCTGCAGCTTCAGCTTTCTCAATTTCGGCTTTACTCTCCCCGTCAAACATCATTTCCAGATTTTCAAGAGTTGTTTCTTTTACAAGTCCCAGGATTTCAGCTACCTCGGTAGCGTGCCAGGCTTCGTCCATGGCGATCTGGCGTAGGTAAACCGCGACATCCGGAAATCCTTCCCGCTCAGCAACCTTTGACATTGCGAGATACCAGCCAACTTCAGTAGTCTCTCCTTTAAATGTGTTTTTTAGAATTTCTTCAAGAGTCATTGAATCACCATTTCTTTTTAAAAATAACCATTTTTATAGTTTAGACATAGAGCAGTCTTTGAATTTAAGGTTTAGCCACAGTTGATGTCAATACCAGAATGGACCCGGTGATTTGATCTTTCGATCTTATCTTCCGATCTCGTCTTTCGATCTCGTCTTTTGATCTCGTCTTTCGATCTCGTCTTTCGGTCTCATCAGTGAACTTAAGGCTAATCGAACTTAAGACTAATATATTTAGGATTAACGTGAGGAAAGATAATATTTCTGAATTCAAACAGTGAAGAAACTACAAAGAAGGAAGAAACAAAAAAGCAAGAGCTAAAACAGGAAAGGACTGAAATAGAAAAAAGAAATGACAATAAAAACGAAATAACCACAATGAGACCGAAAAACAATAAAACAGAAGATAATAAAACCAAAATATAATAAGGCCAAAGCACACCATATGAAACCGAAACACACGGAAAATAATCTGCATGAAAATATATATTGATGAGAAAAATGTACAGGGTGTGAAAACGCAATGCAGAATGTGTGTGACTGTCTGTGTGGAAGATGTAATCACACTTGAAAACTGACTTTAAAAAAGGATTGAGAAATTTGTCACTTAAGATTCGTGTAGTACTTGTAGAGCCCATGTATCAGGGAAATGTCGGATCTGTTGCAAGAGCAATGAAGAACTTTGGATATAGTGACTTGGTGCTTGTAAATCCCTGTAAACTCGAAGGAGAAGCAAGAGCCATGTCATCGCATGCAAGAGATGTCCTTGAAGGAGCAAGAATTGTCTCAACGCTTGAAGAGGCTGTGAAAGGCGCAAACCTGAGGATAGGAACTACAGGGGTAGCAAGCCTGAAAACCGGGGAACACATCCGTCTTCCACTCTATACTTCCAGAGAGCTCAAAGAGAGGCTGAAAGATTGCAGCGGCACGATTGCAATTCTTTTCGGGCGCGAAGACACAGGGTTCCGGAACGATGAGCTAAAAAGTTTTGATATGCTTTTTACGATTCCAACTTCTGAAATATATCCGATTATGAATCTATCACATGCCGTTGCAGTGGTGCTTTACGAACTCTCGGAGCTGGAAGGAGGTAACAGTCCGCTTGCTGATGGGTTTGATCTCCAGCTTTTATACGAGCATATGGAAAAACTGCTGGAGGAAATCGATTATCCCCCTCATAAAAAAGACAAAACTTTTTTGATGTTGCGGAGAATATTCGGAAGGGCAGGGTTAACCCCCAGGGAAGTTCAAACTTTAAGGGGCATAATAAGAAAAACCGAAAGAAAAATGGGATACGAATTAAACGAGCCTGAGGGCCAGGAAACAGAAGCTTCGGCCAGCATAGAAAAGTTCATATGAGAATAAACCCTGTTTTTACATCAGAATTTGTGATACATATTATTACTTTTTTTCATCCTTTTTTAGACAGAAAACCGTAACGACAAATAAAAATTTTGCTTAAAGCCAGATTGAGAATGATATGACCGAAACAGAAAGCAAGTGGGATGAAAAGCTAAAGAGGTTTTTTAAAGACTACTACTGGAATGAAATCCTCCAGCTTGCAAACGAATATCCGGATCAGCGAAGCCTTAGCGTAGATTTTACGGATATAGAGAAGTTTGACAGAGAGCTTTCAAAAGAGTTTCTTGACCATCCAGAAGAACTTATAAAGGCAGCTGAAGTTGCCCTGAAAGAAATTGACCTTCCTGTAGAAAAAAGCCTGGAAGAGGCTCACGTAAGGGTAATAAGAATCCCAAACCGAATACCTATAAGAGAGTTAAGAAGCAAGCACCTCGCGCGCTTTATTGCAATTGAGGGTATGATAAGGAAAGCAACCGAGGTGAGGCCAAGAATTACTAAAGCTGCTTTTGAGTGCCTCAGGTGTGGATATATTACTTTTGTGGACCAAAACAGCTTCAGATTCGAGGAGCCCTTCGCAGGTTGTGAAGGCGAGAGTTGTGGAAAGAAAGGGCCCTTTAAGATAAGGATAGAAGAGTCTACCTTTATCGATGCGCAGAAACTGCAGATCCAGGAATCACCCGAAAACCTGAAAGGAGGTTCACAGCCCCAGAGCCTTGAGGTGGACTCTGAAGATGACCTGACAGGAAATGTCACCCCCGGAGACAGGGTTATAATTAACGGAATTCTGAAATCAAGGCAGCGCACTCTGAAAGATGGGAAATCTACCTTTTATGACCTTGTGCTTGAAGCAAATTCCATAGAGCAACTGGATAAGGATTACGACGAACTTGAAATAACTACTGAAGACGAAGAAGAGATCCTTGAACTTTCCCGTGATCCTGAAATATATGGCAAAATTGTTAGTTCTGTTGCGCCTTCTATCTACGGCTACGAGGACATAAAAGAAGCTCTTGCCCTTCAATTGTTTTCTGGAGTTGTGAAAAACCTTCCTGACGGTTCCAGAATAAGAGGCGATATACATATTATGCTTGTAGGAGACCCTGGAATTGCAAAATCCCAGCTCCTGCGCTATGTTGTCAAACTCTCCCCGAGAGGCGTTTTTACTTCAGGGAGAAGTGCATCAGCAAGCGGTTTAACTGCGGCTGCCGTAAAAGATGACCTCAATGACGGTAGATGGACAATAGAAGGAGGTGCCCTTGTTATGGCTGATATGGGGATTGCTGCGGTTGATGAAATGGACAAAATGAAAACTGAGGATAAAAGTGCCCTGCACGAGGCAATGGAACAGCAAACCATAAGTATTGCCAAAGCGGGAATTATTGCTACGCTTAAGTCCCGCTGTGCTCTCCTGGGGGCTGCAAATCCAAAATACGGACGTTTTGACCGGTATGAAGGCCTTGCAGAACAAATAAACATGCCTCCTGCATTGCTTTCCCGTTTTGATCTTATCTTTGTTTTGCTCGATACTCCTGACCATACCCTCGACACCAAAATTGCGAACCATATCCTGCAGTCTCACTATGCAGGAGAACTCTTCGAGCAGCGGGAAAACCTTCCTGGATCCCCTATTACGGAAGATATTGTCGAAGCCGAAATGGAAGTAATCGAACCTGTCATACAGCCTGAAATCATGAGAAAATACGTTGCATATTCCCGGAAAAATGTGTTTCCTGTAATGGAGGAGGATGCAAGAGCTCATCTCATAAATTTCTATACGGATCTCAGAAAAACCGGAGAGAGCAAAAACACCCCTGTGCCCGTAACTGCGAGGCAACTTGAAGCGCTTGTCCGCCTCTCGGAAGCAAGTGCAAGAATCCGCCTGAGCAATACAGTCACGCTTGAAGATGCAAAAAGAACTATCAAAATTGTGATGAATTGCCTGAAAAACGTAGGTGTTGACCCCGAAACCGGAGCCCTTGATGCAGATATACTTGCATCTGGTACAAGCATGAGCCAGAGAAACAAGATAAAAATCCTGAGAGATATAATTAAGAAGGTAAGTGAGAAGCATCCGGGAGCTAAAGCTCCTCTCGAAGAGGTTTATGCTATAGCTGAAAACGAACACGGAATAAACAGGGTTCATGCTGAAGAGAATATTAAGAAAATGAAGCAAAGAGGAGACTTGCTTTCTCCGGATCAGAACCATATAAGGCTTGTTTAAGTTTAAGGTTTGTTTAAGTTTAAGGTTTGTTTAAGTTTAAGGTTTGTTTAAGTTTAAGGTTTGTTTAAGTTTAAGGTTTGTTTAAGTTTAAGGTTTGTTTAAGTTTAAGGTTTGTTTAAACTGAAAGAAGCAAAGCGCTGAAAGTTCCAGAATCTGTTTTTCGGATCCTTGGAACGCGAAAAAAACCTACATAACACATACATAGCAATTATATGAGGACGGTTAAACTGTAAATACTAAAAGGGCAATACTATTTAAAAGGGAGAGTATGTATATAAAGATCTATAAAAATGGGGAGCATGTGCTTGTTGCAGCCTGCGATAAGGAAGTGCTCGGAAAGACCCTGAAACACGGCAGTACTGTAGTCGAGATCAGCAGGGCTTTTTATGAAGGGGAACACGTTCCCGAAGAAGAACTCAAGAAAGCCCTTGAAGAAGCTACGACTGCAAATATCTTTGGAGAAAAAACAATCAAATTTGGTATTAAATGCGGGTTAATTGATCCGGATTCAGTAATAATAATTGACGGCGTACCTCACGCCCAGATCTTCAGGGTTTAATGCAGTTGTGAATTAATCCCTTGAGAGGCTGAGTCAGTGAAAGCCAAACCACTGGTTTTCAGGGCTGATTATATACCGGAATAGATAACATATGTATAAACTAAAATGCAGATTGTGATACAGTGACTGAGAACATTGACGAAGCCGGAATCAGAGTGCTGGTAGAAGAGGAGCTGATCTCCGCAGTTGTGGAAAAACACAGACGGTTTCTGGAAGAATATAAAAAAGAATTTGGAGAGCTGGACAGCAGGCTGAGCCAGGTCGAAGAAAATGTAAAAAACGTAAAGAATTTCAGAATCCAGATGGAGGAGAGAAAAGAAGTCCTCAAGGAGAAACGCCAGCAGTTTTACCATCAGACCGAAGCACTCCTTGAAAAAGAAATATTTCCTAAGCTGGACCCGATTACTGCAAACAAACTTAAGGAAGAGTTTAAAAGAATCAAAGGGCAGATCGAACCTGAAGAGGAGCAGAGACTTAAAGACTCATTTATGGAAAAACTGCGTGAAACTATTCAGGCAGCCGGACCTGGAGAAAATGTTCTCTCGCTAGTGGGTTCCAGAATGGATGAAGCCAGGAATTCAAATCTTGAATTTAAAGAAATAATAAAGTCTGAAAAACAGCTTGCAGAGGATGATGGCAGTAAAGGTGAAGATATTTCTAAAGGTAAATCCCAGCATAAATGGCTCAGTACCAAGATAAAGAACCACGAAGAAGCTCTAAATTACTGGGAAAAGTTGAAAATATAACCCTTTTTCAAAAACACGCGGGTGATAGTACATGACCAACGACGTTTCAAGCACAGAAATTGCAACGGCCGACCTTTCAAACCTTAGCGAACGGGAGCTGAAGGGCAAGGTAAACGAGCTCAGGAGCAAGATAGAGAAAAGCGAAAGGCAGTTGGCATCGATTTTTAAGGAACTGAAGATTAACAGGACCGATATCGACGAGCTGAAAGAAAAGAGAGACTCTCTGAACCATCAGGTTAAGGAAAAGGTTGCAAAAGCACAGGAACTAAGAGACAAGCGGGACGAGATTAACAAAGAAATCGGTGAGTATAAGGGAAGAAGAAGTGACGTGAACTCAAAGACGCAAGAACTGTTTTCAGGAATTGCGGGACTCAAGGAACAGCGGGACGAATACAATAAATGTTCCCACGGAAGTGTGGACTCCCTTACAAAGGCTTATGAAGCCGAAATTGACGCTTTTATTAATAAAGAACTGCCTCTTGCAGTGGAAATTAAAATCTTCCAGAAGCTGAACGATCTCAATAAACGTCTGCAAGCTGCAAAGAAGGCAAATGAACTGCACGCGCAAATCCAGGAAAGTTATAAAGAGTCAAAAGGAATCCATAAGAGGGGAGACGAACTCCACGAAAAGATCCAGGCACTCTCAGACGGATCTCAGGCCTGCCACCTGGAAATGCTCGAAAATTTCAAGTCTGCAGACGAAATCCGAAAAGAAGCAAATACATATCATGCCCAGCTTACGGATAAAATCACAAACATAAACTCCATTAAAGAAAAAATTGACCCGCTTAAGAATGGTATTGCTAATAACCGGAAGGAACTTTCCTTATATCTGGACAGGTTAAAAGACCTGCAGCTTACGAAAGAAGAAACTAAAGTAAACCAAAAACACAGTGATGCCCGCGAAAAGCTTCAGAAAAACGCTCGTTTGAGCCTTGAAGATCTTAAACTCCTTATCGAAAAAGGGGATGTTAAATTCTCCAACGAGTAAGTTGGAAGGCTCTTCGATGTTTTATATGGATATCCTCATAATGCGCTCATAAAAACAATGCGGTCTTGAACTGAAAATCGTCTTATCCATAGGAAATGGCGAAGAGCCACTTGAAAACTCAGGAAGCCGGAGACCGAAACTGGTGTCATGGCAACTTAATTATGATACGTTGATACATAGACAACGCCCCGTCCGTAGTTCTTTTCTTAATTATAATGATTCATAACTAAGGATTATAATGATTCATAACTAAGGATTATAATGATTCATAACTAAGGATTATAATGATTCATAACTAAGGATTATAATGATTCATAACTAAGGAACGATTTTTCCATTGTATCGTTAAAAATTTTATTTTTTCTTCCCTTTTCCTGCAAAGAAACCTGTTACCAGAAGCACGGCTCCAAGCCCAAGAAGGAAGAGGGGCATATCAAAGCCCTCAGCGTGAGTTTCCAGTTCAGGGGCAGCGGAAGAGGATGTATTATTCGAAGCATTGTCAAAAGATTCGGTTGGCGTTTGAGGCACAGGAAGCCTGGGGTCAAGATACTGGTATACAGGTGAAAACTTCACAAGCACTCCATCTGCTCCTTCGTATATCGTATCCACAGTAAGATTAAGGATTTCCGTAGAGTTATAAGAATACACAAATTGAGAGCCTTCAGTAACAATACTATCCTGAAGGGAAACTCCGTTTCTGCTAAGTTCAATCCAGACTCTTTTGCCTTCGGTATCCGTACCTTTTATGTAAAGCTGATAATCCTGTAAAAAGTTGTGGGAGTAACCTGACCTGATATAAATTTCCTCTCCATTGATAGCAATAATAGAAAGGCTGTCTTTATCAGCAGGAATAATGGAAAGTTTTTCTTCATCTGCAGGAATAATGGAAAGTTTTTCTTTATCGGTGGCAGCTAAAGCAGGTGATATCGAGTAAAAGACTGAGAAGCACAAGGAAATTAGGAAAAAAAAGAAAAATACAGAAACAAGGTTTGTCTTCTTAATTTCCTTTCTTCTTTGTTTATTTGGAACGCGCATAAATGCATCTGCCTGCAATAATTTCTTCTTTGGTATCGTCGGCTTTTCTTATTACGAGAGCTCCGTCTGGGGTTATTCCTACAGCTTTGCCTTCTATAATTCGTGAGGGTGTCGTGACTTTTACCTCTCTTCCTATGGTATCGGAGAGGGCAAGCCAGTCATTAAGAATGTGCGAGAAAGGCTGGGTCTTGAAGAGTATATACTGTTGCTCAAGCTCAAAAAGGAAATCTTGAAGGAACGAGACCCTTTTTATATGGCTTCCAAGCTCGGCTTTCAAAGTTGTGGAACCCGCACGGAACGATTCAGGGATATCTTTCAAATCCATGTTTACATTAATCCCTATTCCCAGCACAACATAATCTACTCTATCCACTTCGGCCTTTGCCTCGGTAAGAATCCCACAAACCTTTTTTCCATTAATTCGGACATCATTTGGCCATTTAATGCGAGCATCAAGGCCCATATTGCGAATAACGTTTGCAACTGCAAGCCCTGCAACCAGAGTAAGCCTTGAGGCATGCCTCAGAGGGATCCCGGGTTTCAGGATCACGGACATCCAGATCCCACCATGAGGGGAGACCCATTCCCTGCCCAGACGGCCCCGGCCTCCTTTCTGCACTTCGGCAATAACAAGCGTACCTTCTTCTTCCGATGCCGCGATGTCTTTTGCAGTACTATTTGTAGAAGTTACCTCTTCGTAATAATGGATTTTTTTCCCTAGAAGAGTAGTTTTGAGACCCATCTGGATTTCTTCCGGGTACAGGAGTTGAGGTACGGATTTCAGGACATATCCCCTTTTCGGAGATGATTCTATCTCATAACCATCAGCCTGAAGGGACTTGATATATTTCCAGACCATTGTCCTCGAGATCCCCAACTTGAGCCCCAATTCCTCGCCGGAAACAGGACCTTTCTGTGCATCTTTAAGTGCCTTGATAATTCGAGATCTTTTATCTCCCATCCTCGTACCCCATACAAATGTATGCGTTCAACCGTATATATTTTTTTAGCTTAAATTGTTTCATGTCAAACTGACCTGAATCCTGTTCCTGTTTCTCAGGAGGACACATGTCACCGCTGTGTTTTCTGGGCCATGCTCACATAGGCGTGCACGGCAGCTGTAATGGCCGCAACTTTTTTGTCTTTTGCTTCAAGAGCCGAAGCCAGAGTAGCCCCTTTTTCAGCATCTGCTTTGACAACCTCTTCGACGGCTTCCATAATATTATTATCTTCGATAAAGGCCGTTGTCAGGTCGCCCCTGCGGAAGACCGGGTTACGCATGACTGCTTTATGGAAGGGTATATTGGTTTTTACTCCAACGACCACATACTCGTAAAGAGCTCTTTCCATCCTGGCAATCGCTGCATCCCTTGTCTTTGCCCAGACGCAGAGTTTCGAAATCATTGAATCGTAGTAAGGAGAAATGGTGTAACCTGTATGTACTCCACTGTCCACCCTGACTCCAGGCCCGCCTGCTGACCGGTATCCACGGATCTTTCCGGGAGAAGGAGCAAAATCATTTAACGGATCTTCCGCATTGATCCTGCACTCAATAGAATGCCCGTTAATAATGATATCTTCCTGATTAAATTCAAGCTTTTCTCCCCAGGCTATCCTGAGCTGCTCTCTTACAATATCGACACCTGTGACCATCTCAGTTATCCCGTGTTCGACCTGCAAGCGAGTATTGACTTCAAGGAAATAGAAGTTGCCCTTTGAATAAAGAAACTCCACTGTCCCTGCATTTACGTAACCAATCGTCTTTGCTACCCTGACTGCGGCTTCTCCCATCTGGGCCCGGAGTTCAGGAGTCATAATAGGTGAAGGAGCTTCTTCAATAAGTTTCTGATGCCTTCTCTGGATGGAACATTCCCTATCTGAGAGGTAAATCGTGTTTCCATACCCGTCTGCCATAATCTGGATCTCTATGTGCCTGGGTTCTTCCACATATTTTTCAATGAAAACCGAAGAGTCCCCAAAAGCTGAGCCAGCCATTTGCCTGGTAGAACTTAGTGAAGCGGCAAGTTCGTCGCTGGAATTAACCACTTTCATCCCAATTCCGCCGCCGCCTGCCGAAGCTTTAATCAAAACAGGATAGCCGATCTCTTCTGCAATTTTTACAGCCTCGACCGGGTCTTCAACTGCATCTTTCGTCCCGGGCACAACCGGAACACCAGCCTTCATCATAAGATTTCTGGCCCTTATCTTGCTTCCCATCTCGGCAATCACATGGCTTGGAGGGCCTATGAAAACAATTCCTTCTTCCTCACAGCGTTTTGCAAAGACCGGGTTTTCGGAGAGGAAACCATAGCCCGGATGAATTGCTTCAGCTCCTGTGTTTTTTGCAACTGCAAGGATAGCTTCCATATTCAGATAGCTCTGGCTGGAAGGGGCCGGGCCTATCAGGTAGGCCTCGTCTGCATATTTGGCAAAAAGGGCATTTTTATCAGCTTCCGAGCAGACCGCAACCGTGGAAATCCCAAGTTCACGGCAGGCACGCATAACCCTGATTGCAATCTCACCGCGATTTGCAATGAGTACTTTTTTGAACATAATGCCTTCCACCTCGTTACATTTAGTCGATTGACATTATTATGTCGCCAGGAGATACAGTATCTCCTTCGGAAACAAAAATCTCTCTTACAGTGCCTGAATGGGAAGCATGAACAGCATTTTCCATTTTCATAGCTTCGATGACAGCGATTGTATCGCCTTCCTCTACAGTGTCTTCGACCTTGACCTTAAGAGAGAGGACCATGCCCTGCATTGAGACGCTCACCGCTCCTTTAACAGCCTTAGCACTCGGCTTTTTGGGAGAAGCCTCAGATATGGAAACTTCCCCGCCAAGAGGTTCAATCCTAACTTCATATATTTCTTCATCCACTTCTACCTTGAAGTGGGTCGGGACTTTATATTCCTGCTGTACTTCAGGGGCAGGGGCAACTACTGCAAGAGCTTCTTCTTCCATTTCTCCCTTCAGAAACTTGGGGGCGATAGCCGGATAGAGAATATAGGTAAGTATGTCTTCTTCAGATTTAGCAATACCCATTTCTTCGGCTTCTTTCTTCCTTTTCTCGTATTCAGGCTTAAGGAGATCGGCAGGACGGCAGTGAATAGGTTCCTCGTCCCCGATTATCTTGCCTATTATTTCCGGGCTTATGGGAGCAGGAGGGCGCCCGTATAGGCCGCGCACATAATCCTTAACTTCTTTTGGAATAACCTTGTAGCGTTCGCCCATGAGCACGTTAAGAACCGACTGGGTGCCCACGATCTGGCTTGTAGGGGTGACAAGAGGCGGATATCCAAGCTCCTTTCTAACTCTGGGCATTTCACTAAGTACGGCATCATATTTGTCAAGAGCGTTCTGTTCTTTTAGTTGAGATACAAGGTTAGAGAGCATTCCGCCAGGGATCTGGTAGATGAGCACGTTAGTATCGATCTGTTCGGAAATAGGGTCAAGTATGCCCCGGTATTTCTCTTTTAATACTTTGAAATATTTTACGGCTTCTTCAAAAGCAGTCAGGTCCAGCCCGGTATCGTAAGGAGTACCTTTGAGGGCGGCTACGACTGTTTCGGTTGGAGGCTGAGAAGTTCCCCAGGCCAGGGGAGAAAGTGCAGTGTCCAGAATATCGACTCCTGCTTCACAGGCTGCCATATAGCTCATTGGAGCCATTCCAGAAGTGCAGTGGCAGTGCAGAGAAATTGGAATGGAGATTTCTTTTTTCATGGCACTGATTATATGTGTGGCGTCATTTGGGGAAAGAAGGCCTGCCATATCTTTGATACAGATGGAATCGCACTCCAGTCCTTCAAGTTGTTTTGCAAGTTCAACATATTTCTCAACGGTATGTACCGGACTTATGGTGTAGCAGACTGTACCCTGTACGTGCGCACCAAGACCTTTTGCCACTTTGATAGAGAATTCCATGTTCCGGACATCATTGACAGCATCAAAAATCCGGAAGATGTCAATTCCGTTCTGGTAGGATTTTGTAACGAATTTCTTGACTACGTCATCCGAATAGTGCCTGTACCCTACAAGGTTCTGGCCTCTGAGCAACATCTGAGCGTATGTGTCTTTCATTTCTTTTTTGATATCCCTCAGGCGCTGCCAGGGATCTTCATTAAGGTAGCGGATACAGCTGTCAAAGGTGGCGCCTCCCCACATTTCAAGGGAGAAATACCCTATCTGGTCCAGTTGTTCAACCACTTCGAGCATATCTCTTGTCCGCATTCTGGTTGCCAGGAGAGATTGATGTGCATCCCGGAGGATGGTTTCGGTAATTTTTACACTCATGGATGAACCTCTTAAAGTCGAATCAAAATAACCGGATTTAATATTCTTGATAGTATACTTTGAACGATTATTTTCGGGGTTTCTTTTGATATTCCGGAATTATCCGGGTTAAGATTTTGATCCGTTTGAGTAAAATGTATAAGTCCTCAGGTTGTGGTTTTGATGTGATTTTCTGCGGTTTTGCCGGAAAGAGGGATTTCCGGTCATATTTAACCGACTTTTAACCGACTTTCCAGAACCGCAACCAGAGGATATTAATTTTACAGATGTGAACGCAGTACTTAATCGATCTGCGTTGATAAGAATTCTTTAATATACAATTGTTAACAAGTATATACTTTTCGCCTGTTAACATTAAGGGTATAGCTTTTAAAAAGTTCCAGGTTCATGGTACAAATTAAAAGCCATTTCATAAATTAAAAATTAGAAATTAGAAAACTAAAGTTTTTTGAAAGTCGAAAAAAATATACTTGTCTGAACCGGAAAATAGCAATTTCCTTGAGTTTGCAGCTTCCAGGTTAAGCTTTTTGTTTTCTTCCAACCAGTAAAATTTTCTATACTGTTCACCATCATATTTATTATATAGTTATAAGACTGATAGATAGAGGGAAGTTCACCGCTAGAAAAAAATTCGATATTTAGAGCCATGAAAAATTGTGCTATGTGTCTATAGATTAACATGGTGGGCTACTATTTAGTATTTTCTGTTATATTTATCTCATAAAGTTCTCGTTTTTCTTTTAAATAAATATTGGCTTGTGGGCGAGGCAACTTCATCGCACATTTGAAATCCGTGTCATTTCAGCTTCACACGGAAACCCCGCTTATTGTGGAACTTCAAAACCGAAAAGAAAAAGTTAAAACGGTTACTATACATACTTGAATAGAAAATCCTGAAAACAGTAAGATAAAGGGCTAACCGAAATTCTCTTGGAAATATAAACTGAGCACAACTTCAAGGCTACAAAATGATTGAAAACGACTTAAACTGGATCACTAATTTCATCTGGGGAATTGCAGACGATGTGCTGCGAGATCTCTATGTCCGTGGTAAGTACCGTGATGTAATCCTACCTATGACTGTTCTGAGACGTTTGGATGCGGTGCTTGAACCTACAAAACAATCTGTTCTCGATATGAAATCACTTCTCGATGGGGCAGACATCAAAAACCAGGACCAGCCATTACGCGAGGCTGCAGGGCAGGCTTTCTATAACACATCGAAATTCACCCTGAGGGATCTGCGTTCCAGAGCAAGCCAGCAGCAGCTAAAGGCCGACTTTGAAGCTTACCTTGACGGTTTTTCTCCTAACGTCCAGGATATTCTTGACAATTTTGAGTTCAGAAACCAGATTCCACGTCTTTCCAAGGCTGATGTGCTCGGCAAGTTAATCGAAAAGTTTCTTGACCCGTCGATAAACTTGAGTCCAGATCCGGTTATGAATGGCGACGACTCAGTGAAATATCCTGGTCTTGACAACCACGGTATGGGTACGATCTTTGAAGAGCTTTTAAGGCGTTTCAATGAGGAAAATAACGAGGAGGCCGGCGAGCACTGGACTCCACGCGATGCTGTAAAGCTTATGGCAAGGCTGATCTTCCTTCCTGTGGCCGACCGGATTGAATCAGGAACATACCTGCTTTACGACGGGGCATGTGGAACCGGCGGTATGCTGACCGTGGCTGAAGAAGAACTGAAACAGCTCGCAGAAGAACACGAAAAACAGGTTGCAACACATCTGTATGGCCAGGAGATCAACGCCGAAACCTATGCTATTGCTAAGGCTGATTTTCTGCTCAAGGGCGAAGGCGACGCAGCAGACAACCTTGTTGGAGGACCTGAGTATTCGACCCTATCCAACGATGCTTTTCCGGCCCGCGAGTTCGACTTTATGCTTTCAAACCCGCCCTATGGTAAGAGCTGGAAGAGCGACCTTGAAAGGATGGGTGGAAAAGATGGCATTAAAGACCTGCGGTTTGTTATAGAACATGCAGACGATCCAGAATATTCGTTACTCACACGTTCTAGTGACGGGCAGATGCTATTTCTGGTCAACATGCTTTCGAAAATGAAACATGATACTAGACTCGGAAGCCGAATCGCTGAAGTTCACAATGGTTCTTCACTTTTTACTGGCGATGCAGGCCAGGGTGAGAGTAACATTCGCAGGTGGATCATTGAAAATGACTGGCTGGAAGCGATTGTCGCCTTGCCTCTGAATATGTTCTATAACACCGGCATTGCGACCTATATATGGGTTCTAACAAACCGCAAGCCAGAACACAGACAGGGTAAAGTTCAGCTTATCGATGCAACGCAGTTGTACGTATCTCTTCGCAAGAACCTGGGCAAGAAAAACTGTGAGCTGTCTGATGAGGATGTCCAGAAGATCTGTGATACCTTTCTCGCTTTTGAAGAATCCGAGCAATCTAAAATTTTCCCAAATGCTGCTTTTGGGTACTGGAAAGTGACAGTCGAAAGGCCATTACGTCTTGCTATTGATCTGACACTAGATGCGACCGCCAACTTCAGAAAGACCTGTATAGAGGTCGGGGAAGAGCATCTTGCCACACTTATCGATATGGCTGCAGTTCAGCTTGGTCCAGGTCCACATAATGATTTCAATACTTTCCTCTCTTCTGTCGAGACCCTGGCGAGCAAGGCCGGAGTCAAACTCACATCCAAACGGCTCAAAATTCTACAGAACAGCCTTGCCAGGAAAGACGAGCTGGCTGTACCTGTTATCAAAAAGGTGTATAAACCCGGAAAAGCTGAGGCTGACCCTCTGCATGGTCGTTTTGAGGCAACTGTGAACGGCAAGCTCTGTGTGGTAGAATATGAGCCTGATACAGAACTTCGCGATACTGAACAGGTGCCGTTGCTGGAGGAAGGAGGCATAGAGGCTTTTATCCAGCGCGAGGTACTCCCATATGCTGCGGATGCCTGGATCGAAGAGAGCAGCATAAAAACCGGGTATGAGATCAGTTTTACCCGTTACTTCTACAAGCCTCAGCCGTTGCGTTCTCTTGAGGAAATCCGTGCAGATATTCTAGCGCTTGAGAAAGAGACCGATGGGCTGCTGGATGAAATCATAGGGAGAGATAGTAGATGAGAGAAATAAGAGGAGATGCCAAAACAGTCCGCAGTCTGCTCAAGGGAGTAAAGTACTCTATCGACTATTACCAGCGGGAGTACAATTGGCGTGAAAAGAATATACAAGAATTGGTTGCTGACTTGAGCGGGAAGTTCCTTGAAGAATATCAGCCAGATCACCCACGCGACAAAGTCGCTGAATACCCACACTACTTTCTTGGTTCAATTATTATCAGCAAGAAGGACAATCTCAATTACATCGTTGATGGTCAGCAACGCCTTACTAGCCTCACATTGCTACTCATCCTGTTGCGTAATCTACAAAATGGCCGTAAAGACCAAGTTAATGTAGATGAGATGATAGTTTCCGAGAAATTCGGCCAAAAATCTTTCAATATTTATGTTGAAGATCGGACAGCTTGCATGGAAGCTCTATACGAAGGACAGCCCTTTGACGTCACTGACTGCACAGAGTCAGTGCAGAATCTTTATCAGCGCTATCAAGATCTTGAGGCTTGCTTCCCCGAAGAGTTGTGTGATAATGCGTTGCCGTACTTCATAGACTGGTTGCTGGAAAACGTGCATCTTGTTGAGATAACTGCTTACTCCGACGATGATGCTTATACAATTTTTGAGACAATGAATGACCGCGGCCTGTCTCTCAGTAATACGGAAATGCTCAAGGGATACCTGTTGGCTAACATCGATAATACATCCAAACGTATTTCTGCCAACGACCGTTGGCGTGAAAGAATCCGCGAGCTAAACGAAGCAGGCAAGGATGTAGAATCGGACTGTTTTAAAGCCTGGCTGCGTAGCCAGTACGCTACCAAGATTCGTGAACGCAAGAAAGGTGCAAAGTCCGAAGACTTCGACCGCATAGGCACTGAGTTTCATCGCTGGCTGCATGATGCAAGAGAATCAATTGGGCTCAAGCAAAGCTCTGATTTTTATCGATTCATAGAAATAGATTTTGGTTTTTACAGCCGTCAATACCTGCGTCTCTTAGAGGCATCACACAAGTCAGTTGATGGACTGGAGTGCGTTCTCTATAATGCCCAGAATGGATTCACACTACAATATATGCTGTTACTTGCTCCACTTCGTCCCAGTGACAAAGACGAAGTTGTGAGAAGAAAGCTACGTATTGTAAGTCGCTTCTTAGATATTCTGCTCACTTGGCGCTTGTGGAACTTCCGAAGCATTGCTTATTCCACCATGCAGTATTCTATGTTCCTCATCATGCGTGATATACGTGGGTTGGACCCTGAACCGCTGGCATGCAAGCTCTATGAAATCCTGTGCAAAGAGAAAGAAACTTTTGAGAGCAATACTTCTTTACGTGTTCATCAGCAGAATCGTCGTTCTCTGCACCGTGTTTTAGCCCGCCTGACTGACTATGTGGAAATACAGTCCGGAAAAACCTCGCGTTACATTGAGTATGTTAAAGAAGGAAAGGAACGCTATGAAATAGAACACATATGGGCTGACCATCACGAGAGGCATATTGATGAGTTCAGCCAGTACGCTGATTTCGCCGAGTACCGCAACCGCATAGGTGGGCTGTTACTTCTACCTAAGAGTTTTAACGCCAGTTATGGTGACTTAGCTTATGAGGAAAAACTGCCACATTATAACACCCAAGAATTAAACCTTCTCGCTCGCTCTTTGCATCCTCAGTGCTATGATCATAATTCAGGTTTCCTGCGTTTTGTGCAAGATAGCGGCTTGCCGTTTAAGGCACATGTGCAGTTCAAGAAAAAAGATCTTGATGAACGTGGAGCGCTTTACCTTCAACTCGCCAAGCGCATCTGGACTCCAGAAGATCTTCTACGGGAAGTGGATAAATGATCCACGCCCTCAAACCCTATCCAGCATACAAAGATTCAGGCATACCTTGGATAGGAGATGTGCCGGAGCATTGGAAACAACTGCCTGGACGTGCATGCTTTACTGAAAAGAAAGTGCCTAATATCGGGCTTCTAGAAAAAACAGTACTTTCCCTCAGCTATGGACAGATAGTTATCAAACCTCCTGAGAAGTTGCATGGTCTAGTTCCTGAATCATTTGAGACATATCAAATTATTGAGCCAAATGATATCATAATCCGATCGACTGATCTTCAAAACGATCAAAACAGCCTGAGGTTTGGTTTTGCTAAGACGAAAGGCATAATCACTTCTGCATATATGTGTTTTCAAACACAGAAGCTTCTAATACCGGAGTATGGTCATCTCCTTCTTCACACTTATGACCTGATGAAAATTTTCTATGGACGTGGTTCTGGGCTTCGTCAAAATCTTGATTGGCGTGATTTCAAGTATCTTCCATGCCCGGTTCCTCCTCTCTCCGAACAATCCGCCATCGTCCGGTATCTAGATCACATAGACCGACGCATTCGGCACTATATCCTTGCAAAAAAGAAATTAATCAAGCTGCTGGAGGAGCAGAAGCAGGCAATTATCCATCAAGCTGTCACCCGTGGGCTTGATCCCAATGTTAAGCTCAAGCCTTCGGGGATAGAGTGGTTAGGGGAGATACCAGAGCATTGGGAAGTAAAACCAGCCAAGTGGTATTATCGAGAAGTTGACGAGCGTTCTTCTACGGGCTCTGAAGAATTGCTTTCCGTCTCACATATTACAGGTGTTACACCAAGATCTGAAAAGAACATAACGATGTTTATGGCCGAGTCTTATGTGGGTCATAAGCTTTGTAGAGAAGGCGATCTTGTTATTAACACTATGTGGGCTTGGATGGCGGCACTTGGTATTGCACGACAGACTGGTATCGTAAGCCCTTCCTATGCAGTTTACAGGCCTATTCAAAAAGATGCATTTCTTCCTCAGTTCATAGACTTATTGTTGCGAATAAAGCCTTATGTAGCTGAGTATGTTTGTCGTTCAACTGGTATCCGTTCTTCACGCCTCCGCTTGTATCCCGAACAATTCCTTAGCATACCTATTATTCGGCCTCCAATTGTTGAACAGCAAGCGATTCTTGATAAAATTTACAATGCAACTAGTGAACTAGAACATGCAATTCATGCGTATAACCAAGGAATTTCTCTTTTACGTGAATACCGCACCCGCCTGATAGCTGACGTTGTAACTGGCAAACTAGACGTGAGAGAGGCAGCGGCGAATCTACCTGAAGAAACCGATGAAACAGAAGTTCTCGAAGACGAATTTGCCGGAGACGAAGAAACGGCTGAAGAAGAGCTTGAAAGTGAGCCAGAGGAAGAATAAACATGCCAACCGATACCACTGAAAAAGGTCTCGAAACCCTTATTGTTGAAGCGATGGCCGGAAAGCCGGCAACTTCTCAGGCACAGACAGACATAGGCAGAGAACCATGCGCTCTTTACGGTGGTACCGGCTGGATACTCGGGCGATGGCAGGATTATAACCGCGAGTACTCTGTGGATCTTGTCCAACTGACTGCTTTCCTGAAATCAACACAGCCCGAACTGGCAGAATCCCTTGACCTCGGGAACTCCAGCCCAACACGACAGAAATTCCTCTTCCGCTTGCAGGGGGAAATCACTAAGCGAGGCGTAATCGACGTTCTGCGCAAAGGCATAAAGCACGGGCCTCACAATATAGATCTCTTCTACGGAACTCCCACGCCCGGAAACACAAAAGCCGAAGTGAACAATGCTCTGAACCGCTTCAGCGTAACCAGACAGCTCAGGTACAGCCGGGATGAAACAAAACTTGCCCTCGACCTTGCGCTTTTCATCAACGGGCTGCCTATAGCCACTTTTGAACTCAAAAACAGCCTCACGAAGCAGACAGTAGAAGACGCAGTGGAACAGTACAAACGAGATCGTGATGCAAAAGAGCTTATTTTCCAGTTCGGGCGTTGTATGGTTCATTTTGCTGTGGATGACCAGGAGGTAAAGTTCTGCACACAACTGAGCGGCAAAAGCTCCTGGTTCCTTCCCTTCAACCAGGGCTACAATGACGGTGCAGGCAACCCTCCAAATCCAAATGGTATCAAGACCGATTACCTGTGGAAGCGCATTCTCACGCCAAAAAGCCTTACCAATATCCTTGAAAATTACGCGCAGGTAGTGGAGTATAAAAACGCGAAAACAAAAAAAATCGAAAAGGTAGTGCAGATTTTTCCTCGATATCACCAGCTCGATGTAGTCAGGAAACTTCTTGCTCATGCAGGTCAACACGGAGCAGGCAATCGATATCTTATCCAGCACTCGGCTGGCAGTGGCAAAAGCAATTCCATTGCGTGGCTCGCACATCAGCTTATTGGCCTCAAAAAAGATGACAAAGAAATCTTCGACTCTATTATTGTCATCACTGACCGGCGTGTTCTCGATAAGCAGATCCGCGATACAATCAGGCAGTTTGCTCAGGTAAGCTCAACAGTAGGGCACGCCGACCACTCAGGCGACCTCAGGAAGTTCATTGAAGGCGGAAAAAAGATAATCATCTCCACGGTCCAGAAATTTCCGTTCATCCTCGATGAAATTGGAACGGATCACCGTGGTCGTAAATTCGCAATCATAATTGATGAAGCTCACTCCAGCCAGGGAGGGCGCACATCGGCAGCAATGAACGAAGCCCTTTTTGATCCCGAAGATACCATAAACGATGCACTGGAAAAACGAATGGAGGCCCGCAAAATGCTTCCAAATGCCAGCTACTTTGCGTTTACTGCAACTCCTAAGAACAAAACCCTGGAACTCTTCGGGGAACCTTATCAAGAAGATGAACAGGTTAAACACCGGCCTTTCCATACCTACAGCATGAAACAGGCGATTCAGGAAGAATTCATCCTGGACGTTCTCAGTTATTATACTCCTGTTAACAGTTACTACAAACTTATCAAAACTGTGGAAAACGATCCGGAATTCGATACCAAGCAAGCGAAGAAGAAACTCCGCAAGTATGTTGAAGGTCATAACTACGCTATCCAGCTCAAAGCTGAGATCATGGTTGATCATTTTCAGGAGCAAGTGATCGCGCTTAAAAAAATTGGCGGGCAGGCAAGGGCGATGGT
This sequence comes from Methanosarcina vacuolata Z-761, assembly GCF_000969905.1. NCBI lineage: Archaea > Methanobacteriati > Methanobacteriota > Methanomicrobia > Methanosarcinales > Methanosarcinaceae > Methanosarcina > Methanosarcina vacuolata. The sequence goes on along the minus strand of NZ_CP009520.1, from coordinate 3,548,787 downwards.
GGTTACGGACGGGGTAGAACGCGCAATTCAGTACTATTATGCTATCCACGACTATCTCATCGAGAGGAAAAGCCAGTATCAGGCAATTGTCGCTTTTTCAGGAGAGCGCAAATATGGTGGTGTAAAAGTTACCGAGGCCTTGATCAACGATTTCCCATCAAATAAGATCGAAGAAAAGATCAAAGAAGACCCTTACAGGTTCCTAATCTGTGCCGATAAATTCCAGACCGGCTATGACGAGCCGCTCCTGCATACGATGTACGTGGACAAGGTACTATCTGATATCAAGGCTGTTCAGACACTCTCAAGGCTTAACCGGGCACACCCTCAGAAGCATGACGTTTTTGTTCTGGACTTCATGAATACCACTGATACAATCCAGGCTGCTTTCTCAAATTACTACCGTACTACAATTCTGAGTGACGAGACTGACCCCAACAAGCTCCATGACCTGAAGGCCGACCTTGATAACTACCAGGTCTATGCGCCTAAGGATATAGAGCAGTTAGTTGAACTTTATCTCAATGGCTCTGACCGCGATAAACTCGATCCCATTCTTGACGTATGTGTAGCCGTTTATAAAGAACAGCTTGATGAAGACGGACAGGTTGATTTCAAAGGCAAAGCAAAAGCTTTCAACCGTACCTATGGTTTCCTTGCATCGATTCTTCCATATACAGATGCCGAATGGGAAAAGCTCTCAATATTCCTTAACTTCCTGGTACCCAAACTGCCAGCCCCTATCGAAGAAGATCTCTCGAAAGGCATTCTCGAAGCCATAGATATGGACAGTTACAGAGTTGAAAAACAGGCTGTGGTAAAAATCCAGCTTCCGGATTCAGATGCCGAAATCGAGCCTGTGCCTGCAAGCAGTGGTGGGTTCAAATCTGAACCTGAATTAGACCGGCTCAGTAATATCATCAAGAGTTTTAACGACCAGTTTGGCGGCATCCACTGGACTGATTCCGATAGGATTATCCACCTGATAACTGAAGAACTTCCGGCAGCGGTACTGGCAGACACCGCTTACCAGAATGCCCGAAAAAACTCGGACAAACAAAACGCTCGCATTGAACTTGACAAGGCTGCTCAACGTGCAGCAATTGCACGCATGAGTATCGAGACTGAGTTCTTCAAGCAGTTTAGTGATAACGAATCTTTCCGCCGTGCCGTGCTGGACACACTATTTTCGCTGACCTGGGACGACAGCAAAAAAGAATGAAATGCAATATAACTGAGACGTCACAACGTCAATTTTCAGTATTAGTTGATTTAATATATCTCCTTGCTAATTATATATATGGGGTCAGATTTTATACTGCGGGAGAACTCGGGTATGACAGTCACACGGACTGAGCAGATACAATTCAAATCAGAGTCCATATCAGCTACGTGCCACGCTTCAAAAAACCTGTACAACGCAGCGAATTATCGGATCCAGCAGGAACTCAAACGTAGCCAGAAATGGATTAGGTACTCTGAGTTATGCTCAACGTTGAAAAACACAGATGAGTACAAACAGCTCCCTGCACAAACATCTCAGCAGATCTTAAAACTCCTCGATAAGAATTGGAAGTCTTTTTTCAGGGCCATCAAGGAATGGAAAAAGGATCATTCGAAGTTTCAGGGTGAGCCGAACCCACCAAAGTACAAGCCGAAAGACGGGGAGAACATTTTGGTCTTCACGAATCAGCAGTGCAAAATCAAAGATGGTGTCCTGAAATTCCCCGGAAAGATCGACCTGGAATTTAAAACAAGGCTGAAGGACGTAAAGCTGTGCCAGGTACGAATAATCCCGAGGCGGTTCAACTACGTCTGTGAGATCGTTTACGAGAAGGAAGTCACGCCCTGTGAGCTGGATTCCACGCGGGTAATCGGAATTGATTTAGGTGTATCTAACGTCGTAACTATCGGAAACAACTTCGGGGCAGACCCGATTGTCGTTAAGGGCGGCGTTGTGAAAAGCATGAACCAGTTCTACAATAAGGAGAAGGCAAGGGTCCAGAGCGTTTACGATAAGTCCGGTCTCAAATACGGCAAGAAGCTTGCTAAACTTGACTGGAAACGGAATAACAAGATCAAAGACTACTTCCATAAGTTGAGCAGGGACGTTATCGAGTATGCCAGATCAAACGAGGTCAAAACGATCGTGATCGGAAACAATCCCGACTGGAAACAGAAAATCAACCACGGGAAGCGAAATAACCAGAACTTCGTGAACATCCCGTTTGCCACGCTGATTCAGATGATCAAGTACAAGGCCGAAGAAGTCGGAATTGACGTCATAGTCAATGAGGAAAGTCATACCTCGAAATGCAGTTTCCTGGATAACGAACCTGTGAAACACCACGAGTCATACGTAGGAAAACGGATAAACAGAGGACAGTTCAGGTCTGCCAGCGGAACTATCATAAACGCAGATTTGAACGGGGCGCTCAATATAATCAAAAAGGCAATCCCGGAAGCTTTTGCAGACGGGATAGAGGATGTCGGGTTACATCCAAAAAGGCATGAAATACTGTCTTTCAAACAATCCAGTTCTAAAATAGCTCAGATGAACGAAAAGAGGGAATTTTTGCCCTGTTCCTGAGCTTGTTGTGACGGAACTAGGGTTAGACCTAAATTATCTGAAATTGTATATGGTAAAGCAAACGGGGTTCCTGAGCTTGTTGTGACGGAACTAGGGTTAGACCTGCCTTCGGGCACTGGTTGATAGTGGCCTGCACCTGAGTTCCTGAGCTTGTTGTGACGGAACTAGGGTTAGACCACTCAAAAAGGATGAATGGCCAGATCGCCAAGATCAATGTTCCTGAGCTTGTTGTGACGGAACTAGGGTTAGACCCAAAAATCTCAAGCGCGTCCCTATCATGTACGTTCATGTTCCTGAGCTTGTTGTGACGGAACTAGGGTTAGACCCCAAAAGAGACATCCGATAGCATTTCACAATGTAAGACAGGTTCCTGAGCTTGTTGTGACGGAACTAGGGTTAGACCCGTTTTTGAAAAAAGCATGACTGCGGGGGGCATAAGCACAAATGCCCCCTGTGCCTCTAGGTGTTGTTCCTGAGCTTGTTGTGACGGAACTAGGGTTAGACCCTGCCGCCATCGCGATAAGACCGGCCACGACCTGCAGGGTTCCTGAGCTTGTTGTGACGGAACTAGGGTTAGACCTTCAGGAACACAAGAACGCAAAGACCAGACTAAACGAGTTCCTGAGCTTGTTGTGACGGAACTAGGGTTAGACCCCCAGAAACGGACCATGAAATCGCTCGTTCAGATTGTTCCTGAGCTTGTTGTGACGGAACTAGGGTTAGACCCCAACGTGTCCGGACTCGCGAGCAACGTACTCGATGTTCCTGAGCTTGTTGTGACGGTCGGGTTAGACCTGCATGACGACTGTGACCCTTGCCCCGCCCACGGGGTCCTGAGCTTGTTGCGGCGGAATTCAGGCGACGCCCTGGGGGTAGCCCCCACGCCAAGTTGTGTTCGTCTCTGGCAAAAACAGACAAGATTTCAGGAGGGAGTCTGGGCCAACTGTTTACATTTGGAAAAAAGTCCGAGGAATTCTTAAACGCTAAATACTCACGAGATAATATAGGGGTGCAGTACATCGTCAATACTGCACTTCGCCCGCGTGCGTCCGTGCACTCGTGCTTAGTCACCTTGTTGGGTTTCGTCAACCCGTCGTTTCTATCGCTGCGTCTCGTCAACGCAGCAATCAGTCATTCACGGTGCCAACCCTGAATATAAGGCTGACACCGTGAAATTACGTCTGCTTTTGCCTCTAGCCCTGTTCTATCTTATAGCTTGTAGCCCGTTGAGCTTAGCAGGACATATTGACCAGACCCTGCTGAGATAAGAGTATTATGCGAGTGCGTCAGTAAGCGTTTATGTAAAAACTACTAGAGCCTGTGGAAAGTACCACCTCGTTTTGGTCGAGCGTGAACATATCCGGTAGTTCTGGCAAATTGAAAACATGCACAATATAAATCTTGACCGTCGTACATCCAATCCGAACGAGAAACAACAACGGAAGCCCTGGGGGTAGCTAGAACCGAATGACTTTTCGGACCGGCAGGGTGGTTCGCTTTTCTATGGACATCATTTCGCTAGTTAGACGCGCCCAAACGATACTGTTTTTACAGGCTGATTTGATTGTGCAGGCAACATGTTAAAAGCAGATTGGTATATAGTTAAGGTAAAGATTATATATCTATATAGTTAGGTTATCATCTTGGGACTTATACACTTGAGATCCCAAATCAAGTACGTAAGTCCCATCATAATAAATAGGATTTAGACAGTACAGCGTTTTCTGGATAAGTCTTATTTGTTTTGTTTGTTACACAATACGCTTACCTAACCTGTAAGGCTCACCTCCCTTCATTGCAACGAACCAACCGGGAGACAAAAAAACAATGTCAAAACTATCTATGCCCCCATGAGAATGCATGATAGAACAGTTGATCCGATCGGGACCACAGGGCGACAAGTCGCCTTTCCAGAGAAATCCGGCACGCACCGTTGATCCCTCAAATTCCCATGGTACATCATGATATTCCCCAGCTATTCCACCCTCAAAACCAGCGACAAACCATTTCGTTCCATCATAATCAAAGGACATAATTTATCACCAATATTCAATATACAGATCCCTAATGATATATATTCACATTATTATATATTTTAAGTATAACTCAACGGGTTGAACCTCAAAATAGTCTTTAGATTCCGACATTCTTCTCTGACATCATTTGATTCAGTCTCAGGATTTAATTAACATAGATAGAAAAAGATCTCCTAGGAAGCCTGCAGAAACACCCGTGACATGTCGGGGCTAGCGCGTCGCATACTGAAGAGTTCAAGAACTTATTGACGCTATCGTTTTAAACACAGTGTCAACAAGATCCGAGGGGAGCAACTTTGAAACGGTTCTGTGCATTGGCAGCGAATTGGTACAGGATAAAAAAGCCATCCTGTTCCAGGCTATGAGCTCACATGATGACGTTTTTACCATTGAGGCCGGGAGACAGGATGGTTGCCAAAAACTATTATGGCCAATTTAATATCCACGCGTATTGTATGCTTATATGGTATATACACAATAATTTCAAAATTATAACTACAGTGGGGGTTTAAACCCTGTCATCCCGTCCCAGATGTCTCCCGTAGTCTCTTTTGAGACAGGCTGTGTTTTCTCAACCTTTCCCATGTCGATGCTGATACCCGCCCAAACATTCCCCCTTGACTCATGCCTATCACCCCACGGCCTTGCATCTGTGTATCCAAGCGATTTCATTTTTTTGCAAAAGCCAATGTAACTGAGTGCCTTCACATTGTTGTTCTTAGCCCACGTCATGAATGCATCGTACATAGTCGTTTTCTCTGTGTTTGAATCCGAAGGTATTAAGCACTGCTCTGCAAAAGCCTCAACCGGAGAGCTGTTCTTTTTATATAGCTTTTCAACATCACCGATTGAGCGAGAGTATGAGAACTTCTCATTTACATATACAGCCTCAAATACACCCTCGATTGCGAGATTTAAAAATCCACTGAGTTCATCCTCTGTGGTCAGTTTACGGATTAAGTCTTTATCTTCGTTGCTGCCCTCAAACACGTTCGGAAACTCGACCAGAATCCATCTTCGGTAGTATGCCCTTGTATCATCCTTGGCTGGTGGTATCTTGTTTGCGGAATATACCAGGCGAGCTATATTATAGAATGCGAAGGCGTCTTTGTACTTCTTTTCCGCCCTCATCCTGTCGCCGCCGACCAGTGCTTTAAATGTATCGTTATGACCTAGGGCTTGGTCACTGAGGTCAGGAAAAACATTTAAAAGCTTCCCATATAAGTTTGATACGGCGAATTTGTCAGTTTCCAATCGCTGCAAACTCTCATTACTGGTGTTTGCCTCGCCTACAAAAGCGATTAGAAATCTCAGGAATATGGACTTACCGTTCCCGCCGTTTCCATACAGCATGAGTGCTTTCTGCATCCTAGTGGTTGGAAGTAAAGCGTACCCTGCAAACTCGATTAAGACTTTTACGTTCTCTTCGTGGACAACACTCGATAGGAATTTGGAGATTTGGGGGCATTGTGCTTCAGGGTCATAAATGACCGGAATTTGTCGAATCATATACTTTTCCGGATCGTGCGGCTCAAGTTTGAGTGTCTCGAAATTGAAGATTCCATTCTTCAGATTGATGAGATCCTCCTGCCCTTGGTCTATTTCGACCCTGTTTTTCGCGGTGTATATTTTTATATAATTCATCACTTCATTGACATATACACCGTTTCCCACAGGCAGATGCTCAGGCAAATCAGTTCCTATTTTTTCGTTCCATTCATCTATGTATACCCTGGTATACTCCTCGCGGATTTCTTTGTTTATTTTAGTTTCCGCGCCTTCGGCTTTATAAACGCCGTTCTCATAAAGGAAAATTTCCTTCGTATCGTCCAAGGTCATTATGTGGAATTTCTGCATTATTCTGTTGCCCACGACATCGAATGGAACTTCTATTTTCTGCCTTGCAGATTGGTCTTTTTTCTTTTCGCCTGTATACACGTCCGTAAGGCCAGAGAGAGCTTTTTTAATCGTGGTTTCTACATAGTCTTGCCGACGTCCCCATTTTTCCGGCCGATATAGCCCCGATCCTGAAAATATTCTCTGGATCTGTTCCTTATCCTGCGTATAGAAGGCAATAATAGAGCACAGAGCCAGATCAGCCTCAGATTGCGACGGATATCCTTCGACGTTTCCAGCATACAGTTTTTCAAACTTCTGCGCGTTCTTCGATTTTTTGCAGAAGCTTATAATATCTTCATCGGGGTTGTCGCTCTCAGGGTGCTTTATCCGTGTATTTTCCTTGTTGTCTTCAGTGAACCACTTTTTGTAAAGTGCATTTACAGCTTCCTGATTTTCATTTATGCTGTCTGGAGTATTAGGAATTTTGTCTCCCGTAACTGTGAAGTACCTACCAGAGCTGTACATTTCCCGATTGCCTTTTTTTCTTACGTTGCCTGGGGATTTCGCAAATACATAAACGTGAGCACCTTCGCCACTCGGAGATAATTCGGAGTATGAATTGAGGCTTCGAATCTCGTAGAGAGCCTCAAGGTCCCAAATGGCTCCTTTTTTTACATGGTCGAAATCCAGTCCTACTATCCCGGAGTCCTCAGTAAATACGAATCCGATACCATCAAAGTTATCAGCTACTTTTAATACGTCACCTAATGTCGTCCAAGTTTCTGGCCTTGTGGAAGCGGCTTTTTTCCCATTGGTTTGATATGGGACTTTTGTCATCCTGCCGTCTACCTCTTCATATTTCCAGAGAACCCACTGATTATAAACTACCATTTCCAAAGGAATAATAGAGTCGATATTCGCGGGGAGGGGCATTATGTACCCCTCCTGGTGAAACCGCCGTTCCTAGTGAAACTGCCGTTTTTGAAATTAACTGCAATTAGTGCCCCAAATTCTTGGAAAAGTTCATTTGCGACCTGTTCGTCTGCGTTCCTGTTCAGTGTAACTTCACAATAGAGATCTCGCAGATCCCTCTCATAATTGGAGGAGTGACGTGAAGCTCGAACTTGGCCGGCCGTCAGTGGAACGATTTTGAAACCATTCCCATGAGGGTCCTTAGTTACACGAACATAAGAGATCGTGTCTACGTAGAATGTGGTCATTACTGACCTCCTCCCCCCATGTATTCGCTCGTAGGGCCATTTGTAGCACCTCCTAACGAAGACTTCATCGCCAATTCCCACTGCAATTAATGTTTCAAAGGCTTGGAACATCTCGTTTACGAGTTTTTCATCGGGTTCACTAACCTGAGTAAATCTGTCCAGCAGCTCCATCCTATAGTCGTATGGATAGTCTGCGGTCAGGATTGGATCAGTTTTCATGGGAATATACTTCAAACCATTTTTCGGGGGGCTTCTGCTTTGTGGACCATCTGTAGTTCCCTTGTTACTCATTTCCTGAGCATAGAGAGTTTTCTTTACTGATAGCGTTCTTGAAGTATTCTGAGAAGGAGTCATAGCTGGTCCACTCCTGCGTTTTTCATAATTCTGATCGCGATTGCCCTTTCCAACGGGTCAAAGCTATTTCGCATATACTTTATGATTTCCGGATAACGGGCGCACTTTTCTTTTGCCCATGCGGCAAAGTCTTTATTCTCTAAAGTCATTGTTTTCATACCGATACCTCTTCTTTTAGTTAGCTTGGGGCTTCGGTTCCGGTTCCTTCAGAATCTTGTCGGGTTTGTGGAACCGGTTTAACCCTTAAATTGCAATTGTCTTGCACTTCTATTCTCAAGGAGTTGCCCTTGGAGAACTTCATGCTCTTTGCCCATCGAATTGGGAGCGATATTAGGAATGAATACTTAACTTTCTGGATTTTTCGATTTTCAAAACTGAATTTCGCTTTTAATCACCGATAATTAATCCGTAACTATTTTATAAATAATAAAAAGTGGTATTTGATGAAAATTAGGTCCTATGTCATTTCTCAAAAATTAGGTCCTATGTCATTTCTCAAAAATTAGGTCCTATGTCATTTCTCAAAACTGTACAAAACCTATTAAACCATATAGCATACTTTAGAACGTATGGAGATAACTGCAAGTGATCACCTAAAGCGAAATGAAGTAAAGGCTGGAATAATCGAGTTCATTATAGGTCAGAACGATACTGTTCCAGAGCCATATATAAGAAAACATTTAGAAAAAAAATATGGGATAACCGATATAAGAAACATGAAAAGACATCTAAAAGATTTACAACACGAGCCCTATTTGTGTATTGAGAAAGTTCCACCGAAGAAGTCAGGATTACCAAATAATTGGGACATAGGGAAAATCGAACATGTAAAAAACATCAGACTTCATTTCCCTGAAATACAACTGAAAAAATATGAAAAAACTTTAAAGATCGTTCTCAAACGGTTTTTTCTTCTTCACCCAGATTCCCCTATGGCCAATAAATTTCGCATTCAACTCTTCCTGTCAAGTTCATTTTTTGATACTTGCATAAAATATTACCCTGAAACTGTAGATACCATAGCTTACGAGCTTTACAAGCATGATTTTGATAAATGGGGGAAGGACTATCCTGAATGGGAGCAAAGGATTTTGGAAGACATGTTTCTAGGAGGCGCTGTAGGTCTGTTCACGGAAATGATGAAAAGAATAATGACAAAGCTGAATATTCCAAACCAGGCAGAAATATTAACGACAGTGCTTGAGACCGAGGCAAAGAAAATAAAGGACAAAGAATCAAAAACGCTGATAACCCAGCTTAATATTTCTAAAAGAGTAGAAATATCAATAACAGAAATCATAAAGACAGAGTTTGCAGCAGGGCTAAAGAAAATAAAGGATGAAAACTCAGAACTTATGTCTTACTATTATCAGTTGGACAAGTCAGGTGAGCTGTTCGAAATGAAGCTTCCACTCTACATAGGTCCGGTACTGATTGAAAGAATGTTTGATTTCTGTGTCGAGAAAGACATTTATGAGGGTACTATTTCTCCTGAAGAAATAGAATTTGTGAATAAAACAAAAGAGATGCATGCTTATTATAAAGCGAATCCGGAAATAGACCTATTCTCTAAACTCAAAGCATATGACGATTTTTATATTCAGTATTTCGAAAAATTGAGGGAGAAAACAGAGACTCACTAACCCTCAACTGCCCTGTAAATCTGTTTTAAAGCAGTTATTTCCCGTGTTTTATCGTTTCCTTTAGTTTAGAGATCTCTTCACGCTGTTGTTGTAACTCATTTTTCATTTCCTGTATTTCGTCTAGCTCTGCAACCTGCATGTATTCTGTTTTCGTTGTTTCGACAGTCATTGCCGCCTCCTGTGTGAGTGGTAAACCGCACCTTAGACAAAATACTGCATTTTCAGGGTTGATTTCCCGGCACCTGGGGCATTTACTTACTGTTAGCTTTTTTGGTGCGTCGTCGGTCTCAATACCATGAAGCTTCAGTATTGCATTATCCATGTCACGGCCTGAGAGGTGGACGTATACACTAGCCATTGTAGAGGATTTAGTCCAGCCCAAATACTCTTTTAAAAGTTGTTCTGGCAAGAGTTCTGCGAGATGGGTTGCTCTTGCGTGCCTGAAGGCATGTGGATGCACTCTTTGTTTTTGTATTCCTGCCCTTTTCGCGATTTCATGAAGTTGTTTAGCCAATCCCACATAAGTAATAACATTGTATGGTGACTTGTTAGAGCAAAAGAGGTAAGCATCGGGGTCATTTTTCAAAGGATGGGTTTCTATCCACTGCCTTAAATAAGGAGAAGCCAAAACGAGTCTAATGCGGCGACTGCCTGTTTTCCCTTTTTGAATATTCAGTACAGCACCCTTCTCATCGAATGTTACGTGCTTTAATCGTACCTCCAATAATTCTCCTCTTCGTGCCCCGCTTTCGTAAAAAGTAGCGACAATGGCTCTATCCCTAGTGCTTCTACTAGCCTCGATAAGTTTCTCTATTTCGTCTTGTGTTAGTATGTCCTCTGGGATTTTCCCATCCTTTAATTTTCGCAGTTTAATGACCGCTCCGAGATCAGGATTTACGTAACTTAAAAACTTCTTGAGTACGATCCTGATCCGCTGTTTTGTATTTGGGGAATACTTTATGACTTTACCAGCTTTGGTTGTCCGTTTGTAATTGTCTATAAAGTCCAGGTAGTCGTATATATCATCGGGTGTAAACGCTTGTAGATCCTTGTCATCACACCAATCAATAAATGGTGTAAGGGTAACTTCAGCCGTTTTGATAGTTGCTTCTTTAAGTCCATCGGCTTTGCACTTTCTTAAATAGTCCTTTAGGATCTTCTGGTTACTCATGCTAACATAAATGGGTTCATGCCTGATAAACAATATAGGTCATTATTTTTGTTTTCTTCCCACAAAAAACCACTGATCGTAAGTCCCTTCAGAGTCGGTGTTATCTACGATCTCACCTTTGACTCCCGACCTGAGAAGGGTTCCGGCAAGAATTTCAGCCTCCGGCTTGCTGCTAACTGTAAAAAGCATGAGAGCACCCTCATTTGCGACCGAGGCCATCTCTCTTACAATATTTATCCAGAGCTCTTTATTGAATTCATAGACAAGCCCCAGCATAAATCCCATCACGGCATCAAAACTTCCCGGCTCGAAATATCTGGAAAGAGCCGTTGCATCCATTACAACCGTTCTTCGAGGGTTTAAAACTCCCTGTTCAAGCCCCTGGCAGACTGTACATTTGTTAATTTCTACAGTCAGTGGGTTAAGCCCAAGTCTGTAGAGGGCAAGTGTGGACATCCCATTTCCACAGCAGACTTCAAGAAGCCTGCCTTCAGGGTAAATCCCCTTTTTTTGAAGAACATCGAAGATTTCTGCGACCCTTTGCACACGATTTTCCGAAAAGACACTCCCGTAAGACTCGGATTTAACCGCACAGCCCGGGCAGAGATTCCGGTTTACAAGCATTAGCGAATAGTACTCATTAACGGCGTCTCGCCAGGTTTCCGAAGAAACTTCAATTTCTTTTTCAGGGACATTGAAAGTAAAAAGAGAGTCTGTAATGGCTTCAAAATCCTTTTTAGAGCTAGCTCCTGCAAGAGCTCCCGTAAAAACCGACCAGAAATCTACAGGGACTTCCTCGTCTGCCGAATTAAAAAGAAAAAGCCCAAGTGTGTACTTCCCTTCGTAAACTCTCAGGAGCCGCACCTTCCTTGCCTCTGCAAACCTCCGGACCCCTTTAAGATAATCAAGTGTACGCTCAATAGTCCTCTGGGCGAGATAGCTTTCCTCTACAAAATAGACGTCTTCATTAATGCCAAGGAGTTCCTGTAAAAGCATATCTGTTTAGATTCGGATAATCTCATATCAAGATTTCGAAAAAGAGATCTAAACTGGGTTTACTCCCCACCCAATAACCGTAAATTAAAACAGTTATTCTCCCCCATAATTCACCCCTCTCTTAACCCTCAACCCTTTTCAAAAAAGGCTTGGCCGCAACCCTTTTCAAAAAAGGCTTGACCGCAACCTTTTTCAAAAAAGGCTTGACCGCAACCTTTTTCAAAAAAGGCTTGACCGCAACCCTTTTCAAAAAAGGCTTGACCGCAACCCTTTTCAAAAAAGGCTTGACCGCAACCCTTTTCAAAAAAGGCTTGACCGCAACCCTTTTCAAAAAAGGCTTGACCGCAACCCTTTTCAAAAAAGGCTTGACCGCAACCCTTTTCAAAAAAGGCTTGACCGAAAACCATGAGCCAATATTTGTATTTGACAACTTTGTCCCCTAACCCTATCGGCGTGATCAACCGGCGCAACGGTTGCTATAAAGCCGCAACTCTCTCGCAGGGCATAGTTATTGAAATTACATATCACAACTCTCACAAAATTTTCGATTTTCTGTGCTCCCATCAGTACTTGGGTGGATCAGTCTTTTTGAGCAGGCGAAGCGAGCAAAACGGACAGGAGTCTCCGAAGCGTAATTTATGCTATAAATAAAAAACAAATAGTGAGGCTCTGGAAAGTAAAATAAAGGAGAAAAAGGTATTAAAAGCTGGAAAGGAAGTAAAAACCCCAACATAAGCAAAGTTATTTATAGAATCTGATTACAAAATCAGGAATTATAAGGATATATATTAACAAATAAAGAAGAATGGAGGATAATATGGCAAAAGTAATACCATTTGCACCAATTGAGCGTTTAATAAGAACTGCAGGTGCTCATAGAGTTAGTGAGAGTGCAGGAATGGCCCTTACAGAAATTCTGGAAGAATATGGACTTGAGATTTCAAGAGAAGCAATAAAACTCGCAGAACATGCAGGTAGAAAAACTGTAAAAGCTGAAGACATAAAATTAGCAAAAGAAATGCTGTAAACTAAGACTGACCACCCATTAACGCTATTCACCAGTGGTATCATCTTACTTTACGGGACGAAACAGAAAATAAAATGCTGGTACCCAGCATTTTCCTATTTTTACGTGAGATTCTATTACTTTTTACGTGAAACTCCATTACTTTTTACGTGAAATTCTCTTAATTTTTACGTGAGATTCTATTACTTTTTACGTGAAACTCTATTACTTTTTACGTGCGACTCTATTATACAGCTACGTTTTCCAGATTTGTTGCGGTTAGGGATTCTACAGGGCAGATCTTTGATAAAAAGGGAAATTATGCTCCCATTATCATATCAACGAGACCTATTCCTGTTACAGTAACTGCCGTTACTATAATTCCTGCTATCATCACTCCTGCAGCAATTGCAGGTAAGGCATGCCTGAACTTGACCCCAAATACAAATGCTGCTGCGCAGCCAGACCAGGCCCCGGTAGCCGGCAGGGGGATGGCTACAAAGATGGTTAGGGCAAGGAGTCCGTACTTTTCAAAGCTCTCGGTATGGTTCCGGCGAGTCTTTGAGAAGAGCCAGGTGAAGAAAGTATCAAAGATCGAGTAACGTCTGAGATAGTTTGAGACCGGCTCAAGAAAGAGCAGAAGAGGAATTACAGGAAGGAGGTTTCCAAGCACTGAGAAGAAGAAGGCCTCAAATGGGCTCATTTTATAGATGCCTATTGCAACAGGGATTGCCGCTCTCAGTTCAGAGATAGGTATAGCTCCCATGATCAAAACTGCAAGCCAGTGGGGAACAGACCCCAACATTTCTACTAATGTTATTTCAACAGACATGGTAATCAGAATTTATTAATTCCGTATGTTCATATTTTAAAAATGGCCGAATTCAAGCCATTTTAACAGTTCTAGAGATACCTGGTGGGGAGAAGATTTTTCCGAGTCGTTAAAACCTTTAATCTGAGCTAGAAAGCGCAAAATGTGCGAGTAAAGCTTCAAGCTGGATCTTTTCAGTTGCTCCTTCCGTGAGCCTGAAATCAATCTCACCTATTAAGTCTACGAGTTCAACAATACGCTTCTCAGAAAGCTCAAGGTCCAGAATCATCCGGTTATCCATTTCGGAGATTGCCCTGTAAATCTGTCCAACTATATCTTCTCCAGAGAGCCCTTCTTCGTAGAGCAATCTGTTAAGTTCCTTTCGAGCAGCCCTGAAGTTTCCACGCAGGGCAGTTTCAATCAGGTTTCTGATATCTTCCGGATTTGCGGTTGCGGTAGTTCTATAGATTGTTTCCCTGGATATAGATTTATTCGGCTCAACGAAAGCAGCAGCCTGGAGTGAATTCACGGCTTTTCTCATATCTCCCTGGGCTACGTAAATAAGAGCTTCATATCCGTCTTCAGTAACGGACAGCCCCTGATCTTTAGCTATGTATTCAAGGCGTTTCCTGATAGCCTCCTCGGAAAGTCGCCTGAACCTGAAGACTGCACAGCGGGACTGGATAGGCTCGATAATCCTGGAAGAGTAATTGCAGGATAGGATAAACCGGCAGTTATTGCTGAAACGCTCCATTGTCCGCCTGAGTGCAGATTGGGCATCTGAGGTCAGTGCATCGGCCTCATCCAGGAAGATAATCTTGAATTCGGCTTCTCCCATAGGGGCAGTTTTTGCGAAGTTTTTGATCTTTGTCCGGACAACGTCAATTCCTCTCTCATCCGACGCATTAAGTTCGGTAAAGTTTTCACGCCACATGTCTTCCCCGAAAATCTCTCTTGCAATCGAAACTGCAGAGGCGGTTTTTCCGACTCCCGGTGGCCCGGAAAACAGCAGATGAGGAAGATTTTTCATTGCAACATAGGACTTCAGGCGTTCGATTGTTTCTTCCTGCCCCGCCACCTGGTCCAGCCGCACAGGCCTGTACTTCTCAATCCATATCTCTTCTTTAATCGTAGAGTCCTCCATTCATGCTTGCACCATATTAGAGAAGATGATATTTAAACTTTTGAATGTTCTGAGTTGTTGTGTTTAACTGCATTTTAAATACAGTTTATGCGTTACAGCCAGGATGCAACCAATATATAAATGTATAGAAAGCAAAATAAAAGAATAACAAGAGACGAAAAATGGCAACTCTAAAGTAGAACGGTTAAAGAAAAACGATAACATTTCATTTTCTTGGTCCGCTTTTACTCTCTCAGCCAAACTTATTTAAGTTTCCAGTTTTGCCACCATCAATAATTCTACGATTTATACTATCATTTCCATTATTGATTTTAGTAATATTTACGTCACTCAATTTTTCTATATCTTTTATTATATATTATTTAATTTTTTATTACTTACATAAAATATTATTTGACCATTATATTTATTTGATTTTATTTTATTTTGGACTAATTGATCTTTTCTCACTTTTACAAAATAGTCCTTTTCGTATATATATAATAATAATTTTTCAAATTTAAAAAATCTATACTATATATTATTTTAAAAGTCACTGGACTATACTTGTAGGGAATTGGTATATTCGAATGCCGATCATGAATATATCATTTGTCTGACATAAAATAAATTGAGATCAATTTTATTTAATTTGCCTGAGGAGTCGAGAATGGAAGAACAAACTGATAAATCGAAAGCTGAGAAACTAACCGAAGAGCTCAAAGAAATGGCTCTAACCCTTGGAGCCTTTAGAGTAGGCATCGCAACAACCGAAACCCTTGCAGGTGGCCCTCCTTCTACGGATCTGACATATGTGTTGCCAGAGGCGAAGTCGGCAATTGTTTTTGCCCTTGCTTTTGACCAGAACCTTATAGAACCTTACTTTAGAAAAGAGGACCATACATCCCTTGAAACCAATAAAGTACGAACTACCACCCTCGCCAATGGGATAGCCCTGGAAATGGCAGGATTCTTACAGCAGTATGGGTACAAAGCTGTCCCACAGATTGCAAATTTCGTTTACCGTCAGGATTCGGAAAACTGGCTGCTGGATATGCACCCCCCTATTTCCCATAGATACCTGGCAGTTCGCTCCGGAATAGGACATTTCGGATACTCAGGAAACATAATTACTAAGGAATACGGATCAGCAATTGTCCTGGCATCTGTAGTTACTGATGCAGAGCTTATCCCAACAGAGCCACTGCCGGAAGAAGAAAACTATTGTGACGAATGTAAGATCTGCCTTGCAGTCTGCTCTTCTGGATATGTTGACCCTCTTGAGAAGGTAACGGTAAATCTTGGAGGAAAAGAGTTTAGCTACGGAAAAAGGAGAAGCAACAGCCGATGTTTCCTTGTTTGCGGAGGACTTACAGGTCTTAATGCCTCCGGAAAATGGTCTACCTGGTCTCCGGCTCGTTTTGAGATTCCCAAAAAGGATGAAGATTTTATCGCTGCGATGCCCGGTACAATAGAAGCGTACCTCAAAAGGCCAAGTATCAAAGGCGGATTTTTCATATGCCTGATTCCAGGAAACAGAATGGAATATACCTGTTCAAACTGCCACTTTGTCTGCCATCCTGACAAAGAAGTCCGGAAAGCCAGATACAGGATGCTAACAGAAAGCGGTGTGGTCATACAGGAGCCAGACGGAACACTTAGAGCCGTGTCTCCTGAAGAAGCAAATGAGTATTTCAAAAACATGTCTTCGGAGAGGAAAAAGCTGTACGAATCGGTTCCAGAGGAGTAAACGATCCAGAACAGGGGGAGTTAATTAAGGACCACAATGAGGTTTAAGGACCACAAATATGAGGTGCGCTTACCGCACGAAAGAAAGATCTATAGAGAAGGCAGGAAGGGCAGAAAAGGTAGAGAAGAAAGAAATGTAACACAGGTCAGTCCATGTATACGGTATGCAGAGTTCTATCCATTTTTCATCTGTCCCCTATACGTCGATTAGTCCATGTACACAGTATGCAGAGTTTCATAGATCGGCCCTTTCGGAGTCAGTGTGCTTTTCTTTAAAAGCACTTTATTTACCCACATAGTACCAATTTCGATGTCCATTAATTCCTTTACTATATTTATTAATGTGTTTTTCTGATCTTTCTTGAGGAACTTTATCCTGGCAAGAGTAGCATGGGCAGTAAATTCTCTGTCATCTTTTTCGAATTTAAAAGGTTCCAGTAACTCTTCTACATTGTCGTGTAACTCCCTGAAGTTTCCGGTTGCACCCAGCCAGAGGATTCTGGGATTCGAAGGCTTGGGAAATACTCCAAGTCCCCCTACTTTTGCTTCGAAAGGCTCGCACGTAATAGAGTCGAGAGCTGCAGAAAGTGAGGAAACTCTTGATTCATCCACATTTCCCAGGAACTTCAGAGTTATGTGAACAAGCTCAGGATCAACAAACTTCAAATCAAAACCAGAAAATCTGGCCTGAAGCTCTCGAATCTTCTCCGTAAAACTGGGATCTAATTCCACTGCTATAAATGTCCTGATCAAAGCATTCACCAATCTTAATTGAAAAGCGAACCAGAAAAATCTTCCTGTTAATTTTCGTCTGGAAAAACTGAGTTTAGGTCTATTTTTTGAAGGAATTGTAAACCCTCCACAAAATCTTTTAGAAAAATACGAAAGAGACAATAGTGCAAAAGGACAGGAAAAAAAGGACATATCAATGGATTACAGGGCAATTATAATATACAAGAGATAAGTACAGAGAAGGAAATAAGCTTAAGTATTTATTAAGTTGGTCTCAATGTTAACCTGCAGTATAGAATTTTAGTCAGGAGAAAAACGCTAAGTTAAAAAATAATAACCTTGATTTAAGAAAATAATGTTAGTTCAAAAAAAATAATAACTCTAATAATAAAAAGTGGAGCCTCAAATCGGTTGCTGCAAAAAGAAAAAGCGGTGGATCATATGAATAGAGCACGTATAATTGCAGAGACGGCAGCCCAGATTTCCAGAGAACTTGATGCTGCCGCAATTATGGTTTCCGGAGAGTTGAGTTTTGAAGGGATCGAAACTGGGGGAATTCCGGTCTATTACATCTCCATGCGTCCTAAAAGCATAATAGATCACCTTGTCTCCACTGGAAAGGATGGAAAAAATCCTATAAAGGAACTCGGTGACCAGATAAACCGCGAGGCTGCAGGTAATTCTGATCACCTTCAGCAAGCCGCCGCCATAGAATACGTGCTTGGAAAACTGGAAGACGGGATTATTGTAGGCGTGATCGAAACCCGCAGCTCCAGTTCGATTATTGTACATAACCTCGATGAAAATCCCCTTATAAAAGCTATGAAGGAATGCCAGGAAAGGATAAAGCCTGAAGTGATGAGCGCAATCATGAAAATCTCTTTTGATATTGTCCTTACGGGCAGGGAAGGCAAAAAGATAGGATCTGCCTTCATAATAGGCGATTCCGAAGAGGTTCTGAAACGCTCTCACCAGTTAATACTGAATCCTTACGCAGGCCATGATGAAACTTACCGGAATATCCTTGACAAGAGAAACTGGGAGTCCATAAAGGAATTTTCCCAACTTGACGGGGTTTTTGTTGTAGATGAAAACGGAATAATCCAGGCCGCAGGCCGCTACCTTGACGTTGATGCAAAAAATGTGGATATTGATAAAGGACTGGGAGGTAGACACGTCTCGGCAGCCGCAATCAGCAGAGATACGGTTGCGATTGCAGTTACGGTATCCGAGTCGGGCGGGATTATAAGGGTATATAAAGATGCAAAAGAAATAATTTGCATGGAATGCCTGAAGCCTGCGGTAAGATACATTTAATCCTGAAAATCAGAACTTTTTTATACAGGATTAATAATTTTTAGTTGTATTCCCAGAGTGTTGAGTTGCTAACTTTTCAAGAGAAAAGGCTTTCAGTAGAACGTGTAAGAAGAAGGGCAGAACATAGACTCAAATAAAGAAAGTGTATTTCTAAATATGCCAGGAAATAAAGAAAGTGTATTTCTAAATATTCGGGGAAATAAAGAAATTATATATCTAAATATACGGGAAAATAAAGAGAGTATAAATATACGGGAAAATAAAAGAGTATATGTTTAAATATCGGGGAAATAAAGAAAGTGGAGCATTTTCATGAGAAGACAACTTTTTTACATTCCTTTTAGCCTTACATTCCTTCTTCTTTTGATCTTTATTCTGATTTTCGGGCTTAGTTCTCTTTTTTTTGGAATAATTGTTTCCACCTTTACGAAGATTGGCTTCTCTATAGAGGATGCGCTTCTTATCATGTTACTGTCCCTCTTCGGAAGCGGTATCAATATCCCTCTGGCAACCCTCAGATCCGATGCTCCGGTAGTTAGAGATACATATGTCCGTGTTTTTGGCGTATCTTACAGAGTTCCATTTCGGCGTGTGATAAGAAATGAAACGACAATTGCTGTGAACGTAGGAGGAGCGGTTATTCCGATTCTAATTTCAGCTTACCTTCTTATGAAATTCCCTTCATCTCTCCTTCTTGCAGGAACCGGCATCTTAATAGTTACAATCATAACTCATTCTGTAGCAAAGCCGATCCGCGGCATAGGTATTGCAACCCCGGCGCTGGTCCCACCCCTTGCAGCTGCCCTTGCTGCGATTTTGCTGACCTCGATAATTCATATTCCAGGTTGTCCAATTGACCAGTGCCGCGTTGTCATTGCTTATACAGGAGGAGTACTCGGAACCCTTATTGGAGCCGATCTTCTTAACCTGGGAAAAATTAAGAATCTTGGAGCTCCGGTTGCCAGCATAGGAGGGGCAGGAACCTTTGACGGAATCTTTCTAAGCGGGTTCATCGCTCTTCTCCTGATATAACAAAGAACCAGTCAACAGGTATCAATTAATAGGGAGAAGTTAACAGGAATCAGTTAACAGGAATCAATTGAAAGGAATCAATTGAAAGGAATCAATTGAAAGGAATCAATTGAAAGGAATCAATTAACAGGAATCAGAAGTAGTAAGGCTAAATATGTAAAAGAAAACGAACTGAAAAAAAGGAAGAGAAAAAAAGAGAAAAAGGAAGAGAACTTAAAAAGACTACTCTTTTTTAATCCTCAATTTTTGAGATAAATCTCTTAATCCCTTCTTTTCATGAAGTACTGACAAAGAGTTATTCCGAAAACACCTGCAAGCACCTCAAAACCAGGAGCTTTTGCGGAAGTTTCCATTCCGTATTTTTCCTCAGGACTGCTGCTGTTAACATCTTTTAAATCGTCAGCCTTACTCTCGAGAAGAGAAGCAGAGGATGTAGAGGGTGCAGACTCATTCGAGAGAGATTCACTCGAGGTATTTTCAGAATTATTGACACCTGAAGAAGCGTTATCCTCTACAGTAACATCGGTTGCTGGATAGATAACATACCCTTCCGGAGAAGTGCTTCCCTTTCCTTCATCCGAGGTCTGGAAATACCAGGAATCGGTAAAGTATTTCTTTTTATCTTTATCAAGGGTCAAAGTGATAGAATTTGAATTTGTGAGGACTATTTCATTTTCAGAAGCTTCTTTTACCTCAAAGCCCTGATATTCGTCCCCGTTTTCAATGAGCATAACTTTATCCTTATCGATGAGCCAGGTATACTTAAAGACTGCAAAGGAATCAGTAGCACTCGTGAATATCTTATCTACATAGGTTATAAAGTAGAGCTGGTCTTTCTTATCTCCGAAATCCGCAGTTGCAGTAAAGGTTTTATCAGCAACATTTCCACTTGTGTTTACAATTCCTGACTCAATTTCTTCCCCGTTTTTATCTAGTTCAAACCATACCTTTTCGCCATCGACATCAACCTGGTTAACTACCAGAGAATAATTACTCCCGAGATCCCAGGAATCTCCAGCCTTTAATGTTTTTTTATCGTCAGATTTCTGGTCCATTGCAAGGTTTGCAAGCTGGGTGGAGTCGCCTCCTACGGCAATATACGGTTTTCCAAACCAGGGAAGCTTATAATATGACATCCCACCAAGCTCCTTAGGAGTTGTATTGGCATCAAGATCGAGCTCGGAAACAACTCCGTATTTTGAAGAGAAAGGATGGGTAGTATAAACAAGTTCTCCTTCACCTATTACATGGTTTCCAGGATGATCTTTTCCAAGTTCATCCTGACCGTCTTTTTCTACATACTGAAGGTGTTCTCCCCACCAGTTTTCAGAAGCTACAAAATTCTTATGTTTATTTACAGGATAATTAAAGCCGCTGAAAGTGGCCGCATTCCAGATAAAACCATCAGATGAGGTTTCATTAGTGTCAAAAGGCAAACCTCTCAAGGTATAATTTCCAGAGCTGTTAAGCTCTTTTGCCGGATAGATAACATACCCTTCCGGAGAAGTGCTTCCCTTTCCTTCATCTGAGGTCTGGAAATACCAGGAATCAGTAAAGTAGTTCTTTTTATCTTTATCAAGGTTCAAAGTGATAGAATTTGAATTCGTAAGGACGATTTCGTTTTCAGAAGCTTCTTTTACCTCAAAACCCTGATATTCGTCCCCATTCTCAATGAGCATCACTTTATCTTTATCGATGAGCCAGGTATACTTAAAGACTGCAAAAGAATCAGTAGCACTTGTGAATACGGAATCTACATAGGTTGTAAAGTAGAGCTGGTCTTTCTTATCTCCGAAATCCGCAGTTGCAGTAAAGGTTTTATCAGCAACATTTCCACTTGTGTTTACAATTCCTGACTCAATTTCTTCCCCGTTTTTATCTAGTTCAAACCATACCTTTTCGCCATCAACATCAACCTGGTTAACTACCAGAGAATAGTTACTCCCTAGATCCCAGGAATCTCCAGCCTTTAATGTTTTTTTATCGTCAGATTTCTGGTCCATTACAAGGTTTGTAAGCCGGGTGGAGTCGCCTCCGACGGTAATATACGGTTTTCCAAACCAAGCGAGTTTGTAGTAGAACATCCCACTAAGCTCTTTAGGAGTTGTTTTGGCGTCAAGATCAAGCTCGGAAACAACCTTGTATTTTGAAGAGAAAGGACGGGTAGTATAAACAAGTTCTCCTTCACCTATTACATGGTTTCCAGGATAGCTTTTTCCAAGTTCATCTTTGCCGTCTTTTTCTACATACTGAAGGCGTTCACCAGACCAGTTTTCAGAAGCTACGAAGTTTTTGTGCTGGTTTACAGGATAATTAAAGCCGCCAAAAGTGGTCGCATTCCAGCAGAATCCATCTGATAAGGTTTCGTTTGTGTCGAGGGGAATACCAGAGATAACTGGAGTTTGAGCTGCAAAACCTGCGGGAACGATCAACAAACAAACCATAAGCGAAGCAAGCAGGGAAATCAAAGTCCTCTGAATGTGGGGTCTCATAAGAAATTATCACTCTTCTTTATTTGTTATCATATGTTTTAACATAATATCTACGATAATATCAGTATTGGTAATATTTATTTTTTAAAAAGTAACAACAAATAAATCTAAGTAGTTGATAAATTTTACTAATTAATTCATTTCGAAACTCTAAATTGATTTTTCTTAATCTCAAACGCAGCCCTCGGCAATGAGGCTTGTAAACTATCAATTGAGTTTCTTGTCACAGAAAGTAGTTCTAAAATATTTGAGAAGAAACGCGTTTTTGGGATGAACTCGTAGATTGGTGTTGTAAGAATAACCCTCAAATTTTCCACAAATTTCGTCAGAAGTTAAAAGATGCCACTCTCAAACAAGGATTCGTGTGAAATTTGTTTTGAAAGCTTCTTCTCTGCCGTTTTATAATTCAACTAATTCTCATCTATACCAGGTTTATTTAACATCCTTTAAAGGAATACGGAATCCTATTTCCTAGTAATATTATAAATAGCTTTGTATTAAGATTTGTCAGATCTACAGGGGCTGTAAATTTTATAGGTTCAACAGTAGTTGGAGAAACTCAGGGCTCTTATAAACATGAAAGAAACGATGAGAGCACTGGGTCAAAAGAATGTAATAATTAAAATGAGTCTTGAAAATTTAGTTATTGGCCACATATTAACTCTAAATCGCTATTTATTGAAGAGAGGCTATCAAATACCATGCTCAATAATTAAATTGCCATACTCCTGGATGGCTCGTTTGATTAACTCAACCTGTCACCTTAAAACGAAGCAGAGCTGCAACCCTTTTACACAAAGTCTTGACCGAAACTCAACCTGTCACCTTGAAACGAAGCAGAGTCGCAACCCTTTTACACAAAGTCTTGACCGAAAATCAGCCTGTCACTTTGAAACGAAGCAGAGCTACAACCCTTTTACACAAAGTCTTGACCGAAAATCAGCCTGTCACCTTGAAACGAAGCAGAGCTGCGATTCCTCCCAGTTTATGAAGCTTTTCTCCGGGCTCAAAGTCTGTACTGAAAACAATAACCTTTCCCTGGGACTGTTCAACTTCCATTAGAAGTTTGTCGATATCCTCTCCTTTTTCCCGCCCTTCACGGAGGGTTTCATCGGCAACAAGCAGAGTTTCGACAGCTCCGTAATTAAGGGCGTTCTTAACATCGGCAAGGCCGTAGGCAGCTTTGCCGTCCATTGAGATCTCACGGATAAGGTCTTCCATCAGAGCAGATTCACGAGCTATACGGGATTCCTGCATAATACGGTCAACTGCACCTCTGCGCAGAACTTCCTGAAAGCCGGACATTCCTATCATGGAAGTATCTTCAATCAGGGCTTTTGAGGCCATAGCAGGTTCGGTTTCCTGAAAATATTTTATGAAATCCTCTTTAGTAAACCCGGGTCCGGCAATAACTATTGATGCTTCCTCTGGAACAGCATGCCTTAGCTGTTCTACAACTTCTCTGAAAAACTCGTTCCTCAAGCCAGTTTCTCGTTTACCAGAGGACTGCCGGATATGAGAATAGATCTCTATTCCGTAGTGATGCACAAAGCCAATATCGGCATCACCTTCTTCTATTGCGACTATAACGACTTTAGGGCGCTTCGAAGCTTCTTCAGCATCCTGGATACGCTGGAGCTGGTCATTCTTCCAGTGTTCCTTGATGATAGAAAGATTGGTTCCGATCTCGACATTGAGAGTATGATAAGAACCCACATCCATTCCACGCTCTATCATCCCATGAACCCTGAGACGGTTCGCAAACTTGTGAAACTCGATATCGTCAATCCTGATCCCAAGCCTGACCTTTACCTTCTCAACCTTTTCAGGGCGGATTTTGTCACTTGCCGAATCGGCTTTCCGTTTGGTAACCGCAAAGACCAGGTCCCCCTTTTCGATTATATATTTTAGGTGCCAGAGGTCATCGAGGGTTTCGGCTGTTACTGCAATCTCCCCTTCCCTTCCCTTAAGGGAACGGTTTGTAACTCTCATGCCTTTTTCACTCCATGCATTTCAATTTCCTCTTCCATTCCTTCCCCGGTTTTCGTTTCTGTGTCTTCGTTGGCGAGTTGTTCCCTGGATTCGTCTTCAGTTCCCTTTCCAAAGTTTTTTCCGAATTCCTTTTCAAGTTCTTCTTCGTTATCTTCGGGTCCGTCCTCAACTTCCGAATCCTCATGTTCCTCGCCTTCCCCCTCGATCCTTTCTCCCTTCCTTTTCGGCTTCTGGCTCTTTAAGTCCGATTCTCCGGGCGGGACCATCATAGCGATCTGGTCAGGAGAGGCAATCTGCTTCACAAAACGGGGATCATTGAGTTCATCGGCATAAATCCTGTAGATCTTTTTAGAGATATCATTCTGGTTAAAAGCCCCAGGGACAATTTCGAGGATATAATCCCCATGTTTTCTGACAGCAGAAACAGGTCCACCTATAACCCTCGTCTCGCCTTTGAGTTCAAGCCCGACTGCAACGCCGAGAGGAATGTCCTTAAAGTAATTGCGCTCCCCACGGATGATAAAAGCTCCTTTTTTCACATATTCTCCTGATTCTGGAGTTTTACTGACCTGTTCGGCTTTAACCCAGTAGCAATCTCCACTGAAATGCCCTGCTTTCCAGAGGCTGGAATAAGATACAGCAAACTGTGCCGCTTCCTGTAAGGTAGATTCAGGAACCTCTTCCCCGCCGGTCTTGATAACTGTGAGAGGAGCACCCGGAGTCTGGGTATGGAAGACAAGGTCTCTCTTTTCCAGGTATTTCTTAAAAATATCTTCGTTGGTATCTGCATCCCTGCCTCCCACAACAAAGAAGCCGTCCGAGGACACAAACCACCTGAACCTGTCATACCAGTGCTTTTTCCTGGACGCCTGGAGCTTCCGTCCTGCCTTTGCAGCCTTTGCCACAGCCTTTTTCTCGATAGCCATCCTGGTATCTTCGATAGCTTTGAGAGCTCCATCTCTTTTCTTACTAAATTTCTTGACCTTTTCATAATACTCCTGAGCATTCTGCGGCACTGTCTTGCGGATGTCAACACTAATACTCTTCCCGTCAAGGTTCACAGCTATAGTCCCGGTTCTTGGGTCAATATTTGTGATTTTCTGCGCAGAAGGCACGGTCTTTTTAGCATGCTTCAGAATGGAGCGGATCTCGTCCCAGGAGTACCCCTTTGACCTTGCGCTGTTGAGCACGGAAAGAAGCTCTTCAATAACCTGGTAGTTTGCGTAGACAGTCTCGGCAAGAGTATTATTTTTCTCGATTTCTTTTTCGAACTTTGTAAGGCTCCCTTCCTGCTGAAGAAGCCGCCGTTCATAAACGCCAAGGGTTTTTTCCTTTTTCTGAGCTGCCTTTACTTCTTCGACCTGCTCAAGCGCCTTTTTTCCAAAAAATTCATCAAGTGCCGTGTTAAAAGAATCAAAATACTCTTTTTCAAATCCTGAATAGCGAATAAGGTCAAAAGGAAGCACATCGAAAGTTTCCAGCTTTCCATTGATTTCCTTTTTCACATGCTGAGGCCTGAGCTTGGGAGCCTCACTTTCAACTCCGGCTTCAGGTTTAAGTTCGGTTTCTGGTTTGAACTCGATCTCTGATTTAAGTTCGGTTTCTGGTTTAGACTCGATTTCTGATTTAAGTTCAGTTTCTGGCTTAGGCTCTATCTCTGATTTAAGTTCAGTCTCGGCTTCAGCTTCTTCGAGTTCTTTATCTCCGGTTCCTACCCTCAAAAGCGGAGAAAAGAGATCGTGCATTGCATTGCAGAGCCTGGATGCATCTTCTTCAGTTGCTTCCTTTGAAGGCTTCGCTTTGTCAATTCCTGCCCTGGCACAGACTTCTTCTGCCAGAACTCCTCCCAGATTGAACCTTGTGGCAACCGTCCTGACGATATCAGCCGAAGACGTGGAAAACTCCTTCATAAGGTCAGAAACCTTAACCTTGAGAGGACTTATCTGTGCCTCAGGCAGTTCGTAAATTTCTCCACTCCTCAGACGCCTATCCTTCATGGTTACAGGATTCATAGGCAGAATAATCCTGTTTTCCGAATCGACAATAAGTATGTTCCCCGGGGCGAAAAGTTCCACAATAAGAGTATTATGGACTCCAGCTCTTTCAATTCCGATTTTCACTATCCTGTCAAACTCATGCTGCTCAACAGATGTAATCCTGCCTCCCATCAGGTATTTTCTAAGCAGCATCGGAAAAGCCTGGGGAAGCGTTGGGCTTGCCCTGAGGTATTTGCTTAGATGAATGCGCTTCCCAGCCTCAATAACCAGGTTGTCCCTGCCCTGGTGAAAAACGTAAAGGTTGATGCGAATTTCCTCATTCGTGGGCTGATAGATCTTCCCGATTTTCGCATCAATAATGGATTTGGGACCTCCTGACAGCTCGGCAACAACTGCAGCAACGTCGGCGCTTGACATATCCTGTTTCATGAAGTGGATATAATAGAGGCTTTTGGTATAAGCATTACTGAAGAATTTAGTGAAATTAGATGTAAAGTGAAGCGGCTCAGCACTCAGGCTCGGCGGCTTCGCACGCTTCGAGCTCGAACTTAGCTTTATAAATAAAATTTGGATCGTCAGGGCGTTAGTTGTAAAGGGATAATGGAGAAGGTGGTTACAGTTTCTTCAAGAGACGAAAGCCTATGTCGCTCTTACAGCTCTCAGGTAAGTTCCTGCGGCGATCTGCCGAACGGCAGCGTCTGGCAGGGTAGCTCCAACTGCCACCCCGGACTACATGTGAGGAGCTATAGTCATCTTCCCATGCACTACCATCAGAAGGAGTAACGAGGTAGTTGTGATGCCATTTATCTTGAACCCATTCCCAAACATTCCCAACAATATCATAAAGACCCCACTTATTAGATTTTTTCTGACCAACTGGATGAGTCTCAGAACCTGAGTTATCATCATACCACGCATATTCATCAAGCTTTGACTCATTGTCACCAAAAAAATACCTTGTTTGTGTACTGGCTCTGCAGCAATACTCCCATTCAGCTTCCGATGGTAAACGATATTTACTAGCACCTTCATTTTTATTCAATTTTTTAATAAATTCTTGAACATCTTCCCAAAAGATGCTTTCCACAGGCCGACTTTCACCTTTAAAGGTTGAAGGATTATCACCCATAACTTTTTTCCACTGTTTTTGAGTAACTGGATATTTACCCATATAAAAGGAATATCCAATTGTTACTTTGTGAGCTGGATCTTCATCATCAAACCTACCCTTTTCGAGAGAATGCGACCCCATCATGAACTCACCTGCTGGGATCAGTACGAATTCCATACCTGTAGAAGGGCTGGTGAAGGTTTTGGGAATATTAGGTTCTTCAGAGTTCACAGGAGGCTCTTTATTTTCACTTATTGAAACGGCAGTATTCGATTTACCAACGTTGTTCATATTTTGAGAGCTATCAGAACCTGTACTTATTCCCTTAAGATGCTGTACTGCATCGCTATAATTATCAGGTTGAAGCTCACTTTTCAATAGTGAATTAAGCAGATCGTACATAGTTTCTTCAACCGACTCAAGAGAAGGAGGCACATCATAGGCTTTTCTCAAGACTGTAAGAGATTCATTTAGTATGAGGGGGTGAAGTGTTCTAATATATTCACTTAGAAGTTTACTTTTCTTTAAATTGTATTCATTTTCCCTTATCTTTTGAGGATTCCTGCCGATAAATATCGACCCTTCTATGTTCCCTTCCTTCTTTGGAGATTGGTACCCCTCAGATTTTGTCTTTTCAAAAGCGTAGTCGTACAACTCCTCAATGGATATGTAACCATTGCCTTTATCAGCGTAACCTTTCTCCAGTCCTTCTATCAAATAATTAGTAAAAACTCCGTGCCCGAACTTTTTTTCTTCTCTTGCAGCAGGAGAACCTGTCAACCCGGTTGAAGTAAGAATAATTGTTCCTGAACCGGAATGTTTTTTCAAGGCTTCAATCACATCAGAAGTATCCCTTGTTCCGGCAGCACCGCTGTAACAGCAGTCAAGGATTATGATTACAGATTTTCGAGAAGGATAGCGCCTGCATTTGTTAATAAAATCAAAAGTTAATGAGGTTGCCATTAAGGTGTCCTCTTCTGTATCATTGAATAGAAGACATAAATCATTTTCAAAGTCTTTTTTCCCATGACCAGAAAAATAGATAAAAACAAGATTGCTATCTACCCTTTTAAGAATCTTTTCGACTTCAACAAGAGCTTCCTTACTTGTTCGATCGACCAGATCAATAACTTCGTCAAACCCACAAATATCTTTATTCAGCAGAACCTCCTTCATTGCGAGAGCATCAGCTACTGCAAACCTCAATTTTTTATCGGAATCTGGATAATTATTTCCAATAACAAGCCCGACTCTTTTTCCAGTCATGACGCTAACACACACTTTATTTATTAGAGTTCATGAAATAACTCAGACCTTCAAAGACTGATAGCTGCGGGTTTTCTTCAAAAAACTTAGATAATTTATTAAGAGGCAACTTTGAAATCTTAACCGTACTTCCGTCAGGGTATTTTAGTTCAATTTCAGCAGTTGGCCTATATTCTAGCCAGTTTTTCATTGCTTCAAGAATTATCTCTGCAAAGACCTTTCCAGTTATGCCGAAAACTGCAAGTGTGCTGAAAATGGTTGTTAGATCAGCTTTATCTCCTTCAGAACAATCGGATTTTAAAGGTTCTATCCAGCCATCAGGTATATTCATGCAAATTGAACTATATAGCTGACAGCACTGCTCCTGCCAATATTCCGAAAAAATTTCAATGCCTTCAGAGGTGAGTACGATAGAGAAATTAGATTTATCGAGAACTTGCTGTATTCTACCACCAACTGTTCCACAATCTAAGACTTAGTTTTTCTTTAGAGAATATATGATTTAAGATTTTTGTTCAATAATAAATAACAAGCTTGCAAAAAAGGGAAAGTTCTTCGAAAATTTTACAGACAATTCAATGTTTAAGCTTACTTGAGTAAAAGAAGGAAGGTCTAGTTCCTTTAAGAAGAAAGTTACGGCTCTTCGTTGTTTTGTGTGGATATTCTCATACTGTACTCATTAAAAACAATACGGTCTTGAAGTGAAAATCATCTTATCCATAGGAAATGACGAAGAGCCAAAGTTATAGTTCCCTTAAAGAAGAAAATCACAATTCCCTTAAGAAGAAAGTTATAATTCCCTTAAAAGAGGAAAGTTATAATTCCTTCAACAGACGGAACCCGAGATTGGCAAGCCGACTTTCAGTTTTGCGCTTGAAACGGCCCGCTGAACGGCATAACCCGGTCTCGCAGAGCCAGCTGCACCCACGAGAAATCTTACCAGAGTTACTTCCATCTTCCCACGCACTCCCATCCGAAGGAGCACCGTTGTAATTTTCATGCCACTCGTCCTGTACCCATTCCCATACATTTCCGTTAATATCGTAAAGTCCCCAGGGATTTGGTTTTTTGCAGCCAATTACGTGAGTCTTATCTCCTGAATTTCCAGCATGCCAGACGTATTCATCAAGTTTTGCCTCATCCTCACCAAAGAAACACCTTGTTTGTGTGCCGGCGCGGCAGGCGTATTCCCATTCGGCTTCTGAGGGTAAGCGGTATTTGTCAGTTCCTTCCATTTCATTCAGCTTTATGACAAACTCCTGAGCTTCGTTCCAGGAAATCATCTCAACAGGGTGGTCTTCACCCTTGCAGTATGAAGGGTTGTTGCCCATTATCTTTTTCCACTGTTTTTGCGTGACAGCGGATTTACCCAAATAAAAAGAGTTATTAATTTTTACTTTATGAACTGGAGACTCGGAATCTGATCTGTCCTTCTCTTCTAAAGGTGATCCCATCTCGAATTCGCCGGCCGGGATCAGTGCAAATTGCATACCTGTAAAAGGACTGACAAAGGTTTCAGTATCATCAGCCAGTTCAAGGATAGACGACTCTTCAGTTTCTTCAGTTTTCAGGTAGTATCGAATTGTATTAATGTAAGTCTTGATATTCAATTTATTTCCCAAAAGCCCCACTCCCTATGGATATTTTTTTATCTGTCAGTTTTTTACTTATGAATTACGATTTTACTTATTAATTGCTATTTTCGATTATTGATTGTCTATCTTCATTTTTAATTCTTACTACTTTTCGTTTTTAAATTCCGATTTGTCAATTTTCATTTTTCAGTACAATTTCCCAGCTATAATTCAATTCATATTTGTCAACTTCGAATTTTAATTTTTACTTATTAATTTTTGTTTTCAGCTTGTTAATCTTTGTTTTCAGCTTGTTTTCAGTTTATTTTCAGCTTATTTTCAGCTTACCTATTTCAGTTTTGTTTTTAGCTTTTATTGTTAGATTCTGGAACTCTATTATAATGTTGTTGCACATTGTTGTTCAAGTTGAGAGTGAACCTTACTGCCAAAAACACCTGGACAATGAGTCTTTATGTATCCCATCGCAATAAAGAAAAGTATCTAAATTTAAATTGACTGTTAAACGTTTTTAAAAAAACTCATATAACCAAAAGTAAAATATGAGATTGATCTATCATAGAAAAAAACCAGCCAGACTCTCTTAGATAAATGCTATCAAAGTTAAAAAGTCCCAAACCAAAAACTTAATTAAAACTCCTGATCGAAATCATTGAACAAGACCTATTCAGATTCTTAAACCATACCCTTGATTAGAGTTACTAAACCGTAATTCTGGTCAGAATCCCTAATCTATGCTCCTAATCAGAATCCATAAACCATAATCTTGTCAGAATCTATAAACCATAATTCTGGTCAAAATCCATAAACCATAATCTTGTCAGAGTCTCTAATCTACACCTCTCATAAGAATCCATAAATTAAGATCCAAAACTCCAGAAGCCCTGAAATCATGGATAATCGAACTGCCCGCTTTTTGAAAACTCGCTTTCAGAAATATTACAAAAATGCCGAAATAGGTCTTCCTGACCACCTGCCTAACAGGGAGTGGGCTTTTATCTTCTTTGACGATATGCCTGATAAGATGATGCACAGGCACAAGGCGTTCGGCTCACCCGGAGAAGCTCTTGACTATCTTTACGGCATGGCTCCTGCGCATGTTTACAATTCAACTGCGTATTACGAATATCCCGATGCGCGGAAAATGAATGAGAAGAACTGGCTAGGGGCAGAATTGATTTTTGACCTTGATGCAGACCACCTTCCAGATGCCCCGAGAAACTACGCGGATATGCTGGAGCTTGTAAAGAAGGAAAGTTTCAAGCTCATGGACTTCCTTTTAGATGATTTCGGGTTTTCGGAACAGGAGATTGAGCTGGTATTCTCCGGAGGAAGAGGGTATCATTTCCATGTCAGAAGCCCAAAAGTCCTGAAGCTTGGAAGTGCTGAAAGAAGGGAAATCGTGAATTATCTCAGCGGGAGAGACCTTGACTTTAAATATTTTTTCAGGGAAGTTGCTATGGATGGAGAATTCGGGACCGGCTCAAAGACATTTAAAGGAATGAAAAACGTGCCTTTTAAATGCACACTTGTGGGATATGATTCAGGCTGGGGAAGAAGGATTGCGCTTTATCTTACGGATTATATGAAAGCTGAATGCGGGAAAAGGTACAAAAAAGATATGTTTCCCGAACTTCGCAGGTATGAGAAAGTCGGGGATACTGCAGTAAAAAAGCTAATCAGTCTTACAAATAGCGAAAATGGCTTAAAGGATATCCTGGAGAAAGGACGGCTTGACTTTGACGTCAGAAACTTTAAAGATATTGCTGCCTATTTTATGAGAGAGTCTGTCGAAGATTTCCTGCACAGATTCGGGGCCAGTGTCGACGAACCAGTGACTGCAGACATCAAACGTTTGATCCGGGTGCCGGGTTCATTACACGGCGGATCAGGGATGCTGGTAAAGAAACTTGCCTTATCCGAGTTAGAGAAGTTTGACCCACTTACCGATGCTGTTGTCTTTGGCGAAAGACCGGTAAAGGTAACGGTTTTAAAACCTTTTTCAGTTCAGTTAAAGGGCAAGGACTTAAAAGTAGAAGAGGGCATACAGGAGATTCCTGAGTATGCAGCAGTGTATTTAATTTGTAGAGGTGTTGCTGAGTATGGACATAGAAGAAATCAGCCAGGTCCTGTATAAGGAAAAAAACCAGACATTAAAGACAATTCCAGCTGATTTTTACCTGGAGGCTGAGAAATATGTCCGGAAACTTGAAGAGGATATTAAAAAAGTTGACAATTCCCGTTCTCCTGAGTTCAAAATGCTTCACGACGAGCATGAAAGAGCACTTTCGGACCTTGAGACTATCTTCATGAAACGGATAGGAAAGGTTATAACCAGGGCAACAATTCAGTCTAATGCGAATAAACCTATTTCAAAAGACATAGAAAAATTACTTCCTGTAGAAAAGAAGCTTTATGATCTTGTACTGCAAGAAATTAAAGCCGCAAAAACCGAACTCTTAGGTCCTATTCTTTACCCTGGTTCCGAGAATACTGCAGTCTGGCCTGAAATTGTGGAAAGACAAATTCCTGCCGGTTTTAAGGGGAAAACAGATGCAAAAATGGGAATTCCTGGCATTGCAGCCAGAGGGGAAACAGGATTAGTCCCAGACAAAAACAATATAAATGAGGAATACGTTGTTGTCCGAATACTGAAGGATCTGCCTACCTTCACAGGCGCAGACGGCCGGAATTATACTGTCAGTGCAGAAGAAGTCGTTGTTTTGCCGCAGCTCAATGCTACAGGGCTGATAAGGCGGAATGCAGCTAAACTGATTGTCGGACAGGAAGACTCGGGAAAAGACTCATTTCCTGGAGAAAATTAATTTCCTGAGATTTACAGCTTGTTTTGGCTTGAGAAAGAAGATGGAAGGCAGTTTAAAGTGTTGGAGATTCTAAACTAAGCCATGAAGGCCGGAAAGCCTATCAGGTAATAGTATGAGTATTTATATGTGTAGCTATATTTGTGTACCTTAACCTTGTTAGTACCAGGCTTATTAAGAAAAAGTTTGAGCAAAAACTAGCTTAACCTTCTTAGCACAGCGTTTTAAGAAAAAGCTTGAGCAAAAACTAGTAGTAGCTTAACCTGGTAAACTCTGTGACCTCGCCTTGATAGAAGATTTCCAATCATAATATCAAGACCGAAAGAGGTCTGAAAAATATCAAGTTCATCCAATCAAAGGCTTCCCAAATAAGATCTTCCCAGGATCTAAACGCCATACGTAACGCCATACGTATTATTCCATATGAGTAATAGTGCCTTTCCGCAAAAGACGGAGAAGGCAAGCTGAATACCAATAATCATTAAAAAGGTGTAAAGAATGAGGATTCCAAAGAAGTTCAGGACTTATTGCCCTTACTGTAAAACCCATCAGGAAATCGTGGTTGAAAGGGTCAAGAAGGGTCAGGCTTCATCCATGACTCACATTGCAAGACAGAAGGATAGACAGCAAGGCATAGGAAACAGTGGAAAATTCTCCAAGGTGCCCGGTGGCGATAAACCCACAAAGCGCATCTGGCTCAGATACCGCTGTACAGTATGTAAAAAAGCCCACCAGAGACCCTGTTTCAGGGCAAAGAAGTTTGAGTTCAAGGAGTAAGATAAAATGGTAGATTATATCCAGAGGCCAAAAAGCAGGTTCCTGCGCGTAAAGTGCAACGACTGCGAAAACGAACAGATTATATTCGGGAGTGCCAGCCGTAAAATCACCTGCGTTGTCTGTGGAAGGACCCTTGCCGAACCAACCGGTGGAAAATCGACAATTACTACTCACATTCTGGAAGTGCTTGAATAACCGGACAGGTAAAAGCGCTTTATAGCATTAGAGTAACAGGTAATAAAAATATAAAATTTGAGAAGTGGTACGAATGGGAAACGATAACTGGCCCGAAGTCGGAGAATTTGTTGTCTGTACTGTAAAGAATGTGACGGATTTCGGAGCCTATGTCGAGCTTGAGGAGTTCGGAGGGAGAGAAGGTTTTATCCACATCTCCGAAATAAAAGCAGGCTGGGTCAAGTACGTCAGGGACTACGTAAGGGAAGGGCAGAAGATAGTCTGCAAGGTTCTTAACGTGGACCCTTCCCGCGGCCACATCGACCTTTCATTGAAAGATGTAAACGAGCACCAGAGGCGCGCTAAAATCCAGGAATGGAAAAATGAACAAAAAGCCGCCAAATGGCTCCAGTTCGTGGCTGAAGAGACAAAAACCGATGAGAGTACTCTGCAAGAGTTGCACGAAAAACTCGTAGAAGAGTTCGGAAGTGCATATTTAGCCTTTGAAGAAGCTGCCATTGAAGGGGAGAGAGCCTTCAAAGGAATTAAAGTCAATAAGAAATATTTAAAGAGTATAATCAAAATCGCAGGGGAAAACATCAAACTGCCTTTTGTAGACATTGCAGGCTATGTGGATCTGACCTGTAATCTTCCAAACGGCATAGAAGTCATAAAGCAGGCTCTCAGTGCTGCAAATTCTATCAATGATGCTGATGAAAAAGACATAAGGCTCGAAATAAGTTACACAGGGGCTCCAAGATACCGAATTAAGGTAATTGCTCCTGATTACAAGAAAGCTGAATCAGTCCTTAAAAAATCTGCCCAGACAGCAGTCGATAGTATTACTAAACTTGGCGGACATGGGACCTTCAAGCGGCATATCGAATCAGCAAAGGCGTGATACCCTTTGGGACAAAAGATCCGCAAATGCAAAAATTGCGGCAGGTACACTTTAAGGGAAATTTGTCCGGGTTGTGGAGGAAAAACTTTCTCCCCAATTCCGGCTCGCTTTTCTCCTCAGGACCCTTATGGCAGGTACCGCAGAATGTCAAAGAAAGGATAAGGAATTGTTATGCAACAAAGTACACTTGTCCGCCTGAAAGAAAATCTTGAATTCAAAACTCCAATCCTTGTAGTGGGACTTCCAGGAGTAGGACTCGTAGGCAAGCTAGTGGCAGAGCATCTGGTAGACGAACTTGGGGCTGAAAAAATAGTAGAAGTTTATTCTCCGCATTTTCCACCTCAGGTCCTGGTCAATAAAGACTGTACGGTTCGTCCGGTAAGCAACACTATATACTACGCAAAAGCAAAGGAGAATGACATCCTTTTCCTTGTGGGAGATCATCAAAGTACAACTTCACAGGGACATTATGAACTCTGTTCGCTTTATCTTGACATTGCAGAAGAGTTTGGAGTGAAGAAGATTTACACGCTCGGAGGGTATCCCACAGGCAAATTGACCTATGAGGAAACTGTTCTTGGGGTCGCCAATAACACGAAAATGATCGAAGAGATCAAAGAGTATGGGGTAGAGTTCAGGGAATCCGAACCTAGCGGAGGCATAGTTGGAGCGTCGGGCCTGCTTGTGGCTTTCAGCAAGATGCGAGGTATTGATGCTGCCTGCCTTATGGGTATGACCCCAGGATATTTAATGGACCCTAAAAGCGCCCAGTCTCTTCTAAAAGTACTCTGTAAAATGTTTGGAATTGAAGTGAATATGGAGTCTCTTGAGAAAAAGGCCGAGGAAATGGAAAGCATCCTTGAGAAGCTAAAGGAAAAAGAAGAGCAGCAGACAATCCAGGAAGTCAAACCTACCGAAGAAGACCTGCGCTATATAGGATGATATGGCCTTAGAGATAACCAGAGAATTAAATGTGAGTTTCAATCTAAAGCTATCTAATTAAAGTGAGCACTAAAAGTGAGCATTAAAAGTGAGCATTAAAATTTGGATTTTCCGGTAAAGGGAAGGAAATGAAAGTCAATACAGACCTCCATCTCCATTCAAAGTACTCCATGGCATCTTCCATAAAAATGGAACTGCCGACAATTGCCAGGGAGGCTTCAAAAAAAGGGATGGAATTAATCGGTACTGCAGACTGCACTCATCCGAAGTGGCTAGAAGAGATCAAAAGAGTATCTGTTTCAGATGAAGAAATCCGCATAGATGAGATTTATTTCATCCCAACTACCGAGATAGAAGACAGAAACCGCGTACACCATCTACTTATTTTACCTTCGATTTCAAAGGCTGAAGAACTGTCCGAGCGCATTGCTCCTTTCGGCAACCTTGAAGCCGATGGCCGCCCGAGTGTCAGGCTGGATGGCACTGAAATTGCAGAAATTGCAAAAGACATTGGAGCTCTTATCGGCCCCTGCCATGCCTTTACTCCCTGGACTGCACTTTACGGCTACCATGACAGCCTTAAAAGTTGTTATGGAGATATGACAGATTATATTTCTTTCCTGGAGCTTGGCCTGAGTGCAGACAGTGATTATGCAGACAGAATCCAGGACCTTCACCGCCTGACTTTTCTTTCGAATTCCGATGCTCATTCCCCTTCGACCAATAAACTGGCAAGGGAGTTTACGCAGTTTGATATGCCTGAGCTTACCTTTGACGGCTTGAAAAAAGCCATACTAAGGGAACAGGGGTATAAAGCTACTCTGAATGTGGGTTTTTTTCCCGAAGAGGGAAAATACAACCGGTCAGCCTGTATTAAGTGTTTTACTCAGTATCCGCTGCCTGAAGCCGTTGAGAATAAGTGGCGCTGTCCTGTCTGTGGAGGCGTCATAAAGAAAGGGGTTTTCGACCGCGTTAATGAACTCGCAGATTTTAAAGAACCAGAGCATCCTGAATACCGTCCTCCTTACCTCCATCTCATTCCTCTTGCCGAGATTATCCAGATGGCGCTCGGCCACGCAAGCGTTCAGACAAAAGGCGTACAGACGGCCTGGAATAAACTTATAGAACGCTTTGAAAACGAAGTCAAAGCTCTTATTTACTCCGAGCCTGAAGACCTGAAGGTCGTGGGTGATGACAGGATAGTAAACGCGATCCTGGCTTTCAGGAAAGGCAATGTTATAATCCATCCCGGTGGAGGAGGCCAGTATGGCTGGCTTGAGCTGCCTGAAAACCTGAAAAATGAAGAAATCCGGCAAACAGGACAGCTTTCATTTGCAGATCTTGAAGAGATAAATCCCGCAAAAGCAAGCAAACCCGAAAAAAAGAGAGAAAAAAATCTCCGGAAAAAACCCGACGAAACCGAAAAAGAAAGGTCGGATTATCAAGAATCGAATAATACGGAACCGGATGATGCAGGCCAGAGTTCACTTTTCGATTTTTAATATATAGGTTAGAGGATAATAAGATATATAAGAAAGAAAGTATATTCACTACCCTGCATCTGAAACACGTTGCATTAAATACGTCGGGTAGCGCCCGGAAATATTCTTACTTTAAAACAAAATGCCCAGGTAGTCTAGTGGTAAGGCGACGGTCTCGAAAACCGTTTCTTCTTTGGGAGAGCGCAGGTTCAAATCCTGCCCTGGGCGTTATTTGTCAAATTAAAGCTCGATTGACACCTATCGAGCAAAAAAACCCTTTTTATAACTTTTTTCATTATAATAATTCATTTTATATATTTTTTCTTAAAAGTAATTCTCAGGCAGCGCCTTCAACACAAATAAAAAAGCTTTTCAAAACTATTTCATATGTAACATTATGAATCTTTTAACTCCAGAAAATACCATTTTTCTTCTTTTTTGTCCCATTATAAGCTTGACAATAATCTTCTTGACTCTCAATATTGCTCATCTTCACAGAGAACTTATTCAAATGAAAATAATTTTCTCCTATACCTTGAACACGATTAAAAAAATGAATCCTGAATTCGGAACCGAATCACATATAGAAGAAATTATAAACAAGTTACAAAAATAAACTCAGGGAGTTACCCCGAGTTGCGGGATGTGCTGAAGGAATATCTATCTTTTCTCTTTATTCTGCATAATAAATATAAAACAAATAATATTAATAAAGTGGCAACTATAATATCTAATATAGGTATTCCATATATTGTTGCAACACTAGAGCTTATAGTAGAGCTTGAGCTTATAGCGTCAGTGTGCATATTATCCTTATCGGTTTCAAATATTCAAATATTTTTGTGTACCTTACGTATTATGTTCACATATCTGTGAATATATAGACATTTAACTTTAAATTTACAGAAGGATTGCAACACTGCCGAGCCTGGCAGTGTACAAAATGTTCTGTAAAATTTGCCTTTAATTTATGCACAGGTTTTATAGTAAAACCAGTGCTTAGTAATAAAACGAATTCACAGAAGATTATACACTACTTTAATATCTAACAGAACAAAACAAACACCAGGGACAACTAAAGCTTAATGGAAAGAAATCAATTCCTAAACCACTGTGTCCAAAGCATAGTGAATATCTGAAAAGAATCTATAAAAGAGAGAGAATAAACAGTAAGTGGCGATATTCCCCGTATGGATGGGCTTGCCCTTCGTCATCCTGCGATTACATAATAAAAGATTTTGTGGTGCTAAAAGAAGAAACCGAATCCACGAACGAGCTAGAAAACTATTGAATTACGGAAAAGGAGGAATAAAAGCATGACTGAAATGACAATAATTGAAGCACTTGAAAAACTCGCAGAGCTCAACAACTACGAAGAAATTTTAGTAAAAATCAAAGATGATGAACCTACTTTAATTGATTTAGAAATTGATGATATCCGAAAGTTCGCGGATGATCCGGACCAAACTTTTAATTTGATAGTCACAGAGTACACGATACGAGAGCTAGATGAAAACGGAAATGAAAAGTTAGGAGAACCTCTGTATAGAGTGGTTAAATAATCTATTCTTTTTTCTTTCCTTTTTGTGTCATAATAGAATGCCTGCAGCTGTCAGGCATTGATGTGTTGGCAGTGCATTGAGTTTTCTGTAAATTTGCTTCGTAGTTTATTCATATGTTTCATGGTAAAACCTATAGATATCCCCAAAATTTTCAGATCCCCAAAAAATTACAAAATATCTATTATAGTATGCAAAACTAACATAACTTTGCTAAAAGTCGTAATACCAATAATGTTATTTCTGTCTTATCATCTGATTATTATAATGAAAATTGCCAATTTCAGGCTGATTTTCCACAATTACCTATGTGTTTGTTTTCTCAATTGTTCTAGAGACTATACGAATATGCTTGTTTCCTTCGATAAACCCAAGTAAATGCAAATATTCGATGATGAACACATAGGTACTTTTCTCGATGTCTCTTGATAATGGAAAAAAGCCGTAGTTTTGATTTTTATAAAATAGCTATAAATTTAAAATCACATTTCTAAATATTGTATTATATTTGAGTTAGTGACTTCTTAAAATTGAGGATTTTACAGAAAAACTAGTACACTATCAATTATATTTAAAGCCATTATAATTTTCAGAGCGGTTATTTAATAAGGACTTAAATGTGTAGTGAATAGTGAATTTTAAAACAGACTGTATCCACCTTAAATGTCGTTTTTTGAAAGTACTTAGTCTTGGTACTCATGAAATTGAACAGTGTCCTATAAAAGATAAGCGCGATTTGGATTTAATTAACTCTTTATGGGGATGTAATCCAAGATGTGCATCTTATGAAGTTCAAGCATTAACACCTATTACCACGACAGTTTCTACCAAGAACGTTTAATGCCTGATGCTTTTATCTATGACGTTTAAATGTTGATGTAAAATCCTAAACGATAAGGTTAATCCTCTTCTTGGCGGGTTGTTAAAAATATCCACATTCATTTTCTGTGAAATCATAAATCTAACGAAGTTATTGAGTAGAAATTCTATATTGAAAAAAATCATATTAGATAGCTACATTTATACATAAAATGTAGCCTTATGACATGATTAGCCAGTCATAGGCGAAAAAATCTAATACTTAGGAATTATTTCTGATCAACTGCTCTACCAGATCCACAATTACAGGAAGACCAAATTGTTTCCCATATTCTTTATATTTTAAACAAAACTTTTGAGCAATAAGTAATGGATGTGGCAAATCACTAAATGATGAGATGAACTTAGAAAGATCATCTAACACATTTTGGGGGACTATAGCTGGATTCATGGTAGATGACACCTCTAATACAGAACTTAAGCAACTTCAGATATTTGTGTTTTATTAGTGTGAATTATATTAAAAACTTCGATTAAAACCGTTAAATATTTTTTATTTTTGGTGTTTTTAGTACGATATCCCTTTTGAATAGCTACATTTTAGTATAGAACGTTTGTATTTCACGCGCCTAGGCCGAACTATCCTCCCGGATCCACGCCAAGACTTAGAGCATTCAATTAAATCATATTAAAACATAACCGAAGAATCGGATGTGATAAAAAATGATATGTGATTTTTGCAGAGAGGAGTTTTCGCATAAACCTTATGTCATTACTAAGACAATTATAACGGATGGCTCAAAAGGCGTTAAACTTGAATTCAATTTTTGCAATCGTACATGTATGATAGCTGAAAAGATATTCGCATTATTACAACGTATAGCAGACGAGAATAAGTCAGTGCTCCAAAGGGATGAATTATTTTCTACGATAAAAAACAATGTCATGAGAATGAGTGGTTGCACTGAAGATGAATACAAAGAAGGATTAAAAAGGTTCAATAAATGCTGCGTCGTTTTAGATGATAACGAAATAGAAAAATACATCTGAATCTCTTTTTCTTTTCATTTTTGATATACGAATGTTTTCTGATAGAACGTTGGTATTTCTGATTATAGTGACAGAGCAAAAACGACAGCAACAAATAAAAATCAAGTATCTTTTTAATACTTATTTAAAAGGCAAAGTATAGAAAACACCAACTTATTTATAGAACGTTGGTATACTACTTTTTGAAGGGATTTTTATAGAAAATGAATTAATAACAGCAGACGGCACTAAAGTGTTAACTGTCGAAGAGTATGATCGATTTGTTAAGGCGATACCTGCAAAGTTTAAGCCTATCTTTGAACTTAACACAATTACGGGGCTTCGCTATGTCGAATTACAAAGATTATATTATAATCCATCATGGTACATTGAGAGCAAGAATCAAATAATACTCCCAAAGGAAGCCCAGAAGAAGGTCAAACAGAAAGCACCAAAGCGCACTATTGACAAACTTCCCACTACTTTTCCATATCTAATTAAGGCATTTCAGGAAGGCAGGAGACCCCCAGATCGTACAAGTTGGTGGGATAACCTTAGCAGGTGGTCTGAGAAAGCAGATATAAGCCCGAAAGTCGGTCCGAAGACTCCCAGGAAAACAATAGAGTCATGGATGCTTAAAGCCGGAATACCGGAAATTGAGATTTACAGTAGACAGGGACACGATCCAGTAACGTCATTGAGGCACTACCAGAGTTTAAGTTTTACAGATTATGAAATGAGAGATATTGAAAAGAGACTTACTGAGTGGGGAATTCTTAGAAGGGGAATTTAAGTGAATGTTGTCCGTACTATCAAATATTGGAGGCTACGCCAAAATATTACAATAGAAATATACCTTTTGAGCTTACTACTAGAAATTAAGGATTTCTACAGAGCTACTTATTCATTTATTTAAGAGATTCTGCAGTCTCGATTAGTTCTTTTATGGTTTCAGGACTTGAATATCCCTTCCCTTTCCAGCGAATAAAACCCTTCTGATCCAGCAAAAAAACATAGGCAAAGTTCGTATCTTTCATTTTAAGGGTTTCTTGATAGTCTGAGTAATCTCCATAAAAGGTAACGACATTACTGTGTTTCTCTACAGGAATTCCCCCTCTCATGCCTGAATCGATCATCCATGAGAACACTTTCCATGCTGCATTTATCATTGGAACCTCATATATAGCAAACCTGCTGTCTTTCCCGAATTCTTGCTCTAAAGGTTCAGCCCAGGAGTCGATCATGCTCTGTTCGTTGCGCACAAAAGCAATACAGATTAGTGTAACCTTTCCTTCCGAAACCTCAGGGAGGGTTACAACATCGCCTGCTAGAGACTTTGATGTTATTTCAGGAAAAAGCCTTCCAATGATATTGTTACCTATATTTTTAGAATTTAAATCCTGTTTGTAAGAGTATTGATCTTCTGCTATGAAACTTCCCCCCTTTTGAACTGACAGGAAAAAATACTAATAATATTTTTCTTTTGCTGAAAACACGCTTTAGCGATACCTATAAAATATCTTATTCTTTGAATTTATCAATATCTTTAGCATTTTTCCATGATTTGGGAATTAATCTATTTACCCTTCTCTGGTACTCACGGTATTCGTCACCAAACTGTGCTATCAGCCTGCTTTCCCAGTGCAGGGATCCAAGATACAGGTATATAGTAGTCAAAAGGTATATGACAAGCAGATTAACGGTCATAGTGGGAGTGAGCCAGATTATGACAAGGCCTGAGAGCAGGAAGGGATCTCTTACCCATCGGTAAATACCCCGGATATTCAGGGAACCTGCTTCAGGTGTCTGTGGAACAGAGAGCTGTGAGCGTATTTTGAATCGGTTGGGTGCATCCAGAAAAGCCTTTGGGGCAATAATCGAAGCAATTAACTGCCCGCCGACCATCAGCCAGCGCCAAGGAGAAGGTATTTTATAGAGAACCCGTCCAGGATTTTTGTAGAGCTGATAAACGAGCGGCAATATCGTTAGCATTGCAACTAGGCTATATACCGGTAGATACAACCAATCTGCCCTTGAACCCAGGCCCCTCACGAGGAGACGTTTGAAGGGCAGGCTCGCAGTCAGGCTGTGAATAACTGCAAATGCTGCCAGAGAAAAAACAGGAGTAATTTTGGAAGAAACCAATTCCAGTAGTCCCCCTTATTTTTATTTAAATAACTTCTATTTCTACACCAATATGAAAAGCTTACTTATAGTTCCTTAAAAATATTAGAAGTTCAGGCAATATAGAACAAACGGTTGTGTTGCAAAAATTTTCTTCTCGTACTTTGTTTCCGGGTCGTGAGAATGATTAACTTTCCTAATTGTGAAGGTTTTCACTTGTTTTGTAAAGTAACCAGATTTTTTGCAACAGAACCTAATTATCTGTATCCAAGTAACCGGGCGGGCGGCCCGAAGCATACCCAATCCTTTAGGGTGGGGTGGCCGCCCGCAATTTGATTTGTCTTGCTACCTTATAAAAACCGATCGCGGTAGCCATTGAATAAAAGTTCCTATATGTTTCTCCCTATTTTTACCCCATTTACTGCAGTTTGTCGGAGGAAACAAGTATATTTCTATATACTTCCTAACGTTGTGATTGCAAACTCATAGGCAGAAATCTAGAAAATTAATTTTTGCAGTGGAACCATTCAATCAGAGACATCATTATTTTTTAGTCTCCAGAATATCGAGTATCACAAGAATCTCATCTTTTAAAGCAGGAATATCGACTTTAACAGTATGCCAAACATCTTCCAAATTAATTCCAAAATAATGATGAATCAATCGATCCCTCATCCCAGCAATGTCCCTCCAGGGAATTTGAGAATACTCTTCGCGGAGATCTTTGGATAAGTTTTTAGTGGCTTCACCTATAATCTCAATTTGCCTGATAGTCCCATCTTGAACTAGATTGCTAGACGAAAAATCTTTTTTTTCCATACCTTTAGTGTACTCTTCAATACGTTCAATTGAATCGAGGATATGGCTAAGATAAATCGAGTCGTTTTTTTTCATGCAGAGATCACTTTTGCTTCTTTTTTGATTCCTTCAATAAGGTATGGGCTTATCGACCCCTCGGTTAGTAAATCAACTTTTACTCCAAGAAACTCTGATAGCTCTCTCTCAATTCTGACCATAGTGAGCAGACCTTTTGTTTCGGAAAACTCTACAAGAACATCGATATCACTTTCTGGTCTTTCTTCTCCTCTTGCATAAGAACCAAAAATAGCTACCTTTATTGCTCCTTCCTTCTTGAGGAATGAAGATATTTTTTCGAATAACTCTTTATTCTGGGAAGCACTCTCCATATCATCATAATTTCGTTTGTTACAATTTAAACATATCCTGATGAAAGAGAGTCAATTGTTTTGTCTTAGAATAGTTTTGTTTTGTCAATTTTTATGGCAGTGTATTAAACGTTCTGTAAATTTGAGACTTTTTATTATTTTCTGGTCTTCAGATTTTCTCTCTAAATCGTGCAAAACAATAAAATTTTAATTATATTGAGATAATTTTCTATTTATGGGAAAAGGAAACATCGCAATAGATAAGTCAATGGTAAAAATGGTTGTTGACGGCAAAATAATAATTCCTTTACCAAAGGTTTTGGTTGGAAATCGCTACTATCCTATGTTCTCCATATCATCATTTACTCATTGTGATGATTGTGGCAGTAAATTACATGTAAACTCTCATCACACTCGTTGGATTTTATCAAGCCACGGCACTATAGCTTGCAATGTTACATACTGGATTTGTCCTTCTTGTAAGAAATCTTTTCATGATCAGATTATTGGCGTTCCTGGTTCTGCAAATTACAGTTCTGAATATTATGACAAACAAATGTCTGTAAGATGCAATGGACGATGCAGTCTACACAATTCTCGACGAATTGGGGAAACATATACAGAAGGAGTGATAAATGTCTGTGGAAGAGCTCCTT
Source organism: Methanosarcina vacuolata Z-761 (assembly GCF_000969905.1). NCBI lineage: Archaea > Methanobacteriati > Methanobacteriota > Methanomicrobia > Methanosarcinales > Methanosarcinaceae > Methanosarcina > Methanosarcina vacuolata. The sequence continues at coordinate 3,504,268 of NZ_CP009520.1, read as the reverse complement.
GTGCAACTTCATTGTGGTTATATGAGCAGAAACAAGCAGAACTTTCAAAGCAAGAACTCTTAGATCAAAAAATTGATTTTGATGAAACTTTATATGTTGATGGAGATTGGACCAAAACGGGATGGAAAAAAAGTCTTGAAGAGTTGATTGGAAAAAAGCTTTCAAAAAAAGAATGGAAGAAGTTGCGATATAAATCTGTGTGCGTTGTTGCTACAAAAGAAAAAGTAATTTTAGATTTTGAGATAACTGACAGTTTACCGGATATTAAAGCCTTAATTCCTCTTATGGAACGTATAAAGAACCGATTTCCTGAAGGCAAAATAAAAAGAATAGTTTCTGATGAAGATAATGCGATAATTGAAGCTGTAAAGACTGTCTTCCCTGAAGTGAGTCATTCTTTTTGTGTATATCATCAGTTGAAAAACGTAAGCAAGAAGTATTCTGAAGAGTTTAAAGCTGGTGATGAAATTCCCATTGAGGATGAAATTGTATACAATGAGATTTGCCAATTGATAACATCAGATACAGTAGTCGAAGCTGTTGTACGTTATCAAAATATGCTGAATTCAGAGTCCTATCTGGAACTTTCAAAAGCATCTCTTAAGGCAATCTCTTATGCAAAAGAGATTTTCAAGAGAAATGTAGACCACATGATGAAAGGATTCACACCAGTAACGAACAACACAATGGAACAAACTTTTTCTTTGATACGTGATATCATAGAGAATGTAAGGTCTTTCAAAACCGAAAGTGGTTTAGCCAATTTTTGTTACAACTTATTTACTTATTTCAATAATAGGTATTTTGCTACTGGAAAATGGAGGGGATTTTCGCCCTTAATGAGGGCAAAAATCCTATATGGTTCTGGATGAAGTAAAGGAAATTTGCAATCAAAAATTAAAATCTTATAGCGATAGCTATCAAGAAATTCTGATGAAATTCATAAAACCCATAAAAAATTAGTAAGTTCTATAACGGGAAGCAAATTCAACTATAATTTTGAAGAAGTTTTTAACGTAATTTCATAAAGTTAGTCTCAATTTTGGTTGCCCCAGAATAAATTAAAAAGTGTCCTGTTTTATAACCTTTTAATTTCTTTTGGTTTCCTCCCCCAAACGGGGATTCAAGTTCTTTTAGAGCTTCTTTTATTTGATCTCGTCGTTCAGTAGGAACGTTAGATAAAGCGTTTTTCGAAACAAGTACTTTAAAGATCATCGACGCTCACGAACTCTTCTGGATGTTCTTTATATAGCCTCTCCCCTTCTTCAACAGTTTTATCTATATTTTGTCGAGCAATATTAATTCTATATTCAGCTATTAACTTTTCAATTACTCTGTTATAATCATCGCCCATTGAACCGATTTCTTTTACATCTTCGACTATTACGACTTTGCATACTTACACCTGCAAGAAAAAGAATTACAGGTCAGATACCTGATTCTTTTCACGTTCTTTTTGCAGATGCATGTTGAAGAGATCCTTGTGCTCGCTGCAAAAGTCGATGACTTTTTTCATGCTTGTGTAAGGTATCCTGAGCCAGTCGTCTTTAGAAGGCCCGTATTTGAAGCCTACAGTGCCTTCATAGGTCTTTTCTCCGCTGACTTGGTCAGGAGATAGAATCACAAAAGCTTCAGGCAGACGTAGGGACGGAGAATCTGCAAAACCTGAGGTTCCAGCTTTTTTGCCATTGGCACCAGGACTGCCATTCCCATTGGAACTGGAGTTTCCATTAGCATAAGGGACTTTGCCTTCCATTATACCAGCACTCCATTGCGGGCTACTACCCTTACGACAGCACTGTCCTTGTCAAGGACCTGCCAGGAATCAACTGTGCCTATGGATATCTCAAGCTCAGAGCAGAGAGCAGCCGGAACATTGGAACGTTTGTATTTGGTTTCAGGTCCATGCCCGCAGATCCGGGAAATGTACTCCATCTTAGGTCCTCCAGGAAATGCTGGCGGGAAACTCAATACAAAATAAGCTGAAGTTACTTATGCAAAATTTGTCTGACACGATACAAAGAGCAATTAAGAAAAGCTCCACTAATGATGATTTTGTTAATCTCATTTCTATACAACCATTATTCAACTGCCCGAAATCTGCTAAATTTCAGACGCTAAATTCTGTATATGTGTTAACATATATAAAGATTAAGTAAAACAAAATTTATAAACAAGCACTTCACAATAAGTAATTGAACTCGGTCAGGACCTGCTGCTAACAGGTTATAGCCGATATCCGAGAGCAGGGAACGATTTTTTTAAATCTATACAACCGACCTGCTTCGGTTGAAGCTTACTCTTATCGAGACAAATAACGCTCCGGAGGATCTGAGCCAGGGAGAAAAACCCGGGTTCAAATCCTGCCCTGGGCGTAGTTTCTAAAAAGGATTGAAGTCTTTTTTTGTGGGAATGTAGTTTTGTGGAAGTAGGGTTTTATAAACTGAATACTAAAAATTCCACATATGGCTGAGATACTAAAAGCAAAATATATAATTTAGGCCAAAGAAGGCTTTTTTAGTTTAAAGAATTAATCAACCTGGATTTTGTTGTTATCATAGTTGCCAATGGTAATTTTTAGTTTTTCAGCATACGTATAAATGTCGTTCAAATCCTCAATTGCAACCTTCTCTTCATTCTTATTATCGGTAAACAATCCTAAGTATTTCTTCTTAGTGTTGAAATAAAGCCGACATATAGGTTTTCTATTATTGTCATCCAACAGTATGCCGCAGTAATTCTTCTTATCTCGAATGTAGACTCTTTTTATATCGAGATCCTCATGAAGAATCGCTTTTACGATAAAGTAGGCTTGCCACTCTTTTTCTGTTGTTACAATCTCGTCTTGAATGAGATTCTCAGGCTGAGCTGGAGGATTTTCGACATTATCCCCTATTGGATTAGATATAACAGTGTCAGTCATTGCCGATTGTAATCTATCGTTAATTCTTTCATTAATAAACTGATTGATGGCGTTCTTTGTAATCACTGTGAATTTATCACGGACGCTTTGGGTAAAGACTCCTTCCTTTACTTTTTTGGCAAAGAACTTAACGAATTCTTCAGATGGATTATTGATTTCATTTGCAAGAATAAGTTTTATTTCCTTAGTGTACTTCAAATCGCAGGCTACAGACGCTAAATCATCAGCATTAAAAGATTCTTTCTTAAATCGTTTCAATTCATTTAATAAAGGCTCTTTAATATCTAGTAGATTTATTTCTAGGAAAGGTTTTTCATCCATCTTATTTGGAGCGTCAATGTCTGTAAAAAAGCGATATACAGTTCCATTTGTCAGAATTCCGATTTTTGCTTCACTGACTGTAAAGTATCGGAATAATTGAGATGCGTGAACTGTATCCAGATCAGCATCAATATTTTTACATTCGATTAGTATTACTGGTTTTTCGTCCCTAAAAATGGCGTAATCAACTTTTTCACCTTTCTTTGTGCCATAATCTGTCGTAAATTCAGGGACAACTTCTGTTGGATCAAATACGTTGTATCCAAGAATGTTTAAAAGAGGCAGCACGAGAGCGTTTTTTGTCGCCTCTTCAGTCTTAATATTCGCAGATAAACTAGGGATCTTTGCAGCTAGAACCTTTATTTGGTCGATGAAATCCAAAATTAAACGCCTCTGGTGTAAATTTACTCAATAGTAAGGTATATAACAGCATCTTTACAGATATACTTACTGATTTTTGTTTGCTTGACTCAAAAGAATCCTAAACAGACAGAAATTTTTCTTTTCATCTGGTAAACTACTGCGTTAAACTTGAATTTGACAGTTTGATTTTTATGATAAGATTGTTTTCATATCAGTGGAATAATGAGTATTATGCCAACAAACTTTTTCCAATTTTATATGATTTAATTTGTAAATTCAAATGAGTGTTTTCACAATCGTAATGCCATCTTTGAGGAGAATGATGCATGGATTCCCAAAACTACAGGCTTATTGCAATCCAAATCGGTGATGCTCTAAAATATTCTACTTCTGTAAAAGAAATAGATAGAGCAGCAAATTCTGTTTTTTCCTTTAACTGCGAAGACTTTCCGAATGACTCCATTAGTTCTGTAAGAGCAAAGAAGATACACGATTGGATATTGACTTTAGCAAAACAGAAACTGACACCTGATGAACGAAATAAATTTTTGTGTAAATTTCTTGATTTGATCGTTCCTGATGAAAATAAAGAACAGATAAACAACCTTTTGACTAACGCAGGCATCACAGAAGTCAGTAAAAAAGAATTAAGTGAATTCACTAACAGAAAATTTCATCCTGAAATTGTGAAAAATTGCAGCAAGCTATACTTTGACGGTCATTACTTTCATGCAGTCTTTGAAGCAGCTAAAATCTATCACAAACTTGTTCAAGTCAAATCTCAAAGTACTAAAGATGGTGAGGCTCTAATGCTTCAGGTTTGGAATCCTGAAAAAGGAACATTGAAAGTAACAAAATGTATATCACTTACTGATAAAAATGTTCAAGAAGGTATCGGCTTTTTGTCTGCTGGCCTAATGCGAGCTATAAGGAATCCAACCGCTCATGAACCTGCACATCTCTGGCCAATTACAAAAGAAGAATGTCTAGATATACTGAGTTTTGTGTCATTCTTAATGAAAAAGTTGGATGAGGCTGTTTATTTTAGTCAGGATTGTAAGTGATAATGTGATTAGTAGCTTTTTCTTATAGTGGATAGAGACAAAAGCATTTACTGGTAAAAGACTGAGATTCTCGAATTTAGGCGTAAAACATGGATTTGAGTTTAATAATAACCATCTTAGGTGTTATTGTCGGCATTATTAGTTTATACTATACTCGTAAACAAACTCATGTTACGGAAAATCAAGCATCTGCTACTGATAAAAGTATAATTGTCACTCAGGAAAACCAGATAACAGAGCATTTTACTAGAGCGGTTGAACAATTAGGAGCAGTAGATAAAGAAGGGAATCCAGCTATAGAAATTCGCTTGGGTGCAATATCCTCTCTGAAAATAATAGCAGACAAATCAGACGAGTACTACTGGCCAATAATGGAAAACTTAACAGCCTACCTGAGAAAGAATTCACAAGTTGAATATGGGGAAAGAACCTTTCATTTTGAATATTCCAATGCTCATAAAGAGAGTATAGAAATTGAAGACAGAAAAATGCAAGATAGAGTCTCTTTGGACATTCACGCAATCATTACTGTGATTAGAAGACGCAGGTGTTTCTTTAATTCTGACGAGGATGACCATCTAGATTTACGAGAAACTAACCTACGAGAAGCTAACTTTCAAGGAGCCAATCTTCAAGGGGCTAACCTTAAGTGGGCTTACCTTGGAGGAGCAAACTTTAGAGAAGCTAACCTTCAAGATGCTGATCTAGAAGATGCTAACCTTCAAGAGGTTGTCTTTGTTGATGCTGATCTTTCAGGAGCTAACCTTACAGGAACTTACCTTAAAGGAGCTAACCTTGTAGATGCTAAGCTTAAAGGGGTTTACCTTATTGGAGCAGATTTCAGAAAGGCTTTCCTTCAAGGAATCAACCTTCAAGGGGCTATCCCTGTATTAGCAAATTTTGAAAGGGTAGATCTTGAAGGAGCTAATCTTGAAGATGCTGACCTTATGGGTGCTAATCTTGACAGGACTAATCTTAAAGATGTAAACCTTTCAGGAGCTAATCTTGAGAGAACTTATCTTGGTGGTGCTTACTTTGAAGGAACAAATCTTGAAGGAGCGAGTCTTAAAAATGCTAACCTTGAATACGCGAAACTAAAAGAAGCAAAAAAACTAACAGTTGACCAGCTTTCCAAGGCGAAAACTCTTTACAAGGCTGAATTAGACGAAGGGCTAGAAGAAGAAGTAAGAGCGAAAGGCTTTGGTTCCCTTTTGGATGAGAACCCGAAGAATAAGAACAAAGAACCAAATCGAATTACAGAAACTTAATAAAAAAGAGCAAGAACTCATAAAGAAAATGGTTTATACGCTGCCTTTTCAAATTTAATTTTATAACAACAAATGAACGAAAATGGGCTATGAACCTGCAAAATTCGTGTTCAGACACTATGGTAAGTCGACGGTCTCGAAAACCGTTTCCTCTTTGGGGGAGCGCAGGTTCAAATTCTGCCCTGGGCGCTAATCTTTAAGTTAAACGCTCAAAAAAAGTGAATTTTTAAGTTAAAAGCTCAACGAAAAGCTATTAACTTAAACACTAACTTTGCTCTTTTCCTTGTATTCCTTTGTAAGTTCTACATACTCTTCGGCATTTCTTGATATAGCCTCGATTTCTACTTCTTCGAGTTCTCTTTTTACTTTCCCCGGAACTCCAATGATCAGGCTTCTTTCAGGAAATTTTTTTCCTTCAGGAACCAGTGCGTTTGCACCGACAATGGAATTTTTCCCTATTTCAGCGCCATTCAATACTGTAGAATTCATCCCTATAATCACATTATTTTCGATTCTGCAACCGTGGAGTACAGCTCCGTGTCCTACAGTAACATTATCTCCGATTTGGACCTCATTAACATGGTCTACATGAATTACCACATTATCCTGGATACTTGTTCGGTTTCCAATTGTTATTTTATTTTGGTCTCCTCGGACTGTGGCATTAAACCATATACTTGAATAATCCCCAATTTCTACATCCCCGATGATATCCGCAGAATCGGCAACGAAAACTGTCTTTGATATTTTCGGGTTTTTGTCTTTGTAATTCGTTATCATCGAATTTCTCCTTTTTGTGTATCAGGAAAATTAATTTGTATAGAGCTTATCTCAAACCAATTTAATTCTGAAACCAATAAGGTTTCAGAATTATTTTCCATTCTTAGAAACTTTACTGAACACTCGAAATCTGAGATCCAGAAGAGCAATTTTGAGTTTTAGGGTCATCAATGTATGTAACCGGAAAAATACTGTCCTGATAAATACTGTCCTGGTTTTGTTTCCCTTTTATTATCTCAAAGAGCTGTTTTAAGGTATCTTCATTACTCTGAGTGAATTTAAATGGAGAATCGAGGAACGGTTCAAAGTAAATAGGCACATCGTCAAGCCTGTAGAAAGTCCCTTCACATTCCATGGAGTCAACGACTCCCGGAAGCACAATGTCTGAGATAGACGTAGTTGGGCAGGGAATTGTATCCAGGCAGATCAAAGGAATTTCTTTAAGGTAAGCTGCACAGTCAGGGGGTACCTGACTCAAAAGATCGGCACATATTATGAAAGCTGCATCCACGTCCTTTTCTCGAAGCAAATCTACGGTTGTGAATTCTCCAGGGTTGTAACGTGGGTGTCCGCGCATGAAGTCAAGCCCGAAGGGATAACCGTACATGTAGGAAGCAACCTGATTAAAACCTGCAGCGTTGCAGTTACTGCGGATAACTCCAATGGTAAATTTGGAATATTTGTTCAGCTCTTTCACAAGGTTCATGGCAATTTCAATATTCCTGTACTTCCCGGGGGATGAAGACAGTCCAACTCCAACTGAGATAGTCCCAAAGTTGCAGTTCTTCATCATATTAAGCATCTCTTCCATAACAGAAACGGGAACTCCTGTTATCTTTTCTATGGAATGATGAGGCGTTTTTCCATGTAAAAGCGTTAGGAGTGCACTTATTAGCTCATAGTCGGAGTCCGGTTTAAGCTGCACGTGCAGGTCAGAAGCTTTAGCAGTTAGAGTTTTTCTTGGGTCTACAGTAATGATTGTCCTGTCAAAACGCCCGCGTTTTGTCCAGTAACCTCTCGGGAAAACCCCATATCTGGACATTTGCCTGGGCATGGATTCAAGTGGATTGGTCCCCCAGTAAACCAGAAGGTCGGCCCTGTTTTTCTTCTGTCCTTCAGTTGCACCGACTTTTCCAGCTTCCTGAGTTCCCATCACTGTGGCCCCATTGCCGATTGTATCAACGATTGCACCCAGATATTCCCCTATCATAAGCCCCACTTCATGTGCTTCGCAGGAAGTTTCGCTGCCTATGGAAATTAGGGGGCGTTTTGCCGAAAACAGGATGTCTGCGGCTATCTGAAGGGCTCCGTCCCAGGAAACCGGCCTTAGTTTTCCTCCGAACTTTAGAAGGGGCTGCTTAAATCTTCGGGGACTTGTTATCTCATTAAATCTGGAAATTCCCATCTTACATACATTTTTAGCTTCAATCTTTCCGTTCTTGATTTCAACCTGGATATCATCGCAGGCAGCTCCGCAAACCGGACAGACTATGTTTTTGTGAATCATACTCACTGCTCTCCGGCATAAAATTTTAATATTGTGTCCTCGGTGCACTTTTCCGAAAAAATTGATAGTAATGTTTCATCTTGCATTTTACTTACCTCTTAACATTGTTCTATGCAACTGTACAGCAGTTCGTTTTCATGCGAATGAACAGTGCACAGTAATTTCATAACACTGTTTCATTTTTATGAACTAGTACTTCAATGTCAACAGGTTTTGAGGAATACGCCTTTTTCCCTGCATCCTGGAAGACGGGTGGGGGAATTCAGGAGAGACCATAACTTTCCAGATCCCAATAGAAAAAAACCGTGTTCAAGTCTTTTGCTGTCGTTTACCAGTTAGTAGATTTCCAGACCTACATTCACTACCAGTAAACTATTTTCTCTTTCAAATTCATGCATTTCATATAAAGAATTTACATTAAGAAATAAATTTACAACTCAAATATAAACATATCGGCAACTCACTTTTTTGAGTGGGGATTTCATGTTTCTTTTCAAATGTGGATCATAGATGGGAAACTGATCTTATTAAGTTCGTAAGGTTCATATTTAGATATGTTTATATAATAGCTGAAGGAATTTAACTTCCGTCTTGAAAAGGAGGATCAAATATGAAACTAAGCGCACGCAATGTTTTAAAAGGTAAGGTTAAAAGCATTATCCCCGGAATGGTAAACACTGAAATCGTAATTGAATTGCCAGAGGGAACGGAAATCACTTCTATCATCACAAAAACATCAGCTGAAAATCTGAACTTAAAAGTAGGAAGCGAGGTTTACGCAGCATTCAAAGCCTCAAGTGTGATGATAGCCACAGACTAACTGTATTTTGGCTCTTCGTTGTTTTGTGTGGATATCTTCATAATGTTCACATAAAAACCAACGCGACCTTGAATTGAAAATCGTCTTATCTATAGGAAATGGCGAAGAGCCCTAATTCAGCAATTGATGAGGATGTATAGTCAAAAATAATTAATTTCTCATTCCGCAGAAGCGCAAAAAACTGTCTGGTAATATCAACACTCGTTTAATAAGAAATAAACAAGTATTACAGCTGTGTATGTCTGTACATATCTATATATATCTATGCATATCTACGCATATCTGCATAGTATAGGTCTAACTTAACACATTTGAAAAAGTTCCATCTGTATTGCCGTGTTCTGTATACTTAACTTCATAATGCAGACCATCCCACGGAAAATTTGCTTATAGAGCGTCAGTATCAATAAACTCCTAAAAATAATAGATTGACTCATCTGCATTTATTTTATATATGACCCAAGTGATTGAAGCTTTTTTATAAAAATTACTTTAACTTATCTTCATGTAATTAGAAAAATTAGCCAGAAAATCGTGAGTTGAAATAAATAAACCCATAATAACTAGAGTAAATTTTATTACATCAACTTTACCGGTTTTGAATACCTTAATATGAAAAAATACAAAAAAGTGAGGAGTGATTATACTGCCGAGAGTTCATTGTTCTCGATTCTGAGTTCAACCGCGTAAGTACTTAATTATAATAATATTTTGAGTAGGTGAAAGTATGAGAAAAGAACTGATAGTTCTGTTAGTAATATTAGGAGTATTCCTTGCAATAGGGTGTACTGGTAATGGAAATGAAGCTACAAACGAAACTGTTACTCCAGTCACAAACGAAACTGTTACAGCCACAAATGAAACGTCGGTTTCTGGGCAGAACCCTGACGCTATAACAGTATCTGCCGCTGCCAGCCTTACCGAAGCTTTTACGGATATGGAATCTCAGTTTGAAACTGAAAACCCTGGCACGGATGTGAATTTAAATTTTGCAGGGTCAGGAAATCTGCGTAAGCAAATAGAAGGAGGAGCTCCAGTTGATGTTTTTGCTTCTGCTGACCAGAAAAACATGGACATGCTTGCCAATGAGACCCTTATCGACAACAGTACAAGGAAAGACTTTGCTGAGAACTCCCTTGTGCTCATAGTCCCTGCAAACAGCGATCTTAATATAACCGGAATAAAAGACCTGACAGCCTCAGATGTGGGAAAAATCAGCATTGGAAACCCCGAAACTGCTCCTGTAGGCAAATATGCAACTCAGGCATTGACCGAAGCAGGACTCTGGGACCAGCTAAAAGATAAGACGATACTAGCTGAAGACGTTAAACAAGTACTCACATACGTGGAAAGAGGAGAGGTTGATGCAGGTTTTGTGTACATGACCGATGCAAAGACCGCAGACCCCGGAACTATAAAAATCGTTGCTACCGTCCCTGTTAATACTTCCATCAGTTATCCTATAGCCTTAGTTTCTGCTTCTGATAACAAAGAAGAAGCACAGGAATTCGTGGATTTCGTAACTGGAGAAGAAGGACAGGAAATACTGGAAAAATACGGATTTACTCCCGAATCCGAATAAAAAACAAGTTAAAAACAAAAAATGATTTCCATGCTGGACAAGATATGGTTTCCTTTATCTCTTACGCTCCGGGTAGCAGCCATATCGTCTATTCTCGTACTTTGTAGTGGTGTAACCATAGCCTACGTGTTTGCAAGGCGTGATTTTCGGGGAAAAGGGCTTGCGGAGTTATTCGTGACCCTTCCCCTTGTCCTTCCCCCCACTGTAATTGGTTACATTCTTGTGATTCTGGTGGGAAGAAATGGGTTTCTCGGACAGATAATTTTCAATGCTCTGGGAACCGGGATAATGTTTACCTGGCAGGCAGCAGTTATTGCGGCTTATACGGTTTCCCTTCCTCTCATGGTACATACCGCAAAAGCTGCCATTGAAGGAGTGGACAGGGAAATAGAGTATGCTGCCTATATCCTTGGAAAAAGTGAACTTGAGACTGCTATGCAAATAACAATCCCTCTTGCAAAAAAGGGAATACTGGCAGGACTGATACTCAGTTTTGCCAGGGCTATTGGAGAATTCGGGGCAACTCTCATGCTGGCAGGAAATATCCCGGGAAAAACGAACACAATGTCGATTTCAATATACAGCGCATTTCAGGCAGGCAATAACGAACTTGCCAATCTGCTTGTGTTAATCCTGGTCTTTATGTCCCTGCTGACCATTGCACTGACCGGCAGATTCGTAGGAAAACTTGAGGTATGAGATTGGGCGTAAAAGTTGACCTTAAAAAACAGTATAACGAAACTGAAATCAATGGCAAAAAAAGTACTAAGCAAGCTTTTACAAGTACTAAGAAAGCTTTTACGTTAGATATCAGCTTTGAAATGGGAAACGAACTTGTCGTACTTTTTGGGCCTTCAGGATCAGGAAAAACCACGTTGTTCAAATGTATTTCAGGTATCACGGAACCTGATGATGGAAAAATAACTGTGGGAAGTAAAGTTTACTACGACAAAAACCAGAAAATTAACCTGCCCATCCAGAAACGCAATCTTGGCTATGTTTTTCAGAACTATACCCTCTTTCCTCACATGAATGTTAGAAAAAACATAGAATGCGGCCTCAAAGGCTGGGAAAAAGAGAACAAGGAAGTAAGGGTTGCGGAAATGCTGGATCTTCTCCATATTGAAGAACTGGAAACCCGTTACCCGTCGCAGCTATCAGGCGGGCAGAAGCAGAGAGTTGCTCTGGCAAGGGCTCTTGCTCCCAAACCTGGGATTTTGCTTCTGGATGAACCGTTCTCCGCACTTGATATGGGAATAAGAACCAAACTTGCCGAAAAAATAAAAAATTTACAAAACAAGATTGGAATACCGTTGCTATTCATCACCCACAACTTTGAAGAAGCTTTCCTGCTGGCTGATAAAATCCTTATCTTGCACGGAGGAAAGGCTCAGCAGTTTGGAACTCCGGAAGAAATTTTTTACCATCCTGAAAACCGGCATGTGGCAGACCTCATTGGCCTGTCAAATATTTTTGATGAAGCTAAAGTAGAAAGGTATGATGAAGAATCAAAAAATATAATATTAAAAAGCGAGGATATGAGAATAAAAGTAAAATCTCAAAACCTCAAACCTGGAGATAAAGTTTCCTGGGGAATACATCCCGAGAACATAACTCTTCTTTTACCGGGTTCTGGTCCTGAAAATCATGATGAAAATGTCTATTCTGCACATGTCAATAGCATCATCAGTAAAGGGCCAAGAAAACGAATCACACTTAAGCTTGTCAGACAAAACAAAACTCTGATTGCAGAAGTTCCTGCGCAATTTGTTGATTCCATGAAGCTGTGTGCAGGTGGTTTATGCCTAGTTAAACTGGAAACGAGTAAAGTGGTTGCGTTCCGTAGCTTATAACTCGAAAATACCACATAGATTAGGACTGGAAAATAACGCATCTATTCTAACATATTCTATTTTGAACAGGACATTTACATTCAATTTCTTAAAATTAACCTCTTATTTCCGGAAAAACATCATTTCCTGCCGTTAAGTATTTAATAGAGAAAAGATATTTGAGTATCCTTGTAAAGGGGCTGTGGCCTAGCCCGGCATGGCGATGGGCTCCAGCGGATAAATGATGAACAACGGGTATACTGAGTCTTTCCCGACGGGGCAAGATAATGAGGAACCGTTGGAGCACTGATAGATGCTCACCAGAAAACTGTGTAAGCAGTTGTTCGGAGATACCCGTCGATCGTGAGTTCGAATCTCACCAGCCCCACGTTTTTTCTTTACTTTAAATTCTTTATACATTTTCTTTTAAGATTTTTTTTCATACATACTTTTTTACATTACTCTTTGCAATGGTTCATTTACTGGAATGTGCAGAAAGTAAAAGCAACTATATGATGTTTAGAGATCAAAAACGGGTCGTGTCCCTAAATCATTGACTTAGTTTTATATAATCTTGAATCTATTATTATTTGGGGGCATCTTAATTACTTCTGAAATAGATTTTTCACAATTTTTTTGCTGGAACAAAGACTGCACTGATTATGGAATTAAAAATCAAGGGAATATAGTTCTTAAAGAAAGATATGGTAAAAATAACCATTTGCTTCTTAAATGTAAAACTTGTAAAAAATGTTTTAGTGAAACTAGAGGTACAATATTTTTCGAACTCAACACTTCTGATGAAGAAGTTCTAAGGACAATAGCTATGATTCCTGAAAAAGGAAGTATCCGTGGAGTTGCAAGAGCTACTGGACATAGTAAAGATACAATTTGCAGATGGCTTGAGATTGCAGGAAGGCATGCAGAAGAAGTTACAACTTATTTCCTCAAAAATCTTAATCTTACGAGAGTAGAGGTTGATGAGATCTGGTCATATATAAAAAAAGCAAAAAAATGTTACTGAAGAAGATTCTGAAGAGTATGGTGACGTATATTCACTTACAGCAATCAAAAGTGACACAAGATTGCTTCTTTCTCATCATGAAGGAAAACGTAGTACAGAGGATGCTATAGAGTTATTTAAAGAAGTTGAGAATATGCGTTCCCCATCTTCTCCTATCCCTGTATTTACCTCAGATGATTGGGATGCCTTTGAAGAAGCACTTATAAACGTTTATGGTAAAATCGAGTTGCCACAGTACAAAGGCATCGGAAGAAAACCGCTACCTAAAATAGTTCCACTTGACGATTTAAAATATGTCAAAGTATTGAAAAAAAAGGTAAAAAATTATATAGTTGAAACAGTTCAACGTATCATCTTTGGAGATCCTGAAGAGATATTCGAAATGCTTGGAGCTGATTCGGATGGTTATATTGGAACTTCTTATGTAGAAAGGATAAACCTTACGATAAGGACATCTCTTGCAAGATTTATAAGAAAAGGAATGAATTTCAGTAAAACCAAAAGGATGCATCAGAAAGCATTTGACTTATTCCAAGCATGGTATAACTTTGTAAAACCTCATAAGTCTCTAAGGTTAAAAATAGATTCTGGAAATAGAAAATGGTTTCAAAGGACTCCAGCTATGGCAGAAGGAATAACTGATCACATATGGAGTTTAAAGGAACTATTAACATTTAGAGTTCCTGTTCAATAATTTGAGGACACGACCCAAAAACGATATCATTTAAAAGCGATCAGTGACTTCATTATTGAGGTTTGTTTATGCATCGCAATAATCGCACTTATATATTCTCGTAAAAATGTTGGCGCTAATCCTAGACGTATTTTCAGGGTCTGCTTATGTTTTTCTTAGCTCTTAATTCCTTTATTGGGCGAAATGATAATTGAATCATTGGGCAGCAGACTTTTATAATTAATATTTTTACATAGGCCTTCAATACTGTTAAAAAGTACACTGCTAGTATTGTTCATTTCATCCAGGAATTTCAACATATACAACAACGACTTATCATTATATTCAACATTCACTTTGATAATTCTAAAAATGTCATTTTTATCTTTGATCATATTAAACAGATTTTCTTCAAATGAACAGTATGGATTTGTTGGAACCAAAAATGAGCCCTTCTGTCTTACTAACCTTTCGTTTAAATAATAAGGGGTCATATTAATCACAGTTTTAAATGCGTCTTTGAATTCTTTTTTCTGTTTTTTCAAATCAGGTACGTAGTTTAAAACTTTATCTTGTATGCGAACATCTTTTCCGAATTGATCATATTTATTATATAGATCCATTATTTCACGTGGAAGAAAATCCTTATATCTTTTTTCGATCCACATTCTATTAAAAAACCATATAGTGAACATTCCTTTTTTACTGTCCTCGTTTACCTTAGAAAATTCAATACTTTCAACTGCAAAATATAATGCAACAAAAAACGAAAAGGTAACATCTAAAAATCTTGTTTTACAACCATAATGTTGCATATTTGCAATCCATTCATAATAGTCTTCTTCACGTAGGCTTTTTAAATGAGGGGCATATTCGAATACTTTTCTTCTAAATTCTCTGATCATACCCATTTCTATTTCAAAATAGTCTCTAAACTTGGTTCTGTCAGTCTCGATTTCAAAATCATTTTTAAAAATAGTTCTGTTGTGGATTAGTCTTTCGAATGAGGTTTCTAATTTCCAACCAGCATCTTTGTGACCGCGGAATAACCATCCATTCCATCCTATAAAGTCAACAGTATATGGTATTAACGCATGATTTTTTTGATATTCAATATCTCGAGGAAAAATTTTTTCAAAATAGTCGCCCAGAATTTTGGCAGGATTAAAATATAGATCTAATAATAATGAGTGCGGTTTTTCTTCATTTAAAAAGTTAATTTCAAAATATTTATCTGTTTCATTGAAATCAATAGTCATTTTTTAGCCTCTTTTTTGATAGAATAAAGCCAATAACTTAAAAAGATTCTACTTCTTGACTCAAAAACATATTAAATTTAGATTTTACGGAAAAGTCGGTACACTGTACTCAGGTTTAATACTTTCATGCTAATCAACACTCAAAAATTTAATTTTTCATGCCTGAAGATAGTAGAGTTTGAAGAAATAATACTTTCACGTAACTTCCCCAACGGTTAATAACCCGAAGATCCAATCTTCTTCTACCTGCTCAAACTTGCAAAAAACTGCTCAACAGCAAGCGAGGTTCTTATTTTGAAACGCGAAAAAGAAGAAATAGCTGTCCTTGTCAGAGCCACCCCTGAAAAAAGCAAAAAAGATGGGGACGGACATGCCGTTGGAGTTATCGGCATCAATAAACATGGCGAACTGCTCAGGCTCTATCCCCTGGGATTCAGATACGGAGAAGGGCTGGTTGATTTCCGAAAGAATGACCTGCTTGAGGTCACGGTTACTAAACCTGAGCATGATGTCAGGTGGGAGAGCAGGAAAGTCCTCAGTCATATAAACCTGGAAAAGCCCCTTAAAGAAAGAGAAATAAAGGAGCTTATCCTGCCGCTCGTAACGTCTATTGAAAAGCTGAATCTCGAAGGAGCAAGCCTTGGAGTGGTAAAGCCTGAAGTCCTGGATTTCGAGATAAAGGTGAACAGCACTGAGGCTTATGACCGGCAGCAGTATTTTAACCTCATAGGAGATTTTCTGGAAAAAGGGGAAAAATCCGCCCGAATGCCTGTCGAGATAAGTTTTTTCTTCAGGTGTGAGGGAGAAGAAGCCTGCAGGGGGCATAAAATAATCCTGCTCGACTGGGAATTCAATGAAACCGTACGGAACATTATAAGGGATGAACAGGAACCGGCAGCCTTAGAACGAAAATTAGAAGAGCATTTCTTGGACTTCATGAAAGAGAAAGAACTTTACTTTATCATGGGGACGCATTTCACGTATGGGACCTGGATGATAACAGGGCTTTTCTGCCCGGAAAAAAACGGCAAGCTTCAGAGCAGTCTTTCCGGATTTTAAAAACAATATTAGAGGATAAAATTGGTTAGAAAAAGTGAAGACGAAAATTGGTCAGAAAATGAAGGAAGGATTGATCTAAACTCAGTTATAGAATTTCTAATCCTTCAAGCTCTTTTTCCAAAAAAGCTTCCAACCTGTCCATACCTTCCTTTATATTTTCTATGCTGTTGGCATAGGAGAAACGCAGATAGCCTTCGGCGCCATTTCCGAAATCGATTCCTGGCGTAACTGCAACGCCAGCCTCGTTAAGAATGCGGCGGCTCAGTTCCAGAGAGTCGCTGCCGTACCTGCGAGCATCGGCAAGGACATAAAAGGCTCCCATCGGCTCTTTACGGACCTCAAGGCCCATTTCTATAAGCCTTTTCAACATGTACTGGCGGCGTGTATTGTAAGTGTGGACCATCTCATCGACGTGATCCTGCGGACCTTTAAGGGCTGCGATTCCTGCCTCCTGGACAAAAGAATTGGCGCAGATGAAAAAGTTCTGGTGAATTTTCTGAATTGCACGGACGCATTCAGGAGGACAGATAATATAACCGAGCCTCCAGCCTGTCATAGCATATAATTTGGAAAAACCATTCAGGACAAAGGCGTTCTTTGTGTATTCCAGAATAGTATGATCGTTCCCGCCATAGATCAAACCCTGATAAATCTCGTCCGAAACAATAGGAATTCCTCTTTCATCCGCGATCTCGGCAAGGCCCTGCAAATTTTCCGGAGACATGACATGCCCTCCAGGATTTGAAGGACTATTGATCAGGATGGCTTTAGTATTCGGGCTCAGGCACTGCCTTACTGTTTCCGGTTCCAGGGCAAACCCGTTTGTCTCGCTCGTGTAAACAAAAACAGGAGTTCCACCCAGGTATTTCACGAAGTTAGGATAGCAGGCATAATGGGGGTTCGACATTATTACTTCATCCATTTTCTCAAGCAGAGCCATAAAAACAATCAAAAGAGCCGGACTTGTGCCGGATGTTACAATAATCTGGTCCGGACTCAGTTCGACTCCGAACTTCTGCTGGTAGGATTCGACTATTGCCTCTCTGAGCGAAGGAAGTCCCTGACTGTGAGTGTATTTTGTGGCTCCCCGGCGAATAGCAGCACAGGCAGCTTCACAGATATGGGGAGCTGTAGGGAAATCAGGCTCTCCTACTTCAAGGTGGATTATGTGTCTTCCCTCAGCTTCCAGAGCCTGGGCACTTTCCAGCACTTCCATCACATAGAAAGGAGGGATATCTTCAGATTTTTTTGATAAGATGCATTCGGAATTTATTGAAAACATAGAAAACCTTCTGAAAATCGATTATTGTGAGAGGAGCTGAAGTAAAAGCAAGTAACACTGTTGATGTTATATCTGAAACTGCGTATGCTTTCAATATTTAAATATTCTGTGGGAAACACAAAATCAGAACTGAGAAAACAGAAATAAAAAGGTCAAATCCTGATAAGCCTGAATTAGAAAAAGGGTAACTCCTGGGAAAACAGAGGAAAAAAGTTAGTTTCTGCATGAAACTCGTTTATAAGACAGAAACCAGTTTATAAGATAGCTTAATTTCTTGGCATGATTTTTTCGAGAACTTTTACCTCCGGATCACTCCAGCCCTGGCTTTCAAGTGTTTTCGCAAAATCTCGCTGGAAAACCTGGAACTTTTCAAGATTTTCAGGAATAATATTAAGGAAGTCATAGTCTCCATATGCCCCTGCAAAAAAGGAAGAAACCGTTTCCTCAAGTTTTTCCTCTATTCTCTGGGGATACCAGAGCCCATCCCGTGAGAGCAAGACAAGGTTCGGATCTGGAACCGGTACATCGTCCGAGTAAATAAAAAACCCTATGGAAACCTCTTCCCCGTATTTTGCAAGAACCAGTTTATTCTCAAACCCGGATTTCTGAAGCTTAAGGAACCATTCGCCCTTCAAAAGATCAGAGACTTCATTGATAACCCCGTGGGCCTTGAGTATCTTTTCTGCCGCCTGCTGTATCTCCAGGATGAAGTTTTTACGTTGCTCTTCAGGCATCTCAAGGCAGGACATACAGCCTTCACCGGCCGGAACTCCAGCATACTGAACCTCTTCTTTACCGAGTTTTTTCGGTTCTTTGGCATTTCCTTCAGATTCCTTTCCTGTTTCCCGCCGAACATCGGGGACAGTCTGCCATATCTTATTTTCAGGATCTTCTACCGTAACTCGCACCCCATATAGTATATAGTGACTACTCCTAAATATTAGGTACTGCAAGCCCTTTCGCAAGCCTTTTTAAAAAACTGCTTGCCCGCAAGCCTTTTCAAAAAAGGCTTGAGCGAAAACCCGAGAAGTGTTTGAGTTTGAGACTCTTGTCCCCGGCCCCTATCCGGCGTGATAAACCGGCGCAACGGTTTGTGATAAACAGGCGCAACGGTTGGTCGAAAAAATAAGACAGGTTTGGTTTCGGGCAGAAAAATTACTTGAAGCGTTCAGCTCTTCTGAAGAGGTTTTCAGGGGAGCGGTCTACTTCGTCACAGATGATCCTGTGTGAAATTGAGCCTGGAAGAATGGAGCAGGTCTGATTGTCCGTGCCCCGAAGCCCCCAGGTTTCGTCCGTGAGCAGAAAGTAGGAGTTTTCAAGCCTGACACCTTTTGCTTCCATCGAGGAGACGAAATGCGGGTCGGACAGGTCTTTCCTTATCTCTTCTGCGGCTTTTACCTGCGTGCCCGGCCCTCCTTTTTTTATTAGATAAAACCGGTCATTCGAGAGGATTTTATCTATTGTACGGATAATCAACCTGTAGCATGTCTTTTTATTCGTGGATTTTTCGTCGACTTTCTCCAGATAAAAGATATTACGCTCGTTTCGGGCAATATCGGAAAGAATGTCTTCTCTCCGGGAAAAAGATTCAACCTCACAGGTGGGAACATTCAGGAAAAATACCGGAAATTTTTTAGATAAACTGTCTGCAATTGCCTGATTTACTTTTTCGCGTGGAATATATTCAAAATTAATGCTGAGATCCGGAAATTTCTTTTCAATTTCCGGCTTTTCCTTCTGGAAAACTTTTACAGCCTCAGTAGAATCATTATAAATGGTAATGTCCCTATCGCTTTCGGAAAAAATTTTAGAAAGAGTTACAGCGAAAGAAAGGGCCTCAAGTTCACAGTCAAGGTTATTTTTAGGGGCACCGGGGACCTTTGTTGTAGACTGGTGGATCTGTTTGCCGTCCCGGAGCACAGTACAACCAATATAAGAGTCTTCGCCTTCATTAAAGGAAGAATCACAGTAAACCTCAAACATACTTATTTTCACCTGTTCAGTAGAAGATTTTATTGTAAACTGGATTAAAACGTAGGCCAAATGTATAAACAGTAATCTTACAAGATGGGCTACAAGATGGCAAATTAATAATTATGGTTATTGATAAAATATGATATTCGAAATATATAACTTATAAGTAAAATAAAAAATCAGGGCAAAGGGGAGATAAGCTGGAAGAAAATCCAGAAAAGGAGTAAAGAAGCAACGAAAGGCAAAAAGAACAAAAGAGAGTAAAGAAAAAAGAAAATAGGGCAAAAGAAGCAAAGAAAGGTAAAATGAACAAAAATGAGTAAAGAAAAAAGAAGATAGGACAAAAGAAACGAAAAAAGGTAAAAAGAACAAAAATGAGTAAAGAAAAAAGAAAATAGGACAAAAGAAACAAAAAATAGTAAAAAGAAAAAAAGAGAGTAAAGAAAAAAGAAGATAGGACAAAAGAAACAAAAAAGGAAAAAAGAAAAAAGCTAAAATTAGATGATAATTGTAGCTGCTTTTTCGTCCTTTTCGTCATTGAAGTCCGTGACAAGAGCTTCGGTTGTAAGTACCATTCCAGCAATTGAAGCAGCGTTCTGGAGGCCGCTTCTGACTACTTTTGTGGGGTCAATGACACCTGCTTCAAAGAGGTCTTCAAAGACATCTTTCTTCGCGTTGTACCCAAAGAGTTCGCGGGGTTCAGCCCTGATGGTTGCAACGACCTCAGCACCTTCCTTGCCTGCGTTTTCAGCGATCTGGCGTACAGGTTCCTCGATAGCTCTCTGGACTATTTTTACACCTATCTCTCTGTCTCCTTCAAGTTTCAGGGAGTCCAGAATGGCAGCTGCACGGAAAAGGCTTATTCCGCCCCCTATAACCACACCTTCTTCAACTGCGGCTTTTGTGGCATTGAGAGCGTCATCAATTCTCATCTTTTTCTCTTTCAGCTCGGTTTCGGTTGCAGCTCCCACTTTGATTACTGCGACCCCGCCTCCTAACTTTGCCTGGCGTTTTTTGAGTTCGGTCTTCTTGTAATCCGTGTCAGCAATATTAATCTGAGATTCGATGAGTTTGACCCTATCCTTAATCTGTGCTTTCTCGCCCTTGCCTTCTACAATGATGGTCTTGTGGTTGTCAACTGTGATTTTTCTGGCACTTCCGAGCATATAATCATCGAATTCCTCAAGTTTCATGCCCTTGTCTTCGCTGATTACTTGCCCGCCGGTCAGCACGGCAATGTCTTCAAGCATCTCCTTTCTCTCATTCCCAAATCCTGGAGCCTTGACAGCACAGACCCTCAGTGCTCCACGAATGATATTCAGGATCAGAGCAGCCTGGGCATCTCCATCGACATCTTCGGCAATAATAAGGAGAGAACGGCCTTCAGAAGCGACTTTTTCAAGCACGGGAACGATCTGCTTCATGCTGTTGATTTTCTTGTCCGTAATCAGGACGTAAGGGTCTTCAAACTCGCAGACCATCTTCTCAGAATCAGTTGCCATATAAGGAGATACAAAACCTCTGTCGAACTGCATTCCTTCTACAACGTCCAGGTTAGTCTCCATTGTTTTAGAGTCTTCAACCGTGATTACCCCGTTGTAGCCGACTCTTTCCATGGCATCCGCGATCAAATTGCCAATCTCTTCATCGTTATTTGCAGAAACCGTAGCTACCTGTACGATTTTCTCCTTACCTTTTACCTCACTACTCTTGCTCTTGAGATAGCTTACAACCTTTTCTGTTGCAATCTCAATACCTTTCTTGACATCTATCGGGTTTGCTCCGGCACTGATATTTTTCAGGCCTTCCCTGATCATGCTCTGGGCAAGAAGAGTTGCAGTAGTTGTTCCATCTCCTGTATTATCCTGAGTTTTGGAAGCAACTTCTTTGACAAGCTTGGCCCCCATATTTTCGAACTTGTCATGAAGCTCGATCTCCTTTGCGATGGTTACCCCGTCATTTGTGACCACAGGTTTTGTCATTTTGTCCAGTACAACATAACGTCCCTTCGGTCCGAGAGTTATCTTGACAGTATTTGCAACTTTATCTACACCGTTTAAAAGTGCCTTTCTTGCATTTTCATCAAACATTATCTGCTTTGAAGCCATCTGTATTCACCTGGGTTAAAGTCAAATAGAATCAAATCTTTTCTCCAATTAAATTTGGAGTATTAAATTTTGGATATAGTCTTAAACTCCATGAATCAAATCTG
Source organism: Methanosarcina vacuolata Z-761 (assembly GCF_000969905.1). Lineage (NCBI taxonomy): Archaea > Methanobacteriati > Methanobacteriota > Methanomicrobia > Methanosarcinales > Methanosarcinaceae > Methanosarcina > Methanosarcina vacuolata. The sequence goes on along the minus strand of NZ_CP009520.1, from coordinate 3,482,325 downwards.
AATACATTCATACTTATGTTCTTCAGGATCGGCCTCGTTCAACATTATTCTTCAGCAATTGTTGCCAGAATATCCTTGAAGTCGACAAAAAGGTACTTTTCATCGTCAATTTCAATTTCGTCTGACTGATATCCCCCGTAGATCACACGGTCTCCTTTCTTCAGGGGAAGCTCCTTTCCATCTTCAAAAGTCCCTACCGAAATAACAATACCTTCCTTTTTCTCCTGCCGTGCAGACTCCGGGATATAGATCCCGCCTTTTGTAACTTCTTGTTTCTTCTGGTGCTTAAGCAAGACTCGTTCGCCAATAGGTTTGATAATCACTTTATTGTTCCTCCTTATGTGTAAGTGACCCCATGTTAGCTGAACATTAACTGGTAGCTATGAGTCAGTATGGGATTGATCAATATGTTGAGCGCTCATGCGCTTGACTATCTGCATATAATGTGGAACTCCTATTTAAAAATTACTGGAAAAATAAATACGATTCCCAAAAAATCGAAATGATATCAACAAAATACAAAGAAATTAAATATAAGGACTATTGTAAAATATACACTGATGGTCCAACAGATAATCCTCAAATATCTTGAAAAACCGCACGTCAAAAGTCTGGAAGACGACCTTTTATGGTTGTGCGATAGCTTTGGCTTTTCTTCGGGCAGAGATACGGAAAATACCGCGACCAGGATCGTTTTTACCCTGCTTGATAGACTTTCAAATGAGCAAATAACTTCCTCAGAATCCCTTGCTGAAGACCTTGAGATAAAAATATCCAGAGTAAACCATCACATCAGGAATCTTAATGACTCAGGTCTCCTTTACAGAAAAAAACGCCTGGTATATCTACGCGGGGGAAGCCTGAAAGCTGCAGTAAAAGAGATGCGAAAAGACTCGGAAAGAATTTTTGATGAGCTCGAAAGCATAGCTGAAGAAATAGATCTCAGGATAGGGATCAAAAATAGATGAGAAAACTAAGACAGAGATAAAGAAGAAATTCAACAATAAAACTTTGAACCGGAAAGAAATTCAACAATAAAACTTTGAACCGGAAAGAAATTCAACAATAAACTCGTTTATTTCCTCAGCCGTGAATAGAGTATCCGTAGTCTGCTGCCCTGATTATTCTGATACAGAAAAAGCGATAGCTGAGGCTCTGGAACTTCTCGGGGGCCTTGATAATATAATCCATCCCGGTGACAGCGTGCTCCTTAAACCAAATATCATTGCGGCTGCTTCTCCTGAAAATGCAGTAACCACTCATCCTTCAGTTGTAGCGTCAATGTGTAAGTTCGTACTTCAAGCCGGAGGAAGACCTGTAGTCGGGGACGGAGCCGGGATCTCAAGGCCAGGAGCCACCTCAAAAGCCCTGAAAGTTTCAGGTATAGAAGAAGCCGCCCGAAAAGCCGGAGCAAAGGTAGTAAATTTCGAAACTTCGGGCTTTACCTTGGTAGATGTCCCTGACCCCCTGCAATTCCGCAAACTATACATTGCAAATCCTGTCCTTGAAGCTGATGTAGTTATATCCCTCCCAAAATTAAAAACTCATGAACTTACCTACTACACAGGCGCGGTCAAGAACTTTTTCGGAACTCTTCCTTTAAAGTGCCGAAAAGAGACACATCTCCTTGGAAAAAGGGATCTTTTTGGTGAAGCTGTTGCCGACCTTTATTCGGTTGTCAGGCCCAGCTTTGCAGTTATGGACGGGGTTATAGGCATGGAAGGGAATGGGCCTTCTCATGGGAAGCCCGTAAATTCCGGAGTAATTCTGGCAAGCCAGGACTGTGTTTCCCTGGATATTGTTGCTGCGGAAATGATAGGTTTTGACCCTCTCAAAATTCCCACGACTGCAGGAGCCATGAAAAAAGGATTTGGAAATCAGTGCCCTGTTGTAGTCGGAACTCCGTTAAAAGAAGTCAAAATGAAATTCAAACCATCCAGTGGAGGAGTCAGTACAGCCCCTTCCTTTCTTACCCGCAACCTTGGCAAATATTATAAGATTTATCCCAGGATCAACAGAAGAAAATGCACTCACTGTGGAGCTTGCTATTTAAACTGCTCTCCCCACGCTATTGAACGGCTCGAAGACGGGAGTTTTAAGATCAATGAGGAGAAATGCATCCTGTGTTATTGTTGTCGTGAACTCTGTCCCAGCAATGCGGTAGAAATTAAAAAATCACTGCTTGCAAGGCTTTTGACAGAAAAAGATAATCTAAGCCGTAAAACCTGACAATGATAGGACTTACGCACTTGAGGACCAAAAGCAATTACTTCAAAGACTGTGGATTAAATCCACGTTTCAAACAGTTAACGGTTTAATGCTGCTGATTTTTCAGTTCAACTGCGTATATTCCTGTTCAACTGCGTCAGTCCTATGAATTATGAAAAATGTAAAACTTTTACCATAAACCCAACTGATCAAGTTTAATTTTTGGCTGCAGGTTTTTATACTTCAAATTTAGCAGCATCTCTACGCATCTCTATTTGACAGTAAATTGATGCCTGTATACGCCATCCGATTAAAGCTCAGAGATTGCCTGGCCGACTTTCGATTCTCTGTGCCTGCCAGTAAGGCTGATATCCGTAGTAGCTGTACATTGCAGAAAGCCACTCACGGTTAGTTACAGGCCAGTGATCTTTATCAAAACCCTCTGCTTTTTCCAGGACATCCCTGGGAATATCAAGCAGGATAGCGTGATCGTGCAGTTTCATTTGAAGAGCCTGCCAGGGGATAGCAAATAGCTTACTGCCCAGGCCCAAAAATCCGCCAAAAGATAGTGCAGCATATGCTACCCTTCCATCCTCAAGGTCGATCATTAATTCTTCAATCTTCCCAAGGTGCTCTCCTGCTTTATTGACAACCTTATCTCCTTTTATTGTACTTGCTGACAAAAAATCCGGATTGTCTCTGCCTGCCATAGTTCCCGTCCGGGTCATCCTTTTAGTTTCGGCCTCTTCTGGCATTCCTGTTTGTACCTGCCAGTAAGGCTGGTATCCGTAGGAAGTATAAGTTCCGGCGAGTTCTTCACGAGCCAGAGGCCAGTTGCCTTTTTCAAAGCCTCCTTCCTTTTCCAGGATTTCTTTAGTAATGCCAAGTAAGAAGGCGTGTTCTTGTAGCCTCGGTGTAAGAGTTTGCCAGGGAATAGCAAAAAATTTGTCACCCAGGTCCATAAATTCGCTAAAAGACAATACGACGTATGCTATCCTTCCACTTTGAAGGTCAATCATTAATTCTTCAATCTTCCCAAGGTCCTCTCCTGCCCTATTGACGACCTTGCCTCCTTTTATCGTGCCTGTTGATAAAAAATCCGGAAAATCCCTATCTGCCATATTCCAACTCCCTATATTTACGGAGACATCCGTCCCAAAGCCTGCGCCCCCTGACACAGCTCCAAAACATCTCCTTTAATTAATATTATTTTTTTGATGTTACTTATAACTATCGTACTCATTAAAAGTAATATTTTATGTTATTCAGTAAAAATTCATGGATAAATATAATAAAGAGAAGGCAGAAATGTAACGAGTTTTTTGAGAAAGTGTTCATTTGAAAGTGTTCATTTGAAAGTGTTCATTTGAAAGTGTTCATTTGAAAGTGTTCATTTGAAAGTGTTCATTTGAAAGTGTTCATTTGAAAGTGTTCATTTGAAAGTGTTCTTTTATATTTAAGAATATCAAGCTGGCAGATCGTCTGAACCGTTGGATAATACTTTTTCCTGCGACAAAAATTATTGCTTGAACTGCCAGCTTAAAAAACGAAATTTAAATAAGAAAATTTTCAATTAGTTACACGATTAGTTGCACGAATCCATTTTTTTACAGCGATTTTATACTCTTTTAAAATATTTAAACAATTTATGTTATAAGGTCTACAGATCCTGAAAGAGGAGAAAAGCCGGCAATTAAGTTATAATCTTTTCCTTTTTATCTTTTTGAAAGCTCTTTTAACCCATAAAGCCGAAAATACGTATTAGAATTTTCAGATAATATTTCTGTAATCTTACCTTAGAAGGTGATAAGATGCTCCAGACCTATATAGATACCGAATATGCTCCGGAGAAATGTTTTCATTGCAATGGAACCGGACATGTTAATGGCAAAATTTGTGAAGTTTGCGGGGGACAGGGCGATGTACTCGTTGCTCAGCCTGCAATAGTATGTCCTCTCTGTAACGGTTCCGGGATTTTTGATAATGGGACTTGCAGGGTATGTGGAGGAAGCGGCTGGGCTCTTCTTTGAACAATAATTTTATAGATCACGGAATGAAAGGGGCAACTTAGAGAGAATCTCTGAATTTTCAGGGAGCCTGCCGATTTTGCCTTTTCCTAAACTCTGCTTTTCTTTCGTCAGGCAGGCAGTCAAAGCAAGTTTCATAGCTTACAGACTTATATTTACTCCTGCATTTAGGGCAGAGATTCATGCCCCTGAGGCTTGCAAAATGACAGCGTTTGCAGAGCACAATTGCGTTTGTCAGAGCCTCGCATTCTTCCGCGGCTTTTTTAGTTTCTTCTTCAATTAATTCTTTAATTCCGGTTTCTTCTAGCCATTCGTGATAAAGCTTCTTGAAGTTACCTTCTTCTAAATCTTCAAGGAGAATTTCAATAAATTGCTCCTCAAGGTCTGTATGGTCGGGTTCGGTTTTATGTACAGTTGAAGCTTTATGCCAGGTCGGATGGCTTTTGTGACGGTGCTTGCCGGTAGGGATAGAATCGAACTTCTGGTACTTCTCCCTGTAAATCTCTCTGAACCTGGCATAGGCAGCACTATAAATTTCGGAGCTAACCTGCGCCGGAGAAAAAGCTCTGGGAATGTGAATACATAAAGAGTCGGAAGACCCGCACCATTCACAAGTCTTACCTTTTAGAAACTCGGCTCTTTTTTCTTTCCATTCCTTTGTGTTGCGTTTCATAGAGCCACCTCCATAAAGCTAACTAAAAATAGACTTTTTTACTTGGATAAGGTAAGAGAAAAAGTTTTGGTAAGAAGAAGTTTTGGTAAGAAGAAGTTTTGGTAAGAAGAAGTTTTGGTAAGAAGATTGGTAAGAAGATTGGTAAGAAGATTGGTAAGAAGATTGGTAAGAAGATTGGTAAGAAGATTGGTAAGAGAAAAAGTTATCTAAAAAAGGAAAGCCTTAGACGGACAAATATTTCTAAATTATAAGGCTTCATTACCCTTCATTACTAAAACAGATAATATATTTTGTTCCCTGATCTCTTTTAAGCTCTATACGCCCGCCTATTTGTTTGGCAAGAATATTTACAAGCTGAAGCCCCAGGGAGTCGGTATTTTTCAAGTCGATTTCTTCGGGAATTCCTATTCCGTTATCGGCTACTGTAAGTATGTAACGGAAATTATTGTTTATACAGTCCTTATAATCCGTATAGTCTCCCTCATATGAACAGTAGTTATCCGAACATGAAGTCCCGCACTTTGCAACTAAAGTTTCAGCTTTGAAAAAATTTATGCTGAGTTCGCCTCTTTTTCCCGCGGGAAAAGCATGCTTCAGGGAATTTGAAACGATCTCGTTTACAATAATTCCAAGAGGGATGGCAGTATTCATGCCCAAATAAACCGGTTCAAGGCTCAATTTGAGGCTTATATTCCTGTTTCCCACATTATAGGAATTGAAAAGATCTGTGGTTAGTTTTCTTAGGTAGTCTGAGAAATCAAAAGCATCCATATTTTCACTCTCATGAAGTCTCTCATGGATCATCGCAATAGATTCGACTCGATTCTGGCTCTCCCTGAAGGCTTCGAGTACCTCTTTATCTTCGAATTTTTCTGCCTGCAGGCTGAGGAGAGATGAGATTACCTGAAGGTTATTTTTTATGCGGTGGTGGACCTCTTTTAATCGAATTTTGTCTATTTTTTCCAGAGTTTCCTCAGCCATTTTGCGTTCAGTGATATCATAAACCAGCCCCTGAAACTTTCCCGAACTTTCGGATTCATCCGATATTATCTGGATAATCTCACGGACCCATTTTATCTCCCCGTCTTTTTTCTTTATCCTGTATTCGCTTTCAACGATAGAATTAAGATTTAGCTTTAGTTTATCCTTTTTTTTAGAAATAGCAGGGCGGTCTTCAGGTATTATTATTTCCTGCCAGGCAACTTTTCCAGAGAGAAAATCCTGCTTCGGATAGCCTGTCATTTCCTCAACAGGACCATATAAAAATATCAATTTAAAATCTTTATTAAACTGAAATCCAATTCCCTGAAGATTTTGCATATAGGAACTATAACTGTCTAGCCCATCTTCGGGCTTGTCTTCTTCCTTAGCACTTCGGTTCAGATATCTCTTGTTTATCGTTCTGTAAATATGACCGTACTCGTCCCCAAAGAAAATGGCTTTCTGCTTGAAATCTTCTTCTCGGTGTTTAAGCTCACTGAATAAAAGACTGCAAGGTTCTTCGAACCCGATATCTACGATTGCTTTATAGACCAGATAAATAGACAATAATTTAAAGAAGAGACCTAAAATGCCCGGAACCTCGCCCGTTTGACTGTCAAATGCAAATAACAGTGACACAGAACCTGTAAGAACCAGGGAGACTGAGAGTAAATTAAAAGCTTTTTCTTCGAACCTATCTCTGACAATATACAGGAAAAAAAGTGAGCAGAGAAGTATGAAAGAAATTAAGTATCCGCTTGCTACTTTGAATTGAGTAAATACTGAATCCTGAAAATAAGAAGCCGGGAAATTTTCGGAAAAAAAGATTGAAATCAGGCAGGTAACACTGATTACTGCGTATACAAGAAATGCCTTCCAGGCAAAAATTGAGCTTTCAAGGGTTTTGACATTCCTCTCCTGCCTCTCTCCAGTGCGTATCAAAAACAGCGGAGCTACCAGAAAAGAAGTGCTTTCCAGGAATCTTGAAATGGTCCAGAACTGAGCAGTCAGGTTTGTACCAAATCCGGGAAATGCCCCAGTGTGGTGGAACGCAAGTGCACTCAGAAAATCAAAACTCCCTACGAAAAAGTAGCTAACTCCCAATATCAGAAGGTATCGGTTTTCCAGGCGACTTCTCGCCTTCCAAACAATAAGAAATATCACGTATGCAAAGTAGACGCTGAACAGTTCTATTACTACATGGAAGAGGAGGTAATTGTTAAGGCTAATTAGATAGAGCAAGATAACTATGGTTATCCAGACCATTAATTCGTAGAAGTCTACATTTAATATGTTTTTCCTTACAGCTGGAATGTTCAATCACCCCCTTGCACCTAACGCCTCAAGAATTCATGAGCTTCATATAAAACTTAATGTTTTAATTTACAAAGTGGATGTAATGTCGAGTAAATGGTTGTAATGTCGAGTAAATGGTTGTAATGTCGAGTAAATGGTTGTAATGTCGAGTAAGTGGTTGTAATGTCGAGTTATACTAAGTTTAATTCAATTTTATACCTGAATAATCTGCAAATAACGGAATCGGAAGAGTAAAAAGCATTGCAGAAACGAGAATAAGAAGAATCCCAGAGGCATTATACGCTGTTTATCGTATTTTCCGATACCTACAGCGCAGACGATATGCTCCCCCAAGTATACCGATCCCGAGAAGAATCATCAATGGTCTCCAGGCAATTCTTTACTTGTTCACACTCAACTCACTTCCCAACTCACTTCCCAACTTCATGAGATATAAAGAGCAGAAATTATTTTAAATTAATTATTCAAAAAATTGTCTATAAGTAAAAAATAATATGGCTTAAAAAATTTTGTACACCTGATAAAATTTATTACTTAATTAAAACAATGTAAAATATTTTACTATATTTGGTCACTCAGTTAGATTCTGTGTCCTAGTTAAATTCTGTGTCCTCTATATTGCCAAACCGAATTACGAATTTTGTTCCTTTACTTCTATCAGGCTTATATATGTGACATATACACTGAAAAGTTCTACCAGAATATGAACCAGAATATGAAAAAGAAGATGGTTACTGAGATTGGTTAATTAAAGGACACTAATTATAGCTACCCAGAGTATTACTTCATAGGGCTCGACCAGTGTCCGCTTTTCCACTACAGAACAGGCAAATAGCTAGAAAAATAAATATTTTCAAATTTTTACTTTTTTCTGGGCTCCATTTCAAAGAGGAGTAATTATATAAATTTTAAGCATAAATTTCATACTCTATACGTTTAAGGGTTTGAATATATATTCTATATAATATTGTTTATTATCAATTAATCCAGTTTGACAGGGGGTTGAGAAGCAAATGGCACTTTTTACAGACAGGGTGGATGCCGGGAAAAAACTTGCAAAAGAACTTTCAAAATATGCAAATCGTTCAGATGTATTGATACTTGCTCTCCCGCGTGGTGGGGTTCCGGTGGCGTTTGAAGTTGCAAAGGAACTTAATGTAAAAATGGATGTGTTTATAGTAAGGAAACTGGGGGTTCCGGGAAATGAAGAGCTGGCAATGGGAGCAATTTCTTCTGATAATATCCGTGTGTTGAATGAAGACATTGTCAGGTCTTTTCAGATACCTGAACGGGTAATTAATATGGTAGCTGAGAACGAGCTCAAAGAACTTGAACGCAGGGAACGCACTTACCGTGGAGATAGTCCCAAGCCTGAGATTAGCGGCTCGATTGTGATTTTAATAGATGACGGGCTTGCTACAGGTGCGACAATGCGTGCAGCTGCATCTGCCATTAAAACTAAAAACCCGGCGAAAATAGTGGTTGCAGTGCCGACTGGTGCACGCGATACATGTGAGCTTTTCGGAAGGGAGGTAGATGAAGTAATATGTATAGCTACCCCTGAACCGTTCTATGGGGTTGGAGCCTGGTACGGAAACTTCAGTCAAACCACCGATGAAGAGGTCTGCGAACTTCTGGATAAAGCAAGAGCCCTTCCGGCAAGATGATAGTAATGTTTAATATTTTAAAATAATATTTGAGATTTTTCATATGCAGATTTATAATTAATTGTAAAGCCATTTGGGGGGAAGGCCATTTTGGGGGTCGGCATGAGAGAATTATCAAGTAAAGGTAAAAGCAGTAGTGAAATCCAAATTCCAATTGATTCTATTACACTTGAAGGAAACCTCACAATTCCTGAAGGAGCAAAAGGAATTGTTGTTTTTGCACACGGAAGCGGGAGCAGTCGTTTCAGTCCTCGGAACCGGTATGTTGCGCAGGAACTTCAGAAAGAAGGTCTTGGAACACTGTTATTTGATCTGTTGACGGCTGAGGAAGAGAGAATTGATATGATAACTGCTCGCCTCAGGTTTGATATTGACCTGCTTGCAAATCGGCTTGTTAACGTAACAAACTGGCTTTTAAGCAATCCTTATACTAAAAAACTCAGTATCGGTTACTTTGGTGCCAGTACGGGAGCTGCAGCCGCACTTATAGCTGCAAAAGAGCATGTAAATATTATAAAAGCGGTAGTTTCCAGAGGAGGACGGCCCGATCTGGCTGAAAAAGCCCTGCCGGACGTAAAGGCACCAACATTACTCATTGTGGGTGGGGAGGATTATCAGGTAATAGAAATGAATCAATGGGCGTTAGACCAATTGAAGACGGAACAAAAAGAACTTCAGATTGTTCCCGGAGCAACCCATCTTTTTGAAGAACCGGGCACGCTAGAAGAAGTTGCAAATCTGGCTGGAGAATGGTTTAAAAGATATCTTCTGGAAACGAAAATAACACTTATGGGAGAAAAATAACAAGTTAGCAACAAAATGCTGGATAAACACACATTGAGACAATCCCAAAACTAATATTACTTAGAGTTATACAGTTATGACTCATGAGCCCATAATTTTATGACCTTTTGTATTTTGTGATATAGTAAATCTAAGACCCTCTGTACCAACTAATTAACCTTTTTCTTTACAACTTTTTTATTCGCAACGTATTTCTCGCTAACATACTTTCGCATACTTATCACTCGTATTATTCTCCACGCTTGTTTTGAAGGTATTTGTTCAGGCTTTTTCAGTTACTCATTTTTTACCTGGATTCTTTATACTATGTGGAACATTCGTTTAATTTATTCACTCAATACAAAGTTATTTATATTATTACTAGGAAACTGATTACCGTGTATTAAAAGAGAAAAAAATAAAACTCAGGACATAGGAGAACCAGTTAATCAATAAAATGACAGAGTAAAAGCTTTCAAACTAAATTTCACGTGGATTTTTGTTCGGCAACGATATGCCTTTAACTCCTGATAAAATTGAAATTATGGAAAATTTTCGATTTATTCATACAACACTAATCTAAACTTAAAACTGAATCTGAAAATGAGACATATCAAAATGAAAATGAGACCTATTAAAATTAGAGGCCTATTAAAATTAGAGGCCTATTAACATTAAAATGAGACATATTAAAATGAAAATGAGACATATTAAAATGAAAATGAGACATATTAAAATGAAAATGAGACATATTATAAATTTATCCAGAAACAACCTTTAGACAACCTCCAAGATCTCCAAAGAGTTAAACAAATCTTTGAGCTCATTCCAAAATCAGGTTTCTTCTTAAGTCAGTATTCAATGACAAGAAACTTGATTGGCTGTTTAAATTTCTAGATTTAGTGAACCAATTTTGATTTTGGGAATGAGATCTCTGTATAAGTGATCCGATCGTACCTACATTTCTGGCAGGGTTTGACAATTTATTGGAATCCAAAAGTCCAGGATTCAGGGATGATCATTCAAATGATAGACTCCATCCGGATAAGTGTGGCCTGAAAAATAAAAAGTACATGAGAATATATTTCATAATGTACCTCTAAGAAGTGAAAAATAGATGTCTCTTAAACAAAGCGAAATAGTAGAAAAGATTTATGAAATCCCGGTTACACTTGGAGATGTTTCCGAGAGCATCTTTGAGGGTATAAACACAAAAAATAGCCTGCTTAACAGGCTTTACCTTCCTGAAGAGGGTGGTTCAGATTCGTATTATCTTTGCGAAGGCTTGTGCGAACCTGTATTTATAGAGCCTGAACTTGTTTACCCGTATGTTTCAGGGGCTTCTTCCGAAAAATTTGCATTTCGCCCTTCACCTTATCGGTTCATGCTGCCTTATGAATTGTCAATAGAGAAAAAGAAAGAATACAATGTAATTCCGCCCGAAGAACTCAAGACAAAATTCCCTATGGCTTACGGGAGAATTCTGGAATTCAAAGAAAAGTTCCTCCACGATACCTCTCCTCTTAAATCTGCAGACTATAGCATAAAAGGCAGACAATTTCTGGAATATTTTAATACTCCTAAGATTATTGCTACTGAAGGCTATCATCTGCAAGCTGCATATGACGCTGAAGGGAACCATGTATTTGAGAACGGATGCGGCATTGTTCTTAAAGATCCAGGCAGGTGTGCCTATATTACTGCAGTGCTTAACAGTTCGATTGCCAGGATCTTTCCTTCAGTCTGTAATTCTGAAATGATATACCCGAGCTATGTAGCTCCTGCAGCGATGAAACGTTTTCCAATCGTGTTTCCTGATAACATGCTAACTGAAGATCTCATAACTACTATCTCTGGATACCTTGCTTTCCTGAACAGAGAGAAGTATGCAAGGGATTACGGAGTTCCAGATTGGCTTCGGAAACTTATAGCTTTCTACGAGCAGATTTCAAACCTTCTGGTTCTGGATACTTACTTCGTAAACGACCTTGATCCAGGGCTTCTAAATGCCCTTGAAGAAAATATCCACCCTTATGCCGGAGATATGAATTCTGAAGACAGTGATACCCTTCTGAATTCGCTATACTATATACAGCAGCAGATTCTTGAAGCTTCAAGTTATCAAAAATGTAAATTTAATCTGGGACTTCCGGAGATTTTCAATTTCTTTCTGAGCAATGAAAAATTCTGAAAATCCCTTTTTAATTTTTTATCCAGGAGAATGACTAATTTTTATAAGGATTAATTTTTTTTCTCCAAGTCCTTGTCCAAACCCTTGTCCAAACCCTTGTCCAAACTCTTATCCAAACCCTTGATTTTTATCTTAAAACTAATCCCAAGACTCAAAATTATTTCTTAGAATTTTGGATTCCAAATAATCTATCAAGTTTCTTATCATGAAAATCATTCGAAACTTTACTAATTTGAGAGTAAAATTGGTTTTGGGATAAGCTCATAGCTTGTTTAAGACTTACGCAGTTGGACTAAAATTCAGTTGGACTAAAATTCAGTTGGACTAAAATACAGTTGGACTAAAATCAATGTTCTTTAATCATTGAACGAGTAAATCAAGTCTATCAGATTAACATAGACTGCACTTGGTTTTGTGTCCTCAATTGCATAACTTCGAATTGCTTACTTGTAGAGCTCCGAAAATCAAGGCAAATTTTCAGGTGTTAGGTTTTCGTGTTCCTTATTTAGAGAAGGAAAAGGAATATCCTGACCTCTTTTTTTTCTAATCTTCTCAAAGAGCTGTTTTAAAGTGTCTTCATTGCTCTTCGTGAACTCGAAAGGTGAACTCGTGAAAGGTTCAAAATATACTGGCACATCGTCAAGCCTGTAGAAGGTTCCTTCACATTCCATAGCATCAATGACTCCAGGAAGTACGACATCCGAAGCAGATACTGTCGGGCAGGGAGCAATGTCCAGACAGACCATTGGAATTTTGGCAAGGTAAGCCGCACAATCTGCAGGGATATGAGACACAAGGTCAGCACACATAACGAAAGCTGCGTCAACATCTTTTTCTCGAAGCACGTCTACTGTTGTGAATTCTCCGGGGTTATAACGCGGGTGCCCGCGCATGAAGTCAATCCCGAAGGGGTAGCCGTACATGTAGGCAGCCACCTGATTAAAGCCTGCCACGTTGCAGTGGCCACGGAGAGCTCCAAGGGTGAACTTGGCATAGTTGTTCAGTTCCTTTACGAAATTCATGGCAATCTCGGAGTTTCTGTACTTCCCCATTGAAGAAGCAAGCCCGAGGCCCACTGAGATGGCTCCGAAGGTACAGTTCTTCATCATATCGAGCATCTCTTCCATAACAGGGATGGGAACTCCAGTAATCTCTTCTACTGAGGGATGGGGAGTTTTTCCGTGGAGCAGGGTCAGAAGTGCACTTATCAGTTCAAAATCCGAGTTAGGTTTGAGCTGAACATGCAGATCAGAAGCTTCAGTGGTTGGGGTTTTTCTCGGGTCTACAGTAATAACTGTCCTGTCGAAACGTCCGCGTTTTGTCCAGTAACCTCTCGGGAAAACCGCGTACCTCGACATCTGTCTCGGCATGGATTCAAGAGGATTGGTTCCCCAGTAGACTATGAGGTCTCCTCTGTTTTTCTTCTGTCCTTCTGTTGCACCGACTTTTCCGGCTTCCTGAATTCCCATAGCTGTTGGCCCGTGGCAGACAGTAGAATTAGAATCAACAATCGCACCAAGGTATTCTCCTATCTTGAGCCCGATTTCATGTGCTTCACAGGAGGTTTCACTGCCCATGAAAAACAGGGGACGCTTTGCCGAAACAAGGATATCGACAGTTTTCTCAAGAGCTTCATCCCAGGCGGCAGGGGCCAGTTTTCCCTCAACTTTTATAAGAGGCTGCATAATCCTGTGGGAACTTACAATTTCCTGAAATTTGGCATTTCCCATCTTACATGCGTTTTTAGCTTCAATCTTTCCGTCTCCGAGTTCAACCTGGATATCGTCACAGGCTGCCCCGCAGACCGGACATATTATGTTTTTGTAAATCATACTCCCCGCCCCCCGATATAAACTTTCAATACTATCTCTTCGGCGCTAAGGACCTCTTCTTCAGTGGGTTCAATCGTTACCGGGGCACCCTTATAAAGTGGGGAACCCGTAGAAAGGGTATCGGGATCGATAACAACATTCGACCAGATAGCCCTTGGCATAAACACCTGCCCTGGCTGGACTGCATCTGTACATTTTGTATAAACTACAATCGAATATTTTCCATTCTCGCTTGTTACTTTTACTTTAGAAGGAGAGCAAAGCGATTCAAAATCCACAGGAGAAATCCAGCACGATGCGCACTCCAGAGTATACTCATCCGTAAACTTGTCCCCTCCTTTTGCAAGCCTGCCTTCTTCAATTGTACTTCCAGTAAGGAGTAATACTTCCATGCTTCTCACCTCAAAGCTCCGGGTTTGCGTCTGCAACCACGTAAAGCGCTCCTTTTGCCCGCTTGCTGATCGCATAGTCCCCTGTGAATTTCTTGAATTCGCCTATTAGTTCAACCTCTCCGGATGTGACGCTGTTTTCCATGGATACAAATTCGAAACCCGGGGAGAAGCGCTCGATTTTGCCCCCAATTACTATGATGCCTCCTGCCATTTCAGCACCGACTCCACGAAGAGCGTTGCCTTTTACGAAGATTAGCCCGCCGTTCTGACGGATTCCGCAGAAGCTTTCAACATTGCCTTCTACCAGGATTTCGCCTCCGTCCATGCCGCCTCCGAGCTGGTGGCGCGCCGAACCTTCAATAACAATGCGTCCACCTTTCATTCCATGCCATTTACCTCTGTAAGCGCAGCCCACATGGTCTCCTGCGTTGCCTTTTATGTTCAGGAGTCCGCCTGTCATTTCCATACCTGCCCAGGAATCTGCGTCTCCGTAAACGACGATCTCTCCCCCTTTCATCCCGGTGCCTACATGCATGCCTGCAGAACCTTCAATTTCGATTTTTCCTGCACTCATGCCTTCACCTATCCTTTTTACTCTCATTACGTCACCTTTTATGCGGATCAGAGTCTCAGCTGCAGAGCTACCTGCATTGCCTATCACTTCAAAAAATTCGGAGAGAGGATAGGTCTTTGGCCCCTGCCAGATTGCCAGGTTTCCAATTTCTTCGGCACTTTTGCCTGCAAAGGCATCAGGAGTTATAACATCGGCTTCCAGTTTAATGTCAATAGCTTTTTTAGGAATAAGCAGTACTTCTCCCATTTCTTCGACACTTTTACCGGCAGATGATGCAGGCTTTATAACTGCTTCGAGTTTACTATCACTTTCATTTTTATTAATAAGAACTCCCTCTGTCATTACCTCACCTCACAACATTAATCTGTATGGGAGTCGGATTTTTCAGATACTTTTCTGGAGTTGGATAGTTGGCAAAGCCCAGGGTGTAGTACCTGAACCACTCCTTCACATCGGCCAGCATTTCCTTTTCTCGCTCGTCTTCTACATGTACTTCAGAATAATAAGTCCGCTTTTCAGGTACGGAAACAATATCACCCTTGACAGCTACAATTTCGCCACCCTTTACGGTGTATTCGGCCTTCCTGAAAGCCTGAAGTAGAGCCTCATAGTTATTTGTGTCAAGCTGCTGTGGATTTATGTTATAGACTGTGACATCTCCATCAGCGCCCAATCCAAGAGAACCTTTCCTGTGGGACACGCCAATTGTTTTAGCGGGATTTGCTCTTGTCAGGATCGCAAGGTCATA
This sequence comes from Methanosarcina vacuolata Z-761, assembly GCF_000969905.1. NCBI lineage: Archaea > Methanobacteriati > Methanobacteriota > Methanomicrobia > Methanosarcinales > Methanosarcinaceae > Methanosarcina > Methanosarcina vacuolata. Next base: position 3,466,932 of record NZ_CP009520.1, on the reverse strand, counting down.
GAGGGAAAGTTCCCGGTTTATGCCTCCGAGGTCACTCCTGTCGTTTGCCCACTTATGGCATTCACTGAAAGTCTGTTTCCTGAAAGCTTCGGACATGATCCAGGTCATAACCTCAGGATATTTCGTAAACGGCCCACCATTGGGACTGTCAGTGGTCATAATTGTTTTCCAGGGGTCATTGATTAGCAAGAGACATTCAAGCCCCATCGCCCACTGCAAGCTATGTACCGGATTGGACATGGAATAGGTAAAAGGGAGTACACCTGAACCGCACTCCATCTCAACGTCCGTATTTGACCATTTGTTTCCTGTAAGGGTGTAAAGGTCATGAATGGCAGGCCCATCTCCTGTCATAACTGTGGCTTCCCCAAAAGGAGTGCATCCACTGTCGATCACTACGTGATCTTTGTTGTTAATGTAGTCGGCAATATCCTTTACTCCAGATTCACAGTCTGCCCAGGTGGTGCCTGCAAAACTGTTGAACATAAGATGGGCGAGATATACGGAACGGTCCCTTAAAGGGTTAATTTTTGTTTCAGCCCAGTTCACATCCATATTTTGACTGGTCTTTACCCCATCCGGGATTTTGAGGGAATCCTTAGTAATTGCATAGCATCCAGGGTGTCCCAGGTTGTTTGCATGCAGGTTGATAGGCGCTGGCATTCCCAGGCGCTCATTGAGCTCGCTAAGCCCTTTTATAGTTTCTCTTGGGGTAATTTCAAAATGGATATTAGCCTCATCGAGCGAGCTGATGTTTTTACCCCAGCCCCAGTTTTCTACTCCTGCAGGATTGACGCATTTAATTCCATAGGTCTTATGGGTTTTCATCATCCAGGCTACATAAGCCGCAGCTTTTTCAATGTCCCCGTTCCGAAGGTAACGCATCAAAAAAAAGTTGTTTCCGAGTACCAGATATCCTCCCATATCAAGGAGTGGAGTAGCACGCATCTCTTCATGGGTGTGACGTGCTTCAAGAGGAGGAATGGCAGCTTCAAAGACAGTTGTATAACCCATTGCTGCGTAGTCGTATCCCTGTTTATAGACCGAGGGGACAGTGTAACCTGAGCCTGAATGGGTAAGTGAAGTCTTCTGAAGATTTGATTTATAATGGTCTTCTGGACGCATCGACCTGCCGGCGTTAACCTTTGCACCTGCAATGTGAGAGTGAGAATCAACTCCTCCGGGCATTACCGTCATACCAGAGGCATCAATAACCTTTGCGTCTTTCAGTTCGGCAGCAGAAAGCTCCCTTACAACTTTTCCGTCTTTGATAAAAACATCCATTGTTTCTCCATTTATTTCGTTGAGAGGATCAAAGACGTATCCGTTCTTGATTGCAATTGTTCCTGCCATTTATTTCACCTTTCTTTTCACAAGCCAGATTGCATTCACAGGACAGATCATGGCGCAGGCTCCATCTGCTCCACACGCATCCTGGTTTACGACCGAAATTTTGCCATTCTTAACCTCAAGGAGAGCTTTTTCGTCCATGTCATTCAGGTATCCTGCAGCAAGTTCAGAGCTATAAAGAGCATTTACAGGGCAGACAATCACACAATTTCCACAGCCCAGACATGCATTTTCATCCACTTCCAGGCAGGTGCGTAATATAGCATTAGGAACCGGGATTTCAAGCACTTTTTTCTCAAGAACGCTCTTTTTCTCCACATTAGGGATAATTGCAGTTTTTCTGACATCAATGGCGTTAACAGGACAGGCAACCGCACAGGCCCCGCAGTAAATACAGGCATCAGGGCGGTGACTTATTTTTTCTACTCTTTCTCCAGGTTTAGCTTTTTTATTGAAAATAGCATTTGCAGGACAGGTTTCCACACAGGTATGGCAGGTCTGGCAGACATTCTCATCTCTGTTCCAGCGCCCTTCAAAGGGCTTTTCTACCGAAATAGCATTCACCGGACAGACTGCTGCACACCAGCCACAGTGGATGCAACACTCCAAATCAATATTGGTCTTTCCGACGAGTTTCAGATTTCCGTCCCCTGAAATTCCACGGGTTACCTCGATGCAGCCTCTGGGACATATATCCTCACAGAGTCCGCAGTGGACACAGCTTTCATTTACTACCGTTGGCTTCATGGCCCTGAAAAGATAGGACATGTCAGTGAGGGTTTTTCCTTCCTGCTTCAACTCAAGGGCACCTGTGGGGCAGACTTTTGCACAAATTCCACAGGCAATGCAGGCTTCACTTTCTGTTATTTCCAAAAAATCCGCATCCAACAGCCCTCTTACTACAGCTCCAACAGCCCCAATGGCCAGTATACCTTTTGGGCATGCCTGTACGCAGGTCCCGCAGCCAATGCATTTTTCGGGGTAATAAATTAGCTGCTTGCCTTTTTTTTCAGCAAAGACAGGCAATTGCATATCTTTTTGCATTTTGCTTACCTCTCAACATTGTTCTGTGCAACCGCCGCACAGCAGTTCGTTATCGTGTTGAATGAACATTTCACCACAGCTTTCACAGCACTGAATTCACTTTTTTTTGCGTACCGGAACTTCTACATCCATAAATTTCCAGGAATAGACCTTTTCCCCTGCATCCAGAAGGATTGGTACAACCTCTGTATGAGGAAGCTTTTCAGTGTTCAGGAACCAGGCGTGGAGTTTGGGATAATATTTCGTTTTTTCAGGGTCGAGAATGATTCTGACACCTTTTATGCTGTGCACTCCTTCAGGCGCCTGTTTGTTTACCGTGACAGCCATTTTCCCCAAATTCACGATCTTTAACCCATTGTTTCCGATGGTTGCTCCGGCAAGGATCTGGAATGGATCCGGCATGCAGCTTTTCGTTTTGCAGGTCACGTATATGCGTTCCCTATCATGGACGTCGAGTTCTCGTCTTGCGATATTGAGCATCTGGATGTCAATTAATGCCCCGGAAGTCAGGAAGCCGTGAAAGGGAACGACCTATTCGATCTGTAAAAGCAGTTCAGGGTCTTTTATCTGCTTTATGATCGCTTCCATTGCTTCTTTCTCTAATTGCGAGCTTTTATGCAATGCATACACCCCCCACAGGTTCAAACGCTCTTATTTTTGAGCAGGAACGTCAGATAAGATATTGCGTACATTTATATAATAAATAGAATATATATTTATCTTTAAACAATGCTTATTCTCAATAAGTGTTGTCTATGAATTGTAGAAAACCGTATCATAAGAATCTCTATAATTTTCCAGGTTGTATCTTTGTATCCTGAATTGATTTCGCAGATTCAAATCCATTTGAAAGTTCAATACACAATGCAACATCAGGTGACGCAAAAAGTTCAATACTGAGTCAATTCCGATTCTATTTGATTCTATTTTGTTCTGATTCTATTTTGGTACTCAGGATGATCATGTTAAAGAAGCAAATTTAAAGTTGAGCTCAAATAATGAGCCATCTTTATACGATATTTGACTGCAATAAAAAAAATCAAAAAAGCAAAATCATTTTTGGGATGAAACATCGTTATGTTTTGTGAAACATAACGTTATATATAGTTTGTATGCTTTCATGGTTATTGAGGATCACAGAAGATAAAATCTTATCCAAAAAAGTTTCAAATCCCATAAAAAATTCAGGTATTTACTGGGCAAAAGTAATATACCGAAAATTAACCTGTGAACCACCCTACCTATGAGCTCCTATCTTTATGTATAAGAGAATAGGCCATAGGAAAATTATTCCCTATTCCAGAAACTTTCCCATTTTCAGGGAAAATAAAATCCATTATTTCACATCCTTGCTCCAAATAAAATATAATAATGGATTTTCCTGAAAGAGAAGGACAGGAGAGGAAGTTAAACCTCACAAAAAAGAAGGTTGGACTTGGTTTGGCGAGAGTTACTTCATAAATTTAAAAGGTTTAATTTGAATGTAAATGTTGGGATTTTGAAATGGATATGTTGTTCTTGTATTTCTGTGGTCCTCATTTAATAAAACTGGCTCTTAGCCATTCTTTATGGATAAAATGATTTTCAATTCAAGACTGCATTGGGTTTTATGAGGACATTATGAGGATATCCGCACAAAATAACGATATCCGCACAAAATAACGATATCCACACAAAATAACGATATCCGCACAAAATAACGATATCCACACAAATAACGATATCCACACAAAATAACGAAGACCCAAATATATATTGGGAATTTGCAGCAATTGGAGATTTTCAGCAAAAATAAAAACGGCATCAATTGGCATTAGTTTGCAAAATCTATCATGGTATGCGGTACATAACAAACCATATAAATTCTGGTTTTCGATGTTGATTATAAATTGTTACCAAACATATAGAATAAAGCTGTATTATATATACGCAAACTATATTATCAAGTAGGCCATAAGTGAAAACGCAAGTGTTTATTATGAACACTTGAAGGAGGAGCAAGGAAATGAAATTAAGTGCACGCAATGTTTTAAAAGGAAAGGTTAAAAGTATTGTCACGGGGATGGTCAATTCTGAAATTGTAATAGAATTGCCAGGCGGAGCAGAAATGACTTCCATCATCACAAAGGCCTCAGCTGAAAACCTGAAGCTAAAAGAAGGAAGCGAAGTATACGCAATCATCAAGGCTTCAAATGTGATGATTGGTACAGATTAATCCCCAATTTTCGTTTCATGCTTTGTGCATGAAAATATTAGTAAAATTGTAAATAGAGTCATTCCACTCTGCAGAAGTCCATTATGGCTGCCCAATTTTGTTAGCGGTAGCTTAAAAAAGTAAGTGTAGCGTACATTTGCAGAGTGTAAAATAATTTTAAATCAGTTTAAATCAGTTTGTGTCTTTAGCGGGACCTTATTTAGTTCGGATTTATTTTGAATACTCGATTTCCATAATCTAAACTCAATTTCCAGAATCTAAAGTGCTCTGCTAAAAAACTTTACCTCAAAATATCCTGATTAAATAAGGAATATTAAAAATATAACTTCAAATTTGCAGTTCAGGAATTGACCCATAATTTCATTATCCCAATAATGATTCTTGGCAACAAATATCTTGATATCCCTGATATTATACTTGAATCATTTCCAGGCATTTAGTTATCTCTTGAATAAGATTATCCCGAAAATAAAAGACATGATCATTATGTTGGACAAGGTATGGTTTCCTTTATCTCTTACGCTCTGGGTAGCAACCATATCATCAGTTTTAGTCCTTTGCACTGGCGTAATCATAGCTTATGTATTTGCGAGGCATGATTTCCGGGGAAAAGAGCTTGCAGAGCTTTTAGTAACACTTCCTCTAGTTCTCCCACCCACAGTAATTGGATATCTTCTGGTTATTCTTGTAGGTAGAAACGGACTTCTTGGCCACCTCATTTACGACTTTTTTGGCACCGGGATCATGTTTACCTGGCAGGCAGCAGTCATTGCGGCTTATACAGTTTCCCTTCCTCTTATGGTTAGAGCTGCTCAGGCAGCCATTGAAGCAGTAGATAAAGAGCTTGAATATGCAGCCTACATTCTTGGAAGAAGTGAGATTGAAACTGCTCTCCTTATAACTTTTCCTCTTGCAAAAAGGGGCATACTGGCAGGGCTGGTACTTAGTTTTGCAAGGGCTGTCGGAGAATTCGGAGCAACCCTTATGCTGGCAGGGAATATTCCGGGGAAAACAAACACAATGTCTATCTCAATATACAGCGCTTTTCAGGCAGGTAATGATGAACTTGCTCAGGCTCTGGTTTTAATCCTAATTTTTATATCCCTGCTGGCTATATCTCTAACCGGACGATTCGTAGGAAAATTAGAGGCATAATTTTGGGCATTAAAGTTGACCTTAAAAAACAGTATAATGATACTGCTCACAGTGGTAAAAAAAGCGTTAAGAAATCCTTTACGTTAGACGTCAGCTTTGAAATGGAAAATGAACTTGTTGTGCTTTTTGGGCCTTCAGGGTCGGGAAAGACCACGTTATTTAAATGCATTTCCGGGATTACGGATCTTGATGAGGGAAAAATAACCGTAGAGAATAAAGTTTATTTCGATAAAGATCAAAAAATAAATCTACCTATTCAGAAACGCAACCTGGGTTATGTTTTCCAGAACTATACTCTTTTTCCCCATATGAGTGTAAGAAAAAACATAGAATGCGGGCTCAAAGGTTGGGAGAAAGAAGCAAAGGAAAAAAGGGTTCTGGAAATGCTTAATCTTCTTCATATTGAGGAGTTAGAGACTCGATATCCGTCCCAGCTGTCAGGCGGGCAGAAGCAGAGAGTTGCTCTGGCAAGAGCGCTGGCTCCCAAACCAGAAATTTTACTTCTGGATGAGCCCTTCTCTGCACTTGATCTGGAAATAAGAACCGAGCTTGCAGAAAAAATAAAAGACCTTCAAGCCAAAATTGGAATACCTGTTTTGTTTATCACTCACAATCTGGAAGAAGCTTTCCATCTGGCCGACAAGATTCTTATCTTATACGAAGGAAAAGCTCAGCAGTTCGGGGCTCCGGAAGAAATATTCTATCATCCTGAAAATCTGCATGTGGCAGAATTAGTTGGGATCTCCAATATTTTCGATGATGCTTATGTTGAAAAACATGATGAGGAGTCAAAATGTGCAGTGTTAAAAAGTGGAGACCTGAGTTTAAGGATAAAAACCCAGAAATTCAAACCTGGAGATAAAGTTTCCTGGGGAATTCATCCTGAGAACATAACTCTTCTTTTACCTGACTCCAGCTCTGAAAATCAAAATGAAAATACTTACTCTGTCCGTATCAATAATATAATCAATAAGGGACCAAAAAAGCGCATTACACTTACACTTGTTAGATGCAACAAGACTCTGACTGCAGAGGTACCTGCACAGTTTGTTGATTCTCTTAAACTGCATGCAGGTGATATATGCCTGGCAAAATTGGAAATGACTAAAGTAGTGGCATTCCATAAATCATGACTCAATAAATTTAGGCTCTTCACTACTTCGAGTGGGTAACTTGCATTTAGTTTCTAAATGTTAAAGTAGCATATCTCAGATATGAAAACAGTTTTTGTTGAGAATCACATTCAAGCTCGATTTTTTCATATTTGATCTTAATGCTTTCTAATTAAACAATTATTTTCAACCCATACAAAACAGCGAAGGGCCAATACTAGTATATCGATTCTCAAATACATACATAATACTAAAATAAGCACAGTTCATGACGCAAATATTATTTTAAAGTCACATGGAATTTTGTAACACGGAAAACGCAGCCTGTCGCAGAGTGATTCTATCTGGATATTTCAACCACGGAAAACACGGAAAGCACGGAAGAAACACGCCTTTACTACTGATCTCCGTGTCTTCCGTGCTTTCCGTGGTTTTCAAAAAATTCATTTCTGACATACTTTGGAATCGATGCACTAGATGTAGTCACCCTGTACTTGTTGCAACAAAAAACTTCATTATACCTCATTGGGCAGTTGCATTATTTAGCCTTGTGACTATATGCAGAAAAACTTTAACCTCTGGCTGGTTATTATAACGGACATATTATCAATGGTGTAAAGCATTGTGATGTAAGCATTATAATATTATTTTTTGGTATGCCATTACATCTAGCAGTTGTCCAAATTTCTCTCCTACTTCTTTATAATGCGCACATTTGCTAAAGCCGTTTCTTACAAATAAATTAATACTCTTAGAATTTTCTCCGCATATTGTCGCAATAAGTACGTGAATATTTTGCTTTTTTGCAACATCTTCAATGAACTTAACAGCCTGGCTGCCTATACCTTTACCGATGTAATCCGGCTTTAAGTATACAGTTACTTCAGCAGTTCCATCGTATGCTTCACGCTTTTTGTACTGAGTCAATATTACATATCCATTAATTTTATCAGCAGATTTTATGACAAAAGTTTTATATTTCGGATTTTCAAAGAATACCAATTCTCGCATTTCATCTTTTGAGAAAGCATGCGCGTGAAAGGTTACATTTGTGTTGAGAACATAGTGAGTATAAATTTCCAAAACATCATTCAGATGTTCTTCCTTTATTTCATCAAAAATAACTTTACACATTTTGATCTGCCTTTAAAAACTTAATTTTCTTGTATTAAAAAGTCATTCAATTAGATTGAATTATTTTAAAGGTTTCCTGATGGCCGTTATTATTCCAAGTATATAGGTCAATCTAACCTAATACTGAATATCAACTATTATACTAACACTATTCGTGGAATTTAAAATTTGAGATAAGCACGAGGAAGTACCTGCAGTTTTTCCTTATTCTTATGAAATTTACAAGAAAGCAGACATGAGTATGCGAATTATTTAGAAAAATCTCAATTCATTATTGATGGTCAACCAGCTTATCAGAACATCTCTTTTATTCAGGAGAGGGTAAAAGCGTAGAATTCAAGTATAGGCACACAATTTGTCCTTACTGCAGGATCATACTAATAATATAATCAATAACGGATCAACGCGTGGCAAAATTAGAAATGGCTAAAGTGAGTGGCATTCCATAATTTTAAACCAATAAATAACAAAATTTGGATATGAAATGACCCCTATACTCAAAATTTGCTTCTTTGGATTTAGTATTTTAGTGACTACTCAAATTCTTCTAATGAAAGCAGTTCTAACAATCCCGTTGATTAAGGTTAAAAACAGTTTTAGGGATCAGTTTGTTTTCTGGGTCTTTATTGATTTCAGCCACTGAATTCTGAAAAAAGTCCTCAATTTTTACGATCCCATATAAAAATCTCAGCATTCTTTATGCAGGCTACTTATCCGTAAATCATTATTGAATCGAGTCTTACAGTACCTATTTTTGTCCAGTAACTGCAAGTATTACAATACTGAGTTTCACCATCGGAGTGCAATTTCAGTTTTGAATGGCATTTTGGACATATTTTGAGATGTTTCATGAACAAAACCACTTTCTTCTTCTATTTTCTTCTATTTCTTCTTTTCACTTTTCCCTATGGAAGTCTATTTCCTCCTTATACTATAAATATTTTACTAGAAAACGGGCCATAAATTGAACAGAAGTCCTATACAGTCTAAAGATTATATTTCGCGGTTATAAAAAGAACAAATGAGTTCAATATAAAATACGATCAACAACTCCTATCATTTTCAGCCCGACATAGAGCATTATAACTATAAATAAATACTTCAAATGCTCGGGATTCATAAGATGAGCAATTTTAGCTCCGTTTTTTGCTGCAAGAAACGATGGAAATGCAAGTAAAATCCAATTTAGAAGATTTACGTATCCAACAGAATAAGGAGGAAGTCCGTCCTTTCCCCAGCCATTGATTATGTACCCAATAGATCCACTAAAAGAGGTAAAGATTATTACTGCAGCTGATGTCCCTATGGCTTTTCGCATATCTAAATGAAGAAAAATCAACATGATTGGAATTCCAATAACTCCTCCCCCAAGTCCTAAAAGACCGGAAAAAAAGCCTATGAGAATGCCTGAAAAAATATAAGGAAATGGATTAGAGCTGGTATATTTCTTTTCTACAACAGCAGGAGTAAAATAAGTCCTTATTGCACCAATTAAAACTACAATTCCGAAAATTCTGCTAAGGGTGGAAGCCGGTAAGTAAGAAGCCACGCCTGCTCCCACAAAACTGAAGATTGATCCGAAAACCCCTATTATTGTTGCCTGTTTCCAGAGTACTGCATTCTTTTGATGGTAAATGTGAGCAACATTTATAGCATTTATCAGAACTACAAAAAGAGTTGTCCCAAAAGCTACTCTTATTGCAATGTCATGCTGAAGCCCGGTCTCCTGCAGAAGCCAGTACTGAACAGGAGACATGATAAAGCCTCCACCAATACCAAGCATACCCGAGACAATACCAGTAAAAAATCCTGTAAGAATTAGGATACCAAGATAAAGGGGGTCTGTAGGAGTCATTTCCAGTCAAGTAGAATTTATTTCTAATTACCTGAGGTCCTGTACTTTTTTTCCAATAAAAGAAGAAACACGTCCTTTTCCTCTTTTGAGCATGCATTTGCCTATGAGTTAATCAAAGTATCTGCTCAAAAATTTTGATGTTTGAGAAGCTGAGTGCTCTGCTGTTAATTATTTCAGTCCGCCTGGACTACTTACTTTTTCTCACATTATCCTTTTTGGCTTAAGTTTTTTAATTACCATGATATCAATCTTACTTATTTATTTTCGTATTTACTTTCTTTTCCGGAAGCCCATATACTGCAGGACTTTTAATTACATCTCCATTTGCATTATAGCGGGAGCCGCGACATGGACAGTCCCATGTCTTTTCTGCATTATTCCCGGAAACAATACATCTCATGTGCCTGTAGAAAGGATCAGGTGTATGGAGTGTCCCTGTCTCATTTCTTTATGCTGCAACCTTTTCACCTTCGATTTTGACAATTGCACCTTCTCCAGGCAAAATCTGCGAAACTTTTTCATAAACAGGTACAGTATTTTTTAACATTTATTAAAATTTTGGAGATTCACTTAAAAAGTTCCACCAAAAAAGGGTTCCAACAAAAAAGGGTTCCAACAAAAAATAGTACCACCAAAAAAGGTAAACATTACGGTGATAAAAAAGAAAAACACCACTGTGAATTCCCTTAAGTAGGAAACACAGGCTAAATTTTAAGCTCGATAACTTTATAGAGCTTCTGTAAATGGAAAACTTAAACTGGAGATCAGGGAATAAAGTGGATCCCTGAAAGGCCTGAGACTTTTCTGACTATCTTTGAATATGGTCAAATCTCCAGTGAAGAGTTAAAGATATCTTAGTATCAACTCAGGCAGGCGCTTCCTTGTTCATGATATAAGCAACCATTTCGGGATTGATTTTGCTTTCCCTTGAAACTTTTGCTTCTATATCTTCATTGGATTTGCCTTCGATTTTCATTTCTTTTATTCTTTCAATAACCGAGGACGGAACGGTATAGTATTCATTAATGTCCTTCCTGTGACCCCAGACATCACCTTCGATAAGCTGGATTTTTTGCATTTCAAGAAACATCTCTATGGACTTTGAGATCGTGCCCATGTAGGATTTTGGTAACTGAACTACCTCAATCTTAGGGCAGGTTTCAACCAGTCCAAATACATCCTTGTTCGAAGGCCTGAAAGCTAGGTGAACAATGCGTTCATTAGGATTCAATGTAAAGATTTCTTCTCTTGAACTAACTATTCTGATTTTCATGTTTTTCCCCCACTATGAAATTTTTATGTTTTTAATTAATAGAAACTACTTTCACTGACTATAAATGTTTATCTTACAGTGTAGTTATTTTTCATACAGTCTTCTGTTTCTCTTGATTCCGTAATTTCCTTCAATTAAACGAATGAATGAACCAACTGAAAGAATTGTTGTGATTTAAAGACTGGAATTAGCCAGCTGAGATAATTGTTAGATTAAAACTGATGTTAGTTCATGAAAAGGTAATGAAATAATATGTATTTCAGAATATTTAAGAAAATATTAGTAAATATACATGAATAAATAGGAAAAATTATATATTATTTCAATCTTACAGACTTAAGTTATTATATATGGTTAACAGCTTAATACGTATACCTTTCTAAATAAAATACTGTAGCTTAGATAATAGTCAAATTAATTTGAAAATAGAATCTAATCGAGTTAGTTCAAAAATTGAATTCTCTGAGTATTAATCTCTTGATAATTAATTAAATTCTGGATAACTAGTTATTTGATAATCAGCTAAACAAAAGAACAGACTAAGAAATTTCATCAATACTAGAGAACTTTATCGGGGTTTTGTCTTGCGGGATACAAAAAAAGTTATGTTGGTGATATTAGCAGTATTACTTTCACTTCAAGCTATTACTTGCAATGCTTCTGCTAAAACTATTTATGTAGAGTCTGGAAACTCAATTCAAAAAGCAATAGATAGTTCTAATTCCGGAGATACAATAATTGTAAACCCGGGAACATACAGTGGAGATATTGAAATCTCAACTGCGAATATAACCGTAATGTCAAGCAGTCCATATAAAGCAATAATTAAAGCTGAAAACAATGCCTTCAATATTTATGAAAAGAATGTTACAATAAAAGACTTTGACATAAGAGGCCCAGGGAGATCTTCAGGTATTTGTTTTTCGTTTGGCCGCAATGAAGGTACAAACGGTGCTTTTTACTGTACGGTTCAAGATAACAAGATATATAACTTTAATATGGCGGCAGATGTTGGTTTTTATATGTACAGCGGAAGCGAGTATATTCTCAATAATGAGATTTACAACTGCGAAACGGGAGTATACGCCTTTGATCTCATGTTTCAAGACATGACAGTTAGTGGAAATAAAATTACAGGCTGTGACAATGGACTATATCTTGTTGATGCTCCATGTACCGTTACTAATAATAATTTTAACAATACAGTGAATGTAAATATCTCTGATGGAACCGAAAACATCTTCAACACTACGAAAACAAGTGGTGTAAACATTGTAGGCGGCTCTTATCTGGGTGGTAACTGCTGGGCAACCCCTTCAGGCGACGGTTTCTCACAGACCCATTCCGATAAAAACAGGGATGGTTTTGCAGATGAACCTTATAAATTGGAAGGTTCTAATTATGTTGATTATCTACCTCTTATACCGTTGAACGCCTCTTTTATTGTTTTTTCGGAACCTCCTGCCCAGGAAGAGTAACTTTGAAAACGTAGTTGCTAACAAAAAAGTGAAAAATATTAATATGAACATGCAAATTGAAATCAAATTAGAATATTAAGTTTAGGTAAGAGGATCACGTATTAAAAGCAAATACAGTAGATCCTTCTTACCCATAAGGGCTTTTCTCAACGATATTTGTACTTAAAGCAAAATTTGCGATTATATCTTGCCTTATTTGGAATGAAAATGTGCCATCTGCAAGCATTTTCATCTCTTTGTGCATGTTATTCAAAGAATATCATGTTCGTTTTTTGAATAATTATTTTTTACCAACTAAAATTGGTGTCATTTATGTGTCTTTTTATTTAGAATCTTTTTTTTCAGTTTCTCCTTTCATATTAAGAAAATTAACCTCATGAGGTCATGTTTTAATAGTATGACTCTATCAGGGAACATGATCTATGAACTAATAAATTATTACAATCATAAAAAGCAATTAGCAAGCAGGAGTAAAAAGGAAGTGACGGTATGACGGAAAGACCGGTTGAAAGTGTACTTATCGAGATCCCGAAAGGAAGCCGAAACAAATATGAATACGATAAAGAAAAAAAAGTAATTAAATACGACAGAATGCTTTTTTCTTCAATGGTATATCCCTCGGACTATGGTTTTTTCCCAGACACCCTGGCCCTTGACGGTGATCCTTTAGATGCCATGGTTTTAACCTGGGAACCTACATTTCCGGGATGTATAATAGAGGTACATCTTGTGGCACTTTTTGACATGGAAGATGATAAAGGAAGAGATCAAAAAATACTCTGTGTTCCAAAGAATGACCCTATGTGGAATTATATTGAGACCGTTGAGCAGGTTCCACCTCATCTATTTAAGGAGATTACTAACTTTTTCCAAACTTATAAGAATTTAGAAGAAAAACGCGTGAAGGTTATCGGTTGGAAAGACCTCGAAACAGCAGTCGCTGTACTTCAGGAAGCTAAAGATCGATATCTCGAACAAAAGAAATAAAAACAAACTAAATAAGAACAAAAGAAATAAAATCATCAGTGAGGGCTTAAGCTCTATAATTTGTCCAGCTAAGCGACCCTTAAAAATCTATTACTTTTATAGTCTTGCCTATGCCCGGAGACAGATTATTCTCATTGAGCGTTGTAAAGTCCCACTCACTGATTCAACTCCCTCATATCTTCTGTCTTTTTGACCACTCTATCCGTCGATCATGAGCCATTTTCAACAGAAAGTCTTCTGCGACTTCAGAGGAACTAGAGTATTCATGCCAGAGCCACCCACCTGGCTGCTCCGGAACCACAATTATTCCTTTTTTATCCGCAACGCCCTGAAGGATTATATTTGCGGCTTCTTCAGCTGGAATTGCGTCCTCAGGGACTTTAATCTCTTCATGAACTGGGCCCATTATGGGCTTTTTCCATATCCGTGAAACGACCGCTGCAGGACATGTAACTGAGAAATGAATGCCTTCTTCAGCAAATTCGTACCGCATACTTTCACTCATCCCAACAACTGCGTACTTGGTAGCGCAATAAAGAGCCTGGAATGGAAAAGGTATAATTCCTGCAAGGGAAGCCGTGTTAACAATATGCCCTCCACCCTGAAGACGCATAACTGGCAACGCGGCATTAATGCCGTATATAACACTCCAGAGATTAACATCAATAATGGATCGCCAGTGTTCAAGCGTAGCGTCAACAGTCGGCATCGTACCTCCAATACCCGCATTATTAAATAGAAAGTCAATTCTACCTTCCGCAGCAATGGTGTCCTGAATAGCTTTATCCACCTCAGGCTGTTTTGTCACATCAACAAGCAGAATTCGAATCTGTCCGGCATATGCATCAAGATTCTTAGCCGCGGATTCCAGGCTTTCCTCATTCCGACCAGCCATGAAGACTATTGCTCTTTTCTCCAACAGTGCTTCACTTATAGCATAACCGATTCCAGAATTTGCACCGGTTACCAGGCAACACTTATCCTTGAAGTAATCTTCAACCCCCATTTTCACTTCCCCTTTTCCTTTTCACAGCTTGTATTTTTGACTAATTTTCCTGTATATCCAGATGGAAGAACCAGTAAGGATTTACTTTCCGGTTAAATATACCATTGTATTATCGATAAGATTTTTGTCGATCTTTTCAGGCATAAACACAGTGTCTCAAATTTGCTGTAATTTGAAGTCAAGTTTTTGCGTACTATGGAGAAAATTAATCTTTCAATATGTGATTTTCTACCCAATAACTTCTTGAGATTTATGATTTTATAGAAAAATTGGCACACTGCCAGGATAAAAATAAGATTTCTGCCAGGATAAAAATAAGATTTCTGCCAGGATAAAATAAGATTTTCTTGAAATACAAACTTCTCTCATGCATTTTCCAGTAGAGTTACAACTGGCGAAGTATTGCCATACGGGCTACAAAATAGGCGACCGGCCCGGTATAAATCAGCTTGAACAATGCCAGTTTCTCAGCAGAAAGCTCTTTAATGCCAAATAGAGAGGAAATCAAGATAGTTAAAATCATCATAATCAATACCGTGAAAATGAACAGTACAGTACCCAGCAGTAATCCTCGCCTGGGTAACCGTGACAGTACTGGTCCCGGATGGGGCAGATTTTCATTTTTGAAACTGCCGGCGTGAAGCTGGCGATTAATATCAGCTGCGGAGAAAACCGTCACAAGCCACGTCATCACGATTGAGGTGATTATTGTATCAATTATAATCCCGGAGAAAGCAACGCTGTCCACACTCCTGTTGATGTAAAATGCCAGAAGAGGATTTATCACCATGTTAATCAGGGCAGCCACAAGAGCCTGTTTATGAATATATGAATCAATTGAGCTCAGGTTTACCATATCTCCTCTCCACTACCAAAATAAGCAGTGAACCTTTTGAAGATTCTTAATTTATGGCAATCATTTCCCCCCATTCATGCAAAGCGGATTAAGCATCAAAACCTGTCTCAAAGCATGTCTGTAAAATGATAAATATCCCTCAAAATTCCCCAATAAAACGACAGACTGCAGTCTTTCTGTTACTTACTGTGAAACTCTTTTTGACCCTTTATTGCTGCATATCTGGAGATCGATTATTCCTAATAATATATAACTAATATTAGATATATGCCTAATATTAGATAATAATCTCAACTTAAAATAAACACTATAACGTATCATATGCCTGTCAGATTAGATTACATATATTATGCATATTATTATATTATAATCTCAGAATTATAATCTGAATACCTGGGGGGTTTGACTATGTTTCGGTTTGAAGAAAATAAATGTTACAGGATGCCAGCTCATTTTGGCGGTTTTGACTGCCCTGGTCCTGAAGCTGCACTGTATTACAGGGATGCAGTTTCTATAACTTTTGCATATACCACGGATGAAAACCAGCTGGAAAACTACGTGCCCGAGGGTTTTGAGCTGTTACGTCCTGAACTGAACATTTCCTACAGTTAATTCAGAGAGATCGACTGGATGGCAGGAGGAGGATATAATTTAGTTCAGGTCAGTGTTCCAGCTCGTTTCAACGGTAAGCGTGACCAGGTGGAAGGACAATTTATTCTGGTGGTCTGGGAAAATAAAACCTGGCCGATTCTTGGGGGAAGAGAGGAAACGGGTATACCAAAAATTTATGCTGACATAGAGGACCTGCACATCATTCAACCTAACTACTATACAAGTGCAAGTTATGAAGGAAACACATTTCTCCGCCTGGAAATGCTAGGGGTAAAGCCTGTGGAAGGGCAAATGTTATCGAAAATGCAGGCTTCTGCAGCCACGATCAATGCCCTTGGATGGCGCTATATTCCCAAAGTTGGAAGTCCTGGAGCAGACTTAAGCCAGCCCATTCTATATCCCCAGGGGGCCGAGATCCATAGCGCCTGGACAGGTAGCGGTACTATCAAATGGACTCCACTGAGCTGGGAACAGAACCCTGGCCAGTGGCATATAATAAAGGCGCTGGCAGAGCTTCCCATGTTTGAAATAGCTACGGTCATCATGTCGAAAGGTATTGTCGTTTTGAAACCGAATAAAGGGCTTGTTCTCGAATAACTGAAAATATGCCTGTCACATACCTGTCGCGATTTTGCAGGTTTTTTCATAAATTTTTGCAGGATTACTTGGAGATAAGCACATTTTATAGGTATGCCAGCATTGGAAGTTCCTGTGAAATATATAAAGAACCTTTTTTAATTAAAACATTAAGTTTTAAGGGCTTTGATAAGTATTCATTCATTACATTAAGGTTCTTTAAGATTTTAAAGTTATAATAAAGCTTCTTTTTTAAATTAAATCTCTTTAAACCCTCAATTTTTGAAAGTAACTTTATATTTTTGCCAGCTCATTTAGTGACTGTCAGCAGATCAATAGTCTGAAGACAACCGAAAATACGTAAAAAATGGAACAATAAAAAATCCAGTCAAGAAACACCACTACAAAACCAGTCAAGAAAAACCACTAAAAACTAGGCAAGAAAACCACTAAAAACTAGGCAAGAAACCACTATAAAACCAGGCAAGAAAACCACTAAAAACTAGGCAAGAAAAACCACGGCTCTTCGTCATTTCCTGTGGATAAGACGATTTTCCATTCGATACCTCATTGGTTTTTATGAAGACATTATGAGGATATCCACACAAAATAACGAAGAGCCAAAACCCACTATAAAACCAGGCAAGAAAACCACTAAAAACCAGGCAAGAAAACCACTAAAAACCAGGCAAGAAACCCTCTATAAAACCAGGCAAGAAAACCAGTAAAAGCCAGACAATAGAACAATTCACCACAAGGTAAGTATCTCGAAAAACAAAACCAACGAAAAAAATAGAGATTGAAGTCAATAACGGAAGTATACTATGAAAGTAAAAACAAAAGTGTTAAACTCAATTTACCGTTTTACAGCGGTAATGATAGTATTATGCATCCTTCCTGTAGGAGCTTTTGCTTCAGAAAACAAATCTGCATTTACTCCTGGAGAGAACATAACTGATGAAAATTTTACTGTTGTCCAGGCGGAAATGCTTGATTCCATTAGTGAACAAATTTCTGAACTTCAGAGCTTCTATACTAATGTAAGCGAAGCTTCCAGTGCATCTGACCTTCAGGAAGTCTTATCAAATCAGAAATTTGCGGGTATGCCTAATGGAATGAATATGGGACCTGGTGGAATGCCCGGATTATTTGACTTCGCCGAGGTTGAGAACGTAACTGATGATAATTACACTGAGGTTCAGGCTGAAATGGTTAATGTCCTTGGAAATATGACTGAAACACTTAACGGTCAGCTGGATAATACGACTGATGAAAATATGACTGCGATGCTCAGCGAACAGGTAACTGATCTTGAAAATCTATCCAGCGAAATAAGTTCAGCTTCCAGTGCAGAAGAACTGCAAAACGTTGTATTCACCTATTTGCAAACTCAGGCTACTGACTCACTCAAAATGGAAATCGAACACCTTGAAGAGATGGCAAGTGAGAGCGGGAACACAACTGATGAGAATATGAGTGAGGGCCTTAGCAGCAGGATCACAGAACTCAATGGCCTAATGGAAGATATCAGCGGAGCAGAGTCCCTCGAAGACCTTCAGGAAATCATATCTTCTGCTCAGGGAATGCCCGGAATGGGAGCTGGAAGCCCGATGCATCACTAAGGCAACTTCCCAATGAACCCCGAATGGATGCTTGAAAACAGTGCTGAGAACAGTATTGAAGCTTAAACTTAGACATAGTTGACAGACTGATTAAAAAGTGAGATGAAATTGATAAAAATAGGAGACCGAAAATTAAAAAGGAGATGATATGAAGCATCAGATGATATGAAGCATCTCTACCACTCCTCTTTCAAAGCAACTTACAATAGATCCCAAAAAAATAAAGGAGACGATATGAAGCATCTCTACCATTCCTCTTTCAAAACAACCTACAATAAATCCCAAAAAATCAAGGAGATGATATAAAATATCTCGAATACCATCTTAAATAACCAATGATAAATCCCAGAAAATTACACCTAAATTTTGCAGTATTGTTGAATACTAAATTATACCTCCGTGATAAGGTTCAGCCAAATATCTGAGTAATATTTAAGAAAGTCTATTGAAAAACGTAATGGCTGAACCCCTCCATCGCTGAAAGTTTTGTGATAACTTCTAAGCCTTTTTTATATTAACATGAAAATGCTGCCATCTGCAAGCATTTTCATTGGTTGTGCATGTTATTCAAAGAATATCATGTTTGTTTTTAATAACAGACAATTACAAAATGTGATAATTTTTGTGTAAGCCTAAGGTTCCTGCGGACTTCTTGGCAGATTATTCCTTCAGTCAGGTTACCTTGATAACGAAATATGCCTGACGAAGTTATTATTTGAGCCTATCCCAAAAGCAATATTATGTTGAAATTATAAATTTACCTTTATGTCATTTCGTGAAATCGATGATGTTCTATGGGAATCCATGGAACCTTATCTTCCTCCACAGAAACCGCCTACAGGAAGGCCACGTGCAAATCTGAGGAAGTTAATGAACGGTATTTTGTACGTTGTTATGACAGGTTGTACGTGGAAAGACGTTCCCAGGAAATATGGATCTAAGTCAACAGTACATAGATTCCATCTATATCTGTGTGAACATGGCATATATCAGAAGATTTTCAATGAACTTTTAAACAAAGGTTACGATTTGAATAAAATAGATCTTTCTCACTGCTTTACTGATACAAAGGATGTTCCGGCTAAAAAAGGGGGGATATCGGCTACGATGGCCACAAAAAAATAAAAGGAATAAAAATAAGCGTTTTAGTAGATTTGCAAGGTTTACCTCTCTCGATTATTATTGTTCCTGCAAATAAGAATGATTCTACACTTTATATACCTACACTTAAAAATTTCAATATAAAGAGACCTGTAGGAAGGCCTGTTAACAGGCCTTCCAAAGTAACAGCTGATGCAATGTATGATACAGCTAAAATTAGAAAATATAACAGGAGAAGAGGAATAAAGTCCAATATACCAGTAAATAAAAGAAATAGGAAGAAAAAGAAGAGAGGAAGACCAATAAAAGTAGATCAAGAAGAATACAAAAAGAAAAGCATAGTAGAAAGGTTCTTTAGCTGGATAGAGTCATGCAAGAAAGTATTTCCAAGATATGAAATTAAAGAGACATCATATTTAGGAGTTGTAATGGTAGCAGCAATAATTAGAGTAAATGAGCTTTTGGGATAGGCTCTTTATATAAATAAAGACAGGCAATTAATTATAAGATTACGTTTATATAAATAAATCTTTATATTACTAATAGAATCATAGAAATTATTCCTGCAAAAAGAATTTCGAGCATTTTTGAGCCAGGTAAATACACTAAATAAAGCAATAATGTTGAGAGAAACTTTTGACTTTACACCCGATTATCAAAGAATAATATGAGTAACAGCAGCAGAATTTCTGGTATTGATATTATTGGGAATGTACCGTGGGGAGTACATTTTTGTCAGTTCTACAGGACAAAAGAAGATTTAATGGACATACTTGTCCCCTATTTCAAAGCAGGACTTGAAGATAATGAGTATTGCTTATGGGTCATATCGAAACCTGTAAATGAAGAATGCGCAAAAAAAGCTTTGAAAGTGGCCATTCCCAATATTGACGTTTATTTAAAGAATGGGCAAGTCGAAATTGTTCCCTATACTTACTGGCATGTAGAAACGGATTTTTTAGATCCACAAACAGTATTAAACTGCTTGACTGAAAAAACTGGTAAGGCTCTCGCCAGTGGATACGATGGTTTGAGGTATAGTGGAAACAATTTTTCGGGTCACGAAAAATTACTGGATTCTGTAGTAGGCAAGTACCAAATGATAGCTCTTTGCACCTATCCAATTGACAGGTACAATGCATTTGAAATTCTGGACATTATTGCAAATCACCAGTTTGCTTTGACTAAAAAAGAAGGCAAATGGGAGCAGATAGGATGCTCCTGTCATAAAAATAATAAGGAATGCGAGCAGGTTGAGAAAGCACTGAGTGTAAGTGAAGAGCGGTTTCGTACTCTGGTAACGGCCAGCTCAGAAATGGTATACCGGGTGAGCCCGGACTGGAGCGAGATGCGTTATCTCTATGGCCGAGGGTTTCTTGTCAATACGGAAAGCCCAAATCGTAACTGGCTTCAGGAATATGTTCCTCCGGAAGATCAGATGAATGTGATGGCCGTTATCAATGAAGCTATCCTGACAAAGAGCACTTACGAACTGGAACACAGGGTCCGTCTAGCAGACGGCAGTTTAGGATGGATTTTTTCGCGTGCGGTTCCTATGCTGGATACGAATGGCGAAATTGTTGAATGGTTTGGTACCGCCAGTGACATCACAGAGCGCAAAAAAGTGGAAGCAAAACTGAAAGACACGCTCGACAATTTGGATAAACTTGTTAAAGAACGTACAGTAGAACTTCAACATGCTTATGATTCTTTGAAAAAGAGTGAAAAAAGTCTTGCGGAAGCTCAAGAAATAGCTCACCTTGGAAACTGGGAAATGGACTTTGAAAGCAATGAATTTCGTTGGTCTGACGAAATGTACCGTATTTTTGGACTTAATCCACAAGAACTAAAAGTAAATTACGATATCTTCTTAAGTTACGTGCATCCGGATGATCAAGATTGTATGGATAATGCCGCTAAAGATGCATTAAACGGAAAGCCTGCTGATATTAATTTCAGGATAATTCTAGCAAATGGAGAAGAACGCATAGTTCATGCGAAATCTGAAGTTGTTTTCGATGAGAAAAACAGTCCTGTGAGGGTCAGAGGGACAACTCAAGATATAACAGAGCATAAAAAGGCAGAAGAGGCTCTTGCAAAGGTAGAACAAATCCGCATAA
Organism: Methanosarcina vacuolata Z-761; assembly: GCF_000969905.1. Lineage (NCBI taxonomy): Archaea > Methanobacteriati > Methanobacteriota > Methanomicrobia > Methanosarcinales > Methanosarcinaceae > Methanosarcina > Methanosarcina vacuolata. The sequence goes on along the minus strand of NZ_CP009520.1, from coordinate 3,445,436 downwards.
AGGAAATTCATCACAGGATTAAGAATAATCTGCAGGTAATTTCATCCTTGCTCGACCTTCAATCAGAAACATTCTTTAACCGTAAAATTTGTAAAACTCAGGAAGTTGTTGAGGCTTTTAGAGAAAGTCAGGATCGTGTAGCTTCAATGGCTCTTATTCACGAAGAGCTGTATAAAGGCGATAATATCGATACCCTTGACTTTGCAGCTTATTTAAATAAATTAACTGAAGACCTTTTTAATTCATATAATCTCGGAAATAAAAGTATCAGGTTGAAGTTGAACCTTGATCAGATATATCTTGGCATGGATACTGCGATCCCTCTTGGAATTATTGTAAATGAGCTGGTTACAAATTCTTTTAAACATGCTTTCCCTGCAGGAAGGAAAGGAGAAATCCAGGTAAATCTTCGCAGAAATGAAACTTCTATTGCCCAGAGTGAGATGTCCGGTCTAGATGAAGGTTGCAAAGATAGCTTCAGTTACATATTAGAAATATCGGATAATGGAAAAGGAATTCCAGAAGAGATAGACACTAAGGGTTCAAATTCCCTTGGGCTCCAGCTAGTACACATTCTTGTTGAGCAAATAGACGGTTGTTTAGAAATTAAAAGTGGTAAAGGTACGCAATTCACTATATGGTTTAACAATATCGGGATATGAAGCCACACTTTCCACTTAACGAAGACAGTTATTTAATAGCCAGCAACTTTTTGCTTGTAGGGTTGGTATTCTCATCATCAACTGTCCAATTAAAAGATTAATGATAATAAACAGTATCTATAAAACTACCTGGCCCATCAGACTTTTAGGCTCCTTCAACTCTCTCCAGTCACTTTTTAGTAATTTTTCGTGAATCTCTTTATTGAAATTCGGCGAGCCACTTTTAATTTTTATAACATTTCTGTCCTCAAGTATTTTCCATTACAGATAAACTTGTTTTGGTTTCTTTGCCTCCTAATTTTTCTGGTCGACGAAGCCAACTTTTCTTATAACTATAAATTTAAATTTATACATATATGAATTAAAAGAAAAACTTTAATTATAATATACAAAACTTGATTAATGAAATTAAATTTCTGAGTTTAAAAAATAGAGATGGGAAATAATGAATAAAAAGAAGACTATGTTTAAGATAAGTTTAGTTTCAATAGCTTTAATCTTGCTTTTAGTTTCATCTATAGCATTGGCAGCTACTGAAAATGATACCGGAAACTCCACCATAAAAGATAATTACACATTGTCTACAGAGTCGGTAACTACTGAGAAAAGCGTTTCACCCATGATCACTGAAACCCGAATAACCACCAGTAGGCATGCACAATATCCTAAGATCTACAATAACAGGATAGTGTGGGAAGATGGGCGCAATGGAAATTGGAGTATCTACATGTATGATATCTCCACTAAAAAGGAAACTCATATATCTACAAACGAATCAAGTCAGCGTTTTCCTGCAATCTACGGGAATAAGATCGTGTGGGAAGACGATAGCCACATGCTTCCCTATTGGGACTTATCCGATATACATATGTACGATCTCTCTACAAAAAAGGAAACTCAGATTCCCCCCAATTTTGAAGGAATGGTGGCTGAGGTCGCACCTGTAATCTACAGTGACAAAATTGTGTGGCAAGATCTTTACGATGAGGATTCGGGTGTTTCTGTGTATGATCTTTCTACTAAAGAGGAATCTGTCATCACCACCGATGCATACTCTCCTGATATCTACGGTAACAGGATAGTATATTATGCCTATCGCAATGAAAACTCCGCCCCTGACATTTACATGTATGATCTTTCCACTAAAAAGGAAACTCGGATAACCACCAGTGGATCGGCGGGAAAACCTGCGATATATGGTAACAGAATAGTATGGGCAGATGAACGTAGCGGAAACGCTGATATCTATATGTATGATCTTTCTACTAAAAAGGAAACTCAGATAACTAGCAGTCCAGATTGGCAGAGATCTCCTGCTATCTATGAAAATAGGATAGTGTGGGAGGATGATGGTGGTGATGATGATGGTTGGGAAAATCATGGCATCTACATGTACGATATTTCCACTAACCAGAAAATGAAAATTAGCGCCAAAGGATCAGCATACCAGCCTGCTATTTACGGTAACAAGATAGTATGGCAATATGGGGAGGGATATAGTGAAAACAGCGACATTTACATGGCTACTATTGAAGTATCACAACCAAAACGACCTGTTGCTGTATTCTCTGCGAAACCTACGTCTGGAAAAGTCCCACTGAAGGTTCAGTTTACTGATAAAAGTAGCAATAGTCCAACTTCATGGAAATGGACTTTTGGAGACGGAAAAACTTCAACAGTTAAAAATCCTGTACACACATATAGTAAAGCAGGAAAATACACTGTCAGCTTAACAGTAAAGAATGCTGCAGGAAGCAGTACGAAAACAATAAAGAACTATATTGTTGTAAACGCGCTGAAAGCTCCGGTTGCTGCTTTTTCTGCAAAACCGACCTCCGGAAAAGCCCCACTTAAGGTGCAGTTTACTGATAAAAGTAGCAATAGTCCAACTTCATGGAAATGGAGCTTTGGAGATAAAACGTATTCAACATCCCAGAACCCTTCACATACCTACAGTAAAGCCGGAAAATATACTGTCAGTTTGACGGTAAAGAATGCAAAAGGAAGTAACACTAAAACAATATCTGGATATATCGTAGTAGCCAAAAAATGAGCAGCTTAAATAAGAAACAGTAAAAGAGGGCAAATCTAAAAAGGAGTGGAGGGTTCTTAAGTTACTCTGTTTAGGAATACAGTAACCATGTGTAACTTCAGGTATACACGAACCGTGTGTAACTGTGAACATACAAGTTTCTGAGTAAAAAATTACGGACCATACTTTGAGAAGTATAAAATATTTCTCAAATATTTCTCCAGAATAGCAATGTTTATTTTAATTTAGAGCAGATTTACTTTCATGGGTATACCGGGGAGAACACACCTTAGGGGAGCTAATCTTATAGGAGCTAAACTTCAAGGAGCGGACTTTCAAGAAGCTGACCTTGTAAAAACTAACCTTGAAGGGGCTGACCTTCGAGGGGCTAACCTTAAAAAAGCAGATCTTCGAGGGTCCAACCTTTCAGATACTCACCTTCTTGAAGGTAAGGGAGCTAATCTTCAAGGGGCTAATCTTCAAGAAGCTAATCTACAGGGAGCCAGCCTTGTAAAAACTAATCTTGAACAGGCTAACCTTGAAAGAGCTAATCTTCAACTGGCTAACCTTCATCTGGCTAATCTTAAAGGAGCTAACCTTAAAAAGGCTAACTTGCAAGTGGCTAATCTTGAGGGAGCTAATCTACAGGGAGCTATCCTTGAAGAGGCTGACCTGTATGGAGCTGGCCTTCAAGAGGCAAACCTTCAAGAAGCCAACCTTAGAGGCGCTAACCTCTATGGAGCAGACCTTCACAAAGCTCATCTTATGAGAGCTGATCTTGAGAAAGCTAACCTTGAAGGGGCTAACCTTACTGGAGTTCATGATTTATCCATTGAGCAAGCTTCTAAAGTAAAAACACTTTATAACGCAAAATTAGACGAGGAGATCCTGATTCCATTAAGAGAAAAATATCCTGCCCTGTTTAAAGGGCCTGAAGAATGATCAGACATTCTGTCTAAATTTCTCCATATTTAAATTTCCGTATTTTTCTTTGGACTGAGTTTTTTTAAAGGTTTCTACTAATTCTAGCTAGTAAGAGTCTGTATTTTCATCTGTATTTTCTATCTAATTCTAAGCTATTGATGTTCTTTTTAGTGTTATATTGTGTTGTAAACAATGAAATATCACTGTTTTTTTCCTATCTTTTTTCCCTGTCTTTTTTTCCCGTCTTTTTTTCCCGTCTTTTTTTTCCCGTCTTTTTTTTCCCGTCTTTTTTTCCCGTCTTTTTTTCCCGTCTTTTTTTTCCCGTCTTTTTTTTCCTGTCTCTTTTTTCCAGTCTCTTTTTTCCTGTCTTTTTTTCCCGTCTTTTTTTTCCAGTCTCCGGATAGCTCTTCGATTCAGCAACTTTTTTGATAACTTCTGAGTTTGCACAGGTATATTTTTAGGAAAGATTCCAATTAATACTGGATTTTCTGTTGCTCTGGTTGGTTGCCATAAAGTCTAAGAAATTGGTCACTGCGACCCAGGAGGTGAATTGACATAGCCAACGATTTGACGATGGTGCTTGTCCTCTGTTTATATTATCTTATATTGGTCAATGCTCAAAAAGAGAATTAAGTTGAAGATTTGAATGGAAATCTGTGGAAAGGCAGTTTCCGGGCTTCAATCAATTTTTTGCCTGCGATTGGTCTCTTATACTGATTTTTCTTAATGATATTTTTCTCTTTGTCTACCCTCTCTTCTCTCTGTTTCTCCATACTTTATATAGATTGTATATACTATACTACTTTCTTTCATATTTTTTATTTATATGTACTTCTCTATATTCTACCAGGCGAATCTTTATATATTTTTCATTTATTGTGCATTATGCTGAAAACAACTTAGACAAATGTAAATTTAAATTATTTAATAATGGAGTATCTGTACACATGGCAAATAAGTTAAAAAAGTATACAATTCTTTTGCTATTGATCATCGGGCTTGTGTTCCTGGGAATTGGGTGTACCGGAACTAAAAATAACGAAGGATCTTCTGCAGAAAACGTTACTGGTGCGGAATCTGGAAGCATTTTCTTGAAGGGTTCGGATACGGTTTTGCCTCTTGCACAGGCTGAATCTGAAGAATTCATGGCTGAAAACTCTGGAAAAAGCGTAACAGTAACTGGAGGCGGGTCCGGTGTAGGGATTGCTGCGCTCATTGATGGTGAAGTAAATATTGCTTCGGCATCCAGAGAAATGACTGATGACGAAATTAAATCTGCTGAAGCAAAAGGAATCAATCCTGTTAAAACTACTATTGCTTATGACGGTATTACTGTAATTGTAAACCCTTCTAATTCTGTTTCTAACCTTACCTTTGACCAGCTACGTGGTATCTATAACGGAAGCATTAGCAACTGGAAAGACGTTGGCGGAGCAGATGCGCAAATTGCTGTAATTTCACGAGACAGCAGTTCCGGAACCTATAAAGACTTCCAGAAAGACGTTTTGCAAGGCGATGAATACCGACCTGATGCTCTTACTCAGCCTGCTACTGGAGGCATAGTTACTGAGGTATCTCAGAATACCAATGCGATAGGCTATATTGGTTTTGCATACCTTGACAGCAGTGTAAAGGCATTAAGCCTGGACAAAGGTAATGGATCTGTAGCTCCAACTGCCGAAGCTATACTTAATGGCTCATATCCTCTTTCAAGGTCTCTCTACTTCTACACCAATGGGGAACCCTCGGGCTTAACAAAGGAATTCACCGATTTTGTGTTGAGCGAGAATGGGCAGAGCATTGTGAGCACTGTCGGGTATATTCCACTAAAGAAGTAAAACAACTTCTAAAAAACGACTTCTAAAATAAATTATATACTTATCTAAGGGGTAAAATGCTAAGCAGAAATTATAAGGAAAAAACAATCGAATGGATACTGTTTTCAGTCAGTGTCCTTACGGTTGTAATTATCTTCCTTATATGCCTTTTTTTATTTAGAGACGGTTTACTTCTTTTTAAAGATACGTCTCTTATGGATTTTCTTACAGGAAAGTTCTGGTATCCAACGTCTATAAACATGCAGTTTGGGTTATTACCTCTATTTTTCGGATCTCTCATTGTTACTGTCGGAGCTATTCTTTTTGCTGTGCCTCTGGGAATTGCTACTGCTATATATATTTCTGAAATTGCTAATCCAAAGGTTGCAGATTTCCTGAAGCCATTTATTGAAATTCTTGCAGGAATTCCTTCTGTTGTATTTGGATTCTTTGGACTTGTTGTACTGGTTCCACTTATACAGAAGAGCTTTAACCTGCCAACTGGCCAAACTGCTCTTACAGGTTCTATTATGCTGGGAATCATGGCACTTCCTACGATTATCACTATTTCAGAGGATGCCATAAGTTCTGTTCCCAGTACTCTCGAACAGGGTTCTCTAGCTCTTGGAGCTACAAAATGGCAGACAATATATAAAGTCATAGTTCCTGCGGCACTATCGGGAATCTCAGCGGCGGTAATGCTGGGCATAGGAAGAGCTATAGGGGAGACTATGACCCTTATGATGGTTACTGGAAATACTGCGGTTATTCCTTCTTTTTCAGGAGGCTTTTTTGCTTCGGTAAGGACAATGACTGCCACAGTTGCGCTTGAAATGGGAGAGGTCCCTCAGGGAAGTACACATTTCCATGCTCTCTTTGCGGTCGGGTCTGTACTTTTCATCATAACTTTCCTGATTAACCTGATTGCGGATTCAATCAAAAAAAGGTACAGATTCAAGGTGGATTGAGCATGGAGCTAAACGCAGAAGTAAAAGAAACCGATAGTAAAGTGGCCAGGATTCAAGGAGGACTAAGTATGAGATTAAACGCAAAGAACAGTGAAAAAATCGCCTTTGCGCTGCTTGGCCTCTCAGCATTGACAGTAATGGGGTTTGTGCTAGTCATTCTTGGTTATATTATTTACAATGGGTATAGTGCAATCAACATTGAGTTCCTTACTGAAATGCCCAGACTTATGATGACTCAAGGCGGAATCTATCCAGCAATTGTAGGTACCTTATACCTCATCATAGGCTCCATGAGCGTGGCCCTTCCCGTGGGAGTTATGGCTGCTATATACCTTAATGAGTATGCAGGAGAAACCCGCACAACCTGGTTAATTGAAATGGCAATCAACAACCTTGCAGGAACTCCTTCTGTGGTCTTTGGGCTTTTCGGACTGGCACTATTTGTTAAATATTTTGGTTTTGGTCCTTCCCTACTTTCGTCTTCCCTTACACTTTCACTCCTGATCATTCCAGTGATTATCCGTTCCACTGAAGAGGCATTGATTGCGGTTCCTAAGGAATACCGGGAATCATCCCTTGCACTTGGGGTCAGTAAATGGCAGACAATCAGACATGCGGTACTGCCGGCTGCTATTCCTGGAATCATTACAGGTTCTATCCTGAGTATCGGAAGGGTTGCAGGGGAAACGGCTCCAATTCTTTTTACTGGTGTGGCTTACTTCTTGCCCAGGCTGCCCGATTCGATCTATTCGCAGTTTATGGCGCTCCCTTACCACCTTTTCGTGCTTGCAACGGCAGGGACAAATATTGCAAAAACCAGGCCTATTCAATATGGGACAGCTCTGGTTCTGTTACTTCTCGTCCTGTGTTTGAATCTTATAGCTGTTCTGATTCGCAGGCACTACAAAAACAAATTGAAAATTTAACTAGAGTTTTGTTACTAGTAATCTATCAGGATTTATATGATAATGAGGTTCCTAAATGACTGAAGGTATTCAAAACGTATCTCAACCTCAGATAAAAATAGAAAACCTTAATCTGTGGTACGGGGAGAAGCAGGCGCTTATTAACGTCTCCATGCAGATCCCTAAAAACAGTGTAACTGCCCTTATAGGCCCTTCAGGCTGTGGCAAGTCCACCTTTATTCGTTGCTTAAACAGGATGAATGATCTTATTAATAACTGCAGAATCGAAGGTAAAGTTACGATAGAAGGCAAGGATATCTACGGACCAGATGTGGATGTTGTTGAGCTTAGAAAAGATGTGGGCATGGTTTTCCAGAAACCCAACCCCTTTCCTATGTCGATTTATGATAATGTTGCGTATGGGCCGCGTATTCACGGTGCAAACAGAAAAGATCTTGACGGCATTGTTGAACAGGCCCTTCGTTCGGCTGCGATCTGGGATGAAATTTCAGACAGGATTAAGTCTCCTGCTCTCTCTCTAAGCGGAGGGCAACAACAAAGACTTTGCATTGCCAGAACCCTAGCAGTAAAGCCAAAGACAATTCTTTTTGATGAACCCACAAGCGCTCTTGATCCTATTTCCACCTTAAGGATTGAAGACCTTATCATGAATCTTAAAAAATATTATACTATAGTAATAGTAACTCATAATATGCAGCAGGCAGCGAGGATCTCAGATTATACCGGATTTTTCCTAATGGGAAAATTGATTGAGTTTGGCCAGACCAGGCAGATTTTTCAAAATCCAGGGGAAAAGAGTACTGAGGATTATATTACAGGCAGGTTTGGGTGATTTAAATGACTCGAGAACAATATGTGAAGCAGTTGGATCTGCTTAAGGAGTCTGTACTTTCTCTTGGAGAAACGGTAGAACTAATTTTCCGGGACTCGATGACTTCAGTTATAAATCTCGATGTCAAGCTTGCTGAAAAGACACTTGCCCTTGAGCCTGAAGTGGATAAACTTGAGGAAGGTATCGAGGTCTCGGTTTTTGATCTGCTTGCACTTCAGCAGCCGATGGCCAGTGATCTCCGGCTTGTAGTATCTACTCTGAAGATCACGGCAGATCTGAGGAGAATTGTGGGGTTATCAATAAATATCGCCAAAATTCCGGGAAGAATAGAGGGCGAACATGTAAAACCACTCATAGATACAAAAAAAATGGCAGATATTGCCGCATTCATGCTTGAAAATTCTCTCAAGGCTTTTGAGACTCAGGATGTCGAACTTGCAAGAGCAGCAGCAAGAAGGGACGAAGAGGTCGATAAACTCTTTTACGCAGTCTGGGTTGAGCTGCTCGAAATGATGGCAAAAGATACAAGTATCATTTCGAGAGCCACAAATTTACTTTTCCTGATCCGTTATCTTGAAAGAATTGCAGACCACTGCTGCAATATCTGTGAAAGTGTAGTTTATCTTGCTACGGCTGAGAGAGTCAAACTGAACTGAACAGGCTTTTTTCTTTTTCTTTTTTAACTAACCATTTCCTGTTCTATCTGATGTCAGGTTTTAAGTACGTTTATAAGCATATAGACGCCCATGCCTGATATTCTTATCAAAAATACAAGGATTTATCACAATAATTCGCTTCAGTCTGCCGAGATCATTATTGAAGACGGCAAAGTTACCAGGATAGGAAAAGATCTCAGGGTCTCAAGCTCGGATATGATAATAGATGCAGGCGACGCTCTTACTTTACCTGCCGGGATTGACGTTCATGTCCACTTCAGGGAACCTGGCATGACCTCAAAGGAAAACTGGTATACAGGTTCGTGTGCGGCAGCGGCTGGGGGAGTTACAACTGTTATTGATCAGCCTAATACTGTGCCTCCCACAACAGACCGGCGGGCGTTCGAACAGAAACTTAAACTTGCCAGAGGAAAGTCTATCGTTGATTTTGGAATCAATGGTGGGGTAACAGGCAATATTGAGAAATTAGAAGAACTATGGAAACTGGGGATCACGGCTTTTGGGGAAATCTTTATGGCCGAGTCTACAGGCGGGCTAAATATTAATGAAGAAACCCTTGAAGAATCACTTGCTGAAATTAAACGTCTTGGGGCGCTTGCAACTATCCATGCTGAAGACGAGAAAATGCGCCTTGAGCTGGAAGGGCTATTAAAAGGAGACATTTCTTATGAGTACCATTCAAGGGTACGCCCTAATGCTTGTGAGGCGATTGCTGTTCAAAAAGCCCTGGAGCTTGTTTCCAAACTAAAAGTAAGGGCTCATCTTTGTCACATGAGCACGCTTGAAGCTACAGGTATTATACGAAAGGAAAAATACCTTGCAAGGAGGGAAAATAAAGAACCCCTTTTCACCTGTGAGGTTACTCCTCATCACCTTTTCCTTTCTACACGAGACTGGGAAAGGCTCAGGTCTTTTGGAAAAATGAATCCTCCTCTCCGGGGAAGCAACAGTATTAAAGCTCTCGTAAATGGGATTAACGATGGCACTATTGACATGGTGGCTTCGGATCATGCCCCGCATCTGGAATCTGAAAAAGATGTCGATATACGAGTTGCTCCTTCGGGAGTTCCCGGAGTTGAGACCCTTATGCCTCTTATGCTTGCTGCAGTAAGAAAAAACATCCTGCCGCTTTCACGGATGATCATGCTTACAAGCTGGAATCCGGCAAAAGCCTTTGGGCTGGACCGCAAATCCAAAGGACGGCTTGAGGTAGGTTTTGATGCAGATCTGATTATTGTAAATCCCCGCGAGCTTCGTCCTATAAAGGCCGAATTCCTTCACAGTAAAGCGGGCTGGACTCCCTTTGAAGGTATGGAAGGAGTTTTCCCTGAGTATACTCTCTCCAGGGGTGAAGTTATCTGGATTGAGGAGTCAATTAATGCAAAACCTGGGCGGGGTAACTTCCTCGAAGGCAGAGGAGAACGATCCGAAGAGGACGAAGAAGACCTGGAAGAAACTGGTGAAACTCAGGACTAAGAAACAGATTTTGAAAAAGCCTGGTGAGATACTTTACATGAAAAACGCACATGATATTCTTCGAATAACATGCACAATCAAAGAAAGTGCTTGCAGATGGCAGTACTTTCATGCTAAATTTTAGGTGAGATATTTTAAGTGAGAAACTTCGAGTGAGAAGCTTTAGCTGAGAAGGTTCAGCAAAAGCGGAAAACTGCAAATCAGTTTTCCAGAAAAGTTAAAATAATATTATAGGGACCTTGAAATATTTATATACTATTCTAAGGTCCTGCAGATTTCATATTATTCTTTTAAAAAAAGTCAACCGAGTCTAACTGTGACTGCAACAGTTCCTGATGCTTTTTTTCCAGGAATTTGTAGACTGCACCGTGGGTAGCTCCGTCGAGCAGCATCCTTATAGCTGTCCGAATTATAGTGTTCTGCTCAGGGTGCCCAAGTATGGATACGGTTTTTCCGTAGACTGAGATCTTAACGTTTATCAGGGTTTCTGCAAGTTCTCTGGTTCTTCCGTTTCTTCCTATTATCCGGCCCTTTATCCGCTGAAGTTCTTTTGGAGTTGTAGCAACGTCGGAAAGATCCATGATCTCAAGCATAAGCATCTCATCATCCAGAAGTTCAAGAGCTTTTTCTGGACTGAATCCTCTTCCTATCGCTTTTATAGTTTCGAGAACCCTGAACTCTTTTAGTGGATCTTCTTCACAGGTAATGTCTATCTTTCCGCTTTCGCTATCGATTTCAAGCTGGCACGCAGTTTTGTCCTCGATAAACTTTTTTGTTTCTCCTTTCGGGCCTATTATTACTCCGACTCTTTCTTTGGGGATTTTGACATACTGGGTCATGTTATTCCGCCTGTATTTTTTTAAATAGATCTTCAGGTTTGTCCTTTATCCCATAGCGGCTGAAGAACCTGAGTATATTTTGCACGTCCCTGTAAAGGAACTCCCGGGCATTAGGATGCTCCAGGGTTACGGATTGCCCCATATCGATAAATATGGGAGTCAGGTTATTCGGGTCGATCAGGATATTGTATTCACTTAGATCGGCATGTACAAGATTTGCTTTTTTATATAGAAGACGCATGTATTCAACGATGATATCAAAAATACTCTTTGCTTCCTCGTTTTCAAGATGCGTGTTTTTGAGGAGCGGGTAAGGTGCCTCTTTTTCCCCCATAAATTCCATTATAAGAATATTCTTTTCGGCAAGTATGGGCTCCGGAACTCGTACTCCTGCACTTTTCGCACGTTTCAGGTTCTGAAGTTCCTTGCGTGTCCATGCAAAAATAATGTCTCGCTTTTTATTTCGGATGTTTGTGAAGCGAGGGTCCTTCATAATGTAGGCATCCATGGCCCTGAAGGTGCTGCTTGCAATCCTGTATATTTTTATAGCCAGCTCTTTATCTGGGCCTTCGGCATAGAATACGTTTGCTTCCTTTCCAGTACTGATAGATCCCCCCATTGCTTTTATTACGCCCTTGTTGGAAAGGGTATAAAGAATTTTAAGGGTGGGTACATCGAATACGTTTTCTTCTACTTTCAGCCGGTCGGAGTCCTTCTCCCTGGCCCTGGATTTATCTTTAGCGCTATCTATGCGCCTTATCTTCTTTTCCTGATCCATTCCCATATTATCCTTTCAGGTACCCTTTTCTCTCAAGCCAGTCTACCTGCGGCCTTGTATACTTCCAGATCACATCTGCCTTTTCGTTCTGGAACTCCCAGGGCACGACAATAACGACGTCTCCTTCTCTTATCCAGGTTTTTTTCTTCATTGAACCTGGAATCCTCCCCATACGAACGACCCCATCCATGCAACGGAGTCTCAGCCGGTTTGCACCCAGTAGACTCTCAACGGTTGCCAGGATTTCGTTATTCTCCATGCGCGGTGTGCGTACTCTTGTAACGGTTTCTTCAGTTGCGGGCTTGGCTTTAGATGTAGGTTTCTTTAAGTCTGCCAGTTTGATACCTCATTATGTGTAGTTTATATTATAGTTATATTTTTTATTTTTATACATTTAAATCCCTTATATATCGTTTTTTCGAGTTTTAAGGTTATTTGTCTTGCAGCTTTCAACTTTCTGCTAATATTTTAATGCTGCGCTTTTCTATTCTCTTTTTCTCTTCTCTTATTTTTATTTTTTTCTAAGTAGTTGAACAGGCGACAGGTATATATATCGGATATTCCTTTGTATGTTCCACGCGCAAAACAAGCGTGGATTGCTCTTGAATTTGTGATTTGAGAGTGAAAATCAGGAATTTTACAAAACAGATTTTCATTATTTATTTAATTTGTTTTTCACAAATGTTCCTGAACAAAAAGCTTTATATACTAAAAATGATGTATATATGTTCCCTGTTTCAGCATGAATTTCTTGTGCTGGGCGGTTTTTCTCATAGCCATCTGGTTAAGGTTCCTTCTTAATTTGGAAGGAAATAGATACCTTTAAATACTATGAGCACATAACTATAATTTCCTGCATCATAAATGCAGCAATTACGATTCATTTATAATGGAGTCAGGAGTTGTTTCCTGACTGACGAGGATTTTGTCGGTTCGGTTAATTCTGGGCGGTGAGAGTTTTCATAACATATCATCGCGAAACTGAAATAACTGAATTGATAGTTGTTAGTGCAAGTTTCTGCGACCAAGACCTTTATTTTGAAGTGTGCGATACATTAACAATTCTGGTTGATCCTGCCAGAGGTTACTGCTATCGGTGTTCGCCTAAGCCATGCGAGTCATATGTTCTTCGTGAACATGGCGTACTGCTCAGTAACACGTGGATAACCTGCCCTTGGGTCCGGCATAACCCCGGGAAACTGGGGATAATTCCGGATAACGCACATATGCTGGAATGCTTTATGCGTAAAATGGATTCGTCTGCCCAAGGATGGGTCTGCGGCCTATCAGGTAGTAGTGGGTGTAATGTACCTACTAGCCTACAACGGGTACGGGTTGTGAGAGCAAGAGCCCGGAGATGGATTCTGAGACATGAATCCAGGCCCTACGGGGCGCAGCAGGCGCGAAAACTTTACAATGCGGGAAACCGTGATAAGGGGACACCGAGTGCTAGCATCATATGCTGGCTGTCCAGGTGTGTAAAATACACCTGTTAGCAAGGGCCGGGCAAGACCGGTGCCAGCCGCCGCGGTAACACCGGCGGCCCGAGTGGTGATCGTGATTATTGGGTCTAAAGGGTCCGTAGCCGGTTTGGTCAGTCCTCCGGGAAATCTGACAGCTCAACTGTTAGGCTTTCGGGGGATACTGCCAGACTTGGAACCGGGAGAGGTAAGAGGTACTACAGGGGTAGGAGTGAAATCTTGTAATCCCTGTGGGACCACCTGTGGCGAAGGCGTCTTACCAGAACGGGTTCGACGGTGAGGGACGAAAGCTGGGGGCACGAACCGGATTAGATACCCGGGTAGTCCCAGCCGTAAACGATGCTCGCTAGGTGTCAGGCATGGCGCGACCGTGTCTGGTGCCGCAGGGAAGCCGTGAAGCGAGCCACCTGGGAAGTACGGCCGCAAGGCTGAAACTTAAAGGAATTGGCGGGGGAGCACAACAACGGGTGGAGCCTGCGGTTTAATTGGACTCAACGCCGGACAACTCACCGGGGACGACAGCAAAATGTAGGCCAGGCTGAAGACCTTGCCTGAATCGCTGAGAGGAGGTGCATGGCCGTCGCCAGTTCGTACTGTGAAGCATCCTGTTAAGTCAGGCAACGAGCGAGACCCGTGCCCACTGTTACCAGCATGTCCTCCGGGATGATGGGTACTCTGTGGGGACCGCCGGTGTTAAATCGGAGGAAGGTGCGGGCTACGGTAGGTCAGTATGCCCCGAATTTCCCGGGCTACACGCGGGCTACAATGAATGGGACAATGGGCCCCTCCCCTGAAAAGGGCTGGTAATCTCACAAACCCATCCTTAGTTCGGATCGAGGGCTGTAACTCGCCCTCGTGAAGCTGGAATCCGTAGTAATCGCGTTTCAATATAGCGCGGTGAATACGTCCCTGCTCCTTGCACACACCGCCCGTCAAACCACCCGAGTGAGGTATGGGTGAGGGCACGAACTCTGTGTCGTGTTCGAACCTGTGCTTTGCAAGGGGGGTTAAGTCGTAACAAGGTAGCCGTAGGGGAATCTGCGGCTGGATCACCTCCTAAGCAAAAAACCCACTGCCCAGATGCCGATAAACCGAACAAAATCCTCACCATTAAAATCATCGATCATAATCTCATGATCAACTCAAACTCATCAAATGCACCCGGAAAGTAAATTTTCGGGGAAGGGCGGATTGCCTGCGTTGACACGCAGGTACATGAAGTCATGTATAGGTGCTGTATACTGGACGCTTTCTGGACCTGGTTAGGATACACAGGAATTATGCTATCAGGTGGATGGCTCGGCTCAAGAGCTGATGAAGGACGTGCCAAGCTGCGATAAGCCCGGGGTAGGTGCAAGGAGCCAATGAACCCGGGATTTCCGAATGGGACCTCTCCATAGTGATCAGTAATGATCGGGAACGCTCCGAATTGAAACATCTTAGTAGGAGCAGGAAAAGAAATCAACCGAGATACCGTGAGTAACGGCGAGTGAAAACGGCACAGTTCAAACCGAATCCCTTCACAGGGAAATGTGGTGTTGTAGGGCTGTTCAAACGTCCGGCGGCTAAACAGAACTTGCCTGAAACGGCAGACCGTAGAGTGTGACAGTCACGTATGTGTAAACCAAAAGACCGGAACATGTCCCTGAGTACCGTGCGTTGGATATCGTGCGGGAATCTGGGGGGCACCAACCTCCAAAACTAAATACTACTTGAGACCGATAGCGAAATAGTAGGGTGACCGAACGCTGAAAAGTACCCCGAGAAGGGAGGTGCAAAGTGCCTGAAACCTGATAGTGATAGAACGATATGGCATGAAAGGAACTCTGATATGAAGGAAACATTCGCGAGAATGTTGTACGAATATCACTGCCAGTGTCGTATCTTACGTTTTGAAGAACGGGCCAGGGAGTTTATCTCAGTGGCAATGGCTAACCTTATATTTGGGCAGCCGAAGCGAAAGCAACATGTGCGCAGCTCTCCGAGCGAGGCACGACGTATACAAGTGCGTGGAGTCACTGGGGTAAGACCCGAAGCCGGGTGATCTAGGCGTGGGCAGGTTGAAGCGTGGCGAAAGCTACGTGGAGGACCGCAAGCGGTATTGATCTGCAAATCATTCGTGTGACCTGCGTCTCGTAGTGAAATGCTAATCTAACCCGGCATCCGCTGGTTCCTTCCAAAACATGTCGCAGCATGACCTGACTGGAGATCGTCGGTGGAGTAGAGCACTGATTAGCGGTTCCGGGGGGGAAACCCCTCGCCCGCCTGTCAAACTCCAAACCCACCGTCATTGTAGAAAGTCGGAGTCCGGACTGCTGGGGTAAGCTTGTAGTCCGTAAGGGAGACAACCCAGCCCGTGGTTAAGGTCCCCAAGTGTCGACTAAGTGTTAATACTAAAGGGCGTCCCAAGCCCAAGACAGCTGGAAGGTTAGCTTAGAAGCAGCTACCCTTCAAAGAGTGCGTAACAGCTCACCAGTCGAGGTTTGGGGCCCCGAAAATTGACGGGGCTCAAGTCGACCACCGATACCACGGAGTACCGCAAGGTAATCTCGTAGGAAGGCGTTGCGTTCGGGCTGAAGCAGGGTTGTAAAGTCCTGTGGACCGTTCGCAAACGAAAATCCTGGTAATAGTAGCAGCAAAGCAGGGTGAGAATCCCTGCCGCCGAAGGGGCCAGGTTTCCTCGGCAATGATCGTCAGCCGAGGGTTAGTCGGTCCTAAGACGTACCGTAATTCGAGTACGCCGAAAGGGAAACAGGTTAATATTCCTGTACCATTTAGCAATCCGTCTGACGTCTCAGGGCAGGCCGAGCGGCGTCGTCGCGCCGTCTAAGCAGCGAACCCCGTGGAGAGCCGTAATGGCGAGAAGCGGGCGAATCTGTAATGGCTAAAGTCGGCTGCACCCAGGGACCCGTGAAAAGGCCGCTAAATGTCCGTACCAAGATCTGACACTGGTGCCCCTAGCTGAAAAGGCTAAGGCGTGTCGGAGTACTTCAGTTAAGGGAATTCGGCAAATTAGCTCCGTAACTTCGGGATAAGGAGTGCCTGCTGTGAAGACAGCAGGTCGCAGTGACCAGGGGGCTCTAACTGTCTAATACCAACATAGGAGATTGCAAACCCGTAAGGGCTAGTACAATCTCTGAATCCTGCTCAGTGCAGGTACCTGAAACCCCGTTTCAACGGGAAGAAGGGCCTGTAAACAGCGGGGGTAACTATGACCCTCTTAAGGTAGCGTAGTACCTTGTCGCTTAATTGGCGACTTGCATGAATGGATCAATGAGAGCCCTACTGTCCCTAACTGGAATCCGGTGAAGCTTACATTCTAGTGCACAGTCTAGAGACCTCTAGGGGGAAGTGAAGACCCCGTGGAGCTTTACTGCAGCCTGTCGTTGGGTTGTGGTTCTGGATGTACAGTGTAGGTAGGAGGCATCGAAGCGGGTGCGCCAGCATCCGTGGAGCCGCAATTGGGACACTACCCTTCTGGGACTACGACCCTAACTCTGCGAAGAGGACCCCGATAGGTGGGCAGTTTGCCTGGGGCGGGACGCCCTTGAAAAGATATCAAGGGCGCGCAATGGTTGACTCAAGTGGGTCGGAAACTCACTGAAGAGTGCAAGAGCATAAGTCAGCCTGACGTTATTCAGCATAGCAGTGGATGACGAGACGAAAGTCGGCTCTAGCGAACTTTTGAGCCTCCTTGGTGGGGGCCAAAAATGACAGAAAAGTTACCCCGGGGATAATTGAGTCGTTGCCGGCAAGAGTACATATCGACCCGGCAGCTTGCTACCTCGATGTCGGTTCTTTCCATCCTGGCCGTGCAGCAGCGGCCAAGGGTGAGGTTGTTCGCCTATTAAAGGAGATCGTGAGCTGGGTTTAGACCGTCGTGAGACAGGTCGGTTACTATCTACTAGAGGTGTTCGAGGTCTGCGGGTAAGCTGCTTTTAGTACGAGAGGAACCAAGCAGCGGCGCCACTGGTGTACCGTTTGTCTGACAAGGCATCGCCGGGCAGCTACGCGCTTCGGAATAAGAGCTGAATGCATCTAAGCTCGAAATCTAACCTAAAAAGAGACCTCATTAAGGATTCCGGTAAAAGACCGGTTTGATAGAAACGGGATGTAAGCACCAAGGCAACGAGGTGTTCAGTCCGCGTTAACTAACCATCCGTTCCTTTCCTAATCAAGTCCAGGCGAAATCCAGTATGCAGCACTATACATGACTTCATTTCATAATCCCACTTATAGGTTGAGTCTGGCGGCCATAGCGGCAGTGTAACTCCTGTACCCATCCCGAACACAGTAGATAAGCCTGCCCGCGTTCCTTACTGTACTGAAGTGTGCGAGCCTTCGGGAACTCTGGATCGCTGCCATACTCACCTTATAATACTTTACTTTTCATGATCTGTTTTTAATTGGTTTTTGATTAATTTTATGTCTTTTTCCAGTGACAATTTTACGTTGATAGTTCTATTTTGTTTTCTCTGTTTATATTCTGGTACTTTTTCCTTCTCTTCTTTCCATTACTTTTTCCTTCTCTTTTTTCATGGTTGGTAACCGGGTGTTTTGTACAATGGGGTAATGTGAGAAGGTAAACGAAGATCTGATGAAAGAACTTAACGTCTCAAAAGTTGGGACTGAAGAATCATTAGTAATCCTCAAAAAAGACGCCTGAATAAAATCTTAACTTACAAAAAAGAAATGGCTATTAAAAAATTACTAAATTATAGACTATAAAAATATCAACTTATTAATATGGATTCATCAAGCAAAATAAAAAAAAGAATTTGTCGTTTTGGATTTAATTAGCAATTAAATCCAAAAAGGTAAATTATTAAAGTTTGAGAGAGGGTCTAAATACCTCAGAACAATATTTGTCGAAGATCTGGTCTTCAACCTGCTCGAATAACTTTTTGTAATCTTTCGATTTAGGATCGTGCTTGCTCATAGTTTTCTTGACTTCAGCATTCATCTTATCAAGAGTTTTCTGGTCGAAACCTTCCGTGTTCTCCATAGTAAACATAAAAATCATACTCTGAAACTGGCCTTAATTAGGCACTACATTTTTAAGTCGTTAGTCTGCTGTATTACCGACATAATATTTATTGCTGCTAATTTAATACTTGATCTCTAAATATTCTATACATAAATATATTAGTCAGGTAATTTACTCAACATTATTGATAGATTTTCAAACAGTTTGAACATACGTTTCATGGCTCTTCGTTGTTTTGTGTGGATATTCTCATAATATTCTTATGAAAACCGATGCGGTCTTGAGTTGAAAATCATCTTATCCATACGTAATAGCGAAGAGCCCGTTTCATTCAATAATTATAAGTTTTATATTATTTACCTTATATATTAGCTTTGTCTTTTACATCAGACCTTCATGTGTACTATAATAGAAACACAACCTCAAAATTCTAATATCAGAATCTTTAGAAAGCCTGTTATATGTTATATTACACAACCATTAATTCAAACATATTTCAAACAACAAATAACCTATTTGGCTACTCATATAAATATTTTACACTTATATGGGGTTCTACAGGATTTATACATTGTTACATTGAATATCTGAATATATAACAATTACCTGAATCCTGAAAAGAAACCTAACCCGATAGTTACTCCAGGAGCAACTTAAAGACAGGGCTTTTAGAAGACCTTTCTCATCTTCATAAAGTGAGCGAGCCTTTCGCAGTCGAATATTTTGCCTTGTTTATGGGGTTAATTTTATTAGCTCTTCTGAGTACTATAGTACTATAGTACTATAGAGGCATAGAAAAGTATTCGAGTTGATTACAAAGTGCGACCAGTCTCACAAAGAGTGAACGCGAAAAAGACTCATGAAAGTAATACCGAGTTTGGGAGATCTACCTCTGAGCTTCTGATTCTGAAGCCTGAAGGTTATCCGTTAAGCGGCATGATGGACGAATATCCTGTTATTGAAAATCGGGATGTTTTTGAATTCTATGCCCGAGAACAGTGGAATGGATATGTTGCTCGTAAAGGAGATTATCTCTTTGATCGGCGGATGTTCCCGGATTTTGCTTACCGTATCATAGATGTGGAACCTGCAGAATCCATAATAGGAACTTCAACCTCAATTATTGTAACTGAAGAAGAAAATGGGCTTCCCTCCTCGGCAGAAATAAAGAGTAGCGTTAAATTTGAAGACATAATCGGGCAGGAACTTGCAAAGCAAAAGTGCAGGCTGATTGAACGTTTCCTTGAAGAGCCCGAACGCTTTGGGAAATGGGCGCCAAGAAATATCCTCTTTTTCGGGCCTTCCGGCACCGGAAAGACCATGCTTGCAAAGGGTCTTGCGAACAAAACCGATGTCCCCATCATTCCTGTTAAAGCTACACAGCTGATAGGGGAATATGTGGGAGATGGAGCCCGCCAGATTCATCAGCTTTATGACCGAGCAGAAGAGATGGCTCCCTGTATAATCTTTATTGACGAGCTCGATGCCATAGCCCTGGATCGAAAATTCCAGGAGTTGAGAGGAGATGTTAGTGAAATTGTAAACGCTCTTCTGACCGAAATGGATGGCATAGTAGAACGCGATGGAGTATGTACTATCTGCTCTACAAACAGGATCTATTCCCTGGACTCAGCTATAAGAAGCAGGTTCGAAGAAGAAATTGAGTTTGTTCTTCCTGGAGAAGAAGAAGTCATCATGATATTCGAGTCAAATGTAAAAACCTTCCCATTGCAGGTAGAGGACTGTAACTTCCGGGCACTTGCAAAGAAAGCAAATGGACTTTCGGGCAGAGACCTTGTTGAAAAGGTTTTAAAAACTGCTCTTCACCAGGCAATTATAGAAGAGCGTGAAATAGTAACAAACAAGGATCTTGAAAATGCGCTTGCAAAACTTGGCAGGAAAGACACACCTCAAGGCCCTTCTGAGCTTTACGTTTGATCCGAAGGAGGTACATTACTGCTAAATTATGAAATTTTAAGGTACTTTAAAATAAGTACCGACTTTTTGATTGCTAACTTTAAAAACTAATTTTAAAAAATAATTTTAAAAAATAATTGTTTTTAATATCTAGCTTTTTAGAGTACCAGTGTTTTACCTGCTTTCGGTATGATACTTTTACTTGCTTTAATGTAATGCTTTTACCTGCTTCAGTATAACACTTTTACATATTTTTCTTCTTTATGAAGAACAGGAATAATTTTATGTATAAAAATCGTTATTTTCTAACGGAACGAGTTTTATAAACTCTTAACCATATCGACTCTGGTCCAAAATCTAGTGATTTTTGTATTTTTCGATTGAAATCATGAACTTGCAGGAAGAATTCGTTCTTCAATCAAACTCAATATTTGATATCGAAAGACTTCCATCGAGAGGACGTATTTAATGGATTATAACCAATTATAAAGTCTAGTGATTTTCAATTTCACGTTTATCACTGGATTTTGGTACTGAGTCACCATATCTTAAATAATAATTAAAAGGGATCCCCATGAATGAGATACGTGAAGTCGACCGGTTTGAGTGTAAAGTTGTAAATGTAATTCAAAACCTTGTGTGGAAAGGTATAACAGTAGAAGAAAATGGTACAAAAGGTAGAGTATACTTCGGAAGAGTGAATGGTGAACTCAATATTAATCATGGAGACACTCTTTATTTAGGTATCAGGCCTGTCTATGAAGTCGAAGACAAAACCATGCAGGTGACACTTTACGATGCCGAAAATAAAAAACTGGATTGGACTCTCGTCTAAACTATTCTAATTCTGTTGTGGGCAGATTATATCTGCGACAACTTCTTTTCACTAAAACGTCCGGGTGTATATCTTTGGAAATTTTTTAGTCTTTCTCTAAAGGCCATTTAGAGTCTTTTTGGAAGGTACTTTGAATTTTGATCTCAATGCTTTCTAACTAAACAATTATTTTCAACCCATACAAAACAGCGAAGAGCCATTTTGAATATAAGAGTTAAGCCTTATTTCGACATGTACGGGACTTCAATTTCCATCAGGTCTTCGGCTATAATTACATTTTCAAACACTTTCTTCGAATCGGTCAGAAGAGGTTCAACATCATCAGTATACCGGGAGCTGATATGGGTAAGGACCAAACTCCTGACTTTTGCCTCCTTTGCAAGAGCTGCAACTTCTCCTGCTGTCGAATGTTTTGACTCTTCAGCCCAATCTGCCATATCGTCCGCAAAACTTCCGTCATGTATCAGCACATCTGCATCCCGGCTGGCTTCGAGAACGGGCTTGCAGGGCCTGGTATCTCCACTATATACAACAGTTCGCCCCGGCCGTAAATTCCCCATTACATCCTCAGGTTTTACGGTCTTTCCATTGACTTCTACCTTGTTTCCTTTTTGCAATTTTGCGAAAAGAGGACCTGGAGGAATCCCCAGTTCTATCGCCTTTTCCCTGTTGAAACGCCCTGGGCGAGGTTTTTCTATAAGGGCGTATCCGAGGCTTGAGATGCTGTGTTCGGTTTTTAAAGCCCGGATCACATATTGTTCTCTTTCAACAACATCTCCGGGTTTCAACTGGATGCCCTGGACTTCGTACTTAAGGTTGAAGTAGCCAAGGGCTTTAAAAAGCTCAGTAAATTCCCTTGTTCCCTCAGGGCCATAAATCAGAAGGGGGTCTTTCCTTCCCATAAAAGACATAGTCTGGATCAGGCCAGGAATTCCCAGAAAATGGTCCGCATGGAAATGACTGACAAAAATAGAGGACAGGTTCATCATCCCTGTCTTTGCCCTCATCATCTGCTGCTGGGTTCCTTCTCCACAGTCGAACAGGATAAGCTCTCCTTCCCTATTAACCATTACTGCCGATGGGTTTCTGTTGCGGGTTGGAAGAGAACCTCCAGTACCAAGAAAAATTATACGAAGCATGTTGAACTCACTAGTACTCAAATGTTGAATTCACTAGTGCTCAAGAGGTATTTATTAATTACCACCTAATGTATCCGAGAAACCCATCGTGAATTAAAATTGTTTATATTTAATATCCATCTTCAGAAAGATGTTTATGTCTGCATATGTCTCAAACTGCCAATGTCCATATTTTTCCATAGTTGCTGGGAATGCTAAGCTGTACGTCCTTTCCTGCAGAAACCCCTTTTAAATTATCCTGACCATGAAGTTCTTCCCGGTAATTACCATTAGATGGAAACTTGAAATAAACCACCTGATCCTGGGCTCCGAAGTTCAATGCAACCAGGCTGAAAACACCTTTGTAAGTCCGGGAAAACATCATGACATTTCGGGACTGATATAAGGTATAATCATTGTAGAAATAATGCTCTCCTCTGGTAAACTGAGGGTTATTCCTGCGAAGCTTAACCAGTCTCCTGACAAGATTAACTAGGGACCGACCTTCAGACGTATAAAAATATTCCCAGCGCACAGGTCTGTACAAAAGCACTCTTCCCCATCCTTCTTGAGGAAGCCAGTAGTTTTCCCCAAACTCTTGCCCCTGCCATAACATTGGAATGCCCTTTGCTGCAAACATGCCTATCAGATAAGGCTGTACCTTATACCAGAGGGCGCGATAGCCTTCCTTCAAAAGCTCATTATCACTGGCTATTGTTCCAAAATTACAGATAAACCGGGAATGATCGTGATTTTCCAGATACTGAAGAGCGGTTTTTGTAATCTTATCTCCATTGTTCGGAATTTCTCCTGGATAGCCTGAGAGTCCGAAGAGGGAACCAAGCTTGGTCAATTTTTCACAATTTCCATATATTCCTCTGGCCGCATCCAGGGTTTCGTTTTGCCAGGTACAGTTACTATAGGTTTTATTCAGGATTTCAACAGGTTTCTGAAGCTGCTCAGCGCACTGGATTAGGTTTACAAACTCTCCTTCAAAAAATCGCTGCCAGTGATCAGAAGAGCCTTTTTTTGCCTTAACAAGCTGGTATGTATCCCTTACAAGTTTGGTGTAGCCATTTTCCTCATTCTCCAGCCAGTAACCGGGAACGTAGTCGTATCTAAAACCATCTACATGATAACGGTCAAGCCAGTGATTGTTGACTGTTAAAAAGAAATCCCTGGTAAATTTCTGATTAAAGTCTGTACTTATTCCAAAAGCGTTTTCAGCAAAAGGGCCCATGAAGGGATTTTCATTCTGAGGGTATCCAAGTTGGTTGTAAACATAGTAATACGGAAAAAGATGGCTTGTATGTGCGTAAACCGAATCTACTATGACCGCGATGCCTTTCTGGTGAGCCTTATCGATCAATTCTTGCATATCTTTTCGATTTCCGAAACGTTCGTCCACCCCGAAATACCCAATCGGTGCAAATCCCCAGTCTATCCTTTTCTCAACGTTTGAAAGAGGCATCAGTTCTATACAATTAATTCCGAGGTCTGCGAGGTAATCCAGATGGTCAATCGTCCCTTTTATATCATCCCCAAACTCGTTGATCATGAGTTCGTAAAGGACAATGTCATTTATGAAAGGGGTTTTCCATTCCAGTTCATTTTTGTCCCACGTATAGTGTTCGTACCCGAGAGTGAAAGCAGATAATTTCCCAACCCCGAATTCCCTGGCAAAGGGGTCGATAATCCAGTCAATAAGCTCTGGATTTTTTGGAGTTTTAAGGCAATATCGATAGACATATTTTCCAGGGGTTCCCCACGCAGAAAATGGCTTTAGCTTATCTTTAGCTTCAATATTTATCGTTGCAGACCAGTAGTCCCCGTAATCTGGGTCTATCGAATGTTCCATTTCAAAGTCCATTGGAGGTATATCCTGAAGGAACTGGTCCTTTTCATGAATAACTCTCACAAAGAGTTCATATTCTCCCTCTTCCGAAATACCTGGTAAAAAAAGCCCAAAATTTATTTTCCCAAAAGTTTGTTCATCTTTCCGTGCCCCAAGCTTATGGAGCGGCAGAAGTTCAGGTTCATTTGGCAAGTTTTCCACTCCTTGATTATTTTAGAAACTATGGCTTATATTTTAGAATTAAAGTGTACATTTGAGTTCATATACAAAGTTCATATACAAAGTTCATATACAAAGTTCATATACCGAGTTCATATACAAAGTTCATATACCGACTTCATATACATTAGAACATAATATATAAAAAAAATGATTAAAGTCATATAATAAAGGTCACATAATAAATATATAAATATACAATTAAGAATAAGACTCCATATAACTTGTGAAACAATATTTCGGAAAAATGCTTCTGATAATGTCCCCAAACTGCAGATTCCAGCAAATGACAACAAAATGGCTGAAAATTTTCAGGTTGTTAGTAAGGATACAGGGATTCTGGATATATTAAGTTTCAAACACAAAGATAAACAGGTACAACAATACAAACAAGTGCGATTCAAGTGCATTATTTCTGGCTTGATTTTCAGGATATTATATATTCTAAAAACTCGTTAACCTTCTCCAGATTACACATTTCTATCCAAAAAACATAAAGGAACCGTCGTCACATGTCAGAAAATTACGGAAAAGTCTATCTTGTGGGTTCTGGTCCAGGCGACCCTGAGCTCCTTACCCTGAAAGCCCGCCGGCTAATTGACAGTGCTGAAGTAATTGTTTTTGACCAGCTTCCTGGAAAAGCTATTCTTGACTCAATGCCGACAAGTGCGGAAAAAATTGATGTTGGGAAATACGCCGGCAACCATACCATGACCCAGGCTGAGATTAATGAAGTGCTTGTGCAGAAAGCAAAAGAAGGAAAGATGGTAGTCAGGCTTAAAGGAGGAGATCCCTATGTCTTCGGAAGAGGCGGAGAAGAAGCCGAAGTGCTTGTAGCCGAAGGAATTGAGTTTGAAGTTGTGCCTGGGATTACTTCTGCGATAGCAGTGCCTGCTTATGCCGGAATTCCTGTAACTCACAGGGAAAGCACCTCTATGGTTACTTTCATCACAGGGCATGAAGATCCTACAAAAGAAGAAAGCGGACTTGACTGGGAAACCCTGGCAAAATTCGGCGGAACAATTGTAATCCTTATGGGTGTGAAGATGCTCGGCCGGAATGCAGAAGAACTCATGAAGCACGGCAAAGCCCCGGATACTCCTGTTGCAGTCATTGAGAGAGGAACCAGGGCCGACCAGAGAGTAACTATAGGGACCCTTGCAAACATCGCCAGCCTAGCAGAAGAAAGGAAAGTAAAGGCTCCAGCTATTACGGTTGTAGGGGATGTTGTACGCCTGCACGATATTCTCGGGGAACAGCGGACAGGAGCTGACTTTTAACCCGGCGCGGAAATAACGGGATATAACAGGAGAGAGGAATATGGCAGAAGAAAAAAGACCTGTTCTCGCAATTATGAGGCCGGAAAGCTACAGGGAAAAATCAGAGGCGCTTGCGCAAGATTACGGTTTTGAGCCCTTATATGCCTCCATGATCCAGCTTGAAGGCATAAAAGATGAAGGGTTTGAGCCCTTTATCCAAAGAGTCCTTGAGGGATCTTCGGATTATGTAGTCTTTACCAGTGCAAACGGAATAAGTTTTACTCTAGACAAGCTTTCTGAAACTGAAAAGAAAGATTTCATTACAGCGCTTAAAAAAATCAAGGTAATTGCCATCGGGCCTAATACGGAAAAAGAACTCATAAAAATAGGAATTGACAACTCTTTTTTGCCGGGAGATTACAGTTCCAAAGGAATTGTAGAAGCTCTCTGTCCCGAGGTCGCAGGAAAGACGGTGGACCTTGCCAGGAGCTCTTTTGGGGCTAAAGTCTTAATAGAAGGGCTTGAAAAGTGCGGAGCTACGGTTTATGAGACCCACGTATACACTCTCAGTATTCCTGAAGGAGCGATCCAGAGAGAGTTGATAGAGCGCACGCTCGCAGGGGAAGTGGATGCTTTTGCTTTTACAAGTTCGATGATGGTTAAAGGCTTTATGAAGCATGCTAAAGAGCTGGGAGCAGAGGAAACCATAAAAGAATCTCTCAGCAGGGCCGTGGTAGGAGCTATAGGAACGCCTACAGGAAATACCCTGAAAAAATATGGTGTCAATGCGGACGTGATCCCTGAAGAGTTTACCTTCGAAGCCCTGATAAAGGCTATGAAAAAAGAGCTATGAAAAGTCAGCTTAAAAGTAACTGAAGAACTGCTCTAAAAGTATGACTCAAATCGTTTTGAGAACAACGTTATATGGGAATGAGTTCATAAAACCGGGCTCTTCTCATAAAACCATGCTTTTCTCATAAAACCGGTTCGAAATAACAATACTTAAAAGCCCCCGAGGTCTTTTGTCGTACCAATGTACGAATTTCTGGAATGGTTCAAATAAACCTTTAATACATGTCAAATTTGCTTCTCATAATCCAGTAGTCCCTTTTTTGCAGGTCAGGTGACGGGTATATCTCCACGTTTGTCATCATTAAGCACACCGAATGTGAATTCTTTACTTCTCATATTAAATATTATATTTAATATTATATTTAAGAGACAGTCTAAATTAAAAAACAGTCTAAAGGAATTCCTTCATAATAATGTTCTCAATCCGTGTACTTTAAGTTGCAATCGACCCCGCATCTTTCCTTTAAGTAATTCTGAAATCCGTTATGAAAGGGATGAAAAATAGTCATAGATGAATTAAAACAAATCTAAAATTATGGGTAAAGTATATAACTTTAAAAAATTATTCACTTTAAGAACAAAATATAATTAAAATGTAATATACGGGAGGAAAAGCTAACGGAACAGATGCCAGTAAGATGTGGAGAATGCGAAATGTACAGCAGATCCTATGGATTTTGCATGAGGATAATGGAATATGTTTCTCCAAAAGAAACTGATTTCAGATGCCTGAAACGTAAAACTGTCCCGGGACAGGGTGGTTTTTAACACTTCAAAATAAGTGTTTTTGAGCTCTTTATCTCAGGACTTACGCACTTGAAGAACAAAATCAATTACGTCAAAGAATGTGGATTAAATTCATGTAATTCATGTTTTAAACAGTTACCGGTCTGATGCTGTTGATTTTTTAGTTCAACTGCGTAAGTCCGACCTCTTTTTTAAACCTCGACTTTCTTTTATATACCCTCTTTCAAAATATGCTCTTTTTTCAAACCTTCCTGCGGAACACACACGCCTTTGACTACTCTGAGGAAAAAAACTCTGCTTTTCCAGAATCGTTGCTAATACCTGGAAAAAAGAGATTTTCAAAGCCATTCCTGCATCAATCGTTATCTGCGATGGCATCTCGTAACGAAAACCTTGTCAAACTGCACTGTCATTCCGTAACGAAGATCTTGTCAAACTGCGCTGTCATTCGCAAGCCGGCTGGTTGAAGCGATAGCAATCAAAATCATGGATATTATTGCGAGATGAGAAACTCCATTCGTCGGGACTTCCGGCCCTTCTATCCCGAAAGAAAACTCAAGTCTTTGCGATGATCGACCACGATACCGACGTTTTTAATTATGCCTTTTCAACAACAGTATACCGTTCATGAGATGAAACCATGACCGATCAAATTAACCGGCGAAAAGGAAAGCGGATTGAATATTTTGGCGACAGCAGGATGGTAACAACTCCTGATAACCTGACAATGCAGGCCTCCCGGATGGATTTACCACTTTGAAATAGATGGAAAGCAGGGTATGATACTTATAGGGTCGAAGAAACAGTCAGATATATCAAATATATATCAAATTCGAAGAGGTTTTATGTCATTGGCAAATAGATAATTTTACAAATCGAAAATATGTAATTGAGAATATTTTTCTCGGTTGACTTCCGGATATTCGGCTTTTCTGGTCATATCCTCAAGTCCGGACATTCGGACCTTAGTTTTATAATCGTGAATGTCATATACTCACCCTGTCTCTACAAATACAAAACAATCAGAAGGCTAAGTTAAAGTAGACAACAATCTCAAATTGTTTACTTATTTCTGTAAAACAATCTCAATTTTGACGGATCGACATGATAGGCATTTCAAAACTTTACTGTGGAACCGTGGAACCCTCAGATGCCCTCCGCTATGGAAGGGAATCAAAAAAGCTTCCCTCTCACTTGCTGCAGTTTTCAAAGGATAAAAAGCCAGTTGTAGTCTGGAACATGACCCGCCGCTGCAACCTGAAATGTGTCCATTGTTATGCCCAGGCAAAGGACATAGAATTTGAAAATGAGCTTTCAACTGAAGAAGGCAAAGCTCTTATCGATGACCTTGCGAGTTTCGGAAGCCCGGTAATACTTTTTTCCGGAGGGGAACCAACCATGAGAAAAGACCTGCCTGAACTTGCAGCCTACGCGCGTGAAAAAGGGATGAGGGCTGTAATTTCTACAAACGGGACGCTCATAGACCGGGATCTGGCAAAAAAGCTAAAGGATGTCGGTCTCTCTTACGTAGGAGTTTCTCTTGATGGGATCAGAGAAACGAATGACAAATTCAGGGGCATGAAAGGGGCGTTCGATGCAGCTCTAAGAGGGCTTCACAATTGCCAGGAAGAAGGCATAAAGGTTGGCCTGCGTTTTACCATCAACAAGCAAAATGTAAGGGATATTCCTGCAATCTTTGACCTGCTTGAAAAAGAAAAAATTCCAAGAATATGTTTCTATCATCTGGTTTATGCAGGCCGGGGCTCAAAAATGGTAAATGAAGACCTTTCCCTTGAGGAATCCAGGCAGGCTGTAGACCTGATACTCGAGAGGACAAGAAAACTTCACGAAAAAGGTTTTCCTGCCGAAGTCCTGACAGTGGATAACCATTGTGACGGCCCCTACCTGTACATGAAGCTCCTCAAAGAAAATCCTGAAAGGGCTGCCAAGGTATTTGAACTTCTTTCCATGAACCAGGGAAATTCTTCAGGGATAGGTATAGGCTGCGTATCCTGGGACGGGGCGGTACATGCCGACCAGTTCTGGAGGCACTATTCCTTTGGAAATGTGCGGGAACGCCCATTCAGTGAAATCTGGACTGACCTGAGCGATGAAATCATGGCAGGGCTTAAAAACCGAAAACCCCTTATAAAAGTTCACGGAGACCGTTGTGCCAGGTGCAAATGGCTCGATGTTTGCAATGGGAATTTCAGGGTACGTGCCGAAGCTGTATATGGAAATGTATGGGCAGATGACCCTGCATGTTATCTTACAAAAGAAGAAATTGGATACTACGAAGCCTGAAATTTCAGGCTTTATTTTATTCCGGTTTATCCAATTTCTATTATTTCTTAACTTTCCAAACAACGATTTTTTAAATTTTCTTCTGTAAGCCTTTTATCACTGGCTTTTTTCTTTCGAGTTATAACTTTACGATTATTTATTTGTGGATGGCGTTTTATCCCATATATAAACATATGATCTCCATATATATAATTCAAATCAAATACAAACGGATCATCAAAAATGCACAACAATTGCACAATAATTAAAAAAACAGATGGAGTCTCCCTGCCCCGGAAAGCTCACGCTACTGTCCAGGATCAGGGAACCTATTAAGGCTCCTTAAAAATTGAAGGTTTAAGCTGGAATCTGGATGATAAAGGATATTCTCAAAGATTTGAGACTATTCATATGGCTTTATCTGCACTCAAGAATCTAGTGAAAATTTCTGGGCTGATACTTATTCAGGCAGAAGCTTCCTTGGTCAGGATATATGCAACCATCTCAGGATTTAGTTTGCTTTCCCTTGCGACCTTTTCTTCGATTCTTTCAGCAGGTGTTCCCTCCGATTTTAGCTCCCTTATTTTGTCAATGACTGAAGAAGGAATACTGTAGTATTCGTTAATATCCTTCCTGTGACCCCAGACATCACCTTCGATAAGCTGGATCCTCTGCATCTCAAGGAACATTTCTATAGATTTCGAAACCGTGCGCCTATAAGATTTGGGCAACTGAATTACCTCAATTTTCGGACAGGTTTCAACGAGTGCAAAAATGTCTTTGTTCGAAGGTCTGAAGGCCAGATGAACAACACGCTCATTAGGATTGAGAGTGAATATTTCCTCTCTGGAACTAACTACTCTAATCTTCATGTATGTAATTCCCCCACTATAAAGTTCTTATTTTTTTACCTCAATATAAACTACTTATACTTATTATAAATATTTATCTGCCCGCGCTTTTATTTTTTACGCAGTCATTAAGTCTCCAATATCCGTTTCGGTCCTCATAAAGGCCGGTAAAAGCCTGGAAAGAATAAGACCTGCAAAAATAATCATAACTCAGAAATTTTAGTTCTAGCGAGAACTTTCTCAGCAAGGAACTAATAGAAAAAAACAAGAAACTGTCTCTGAACGTGTCCCTGGACGCGCTCCTTTAAGCACTCTTAAATGTACTCCTGAAAGACTCCAAACACAGAGATACTATACTCATAAAATTTGAGAAATATTATGGCAATACAACATTGTGCGTATAACCATATAGTACTGCAAAACCCTGAACGAAAAAGCCAGCCTGCTGTCATATAATCTTGATGTCAGATCATCTGGCAGCTTTGTACTTAAGAGGAAGAGAGATAAAATCCAGAAATTAAAAACAAAAAACAGGAAATAATTTTGGGAGAAAGATATTCTTTGAGAAATACAATTGTCACCAAAGGGAATAATAAGGACTGAGGTTACCTACTACCGGAAAAAGCAAGGTATCAGCCTACTGCGTATATATTTTCCGATTAACTATTAACACAAACTTTACAATAAACTTTTAGTTTCGGGCTTCTTTTAACTAAAAAATAATTAGTAGATTCGGCATTTGGTCAGTTGAATGTGTTATCACTTTAGAATCCTGAGCTAATAATATGGTTTTCTGATTCTGTTTTCAAATCAGATTGGGTTTCTATTCCTTACAGGCTTCTTTAGCTTCTGAGAGACATATATTGGGAATTGAGGCTAGAGATATAGCATTAGAGCCTGTCGTTGAAGTGGGGTAGTATAACGTGCTGTAGTATAACGTGCTGTATATGTCAGGCACTATTTACTCTGGAAGGACCAGCTTTCAGAGATACTGCAATCCACAAATATTGCAGTCTATACTGAGTTCTGGTTCTGTAATGCACAGGAAAATGGTTCTGTACTGCACAGGAAAATAATACAAAGGGATGGAGAGATATATGCAGGCATCTCTATCCTAAATATGCCAGGATTATTTAGAAAAGACTGCAGGCAGAGTCTCTCTTAGAGTAAATAAAAAATCTGAGATCCCACTGTCTGCAGTTTAAGAAGTCAAGTTTCAACCTGAAACAAATTGCTTTTGAAGTTTAAATTGCACTAAATTATAATTCAGGCAAACGGGTGTTTTGCTGAATCTTTTTTAGCAAGCGCTTCTTCGACAGTAGGACTGCCTTCCATAGCTCTTGCTATTGCAAGCTTTGTTGCTTCATAATTAAATTCGTAAACTTTGTCCTTATCTTTCGCATCCCATTCAATAAATACGGAAACGATAATAAAAGTGTCATCCGCCTGTTCTTCAGGAAGCACTCCATCAGCTACAGAATCCATAACTGCCTTTGCGACTGCAGCCTGAGCCGGTCCGAACATAAGAGCAGCTTGCGATACGTTTTTTATCGTTACCTTATTTACGAGCAAGGTTACAGGTTTGGGCTGGAGATTTGGTTCCAGGACTGCAAGAAGTGGGGTATGACCCTGTTTGGGCATTGCAAGCGAATTCATAAACGCTGCTTCAACTGGGCCTCCTCTAGGCCCGATAACCAGGTCTATGTGTGCAACTTCCGGACCGGAGCCTATGAGAGCTTCTCCTACCATACTTTTTAGGATATTTTTGACCAGATTTAACACCTCAGCATATTTTACAACCAAAGACTTAATACCCAAAATCGCCAGAGAGAAGAGAATCAATTTTCATATCATCAATGGGATATGATGGCGAATTAGTTATTAAGCATGATTACTCCTTAGGGAGAATGATTAACCCTGTTAATACTTATACACATACATAAATAATTTGCCAATTCTGGATTAAATAGGGAAACGAAAACAGGAGTTTGAAATCCAGGCGCAAAAGGGAATAAGTAAATTATACAGAAAAACAGAAATGTTCAAATAAAGCTTCAAAAGGCAAAACTATGCCGATACAGCTTCAATGTAATGACTGGAAACTTAAAGTCTCGGTTCAAAAAGAAATACCTGAAAGGATTTCAAGTCTTTTGTTCCAGTGGTCCAGCCCTCTTTTTGCTGCATACCAGTCGAAAAAACTGCTGTCTTTATTTTTATTTGGAGTTTCGGGCTTTGCCTGGAGTTCAGCAGAACTGAACCCGAATTTTGTTTCGAAATCCCTGCAGATTGCAGAATAACTTTTGATCTTATACCTGGCAACGTGCTTTTCATGTTCAAGAGCCGAGCGAATAGCCTCAGTCACTTCCTGAGGCGAGAAATTAGTTTCGATATTAAGCGTGAAACTCATAGTTATCCCCCACTAATATTAGCCTCTTATTCCATTAAACAGTTATTGAAGGTAAATGGTTAGACACGCTTGATACCTGAAAACCTCTGTATTTTAAGCTTTTCGAACAACCTGAAAACCTAAATATTTAGCATTTTATATACTTCAAATTTTATCTATATTGAGCTTTTTATATTTTGAGCTTTTATAACTTTTATACAAAGATCGAACTGTTATATGCTCTACCGTCGAGTCAACCACAAAATGTCGTATAAAATCAATTACAATTATTTGGAATCAGTGAATCCTTGAAAATTGACGCGACCCTACTCACTATTATCTACATTTAACTCATCTACATTTAACTCGAGATGAAGTAAAATCTAAAGAATTATTGCATTCGTTTTGACTGAAACCGGAACGGCTTCCTTTTGTAAGTATGAAAATAGATCGGTACCCCATTTGAGAGCTTGAGGCTCGGAGCTGAACAGGCTTTCATGCTCAAAAAACTTTACTTGAGGAAGAATGGTGAGCAGGAAGAACCTATCTGTAACTGTAACTCCTGCGAGTTTAGAGTTTTTCGGAAAAAGAGACAAACTGACATGTTCAAACTGAGCCAGAGTTTGGAAACTTTCGCTGTAATCAGCTTTAAACCTCTTTAACACAGGCTCGGTCAGAATTAAAGAAGTTTGAGTTTCTTTCTTTGCGATTTCCAGGTAGAGAGAAACAAGTGAGGGATGAAAATAGGAACTGAAGCTGATAACCTGCCTTGAAAGAAGGAGATTTTCCACAAACTTGGGGTCCAGTTCAAACATATGGCTCAGATCCGGACGGATAATTTTGCAGCTTTTTAACTCCAGGATTCTACTTCGTAAAAAAAAGGGGATTCCATCGAAACTCCGTCGTGACCAGTAATCAAAATTATCTTCGAACACTTCCAGAGTACCCAGAAGAGGCAACATCTTATCTACAATTGCTTTTCCCATAATGGAAAGCTCATAAGTGTGACCCTTCTGTATAATTAGTTCTCTGTCCTTAAGTCTTTTAAGCTGGGGGAGGATAGAGACAGAATCTACCGACAGGTGTTCCTGAATTTCATCTATGGATCTGGGCCCATCTTTGAGGTAAATCAGGAGGGTTCTGCGTCTCTCCGACCGAAAGACCAGTTCCATTAACCCGATTTTTGAGCCCATCCAGATCACCATTAAAAAAGCTTAACATGAAAATATAGTACGACAGTTATAAATACATTTCCATTTATTTTATACACTTAAAAATGAGTGCCAGATACAAAAATGCCTTATATCAAAATTAAGGGGTTAGATCAACCTCAGACTGATGTGAAAACATTTTAAATTTAAAAACCAAGTAATAATTGGGAAAGAACTCAAACAGTTTCTCAAAAGAATAGTTTCTCAAAGAATAGTTCTCAAAGAGTTGTAGATTAACTTTTTAAAAGTTATCAATTCATTTTTTAAAAATTGTATATCCTTCTCAAATTGTATGGGTAAAAGTAAATTTCATGTCTTTGCTGAAAATTTAATAATTTAATCAAATCTGAAAAACAATGTCAAGCAATGCAGTCCACTTCCCAACTATATGATAAAGTTGTTGTGCATTTCTCAGGTTGGAATATTCTCCATTGAATTTGAAAAGGATACAAAATTGAAATTGTCGATTAATTTTCTAGAAGCTTTTGAATATTCTTGCTTTTGAGAAGTTTGTTGATAAGCTTTTAGAGCAGTTACATTCTGATGCCTTTAAGGAGAGCCAGCTTTTTCTTCCAGTGATCAAGCCCTCGCTTTGCAGCATACCACTCAAGATATTTATCCTCAGCGATAAGTTCTCCGGCTTCGAATTTTTGTATGAATTCGGTAGAGATCAGGTCGTAACGATCTTCGAATTCATCGCAGATCATAGCGTAGCGATCTATTTTGTATTTTGCAAGATGTTTCTCATGTTCCAGAGCCGAGCGAATAATCTCGCTTGCTTCCTGAAGCGAGTAATCGGTATCAATCTGCAAAGTCAACTCCATGTTTATCCCATTGAAAGTTATTGCTGGTACTAAAAAATAATCCTATATTTCTTTTTCTATTTTATCAGTCAAGCTTATTAGTCAAGTTTATTAGTCAAGCCATTTCTTCTGGCCTGAAAAATTCAATTAATTCCTTTTTTCGTGCCTGAGGCTTATTTGTACCCTACGTTTTCACAATTAATAACCTTTTACCTCTTTTGAGCAGAAAATATAACTAAAAACTTTATATTATCTACATTTAAAAATCATGATCAATTTAAAGTGAAGGGTCTGAAATGGAAAACAATAAAGCATTAAATAATTTCAATAGGTGAAAGGTAAAAGACAAAGGACAAAAAATAGGAAAAAGAAAAAGAAAAAGGAAAAAGGAAAAAGGAAAAATTCAGAACAGATAGTTACTATAGAATGTGGTTTTCAGATCAAAGCCACACAGTCATCAGTTCTCGGCTAGGCTGGGAATTTTCCCGGAATTCTCCAGATTCCTGTAAACGAATGCTGAAGAGTAAGCAAGCAGCATGAATGTAAAACCACCGAGGAAATCCGTCTCGATAAATTTTAAAATCATGCCTACGAAGAACGTAAGCTGTATAGCACACAGAACCACTCCGGTTACTGTGAACATTTTTTGACGACTGCTACTATCACTACTGTCTGGATCATCTGATTCTTCTGACATTTTATTTCAAGCCTCGCAAATAAAGGTACTAAGTGTGCTCTTTATTTAGCTCGTTTTTGTTTTGTCTTAACTTGTTTTTGTGTTTTAGTCAATCAGACCTTATTGTCGGCAGTTTTCAACTAGCTCAAAAATCAAAGAGGGTTCTCCGCAAAAGCATATAGATTAGCTCTTATAGAGTTCTTAAAATGAGACGAAAAAGCTGAAAACTTCAATGGATGCATCTGAAGGTTCAGTTCTACATTGATCCTCTGGTGCAACATTATCTGAAAAAACACGCTCCAAATTAGAGACTTTTATACAATATTCCCATTTATTGGGGATAGTATATATAACTTGCGAAGGAGATCGGATATTTCTGAGCTTGATACTGATTTATAGGTGACAGTTTTTAGGTTATATGTTAATCGTTGAGATAATTTTTAGCTTTTTACTCCAGATATCAAGTCCCCTTTTTGCTGCATACCAGTCGAAGAAGTCATCGTCGTCTCCGAGTTCTCCGGAATCGAATTTTTCCATAAAAGTATCTGAGTCCATTTCATATTTTTTTTCAAGATTCTCACAAATATCCGAATACTTTTTTATCTTGTATTTAGCCACACGCTCATTCTGTTCCAGAGCTGCACGGATGACCTCACTTACCTCCTGAGGTGTGAAATCACCTTTTATACCCACAGTGAGAGTCATTTTCCTGTCACCAGATAGAAATTGTGCTTCATTTTATAATAAGATAGTTCACAGGAGCTTTGCTGCATATCAGAAAGTCATTATCGCCTCCAGCTTCTTCGAAATCTGATTTTTACATAAACAGGTATGAGACCAGAATTTAGCGACGAAATAGATTAGTGTCAATAGCATCAATAAAGAAGTAAAACGAACTTTCACTTTGAAATAAAAGAAGAGAATTTTCGGGAGGAGGGTTATGAAGAAAGTTTTAAAAGCCATAGCAATGCTCTTCGTCGTCGCTGCTATCGTCTTTGCAGCCGGCTGTGCGGGAAAGACAGGAAACATGGGAGATGAAGCTCAGGAGAATGAAACTCAGGGAAATAACGACCAGCTCCAGCCTGTGAATCCTGAAATACCCGCAAACGTGACTAACAACACAACTGAAGCTAACGAAATAGTAGAGAAAGGTCAGGTAGTAACCGAAGCTGACAGCGGAAAAACCATAAGCCTCAAAAAAGGAGAGAATTTTACTGTTATTCTTAGAGAAGACCCATCAGCAGGCTATTTATGGAAACTTAACCTGAGCAGTGGGCTCAGTATTCTAGACGACGAATATATCGAAGGTCTAAACCCTGAAAACCTTACAGGTGTCCCCGGAATTCATCTATGGGTAATTGAAGCTACAGCTCCGGGCAGCCAGGAGGTAAATGGCATATATAGGAGGTCCTGGGAGAATATAACCGGCACGGAGGAGAAATTTACATTAAATGTTGAGGTTGAGTGAGAAGAGTTTTTACTTTTCAGGTTACATTTTCTTTTTTCATTCTTTAGGTGATAAGAAAATCACAGTAAGCTGGAAACTGTAATAAAAATGAGCTTGTGAACTGTAATAAAATTTGACGTTTCAAGATAAATAATGAAAGAAGGATATCAAAAATTGATAACGAATAGTTAAATAGCACTAATTGTTTGGGAAATTAACTGGTTTTAATTTGAAAACATAAGTATTAAATCCGTTTTTAGGAGTATACTTCCAATCGATCACTTTGAGCAATCCAAGATACTTCCATACTCCTTTTTCATGATTTTGTCTAAATCCATATATTTCTCTTCCATCTGTTTGCGAATCAGTTAGAGCTTTATTTGCAGCTGTTAATTTTTGATTCTTGTTTACTCCTTCCCCATTATAGGAAAAGCTATTCTCACTAAATTCATCTGTGTAAGGACCAAATTGTTTTGAGAACAAAATAATATATGGCCTACCATCTGTGAATTTTCTCAAGTTTATTCCTTTTATTCCATAACCAAAACGAGTATCAAATATAGATTCAATTTCTTCTTTTGTATACTCTTTGTTTAAAATCAAGCTAAAACTCATACTGCATCATATGTATTTAGAATTTTTATACACTTTGATTGTTGAAAAGTTATTAAAACTACACCTTTAAATCACATCCCTTCCTTTTCTATCCCACAATATTACTCTTATAACTTTTATTCGGTGACTCTTTTATGAAGAATAGGCTTTACAAATATTATCCTGAAGATTTCGGGGAACTTACTGTTGACGTTTTGCATATGAATTTGGCGTTTGATGTTTATGATGACAAGACGAATGTGAAATCCTTACTCAGGGTAAGGACAAAGGATGCCCCTATTGAGAAGCTGGAATTAAACTGCAGGGACCTTGAGATCAGGGCTGTAAGCTGCATACAGTACGAGGTTTCTTACAGATACCGGAAGGATGACGCGATTCTTGAGATTAACTTCATGGAAGAGATTCCACCGCATACCGAGGTTGCGGTTGTTACGGATACGGTTTGCAGGCCGACTAAAAATATCCTTGAAGGGCTTTACTATGACGAAACGCCGGCAGGAGCTCCACCTCAGCAGATCACACAGTGCCAGCAGTGGGGGTTCCAGAGAATTGTGCCGTGCATTGACGACATGGCCGCAAAATGCACTTACAAAACTGCCATAATTGCGGATTCGCGGTACACGAACATCATTACGAACGGGGATGTCGTGGTTGAGAGGCATACCATAAAGCCCGG
The DNA here is from genome assembly GCF_000969905.1 of Methanosarcina vacuolata Z-761. NCBI lineage: Archaea > Methanobacteriati > Methanobacteriota > Methanomicrobia > Methanosarcinales > Methanosarcinaceae > Methanosarcina > Methanosarcina vacuolata. The sequence goes on along the minus strand of NZ_CP009520.1, from coordinate 3,407,287 downwards.
GCGGGACAAAATCGTATATGATAACTCGGTAACTCCAATGGCGACTTATCTCTTTTTCCTGGGGGTTGGGACTTATGCGACCTTTAAAAGGGAGTTTGAGTACCCTGACGGAGGCACTTTCATGCTTGAACTGCTTGTGCCCCCTGCTTCAGATGCGGCTGCAGCCGAAAAGGCACTGGATATCCTGCATGATGCGGTTATGTGGGTTTACCTTTTCACAGGGCCTGAGCAGTTCGATGAGGAGAAGCTGCCTGTCAGGATGGAGCTCTGGGACCTTGTCCGCATGCGGGAGAAAATAAAACGTGAGGCAAAACCCGAATCCACGCTGGAAGAAGACCTTACTAAAATCAGGGAAAGGCTTGCCGAGCTTAACAGGACCATCAGTCCAGGATACAGGTATACAGGCACCGTCTACCGGGAAATCGGCATGCAGAACTCGGACTTCGGAGGCATGGAAAATGTTGGGAACACCACGATTACCACAAACCGCATAATGCCTTTCCCGCAGATAACGGACCCGGCTTTTGAATATATGACCCGGGTAAAGGCGCACGAATATCACCATAACCAGAACGGGTCCGAGGTCACCGGAAGAAGCCCATTTGAGATCTGGCTGAACGAAGCAGTGACCGTGCATGTGGAAGAACAGCATCATGCCTTTCTCTTTGGCGAGGACTACAACAGGCTCGGCAGAGTGCTTGAGCTGCTTGCGCCGGCGTCGGGGACCTTTGCCCTGGATGCGGGTGCAGCTTCCATGCCGATCATTCCTGACGGCTTCAATGATCCAAATGACCTGATTACCTCAGTTACCTATGTGAAAGCCCCGGAATACGTGCGCATGGTCGAGGCCCTTATAGGGAAGGATACTTTTGTCAGGGGCCTGGACAGGTACTTCAAAAAGTTCAAACATTCCAACGCAGCCACCCAGGACTGGATTGAAGCCATGGAAGAAGAAAGCGGGCAGCCATTAAAAGAGATGGCTGAAACCTGGCTGAGACAGACTAAATTCCCTGTAGTCGAGGTTTCAGCCGAATATGACGGAGCTTCCAGAAAATTCACATTTTTCCTCAAACAAAAAGTCCCGGATGGTGGAAAACCCTGGGAATTCCCTTTCAGGGCAGCTCTTGTTGACGAAAATGGAAATGAACTTGCCGAGATCCTGGAAAGGATAAGCGGGGAAACCGCTGAGATTGTGATTGAAAATGTGGATATGCCAGCCTTCCTATCACTTAATAGGGGCTATTCATTCTATGGGAAACTTGTATACAAAGCAAGCCACGAAGAGCTCATGATGCAGGTAAGGAAAGACAGAGATACCATAGGCAGGTTTACGGCTTTCTATACTCTTGTTGACAGGGAAAAACTAAAGCTCCTCAAAAATCCTGAATCAAAGCCCTCTGAAGACTTTATCGAGCTTTACTACAGGCTTCTGAATGACCGGCAGCTTCTTGAAAAGGCGGGAGGTCAGTTCCTGACTATTTTTGAGTCTGTTGAGGATGAAGAGTTTGCCCACAGGTACCAGGAGCTTTATGAAGTTAGACAGAAACTCCTGAAAGCTGTTGCCCGGAAATATGTAAACTCTGTAATTTCCGCCTACCGCTTCTTTGAAGAATCATCGGTCCCCAGAGATTCAACTCTTGAGGAGACGGCAAGGGTAATCAAAAACCGGCAAGCTAAAAATGTATGTCTTGGCATCCTTGCAACCCTTGATACTTCTGAGATTCATGCAATGATAAAACAACAGTTTGAGACTGCAACCTGTGCAACTGACCGGTTGAGCGCTTTTGCTGCATACCTGAATAGTTCGGCGCCCGACAAAGTTGAAGTCCTGAGAGCCTTTGAAGCGGAGTCAAAGAAAAACCTCGTTGCCTGGGAAGCTTTCCTTTCTGTAATAGGAAGTAACAGCAGCGTTGATGCAGTGGAACTTGTCAGGGAAATGGAAAGGTCAGAAGCTTTCAGGATCGAGCAGACAAATGACCAGCGCGCCCTTTATGGAAGCTTTGCCCGCAACCGGAAAAAATCCCTCCAGACCGAGGAAGGCAGGGCCCTCTTTGCAGAAATCCTGAGAAAGCTCGCCCCTGTGAACGAGTACAGCACGGTTAATATGCTCAATGCCTTTGCAAACATAGACCAGATGGAATCAAAGTATCATGTTCCGCTGGTAAAGATCCTGGCAGACCTTCTCGGAGAACTTAACGCCCAGAAATACCCGAGTGTTTATAACAGGATCAGAAAACTCCTGCTTGGAGCTCCGAATGCTGTTACAGCATACAGTATGGCGCACGGAGAAATTCCGGGACTGAAGCCGGAAAATAAATAAAATTTTTTGGAGAATCAGCTTATTTAGGGAGTAATAAAGGCTAATCCCTACGATTCAAATCGTAGGATACAGCCATCAACTCTCTCCTTGCATATTTGCTGATAACGTTTTTAAATTTCTCAAGCTATACTCTATTGTCAAGTTTTGTTCTGGAAGCTGCAAATACTACATTCTGTATTCAGTTTAGCCCTCATATCTTCCATTAAATACTATCAGGATCTCTTGTTATTGTCCTATCTGGCATGAAAGTGTTTTCAAGTACTTTCATTTCTTTGTGTATGTTATTCAAAGAATATCATGTTCGTTTTTTACTATCAGTACATGCATTTTTCCCTCTGATATTAGTTGTCAGACAATGGTGGAGTATTCTATCAAGTACCGCAGTCACTATTACATGTTCCTTTAATATCTCTCCCCATTCTCCATATGACTTATCCGACGTAAAGATAGTCGAACTCTTTTCATAACGTCTGGAAATCAACTAAAACAAAAAGTGTGCTCCTTCTTCATCAAATGGGAGATAACCCATAAAGACTCAGGGGTTCTAAGCTTCGTCATCTAAATATTAAATCTGTATTATGCGAAAACTATAAATACCAATCATACTATCTATAGGGTAGTAACTTGGGTACAACACCACCCTTACAGAGCAATTTAACCAGAACTGTAAGTGTTACCCATCAGTTACTCAATAGATATCTGCGAACAGACCGAAGGCGAACCTGTACCGCTTTCAAAAAATGGACTTGTCCCAACCTCCTAAAAAACGTGGGAGTCTTGAACTCTCATTATCGTGCCTGTAAAAAAACGGGTGAGATCAAAACGGACCTCCGCCGTTATTTCTTTCCCGTAACATCCAGGCTGTTCTCTGGAGAGTTGGATAATAACTGTTCTGGACTAAATTTACAGATCAAAACACTATAAAAACAAGTAAAATTAGGAAAAATGAACGAAAAGCAATCCTGAAATCTGGGGCGTCTGGACTCTGGAAAGCTTGTAATCAAAGAAACCTGGAATTGACTAAAGAGGAATCTGATATGAAATTTCCAATGAAAAGAACAGACCGTGACATGTATAGCTGGGATCCATTTGATGACATCAGAAGAATGCAGAACTATATGGAACATATGTTCAGGACTTTTCCTGCACTGGAAAGCCGGTTCGGAAACGAAGCTTTCTCTCCGCTAACTGATGTTATGGAAGAAGATGAGAAAGTAGTTGTGACAACCGACCTGCCCGGGGTTGACAGAGAAGATGTTGAACTCAATCTAAAGGATAACGTTCTGGTAATCAGTGCAGGGAAAGGAAACGAAGAAGAAGCTGAAAAAGAAGGTTACCTCAAAAAAGAACGGTCTTTCATGCGCTATTACCGTGAGATTCCTCTCCCCAACGGCGTAACTGAAGAAGGAGCAACTGCACAGCTCAAAAACGGAGTCTTAACTATCACTCTACCGAAAACAAAACCCGTAGCTGGAAAGAGAATCGAGATTGAATAAACCGGCACTCAGGATAAGAATACTCAATACCACATACCACGATACCACAATCCGAATAAACTGGATTTCAACTTGATTCCAGCCTGAAAAACTCTCACTCCATAAATCACCTGCGGACAGGCTCAGGAATTGGACTCTGAAAGCCTGCAGGCTGCCCGCAGTACTCTAAAAGCTGCGTAAGAATTCTAAAATGTTTAAGAAAGCCAGGGAACCGCAAGAGTTCTCATTCACCTGAAATATTTTCCTCAATGACCTCGCCACATGGTTCTTTTTCCTTGAAAATCTGCCCTTCGAAACAGGAGACTTCGGCTCCTTTGAGCCAGGCGTCAGGCAAAAGGCCGGCTTTCAGGCAGGTATGGCTCAGAAATTCAATAGAATCCATATTATACTCAGGGGCGACCTGAGGAAGCAAAAGACCCTGGCAATATCCCTGCTTTACAATAAGCCCATGCCTTCCGATTTCTATGTGCTCGGGAAGCTCTTCTGCAGGGGCATTAATCTTTTCGGGCTGGGTAAGAATTGTTACCTCAACAACTATTTTATCAAGCTCATCTTCTCTCACTGAAGGAAAACGCGGGTCCCGTGTTGCCGCAGAAATTGCAGAATCCATAATCGCGTCCTCAAGTCTCGAATCCGGAAACGGATGTCCTATACAGCCCCTAAGAAGTCCGCTTTCAGTAAGTGTGACAAAAACTCCTCTTTTTTCTCCGAAAACCGGAGAAAGCTCAAAACCCAGTTCCTGAGGTTCCGGAAACTTTTCTTCAGATAGGAATAACTCGATAGTTTTCCTTGCAAGTTTGACTGCAGCCCTGCCTTCAACGTCTGTAAGCACATTTGAACCAACACCTCAATTTATTTTGAATTTTTGCCTTTAACTATTAACCAGCATTATATGTGATTACTACCGGCATTACCAGTACTGGCTGCAAATGCCAGATATGCATCTACCTAAGGTTAGTATGATAATATTTACGTGGAAGCTAGTATAACAGTATGTTTATCGGTGCTGGTAAAAGTATATTTCCGGGATTTTACTTTTAAGAAGCCGGAAAATGAAAAAGGGCGTTTTAAAAAGAAAAGCCAGGGAGTTTTATAGAAGAGAACTCACAGAAGGAAACTCCCTAATAGAATACTTATTTTCACAGATGTTATAACTTGCAGGAAACAGAACAACTAGATCTTCTTAGCTTCCTCATATCTCTTAGCTGCAGCCTTCAGAGCCTCTACACCAGGAAGCTTTACTCCGGAGAGATAATCAATTAGTGCCCCACCACCTGTACTGATGTGAGAGAAACGGTGTGCAAGCCCAAGATGCTCGACTTCTGCCGAAATATGCCCACCGCCAATAATTGAAAACTCGGATTTAATAGCAGCTTTTATAATCTCGTGCGTTCCAAGGGCAAACTCGGCAACTTCGGAAATCCCTGCAGGACCGTTTAAGATAACAGTTTTTGCACTTTCGATTTCACTGGTAAAGTTCACGATGGTTTCAAGCCCAATGTCGTTTATGGGGAGTGAATCAGATTTAAGTTCAGAGACAGGTACTTCAACCCGCTTCTTATTGTCGTTTAAAGCCACGTCCCTGGGAAGGCCAACTTTATCTTTGAATTTTGCAAGTATACCTTTTGCTTTTTCAATCTGGTCTTCATAGCCCTGGGATTTGATGAAGTCCAGATTTACTTTCCCTATATCTATGCCAGATGCCGCAAGTGCCACATTTGCGACTACTCCGGTCAGGAGTACACGGTCAGCCCCTCCATTTGCAAGCACATTTTCCGCCACATGGAGCGAATCATCAACTTTTGCTCCTCCTAGCACGAAAATTGTTGGCCGTTCCCCTCCTTTGACCCCTCGGTCCAGAGATGTGAGTTCCTTTTCCATGACCCTCCCGGCTCCGGTAGGGAGAACCTCAGTAAATCCGACTACGGAAAGTTGAGACCTGTGAGATACGGCAAAGGCATCATTAAGGAAGATATCCACAAAAGGTGCCAGTTTTTTAACCGGATAGGTTTTTGCCTGTTCTGCTGGAGTTCTTTCAAGGCTTTCTTCGGAATAGAACCTTACATTTTCGAGCAGGATGACATCTCCATTTTCCATAGAAGCAATTCTGGTCTTTGCGTAAGTTCCGAAGATATCATCTACATAGAGAACCTGCTTTCCCAGATATTTGGACATCAGGTTGGCATGAGGCTTCATTGTAGTAAAGTCTTTTTTCCCGGGCCTGCTCTGGTGTGCAAGCAAAACAACTTTTGCGTCCTCAAGATCCTTCAAGGTGGCAATATGGCTTCGGATCCGCATATCATCCAGAATATTACCCTGTGGATCCATAGGGGAGTTCAGGTCAACCCTTACAAGAATTGTCTTTCCGTGTGTGTCAAAATCATCGATTGTGAGAAAGTCTCTAGAAGTCATACCTCAGCGCACCTTTGTGAATGAGATTTTTTATATATATAGTGAAGAATAAAATTTAACAGCAAATTTCAGAGAATTTTTTATCATTGAATAGTGGTTATGTTTGTCATGGAATTTTTTCCATAAATAAGTTTGTTTGTATGCAGGTCTCGTGAGATGGATTACGAATTTTATATAAAAACCAGAATCAAAAACTGGCCACAATTCAATAATATATCGGGTCACATATAAAAATATTAAAGGAGGTACAAGGCGACGACATATGAAAAGGATAACCATAGAGATTTTGAGGACCGAATCAGAACGATGGTGGAAGCCGGATACGAAACTGTTTCAAGGGAGATAATTAAATGCACCCGATGCCCACTCCATAAAAGTGCAATCAAAAGAGTCATAGGAAAAGGTTCCTGTAACCCGAAAGTTTTCTTCATAGGAGAAGCCCCCGGAAAAAACGAAAACGAAACCGGGATTCCGTTCTACGGCAGGGCAGGAAAAAAACTGGATAAAATGATCGAGTACATGGGGCTTTCCGAAGAAGACTGGATGGTAACAAACACAGTCAAATGCCACCCCCCTGAAAACCGAAGACCCAGTACAAACGAGATCGAGTGCTGTAAGCCCTTCTTGCTTTCTCAGATAATCCTGCTTAGCCCGAAAATCATAATTCTTCTTGGTAATACAGCCGAAAAGTCCTTTTGCCCCGGAAAAAAACTCGAATGGGGAGTCCCTGTGGAACACGAGGGAAGAACAATCCTGAAACTTTACCATCCCGCAGCCCTGATTTACACCTCTTCAAAAAAAGAGATCCAGCGTGCTTTCATTGACAAAAACCGTGAGCTATGGAGTTGAACATCCCGGATGAAAGTCAAGCCTTTGCAAAAAAAGTAAAAAACTTACCCGCCCGAAAATTGCCAATTAGGAGATCTTTACTTCAAGAATCCTGCAATAAAGCTTTGCTACGTCTGTTTTACCTTCAAAAATCAGAATAACACGGTGTGAAACGGTCTGTGAATCGATATATCGATTCACAAATTATAAATATCGAGATTTTTACTCTATTATTGGGGTTTGTGTGGAGGTCAGGAACAAGAATTTGAATAAAAAATCGACATCTAATGTCGTAAATTTAAGATTTCAATATCCAATTCCGTAGCATTTAAGATTCAAATCTTGTGCCGTAACATCTAATATTCAAATATCTGAATGTCAAAGCATCTATATTCCAAAATGAAATTCTGAACACAGGTGCCTTAACGCCTTACACTAAACTCGCCGATATATGGACGAAATTAGTTGTATTATGTAGTTTGCTAGGGAAAATATTATTTGGGAGGGTATCATGGCCATGGTGAAAATGTCTCCTGATATAGTTTCGTGTTCTGATGACAAAGGAAACCTTGAAATTCAGATCGATCTGCCTGGAGTAAAGAAAGAGAACATCGAATTAAAGATGGTTGAAGAAGGCTTTTTCGTAAGAGCGAAAAGAGAAGAGACCGGAGTCGAGTACGCCGGGACTTATGCATTCTGCTGCGCGGTTGTCCCTCAAAAAGCGGTCGCCAGATATTGTGATGGAAAACTGTTTGTCATAGTGCCTTACAGAGAGAGTTCAGAGACTGTAGACATTGAAATTCAGTAAGAGACTGTAAACGTTGAAATCCAGTAAGAAACCGTAAACGTTGAAATTCAGTAAATGAGACTGTAGACATTGAAATCCAGTAAAAGAGACTGAAACTTGAAATCCAGTAAAAAAGACTGTAGACATTGAAATTCAGTGAAAAGGCGAAATAACAAAATCGTTATTGATAGAGTATTCGCGCTGCAAATTTAACTTTTAACCTAGATTCGGCAGGTCGACATTTCATTTTCTATAATTTTACTTATGTCGATTTTGAAATGATGATCCCTTGTTGTATGTAGTAATTAGGTTTACATATGATCCAAACATAATATTTCATGCTGAACTTTGATAGAAAAAAGATTTAGTGTTTATATATGTCGTTGGAGTTAAGCCACACGTTAACCAGCTTTAACTCTATTAGATAACTATCAAATGTTGAAAAACGATACAAGAAAAATATTCAAATTCCTTATGTCGACCTGCCGAAAGTAGGTTTTAATCTGGAAAGAATACTGTGGAGGGAGAAAATGCACCCAGTAATCGACTATAAAAAGTGTACCGGAGCTCTTGCCTGCTACGAAGTTTGTCCTGCAGACGTTTTTGATATCGAGGAAATTGATCAAGTAAAAAAGGCAGTTGTAGCCCGCCCGGAAAATTGTATAGAGTGTAACCAGTGTGTGGAAGCCTGCCCGGAAGATGCCATCGAACTTGTTGAAGATTAAATTGAAAAATTCTCCTCGTAATTCTTTGGGACTAAACCTCAGCGGGTTATTTATAAATATGTAAATATTTTAATGCCATGAGGCTCAAGACTGATTGAAAAGCAAGAGAGAAAAATAAAGTCCTCCTTGCTTAGAATTGCTGGGTTAAATCAAGATGTGGCAACATAATAGCGTCATTACTTCATCTTTCTGACAAATGCAACTGCACCCAGTAATGCTACAAGTACCCAAATAGAGCTTAGAAAAGGAATTGATGCTTGAGTAGGGACAGATTCTCTTTTCTGCTTACCCGCTGTTCCTCCGTTTGCTGTCATCCCGGTATCATTTGTCTGGTTCTCGGTTTGCTTTATAGGGGTCAAGAAAGAAGTACCATTTAATCCAATAGTAGAACTGGATTTTATTACCGGACCAATTGCCACAGCAGTAGGGGATCTTCCTACGGGCACCGTAATATTAACGTTGTTTGTGGCTGTGTCAATTACAGAAGTAGTATTGCTCCCATAGTTCATTACATAAACCTTATTTCCATCTGGGGTGACTGCAACTTCGTAAGGATAATTTCCGACACTCACTCTATCTATAACCTCGTTTTTAGTTGTGTCAATAACATCAACAGCGCCTGTATGTGAAGTTGCATCAATATTACTTTTACCTGAATATCTACCAGGTATATCTATTGCTACGTATGCTCTCGTTCCATTCGGGCTGACTGCAATTCCATGTGGCAAGCTTCCCACATTTACTGTGTCTGTAACATTATTTGTTGCCGTATCAATTACAGAAACAGTACCTTTGTAGTAAGGATAACTATTGGAGTTAACCACATACACCTTTGTTCCATCCGGACTGACTGCAATTCCATGCGGATCTTTTTCCACATTTACTGTGGCTGTAACATTATTTGTTGACGTGTCGATTACAGAAACATTACCCTGGTAGTCAGGAGGAATGCCGGAGTTCACAGCATATACCTTTTTTCCATCCGGGGAGACTGCAATTTTGTAAGGCAAGTTTCCGACTTTTACTGTGGCTGTAACATTGTTTGTTGCCGTGTCAATTACAGAGATAGTGTTGCTCGCAGTGTTTGCAACATACGCCTTTGTTCCATCTGGAGTGAATGCAACTCCTAAGGGGTAGCTTCCTACGTATATTGTGTCTATTACCTTATTCTTGGCTGCGTCAATTACAGAGACGCTATTGCTCATGCAGTTTGTCACATATACTCTTGTTCCGTCCGGACTAACTGCAGTCCCTGAGGGCTCGTTTCCCACATTCACCGTAGCTGTAACAGTATCTGTAGCAGTGTCAATTACAGAAACATTGTTACTCTCTAAGTTTGCAATATATGCAAATGGTGATGCACCTGCGATACCCATCAGTATTAAAACCGTAAGTGCCGCTATTCTAAAAGCTTTTAAAATGTTACATCTTCTGCATACTTTGTTAGATATTGCAATAGATGAGAGTGAAAACGAAAAAGTGGAAATCGGTATTACTGATATAACTTTACTTTTCATCTATTTTCCCCGATCAGCATTTGTCTAATGACAGTGACGTGTTTTGGCATTAAAAATTAATTAATATAATTTAATTGCTACAGTTTAATTATTATAAATTATTATAATTTAATTATTATAAAGTAGTTATTATAGTTTAATTAACATACATACAGTCTTCTGCTATAACCTAAGTCCCACTTTTCTAAGCGCATAAACATCTCAAGATATCGAATTATGCTAATTTTTTAAGCATATAAACTTCAGGCTCTAACTTTAGAATCAAATTTTAGAATCAAATCCTCTAACTATTAGGCTTGTGAAATTCGATTTAGATCTTGAAACCTGGGAACTCAGGCTGTAACTCTTTATGATGTTTCCCAGTGTATCGATTCCAAAACACCTTCACAGATTTGAAATTTCAAATTTATTCATTAACAATGAATTTTTTCAATGATGGACTAGTTCTGGAATCGATACATTAATTCGTTTTTAAGGTGGGTAATTTTTGTTTTTAGGGTGGGTAATGTTTGTTTTTAAGGTGGTTGGTGCAGGTAGTTAGCTATTTGATATTTTTCCGAAAACAAGGCTTCCCATGTTAGATTTATTTACTCCACTAACGATTTTCTCAAGTGTGAATCCTCCGATTTTATCCCCAATTTTGAGGGTTCTGGCATTTGAATAGTCAATCAGCCAGATCCCGTCAATCTGGACAACACTGGTGTTTCCACGTTGATAGACGTTACTAATATGTACTTTCAGGACAGGGACATTGTCTTCACCTTGAATTTTGTCAAGGTAGCAAGTCCAATTTTCACCAGTTGAAAGGATAGTATCATCTACATATTTTCCATTTTTATCGAATTCAAGCCAAACCTTCTTACCGGCAACGTCAACCTGCCTGGCCTTGATACTGTAACCCTGGCCGAGACCAAGTTTACTGCCGTCCTTCAGGGTGAATTTGTCACCGCTGTCAAGGACAAGCCTGGCAAGTTTGTCAACATGACATTTCCAGATTGGATCGTAATCGGCAATCAGTGGAACATTCTTCTCTCCAAACAAATCAATTACCGGGTATCGTTCGTTAGACCAGCTACTGCATTTATAGCTGGTACTGGCAACATTACAGCTTACAGGAGATTCTGTAGCATTTTTAAAAATAAGGCTCCCCAGGTTAGACGAATTTGTTCCATTGATGATTTGCTGAAGTGTTAACCCTCCGATTTCATCTCCAATGTTAAGGGTTCTGGCATTTGAATAGTCAATCAGCCAGATGCCATCGATAAAAACAATGCAGTTCTCCACACCTACGAATAACTGTTTGACGTGGACTTTCATGACAACAATATTATTTTCACCCTGAACATTGTCAAGAGTAACAGTCCATGTCTTGTTTTCATCATCAGTATTAACGGAGAGATTTTTATCAGCTATGTGTTGTCCGTCTTTAGTGAACTCTAGCCAGACTTTCTCACTATCAATGTCGATCTGTCTGACTTTGAGAGCGTAACCATTTCCAAAGTCAACTTTTTCACCGTTTTTGAGAGTGTAAGTCTCATTACTGTCAACCATTAACCTTGCAAGCTTGCCAACATGTGATTGCCAGATTGAACCATTATTGGCTAGCAAGGGAACATTCTTCTCTCCAAACAAATCAATTACTGGGTATCGTTCATTAGACCAGCTACTGCATTTATAGCTGGCACTGACAACATTACAGCTTACAGGAGATTTCTTAGCATTTTTGAAAATAAGGCTCCCCAGGTTAGTCGAATTTGTTCCATTGATGATTTTCTGAAGTGTGAATCCTCCGATTTCATCTCCAATGTTAAGGGTTCTGGCATTTGCATAGTCAATTAGCCAGATCCCGTCAATCCGAACGATATTGTCTACTGCCCCCGCAAATAGCTGATTGACATAAACTTTCATGACAACAATATTGTTTTTTTCACCCTGAACATTATCAAGGGTAACATTCCATGTCTTGTTGCTATCAGTAGTAGTTGAAACGTTTTGATCAGCAATATATTTGCCATCCCTGGTAAATTCAAGCCAGACCTTCTCATTGTCAATGTCAATCTGCTTGACTTCAAGAGCATATCCCTGACCAAGGTCGAGCTTTTCGCCATCTTTGAGGGTATAAGTTGCGTTACTGTCAAGAATCAACCTGGCAAGCTTGTTAACATGTGCATTCCATATATTACAGTGGTTAGCAAGCAATGGAACATTTTTCTCCCCAAATAAATCAATTACTGGATATTGTTCGTTAGACCAGGTACTGCATTTATAATGGGTGCCGACAACATTACAAATATTATCTTTATTGCAATTATTGTCTGTTGCACCTCCGGTGTTTACTGCTATTGAAATTAGTAGAGTAAGAGCAACCAGTGCAATTACTTTATGTTTTTTCATTTTACTGTTCCTCCTTGTTCCTGCTACTTACAGGTTGTTAAGCCGTCCTCTGGGCTTTAATTCGTCCAGGGCGAGTTAACTATACTCAGTTTTTTAGTAGTTTGTTGGATCTTCAAAATCTAGCATAGTTTCCACTAATCGTTGACCGTTATCGATCAAAAACCAGGAAAACAACATAAAGTCTTTCGACAAGACCCAAATTTTATTGCTAGACCGATAAAAACATGAATTAAGGAAATTAGGCTCTGTAGAAATCTTCTTGGAGTGGGTGGAGTAGTCTTAAACCTGCAACTCAAGATATGGGCTGGATTTTCGATAATTGAAGATGATCCGTTTCTGTCTGTTTGAAGAGGATTTCTACAAAGCTGGAAATTGTTTGTTGATTTTTTTCTTTAGACTGTGGTATTTGATGCTTTTGTAGAGCCGGGGTCTTCTTCATCGAAATTTGCTTGTGATAAAATTCAAGAAGTCCAAATCCCATGAAATAGATGGGCTTGTACTCTTGTTAGTGGACACAACCGTTTTCTCTTCGGATGTAGGTGAAGAATCAACAGCTTGAGTTTTCTTGAAAGCAAGACTTCCTGGGTTAGATGAGTTTGTCCCGCTAACTATTTTTTCAAGCGTTGATTCCCCGATTTTATCCCCGATTTTAAGGGTTCTGGCATTTGCATAATCAATTAGCCATATCCCGCCAATCTGGACAATACTGTCGTTTCCGTCCTGATAGACTTTGCTAACATAGACTTTCAGGACAGGAATATTGTCTTCGCCTTGAATATTGTCACGTAAACAAGTCCAATAATGCTCATTGGGATAAGTTAAAGCGATAGTGTCATCTACATATTTTCCATCTTTATCGAATTCAATCCAAGCCCTCTCTCCATCAACGTCGATCTCCTTGACCTGGAGACTGTAGCCCTGGCCGAAATCGATTTTTTCACCGGTCTTCAGGAGGTGTTTCTTATCGCTATCAAGAATGAGTTTAGCAATCTTATCAACATGACATTCCCAGATTGGGTCGTTATAAGGTTTCCGTGATTTGTCGCTATTGGCAAGCAACGGAAAATACGTCTCTCCAAATAAATTGATAGTTGGGTATTGATTAGACCAGCTTTCACATGTATAATCAGTACCAACAACATTATAACTTATAGAAGATCCCGTAGCATTTTTAAAAACAAGGCTCCCCTGGTTAGAGATATTCGTGCCACCGATTATTTTTTCAAGTGTCAATCCTCCTATTTTATCCCCGATTTCAAGGTTTATGACATCTGAATAATCAATAAGCCAGATTCCGTCAATCGTAACACAACTATATTGAAGGATATTATCTTCTACCAATCCGCCTACACTGTCAACATGAACTCTCATGACAATAACGTTGTTTTCGCCCTGAACGTTGTCAAGAGTAAGATTCCATGTTGTATTCTTGTCATCATTGAGTGTAACTATTCGATCATCAACATATTTTCCGTCCTTTGTGACCTCGAGCCAGGCCTGACTATTGGGAATACTGATCTGCTTTGCTTCTAGAGCGTAGCCCTGGCCGAGCTCGATTGTTTCACCGTCTTTGAGAACTTGATGTTCATTACTGTCAATAATCAACTTGGCAAGCTTGGTAACATGTGAATCCCAGATACTTCCATTAGTGGTAAACAGCGGAACATATTTATCTCCAAATAAGTCGATTACTGGATACTGTTCATTAGATACCCATTTATAACTGGTACTGACAACATTGCAAACATCGGTCATATTGCTTACATTGTCTTCTGTACTTGCAGTGTCTTCTGTACTTGCAATGTCTTCTGTATTTGCTATGTCTGCTGTATTTGCAGTGTCTTCTGTACTTGCAGTGTCTGCTGCTACATTAGACCAGCTGTTGCATTTATAATTAGTACCGACAACATTACAAGCTACTGAAGATCCCGTATTATTTTCAAAAACAAGGCTTCCCATGTTAGAGGTATTTACTCCGCTGACAATATTCTCAAGAGTAAATTCTCCGATTTTATCTCCTACCTTGAGAGTTGTAGCATTTGTGTAGTCAGTAAGCCAGAGACCGTTAATCTGAACGATATTGTCTACCGCACCCACAAATATATTCTTGACATGAACTTTCATGGCAACGACATTGTTTTCACCCTGAACATTGTCAAGGGTGACAGTCCATGTATTGTTGCCATCAGTATTGGCTGGGACTATCTGATCAGCAATATATTTTCCATCCTTACTGAACTCAAACCATATTTCCTCATTGTCAATATTGATCTGTTTAGCTTCAAGAGCGTATCCGTTGCCAAGATCGAGTTTTTCACCGCCTTGGAGGAGGGTGTAAGTATTATTATCATCAAGAAGCAACTTGGCAAGTTTGTTAACATGTACATTCCCAGTGCTTCCATTGGTGGTAAACAGTGGGACCTCTTTTTCTCCAAATAAATCGATTACTGGATATTGTCCGTTAGACCAGCTCTCGCTTTTATAATCGGTTTCGGCTATATCACAAACGCTGGTTATGTTGCTAGCATTGTCTGCTGCATTTGCAGTGTCGGCAGCAACTGAAATTAGGATAGTAAAAGTAGCCACCAAAAATACTGTATATTTTTTCATTAAGTTGTTTCCTCCTTGTTTTAGTATTTTTTTGGACATTCCAAACCTAGTAAAGTTCCCCTAGCAAAGTTTCCGCTAATATTTGACGTTATTAATCAACAGCTCGTAGACTGTAAAAATTTGAAATATTTGTGAAATTTATTCATCCTGAAATTATTTCGATTCAAAACTTATTACATTAAATTCGTATCTCTACAACCCAAATAAATTATTAATAAAAAGAGGAGGCATTCACTGTCCCACCTCCCTTGAGTATCACCAATGCTTTCTCTGCAGAATTCCTGACGTATTTATACTCGTCTTTGTCAGTACTGACCCGACTCAAACATTTGATGGCTTCTGGTCCCCCCAGTATCCCAAGAGCTTGAACTTCAGTAATTCTGACATCCGACTCTCTTTCGGTCTCAAGGGCCTTAATAATAGGCTCAACAGCTTTCCTATCGCCAAGTTTTCCAAGTGCGCTTGCAGCACTTTTTCTTACTTCATAATTTTCATCCACAAGTAAGGAAATTATAGGGTCGACTGCCCTTGTGTCCCCAACTTCCATAAGGGAATAAACAATTTCCATTCTTATATGCCAGTTTTCATTTCCAAGAGCGTCAATAAGAGCGTCTGCAGCCTCAGGATCTTTATATCTCGCCAGGGAATAGATAGCAGTCTCGCAGAGAGTAGAATCTTTAGACTGAATTATCTCTGCAAGGAGTGGAATCGCTTTTTTGCTCTCAATAAGTCCAAGAGAACCAGCAGCAGCTGCCTGTACCTCTACTTTGCTGTCTCCGAGGGCATTAATTAAGGGCTCTTCGGTCTGGGCAATTTCCTCAGACTCATTAAAATGACCCAAAGCGTAAGCAGTTTCTCTACGTACTTCTGGAACCTGGTCATTCAGCATCCGAATCATAATAGGGACAGCAGCAGGATCCTGAATATGCTCATATACAGATACGGCGTTGGTCCGGATTGTAGGATTTTTGTTTTCCAGCAGTTTAATAAGTTTTCCGAACACGTATTCACCTTTCATAAGGCCAAGACTGGAAGCTGCATAACTCCCAATTTCCTTATCACTTAATAGGTCCAGGAGGGTGTCAACTGCTCGCGGATCTCCTATTTCTCCAAGGGCAAACACAGCCTCAGAGCGTATATCCGAATTGCCGGTATAACGCATATCCGAATCGCCATCATAGCTTATACTGGCATCATCGCGTTTCAGAACCTCACAAAGAGGTTCAGTAGCCCTGGGATCTTTCAACATTCCAAGTGAAATTACCGTATAACGAACGACCTCTCCGTCTTCGTCCTTCAAAAGCTCGATAAGGGGCTCAACAGCTTCAGTTGCTTGAAGTTCACCAAGTGAAAAAGCTGAATTCATACGAACCTCCGGAACCGGGTCCTTCAGAGCTTCTATTAAAGAGTTTGTAGCTTTTTTGTCACCTATTATTCCAAGATCCTGGGCAGCAAGGCTTCGAACCTGTGAATTATCGTCTTTTAAAGCTTTTATAAGAGGATCTACTGCAGGTTCCCCAATCTCACAAAGTTCATTAGCTGAAACCGAACTGACTCTCTCGTCCTCATCTCCTAGACCCTGAACCAGTGAATTCACATGGGCCTCTACCGGGTCCTTCTCAAGACAGCCAGCACAGTTTCCGAAAAGCAAAAGCATAAGAACCAAAAGTTTTGCGCTTTTGCAACTGAAAAGCTCATCTCTTTTTATCATGTGCCTCACCTACCCTCCTCCTGAGCCGGAATATGCAATTCGGCAGATGTTACCTGGTCCTGCCATCGGGATGTTACATTCAGCAGGAAACGATCTCCTTCTTTCCCAACAATCACATTCTGTACAGGCATGTACGAATCTCCTGAAGGCTTGCCGTGAGCAATTTCCACAATTGCATATGGATAACCTGGCCAGGTTCTGAGGGCACTTTTATCCTGTCCACTCACGGAATAAAACCCGGAAGATGTGAACACAATTTCCCCTGTTTTCTCGTTCGTCACTGTTAAGTTAGTACTCACTTTGTCTGCAGAGCTCAGCCCGTAATTTAGGAGATAGCCATAAACCCTGTAAACATCAGAAGTGTTTGTGTGCTCCATTTCATCTTCCAGTTTCAGGTGGAGTTCAGGAAACGGGACATTTACGAGATAAGTATCTTCATCCAGAAGCCTGCTATTCTGAACGACCCTGACATTTACAGGGTACTCCCCTGGAAGTCTATATCCGAGCCATACACTGACTGAATTGTTTCCGGGAACAAGCTCGATAGGCTTCTGAAGAGAAACTGTTCCTTCATCCCATGGATTTGTGGAATTATCGGAAATTATCAGCCTCGATGTTGAGTAGCTCACCCCATTTTCGTCCACAAAAGCGTTGTCAATCTCAAGCCATACATCAACGGGCTTTAAACCGTTATTTTGAAGCGTTATGTTCAGCTTTCCAGAGTCACCTGCCCCAAAAGGAGAAACATACATATCAGTAATTTTTACATCGGCCCCATTTCCATAGTACCATGCCCCTCCGAGAACCAGGACCAGTAAAACAACTGAAATCGAAATAAGAGCACTTTTCCTCATTTCATTTCACCCTTAATCCCAACGTTATCCTTAAGTTCATCAGCTATCGAAATGCAGTTTGTAAGCCCGTACTTTTTCTTTGTTATTATGCCTCTCCTTTCCAGGTTCATGAGAACTCGAGAAACTTTGGCCTTGGAAAAGTCAAGGGAATTCACGAGTTCATTCTGAAGAATTCTTCCTCCTTTTGCTGCAATCAGTTCAATGGCTTTCCTTTCATCTCCTTCAAGGGCCCGCAGAAGGACATCTGTGGGGTCGATGTTATCTCTGTACAGGTTTTCTTCAACAGGATCATTTTCAAGCGAGACCTCAAAAATCTTCTCTGGAGCTTTCTCTGTGATAACGTTGAAAGCAGTTACCTGTGCTTCTTGTCCTGTTATTGAAAGCTCAGATCCTTGAACCCCCAGGTACAGTAGAACCTGAGCCAGCGCCAGACCTCCAAGAAACCCGGAAAAAAGGAGAATATACGCTTCTTTTACAGTATACACGTACGGGATATCCACAACCTTGAACGTGTCCCCTTCAAGCTGGATTACCACTGGTGAATCCTCAAGTAGGAGATTAATAGCTACAGTGCTCGAAATAAGCAGGATACCCACAGCCAGCATGAATCTTTTCCGTTCCTGGGCCGTCTTACCACCTCATTTACTACTCCCAGTATGTACGAAACAAATGTTATAATTTTACTATGACCAGGCCTGAAACGTCTCAGAATTCTGAAACCACTGCCAAAGGGTTGCGAAAATAAGTTTTTCATAAGGATTTGGAAAAAACTCGAAAAATTGACCACAAGCCTTTTCAAATAACTGCTTGCCCGCAAGCCTTTTTAAAAAAGGCTTGAGCGAAAACCCGATAAAAGTTTGAGTTTGAGAATCTTATCCCCAAACCCTATCGGCGTGATAAACCGGCGCAACGGTTTGTGATCAGCCGGCGCAACGGTTACGGATCAACGGTTATGGATAAACGGTTATGAATAAACGGTTACAGATCAACGGTTACGGATCAATGATTGCGGGTCAGCGGTTGTACTTGACCCCAAAAAAATCACATGTCACTCTTCAATATCAACCTCAAATCCACAGCAAGTGCGCCTTTTCCCTTTTCAAAAACCATCATAGGGTTTATCTCGAATTCTTCAATCTCCGGAAAATCGAAAACAAGGTTCGAAACCCTGAAAATTATGTCTACAAGCGCGTTAATATCAGAAGGTTTTTCACCCCTGACTCCAGCAAGTAAGGGATAGGTTTTGATTCCTGTAATCATTTCTCTGGCTTCTCTTTCGTCAACAGGGACTATCGCAAACTGGATATCTTTGAGAATTTCTATATAAATTCCACCAAGCCCGAACATCAGCATGGGTCCAAATGTGGGGTCATGAACCATCCCTAAAATTACCTCTTTGCCACCTGAGAGCATGGGCTGAAGCTGTACACCTTCAAGGTATGCATCCGGCAGTTTCTTTTGGATGCCTTCTATCATGTCCTGGTAGGCAGTTTTCACCTCAGCAGCGTTCTGAAGGGAGAATTTGATTCCTCCAATATCGGATTTATGAGATATCTGTGGAGAAACGACCTTCATTACAAGAGGATAACCTATCTCTTCTGCTGCGATTACAGCCTCTTCTGCAGTTTTTGCAAACCTGGTCTTTATTAAAGGTATGCCGTAAGCTTTCAAAATGTCAAAAGCTCAAGACCCAGTATGTGCCTGTTCTTTGCTCTGGCAGCTCCAAAAATCCTGGTTACCAATGCCCTATCTTGTCCGGATGTACGAGGAACAATATCCACCTGCTTCATAAGCATGATAACTTAAGGACAGTTATTCATTAAGGGTATTAATTTTGTAACAACATAAGTTTCAGCTCTGAAAGGGCTGGAAAAACAATTCTTGAAAAAAGCGGAAAACGAAAGAATACTGTTTAAACTCAAAAATAGAAAAAGTAAAGGAGACTTCTCCTTTACGATCAAACAGGTACCGAGCTGCGTAGTTTAGCTTCGGTCTCAACAATGTCCTTTGTTTCCCTTGCAATGGCAAGTTCTTCATTGGTTGGAATGACAAAAACCTTTATACTCGCATCAGGGGTGCTGATGTCGATTTCCTGGCCTCTGATCTTGTTCTTTTCCTCATCGATTTTTATGCCGAGGCCGTCAAGACCAGCAAGGATTCTCTTTCTGATGCTTGCGCTGTTTTCTCCAATACCTGCGGTGAAGACAATCGCATCTGCACCATTGAGCACAGCTAAATACTCACCAATGACTCTCTTAACACTATATGCGAAGATCTCAAGGGCAAGTTCGGCTCTCTCGTTGCCGTGAGAAGCTGCTTCATCAAGGTCTCTGAAGTCATTGCTGATCCCGGAAACTCCAAGCACACCGGACTTCTTGTTCATGAGAGTGTCAATTTCTCTGCTTGACAGGCCTTCTTTATCCATAACGAAGGGAACGACTGCCGGGTCAATGGAACCACATCTGGTACCCATTGCAACCCCTTCAAGAGGAGTAAAGCCCATACTGGTATCAACAGATTTTCCACCTTTCACTGCTGTAATACTTGAACCGTTTCCAAGGTGGCAGGTAATAATCTTGGTATCTTCTATGGGCTTTCCAAGCATAAGGGCGGCTCTTCCGGCAACGTACTTGTGGGAAGTCCCGTGGAAACCGTATCTTCTTACTCCATGCTTTTCATACAGATCATATGGCAAAGCATACATGTAGGCATATGCGGGCATTGTTTGATGGAATGCAGTGTCAAAAACAATAACCATCGGCGTTCCAGGCATGATCTCTGCACAGGCTGAGATTCCCATCATGTTTGGAGGATTGTGAAGGGGTGCCAGGTCAAAACAATCCTTGATAGCCGCTTCTACACCTGCATCAAATAGAGCAGATGTTGTGAACTTCTCGCCACCGTGCACAACTCTGTGCCCGACAGCGTTGATTTCACCCATGTCTGTTATGACACCAAATTCCGAGTCGGTAAGAGCCTTGACAACTTCTTCGAGAGCTACCTTGTGGGTTGGCAGGTCAACCTGCTTTTCCAGCTTCTTGCCATCAAACCTCTTCTGAGTAATGATCGAGTTATCGATTCCGACCCTTTCGCAGAGACCGATTGCAAGGGGTGACTCATTAGTCATATCAATTAATTGATATTTTAGGGATGAGCTTCCTGCGTTTATTACCAGTACCTTCATGTTTAAACCCCAATTCATTAGATTGCTTTTAATTTACGTTTTATATATACAATAAAATATTTTATATATGAAAGTCAATAAAAAGCTTCCTAAAACGTTCGTAAATATAGAAACGTTTTAAATTATTTATTTGTCCTGTGCTGCAGCCTGGACGCAGGTAATTGCAACGGCACCGACTATATCTTCGTCGCTGCATCCTCTGGACAGGTCATTAATTGGCTTGGCAAGTCCCTGGGTAATAGGGCCATAAGCTTCAGCCTTTGCAAGCCTCTGGGCAATCTTGTATGCAATGTTTCCAGCGTTGAGGTCTGGGAATATAAAGACATTGGCCTTGCCTGCAACAGGGCTTCCCGGAGCCTTTGAAGCTGCAACTTTAGGAACAATTGCTGCATCTACCTGGAGTTCACCATCGATTGCTACATCAGGGGCAATTTCCTGCGCAAGCTTTGTGGAAGCGATTGTTGCTTCGGTCAGTTTGCTGTGTGCGCTTCCCTTGGTGGAGTAAGAAAGCATTGCAACATATGGTGTGTCCTGAACCAGCAGTTCAAAGGTTTTTGCAGAGATGACAGCAATGTTTGCAACATCTTCAACACTGGGCATTTCGACCATACCCGAGTCAGCAAAGAGGAATGTCCCGTCTGACCCGTATTCACAGTCTGGTACGGCAATGATGAAAAAAGCAGATGCTAGAGCTGCACCCGGGGCAGTTTTGACGATCTGCACAGCGGGTCTAAGTGTATCAGAGGAAGAGTGAGCAGCACCTGAGACTACACCATCGACTTCACCGAGTTTTGCCATCATAACAGCGAAGTAGACGTAATCCTTCATAATTTCGGCTGCGCTTTCGAGTGTAACACCTTTATGCTTTCTCAACTCGTAGAAAGCCTGAACATATTCGTCTTTTCTCTCATATGTTTCAGGGTTTACAATTCTTGCTTTTGAGAGGTCAAGGTCTCCAGCAAGGGCCTTGATGTCTTCTTCCTTACCAACAAGGACGACCTTTGCAACACCTCTTTCGAGAATCTTGGCAGCTGCCTGGAGGGTTCTGATATCTTCAGTTTCAGGTAAAGCGATTGTTTTATTGAGTTTCTTTGCTCTTTCACTGATCTTTTCTAAAAATGTTACCAATCAACCAACCTCCTATATAATTGGAGTAGTTTAAGTTAGCTGGGTCTTAATATATAAATTTACGTAAAATGAATAGGGATATATATAAAAATAATAAATATATAATTAAGACTGCCAACAAAAACTTATATATGGACTTTTTTTCTTTAAAATATATAACGATCTGTGATATTTTTGGCAGATGGTATACTTTACAATTATTACTGATTATACGTGATAAATAATATAAAAGAATTTCGGAATGATTTAAATGAAGATACTGGGGATTTCAGGCAGCCCACGAAAGGGAAAAAACTGTGAAAAAATGATTTTAACCGCTCTCGAAATAGCAAAAGAAAGGGGTTTTGAAACTGATACCGTTTTTATTTCAAACATGGAGATTGCACCCTGCAAAGTTTGCGGAGCTTGTATGGAGAATGACTCATGTGTAATTGAAGACGATATGGAAGAAGTTTATGAAAAAATGAGGTCCGCAGACGGTATAATTGTTGCATCTCCCGTTTATATGGGAAATTATCCTGCCCAGCTCAAAGCCCTTTTTGATAGAAGTGTCCTGCTTCGCCGCAATAACTTTTCACTTAAAAACAAAGTTGGAGCCGCTCTCTCAGTCGGGGGCTCAAGAAACGGAGGTCAGGAAAAAACCATTCAATCAATCCATGACTGGATGCATATTCACGGCATGATTATAGTTGGTGATAATTCTCATTTCGGAGGAATAGCCTGGAACCCGGCAGAAGAAGACTCCATAGGTATGCAGACCGTTTCCGAAACTGCAAAAAAACTCTGTGAGGTTCTGGAACTTATCCAGAATAACAAAAGATAAGAATTGAATAAAGGGCGGTACATAGAAAATACTGAAGATAAAGAGACTTAATCTAACAAAGATGCAGAAGGCTGAATATAACAAAGATTAAAAAGGCTGAATATAACAAAGATTAAGAAGGCTGAATATAGTGAAAAAAATCGAGGAAAACAATCTTCGATTTTCACAGGCTGTACTCTGGGCATACATTGTATAATATAATATAATGATACATTTAAATAAATGCTTGAAATCCTTCGAGTGAAAAATACTCAGGGAAAATAAACCTGAAACTTACCTTTTTGTTCAAGAAAAAGGAAGAGATAAAAGGATTTAAGAGGCACGAGTTTTTGGAAGTTAGTCCAGAGCACAGAGTGGTATTCCACAATGTAAGAGAATATCCCAGGATAACAGAGTATATTGCCCGGTTTGATACCGAAACTGCCAGAGTCAATACAATTGCTATTATAATCGGGCTCCTTACAGGGTTCGTGATCGGAGTTTATGACAGGACTCTCCAGTACAGCAACACTTTTCTGGGTATGCAGCAAGGGTTCCCATTGCACGAGTTCCCACACTATTATGTGTTATTCGTGCCTGCCTTTGGGGGTTTGCTGGTAGGACTAATCTCCCATTTTCTGATGAAAAAGAAATACGGCGTTGACGGGCTTATAGAAACCGTAACCCTCCGCGGAGCAAGGCTTAATCTCAAGGATGTTTTTCTGGAAGTTTTTACTTCAATAATCACAATCAGTTCAGGAGGTTCCCTGGGAAAGGAAGCACCCGGAATCCTTGCAGGAGCCGGTACCGGGGCTTTTATGGGAAAAATCCTGAATAGCACGGAAAGGCAGCTTCAGATCCTTTTAGGCTGTGGAGCTGCCGGCGGAATTGCAGCTGCGTTTAACGCCCCTCTTGCAGGGGTTGTCTTTGTGGTAGAGGTAATCTACGGGGAACTTGAAACCAGGACTTTTATTCCGATAGTTATTTCCTCGGTCTTTGCAACCCTTGTCTCAAGCACACTTTTCGGAATAAAACCTATAGAGATCTCGCCTTACCAGTTGATTAACCCCTACAAAGAACTCGGACTCTGCCTTGTGCTCGGACTTCTTGCGGGGATCGTCTCTACAGTCCTGATCCGGACGCTTTACTACACAAAAGATATTTTTTCGGAAATCCCTTTCCATCCCGTTTTCAAGCCTGCTCTGGGAGGGCTCGCAGTCGGCGCAATGGGTATTTTTTATCCCAGAGTTATGGGAATGGGCTATACTGTAATAACGGATGTCCTCAACAACCAGTTTACTTTCAAGATCCTGATAATCCTGCTCTTTTTAAAGATCCTTGCTTTTTCCCTGAGCCTGGGCTCTGGTGGCTCAGGAGGAACGATTGTCCCTTCCCTTTTTACAGGTGCAATGCTGGGAGGGGCTTTCTGGACAGTCGCAAACCTGTTTTTTCCGGGGACCTTAGCTGAGCAAGGGGCATATGCTATGGTCGGGATGGGTGCAGTCTTTGCCGGAACTGCCAGGGCTCCCCTTACTGCCATTCTGATCCTTTTTGAGATTACAAGGGATTATAATATGATTCTTCCTCTCATGTTTGCCTGCGTACTCAGCAATGTGATGTCAAATGCCCTTTATCCGGAGTCCATTTTCACGGAGGGCCTACGCAGGAAAGGATTTAAGATCCGAAAAGGCAGGGAAGTGGATATCATGAGCTCCTTGTTTGTAAAAGACGCCATGATCACATATGTCCAGACAGTCTCTGAGGAGAAGAGTGTTGAGACACTTACAACCCTAATGCAGGTAAGCCGCCACGTCGGTTTTCCAGTCCTTGATTCCAAAGGCAAACTTTCAGGTATAGTAACCCTTTCAGACCTCCGGAGCAAAGTAAAGTCCGGAGACGTTGACAAAAAAGTAAAGGATATAGCCACCCGGCGTCTGGAAGTTGCCTATCCTGATGAAACCCTTGATGCGGTCCTCAAACGCTTTGCTTCAAAGCAAATAGGCAGGCTTCCAGTCGTGGACAGAGAGGATAAAACCAGACTACTCGGCCTCATTACCCGAAGCGACATCGTAAATGCATATAACAAGAAAGTCGTAGAAAAAGTCCGGGATACCTACTGAAAATAGTCCGGATACCTGCTGAAAATAGTCAGGATACCTACTGAAAATAGTCAGGATACTTACTGAAGGTACATACTGAAAGCAGTAAACCTAAAAAAGATCCCCTGACAATAAGAATAGAATCTGGAAAGGAAATACCATTTAGATATTTTGGGGGGACCTTATGCCTGAGTCTATAACTGAAAGTAGTTCAAACGGGTACATGGGGACGTACCTGAAAAACGTAATACTGGAAGATAGAGATAAAAACTCTAACTATGTAGAATTATCCGCCAGAGAAATACTACCAATCACGCGCAGGCTTTTTGAAGAAAGGGTTTCTCTTGCCTATGACTTCAAGATCTCACAAATCGTGGAAAAAGAAAGGCACCTGATAATTTACGGGGAAGCAGGTTCAGGAAAGACAAGCACCCTAAAATGGCTGAGTACGGTTTATGCCAGGGAATACCTCCTGAAAAAAGAAGGATTTGTTCCGATATATATAGAACTTAAGTCCTATGTTAAAGGTTCTTTTTCTAATTACTTAAAAGCAGAGGTAACGAAAAAAGGCATTTCTGAGACGGATTTTAAGAAGCTGCTCGAAGGAAAAGCCCTGCTGTTACTGGATGGGCTTGATTTGCTCATGCCTTCAGAGAATTTTTCCCCTTTTGATGAGATCTCCGATTTTATTTCCGAGTATGAAGCCTGTAGATATGTTATTGCCTCTAGACCCGAGCCGTCTGATAGTTTAAAAAGTACATTTGCACTTTCCGAACTTGAAAAATTGACTGATGAAAAAATCAGGCTGTTTATAGAAAAGTACGTTCCCAATAAGAGACAGGCAAAGCTTTTAAAAGCCAGAAGCCTGGGTGAGATTCAGTCAAAGCCTATCCTCCAGAATCCTCTGCTGCTTTATCTCTGGATCAAACTTTCAACGGCACATATGGGAAGAAGAGGAAAACATGAAGGTGTCCAGCACTTTAATTTTTTTGATTCAATTCCTTTCGTCCGGGCAGAAATCTATCAGGTTTTTGTTTCGGAGCTTTTTAAAGATTACAGAATAAGTTATCAGGAGCTAGGTACTGGAAGAATAGATTCTCAGGAGCTGAACACCGAAAGAACAAATATTGAAAATGTCCTTATGAATCTGGCCTTCAAACTCCAGTGCAAGAATAAGGTTTCATGTAAGTATAGCTATGCCCTTGAAGTGGCAGAATCATATATAGAAGCCAGCAGCTCTGGAAGGATTACAGAATGCAGCAAAACAGAGTGCAGCAAAACAGAGTGCAGCAAATCTGGAAGGATTACAGAGTGCAGCAGGTCTGGTAGGTTAAAGGCGGGAAAACTCCTTCAGGCCTGCTTAGAGCTTGGACTTCTGATAAGAAAGAGTTCCGAAGTAAAGTTCGGAATAAATCGAGTTTTTCAGGAATATTTTGCGGCTTTAAAGCTGAAAACATACTGTGAAAACGGGATGGATATCTCAAAGGCTTTCAGGAATCCGAGATGGGAGAATGTGATAATGCTCACCTCGGACTTGCTCGAATCAGGAGACGAACTTTTAAATTTGATGGTCTCAAGCGGAAACTTGTATCTGGCTTCAAAATGTGCTGGGAGAGCCAGTCCCGAAACAAAAGGAAAGCTATGTGCTTTGCTTGCCAGAAAACTTGACAGCAGGTATACTGTAGAAAAAATAAAGGCTGTTCAGAGCCTTGGAAGGCTCGGAGCCTGTGGGATCAGGGCCAATACTGGAGCACTTAAAGATAAAGATATCAGGGTAAAAAGAGAGACTGCGAAAGTGCTCGGGGAAACCAGGTCCGAGATGGCACTTATTCCACTTGAGGCTGCAGTTGGGGATGCAGATTATTCTGTACGGATAGAAGCCATAAAGTCTCTTGGCTTAATAGGGTCCGAAAGAGCAATAGAACTGCTCAGGGACACATTTGAAGATAAGAACCGGGCTGTCCGGCTGGAGGCTGCAAATGCGCTAATGCAGATTGGATCTGAGAAAGCGATGGAAGTCCTTATTTCCGCACTCGGGGCCAAAGACGACTTTGTTCGGATTGGAGCTGTAGGAGCCCTTGGAAAGACAAATTCCAGGCAAGTGGCGGAAGCCCTTATAAAAGCATTTCAGGAAGAAGACAAACTTGTCCAGCTGGGAGCTGCTGAAGCCTTGGGCCGGATGAGGTCGGAAAGGGCTGTTGAACCGTTTGTAGATGCCCTTGAAGATAAAGATGAATTTGTACGCTGGATCGCTACAAAAGCCCTTGGAGAAATCAAATCGGACAAAACTTCCGGAACATTCGTCAATATGCTTGGGGACGAAAGCCGTTTCGTCCGAAGGGAAGCTGCAAAAGCCCTCGGGGGAGTAGGGTCCGAGGAAACGCTTGACTCCCTCGTTTCAGCACTCTCGGATGAGGACGAGTTTGTAAGAAAGACAGCCGTAGAATCCCTTGGAGAAATAAAGTCCGAGAAAGCTGCTAAAACCCTGATAAATAAACTCCAGGACAACAGTCATTTAGTCCGACTGGAAGCCGCAAAAGCTCTCGGAATGATGAAAGTTAGAAAAGCCATTGCTCCGCTGCTTTTTGCCCTCGGGGATGAAAACCGCTTTGTCAGGAAGGAAGCTGCAAATGCACTCGGGCAACTGGAATGCGAAAAAGTCCTTGACCCCCTTATCAGGATTTTTAAGTCTCAGGACCCTTTCACAAGGCAGGGAGCAGTAAGAGCCCTTGGCCAGATAAATCCTTATGGGATTCCTGATTGCATATCGGACCAGATCTTTGAGTTCATTGATAACGCTCTTAAAGACGAAGATAAACTTGTGCGAAAAGAAACAGCAAAAGCCCTGCAAAGCCTGTCCGAAAACAGAAGTGAAAGAGCGTTTGAATCCCTGATCAGCGCCCTTGATAACGAGGACGATGAAGTCAGGAGGCTTGCAGCCGGATCCCTGAACCTTTTTGATTGTGAAAAAGCTATCCCTCCGCTGGTCAGTGCCCTCAAGTCCAGGGACGCAACCGTACGCCGTTTTGCTGCCGACACCCTCGGCCAGATAAAATCAAAAAAAGCTCTCCAGCCCCTGATAGCTATTCTGGTTTTTGATAACGACGGCTCTGTAAAAGAAGAAGCTGCAAAAGCCCTTGGTAAAATAAAATCCAGCCAGGCTATAGAACCTCTTATTGATGCGCTGATGGATCCAAATAATAAAGGAAGATCAGGAGCAGCCGAAGCTCTCGGCCAGATTAAAGCCGAAAACGCAGTTGATCACCTTATTGCCGCCCTTACGGATACGGATGATTTTACGCGGTTGGCTGCTGCAAAAGCTCTCGGCAGGATAAAACCTGAAAAGGCCGTCGAACCCCTTATCAACAGCCTTTATGATTGTAACCGCTTTGTAAAAGCCGAAGTAGCCGGAACTCTCAAAAAGATATGTACTGAAGAGGACAGGCCACGTTTGCAGGCTTTACTTGACTCGGAAGACGAATTTACGGCAAATCTCGCTTTTGAGATCCTGGAAAGCATTGAAATGGAGGAAATCTTAAAAACCGAGCTGTTTTTAGATTGGGAATAAATTAAAAAACTGTAGAAAGCAGTAGAAGATCACAATAAAGGATAAAATAACCTCATTTCAACCCAATAAATGGAAAAATTAACCCGTGAAACCATATTCGCCATATTGGGTCGTCTTTGTCACGCTCGACGTAGGAGAGCGGCCTTTCCCATATAATAAGAGAAGACAGATAAAGAGAATATAATACAAGATTTCCGTAAAGAAGTTCCAAGAAGTGAGTAGTTATTCTAATTCTGCTATTAAAGGCATATGATCACTCAGAGAAATCCAATCTTCATATTTACCAACCGAAAACGATTTCCCGCGATTAATTATTTCAGAAGGCGCAAAAATATAATCTATATGATAAGGAGTTTTCTGATTTTTCCTGAAATAAAGCGTCGGTTCCTTTTCAATCCCGAACTCTGTATTTGTAAAAGTATGATACATACTGAAAATATCAAATTGCTCTAACAAATTAATTACATCAGTGAGTGTTCCGTAAAGAGGATATTTCTGATTCCCCTGATCCCAGATAACATTCCAGTTGAAATCACCTGCAATAATCGTTGGAAATCTGAACAAGTCCTTATAGTAATTCAGTGACTTCCAAACTTCTCCAATGTATCTCCTTCCTAGGTCCTCTTTATTGTTCTGAGACCAGATAGCAATAAAATTCATTGCTTCACCGCCGTTCACTGTGACAGGAAGGACATATCTGTAATTTTCACAATAAGATTCATGGATTGCAATTTCAAAATCATTGAAACTGAAAACACCCAGACCCTTGTTTCTGTTATCACCTATCCATAAAACATCGTCGTAAAATTTATCGCTGAATTTATCCGGATGCTCACACTCAGAAACAATCAATAAATCGGGATTATAAGGAAGAATTTGTTTTTATTTCTTCCGGAAAGCCATATTACAGTTCCAAGTTACGATTTTCATATTAAGACTATTGATACAGTCACTAATTACTAAAAAGCTTTGAATTTGATTATAAAGAATCAGGAAAGATTTGTCACGCTCGACGGAGGAGAGCAGCCTTTACCGAATAAAATAGAAAGAATTAATATAGATGATTTTATAAAGAGTTGATTGAGAATTAAGGAAGAGATTTTCATATCAACAGGGATACAATGGTTATTTCAGAATTAGCTTTAGGCTTATTTACTAACCTCTTATATGAGTCTTTCAAGAATATCCCTGAATATATTTCTGATACTTCTTCAAAAGTATATGATAAAGCAATTGAAGAGTTCTCAAATAAAAATTATAAATTGACTGGAATACAAATTGATACTTTTTTTCATCAGGAAAACGTGGAAAAAGCAATCGAAAAATATCTGAAAAGCCCGGATAAGCTTGATTGCTCAAACATTTTGATCAATGAGTTTTTTGAATTATTCAGTGAGGAGGATTTCTCCCACGAAGATGCAGATTTAATCTTAAATTCCTTTTTTGAGATAATAGATACCAAAATAGAAGAAGAACCTGAACTTAGAGACTATCTTGGGCTCTACTTAGCAAAACAAACATGTAAAACAGTCCAAGAAACAAATCAAGGAGTTCAAGAGATATCTCAAGACGTCAAAGAAATATCTCATAACGTTCAGGAAATAAAAGAAGTAATCAAGGGCGGTGGAGAAAATCAAGATAAAAAAGAATCCGGCGTAGACTTTGAAAAAGCATTAGAAAAATACCTAAATAAAATAATAGACGAAGATGGAAAAACCGGAATCAGTGAAGTATATACAGAGCTTTCAGCTAAAGAAATTTTACCAGTAACTTTAAAATTTCACGATGAGGAAAGCAATAAAGAACAAGAATTTGAAGTTCTTGAACTTGTTGAGAAAGAGATAAAACTTATTATTTCTGGGGAATCAGGTTCAGGAAAAACGACCACACTTAAATGGTTGAGTTATACTCTTGCTAAAAGTTATCTTGAGAGAAAAAACGAAAACATTCCTCTATACATTGAATTAAACTCTTATATAAGTGAAGAGCGATTCATAAAGAAACCTTTTGACGCATACGTCGCTATGAAAGCTAGAGAGAAAGGAATCTCAGAGAACACTCTAGAAAAGGTATTGAAAGGAAAAGTAATTATTCTCCTTGACGGCTTTGATTTACTTTCAACTACCGATGAGTTCCATCCCTACGATAAGATTTCAAATTTCATTGCTGATTACAACAATTGTAGATTTGTTATTTCTTCAAGACCAGGCTTTTTTGAGAGTGTAAAAAATAGTTTCAAAGTCTCAGAACTGGAAAAACTAACAGACGAGAAAATAGAGGTATTCATAAGTCGATACGTTTCAAATGGAGAACTAGCAGATACTCTCAAAGACAAAATCCTTAGCAACCAACAGCTAAAATCCATACTATCTAACCCGATGATGCTTTACATCGCCATTAAAGTTGCTATGGGAAGAAAAGACAATTCCAATGACTTACTGCCTTCAAACCGTTCTGAATTGTACGAAGCTTTTATTTCTACTCTTTTTAATCATCAGAAAGAAAAAGGAAAAAGTCTTCACGCAGATAGAATACAAATTGAGAATGCCCTTACTGACCTGTATTTTAAACTTCAGTGCAGAAATGAAGTTTCATGTAAATATTCTGAAGCTCTCAAATTTGTCAAAAAAAGTTCTGAAGATTCTCTATTTAAAGAAATTCGCCCTCAGTTGATTCTTGAAGACTGCTCCAATCTTGGAGTACTTTATAAAAATGATGATTATGTATCATATGGAATCCACCAGTCTTTTCAGGAATATTTTGCAGCTATAAAGCTAAAAGAGCTTTTTGAAGCAGGATTTGATGTATCGGAGGCATTTAGTCATCCAAAATGGGAAGAAGTTGTGATATTCACCTCTGAAATGCTAGATTTGGACTCGATTGACGAATTTATTGATTCAATGCTTCCAAAAGAAGATCAAAAGTTAATATTTCAACCCGAAATTTTCCTAGCTTCAAAGTGCGTAAATAAAGCAAGTGACAAAATAAAGGAAAAACTGTGTGTTTTACTTGCCGATAAAATGGATTCTAGGTATAAACTGGAAAAAATAAGTTATATAGAAAGTCTGGGAAAAATAGGAACCACTGGAATTAGTATAATAGTTAAATTTCTGAATGATAAAGATTCAGAGATGCGACAGATTGCAGCAGAGACACTTGGAAAGACCAAGTCGGATAAAGCAGTGCAACCCCTTATCAATGCACTCAAAGATAAAGATTGGTATGTGCAGCAGAGGGCTGCAGAAGCACTTGGAAATATCAAGTCGGATAAAGCAGTGCAACCCCTGATCAATGCACTCAAAGATGAAGATGTATTTGTGCGGCATTATGCGGCAGAGGCACTTGGAAATATTAAGTCGGATAAAGCAGTGCAACCCCTAATCAATGCACTCAAAGATGAAAATTCAGAGGTGCGACTGAATGCAACAAAGGCACTTGGAACTATCAAGTCGGATACAGCTGTGCAGCTTCTAATCAACGCACTCAAAGACGAAGTTTGGTATGTGCAGCGGAGGGTGGCAGAAGCACTTGGAGATATTAAGTCGGATACAGTCGTGCAGTTGCTAATCAATGCGATGAAAGATGAAAATCCAAGTGTACGATGGAGAGCGGCAGAGGCACTTAGAAACATTAAGTCGGATAAAGCAGTGCAGCCGTTAATCAACGCACTTAAAGATGAAAATTCAGAGGTGCGACTGAATGCGACAAAAGCGCTTGGAAATATTAAGTCGGATAAAGCAGTGCAGCCGTTAATTAATGCACTTAAAGATAAAAATTTAGAGATGCGACTGAATGCGACAAAAGCACTCGAAAATATTAAGTCGGATAAAGCAGTGCAGCCGTTGATCAACGCACTCAAAGATAAAGACTCAGAAGTGAGGAGGAGTGCGGCAAAGGTACTCGAAAATATTAAGTCGGATAAAGCAGTGCAGCCGTTAATCAACGCACTTAAAGATGAAAATTCAGAGGTGCGACTGAATGCGACAAAAGCACTTGGAAATATTAAGTCGGATGTAGCAGTGCAGCCGTTAATCAACGCACTCAAAGATAAAGACTCAGAAGTGAGGAGGAGTGCAGTAAAGGCACTCGGAAATATTAAATCGGATAAAGCAGTGCAGCCGTTAATCAACGCACTCAAAGATAAAGACTCAGAAGTGAGGAGGAGTGCAGCAAAGGCACTCGGAAATATTAAATCGGATAAAGCAGTGCAGCCGTTAATCAACGCACTCAAAGATAAAGACTCAGAGGTGAGGAGGAGTGCAGCAAAGGCACTCGGAAATATTAAGTCGGATGTAGCAGTGCAGCCGTTAATCAACGCACTCGAAGATAAAGATTTATATGTGCGGCATTATGCGGCAGAGGCACTTGGAAATATTAAATCGGATAAAGCAGTGCAACCCCTAATCAATGCACTCAAAGATAAAGATTCATATGTGCGGAGAAGTGTGGCAGAGGCACTTGGAAATATCAAGTCGGATACAGCTGTGCAGCCGTTAATCAACGCACTCAAAGATGAAGATTTATTTGTGCGGCATTATGCGGCAGAGACACTTGGAAATATTAAGTCGGATACAGCCATGCAGCTGCTAATCAACACATTCAGAGATGAAGATTCAAATGTGCGGTTGAGAGCAGCAGGGGCACTTGGAAATATCAAGTCGAATATAACCGTGCAACTGCTAATCAATACACTCAAAGATGAAAATTCATATATGCGGCGATATGCGGCAGAATCACTAGGAAATATCAAGTCGGATACAGCTGTGCAGCCGTTAATCAACGCACTCAAAGATGAAGATTCAAATGTGCGGAGAAGTGTGGCAGAGGCACTTGGAAATATCAAATCGGATACAGCTGTGCAGCCGCTAATTAACGCACTGAAAGATGAAGATGAATATGTGCGGTGGAGAGCGGCAAAGGCACTTGGAAACATAAAATCGGATACAGCAGTAAAACCATTGATAAATGCACTGAAAGATAAAGATTCATATGTGCGGAGAAGTGTGGCAGAGGCACTTGGAAATATTAAATCGGATACAGCTGTGCAGCCGCTAATTAACGCACTGAAAGATGAAGATGAATATGTGCGGTGGAGAGCGGCAAAGGCACTTGGAAACATAAAATCGGATACAGCAGTAAAACCATTGATAAATGCACTGAAAGATAAAGATTCATATGTGCGGAGAAGTGTGGCAGAGGCACTTGGAAATATTAAATCGGATACAGCTGTGCAGCCGCTAATAAACGCACTGAAAGATGATGACTCAGATGTGAGGCTGAGTGCGGCAGAGGCACTTGTAGAGATTTGTACTGTAAAAAACAGAGAGCAGCTGAAAGGTTTACTGGAATCAGATCACGAGTATTCAGCTAATACCGCATTTGAAATCCTCTCTGAAATCGAAAAAGAAGAGAAATCGAAGGTCATTTTATTTAAAGACGAAAAATTCTTAAGAATCTAATTTTATTTAACTCATTCCAACAATTCCGTATCCTCATGTGAATAAGCCGGCGAACAGCAACAGAGAATTTTCATCGGCGTATTTCCTGTGTTTTGAATCCTGTGCGGAGTGCCGGGAGAAATACAAACGTTATCCCCTTTTTTGACCTCGAATTCTTCAGAACCGAGAGTCATTATCCCGCTACCGTCTGTAATGTGATAGATTTCTTCGGTCAGGTGATGTTTGTGAAGAATAGTTTTTCCACCGGCTGGCACGGTAGCTTCGGCAAGGCTCTGTTATGCGTCTTCGGTTAAGTGAGGAATCGTGATAAATTGCCTCCATTTCCACAACAATTGTTATAAATTTTAACCTTGACTCTCCTTCGCGTAGGGAATAAACCAATTCAAGTATTGTATCTTTTGATGTTGTTTTTTAAAGGATTTTTGCATTTTTCCCTCTATTGCTTTCAAATTACCAGAGATTTTTTATACATTTAATGCGATTTGTTCTATAGATATCGAAAATTTTGTTTGAAAATTTTGTTTGAAATAAACTGAAAAATATGGAGAAATTTATTTCCTATAGGGTATAAAATAAGTAATTTTTGCATTTTTGCTTATTTTTAAATTCGAGACCTATAGGCTCAAACATCAATTTGTTATCTTTCTTTCCGGGGGGACCCACTGAAAAATTATATACTGTGTTTTAATGATTCTGAGTGAAACATGATCAAGAGCATTGTTATTGAAAAAGATATTCCCTATTCGTGGCAGAGTTAAGGTTTTAATATATTGTGGACTGGAACAAGGTATCGATTCCATGTAAAAAGGCAAAAGTTTAATCAGGATTAAAGTGCAAAATCGATAGCTTTCAGGCAAGAAAAATTCCTTAACCGATGACCAATGACTTTTTATTTATTTTAGAGTATAAATTTAATAATTTTTTTTGTAATGGAACCTCATTTTGTGTCTTAACCGATAATTACATCTATTTAAAAACATTTAGGATATGTGTTTTATGGAGTCTATAATAACTATACAGAACATAGTGGCATCCACCACGTTGGCGGAAGATTTCGACCTGGTAAAAATAATGGAGTCTGGGTTGGAAGGCGCAGAATATAACAAAGCGAAGTTCCCCGGCCTCGTATACAGAATTCAGAATCCCAAAGCTGCTTTTTTAATTTTCACTTCCGGAAAAGTGGTATGCACCGGATCCAAGAGCGTCGAGAACGCCCATAAGGCCATAATCACTCTGGCTAACACACTAAAGGACATCGGCTTCGATAAAATAGATCTAGACCCTGAAGTTCATGTTCAGAACATTGTAGCCACCGCTGATTTGAAAACGAACCTAAACCTGAACACAATTGTTATGGCCCTTGGCATGGAGAACGTTGAGTACGAGCCAGAAGTATTTCCCGGGCTTGTTTACAGGATCGATGCTCCCAAACTAGTAGTGCTTATATTCAGTTCTGGTAAGCTGGTAATCGCAGGTGGCAAAATTCCAGAGGATTGCGAGGAGGGTCTGCGGATCATCAGTACAGAGTTTGATAACTTAGGACTACTTTCTTAAATAGGACCTCAAAAATGATCCAATTTTTAAAGATTATTGTACCTCATTTACCAAATTAAATATGGTGCTATTGCTTCCCTAATAAAATAATTCGAGAAGCCCGGCCAAGACAAAGAGGATCTTAAGGCCACGCATAAAGTTGTGATGCAAAAATAATATTTCTGCAGTTTGATACTATGATTTTTACCTTTGTGTACCTTTTTCCCGGCGATGAGAGTGACTAACTTTCTTAATTGTGAAGGTTTACACTGATTTTGTAACAAAGCTAGATTTTTTGTACCACAACCTGAAATTGAACTTGTTTACCTTCCAGACATTATGTATTCACTTTCCAGCAAAGTCCAAGATGGCGGGAGATATTTATTCTTGATCAAAAGGAACTGGTCGAAAAAGAAAGGAGTTTCGTTCTGTGAGATGACAAAAAAGATTTTGAAATGCTTTTTAAGGATTCAGGATTCAAACCTTATGTAAGATATTTCACAACCGGTAGTGGGAAGCAACTGAGTTCAATTGAAATAGAGAAAATCGAAGACAAATGTTTCACAAGAGAAGATGCGGGGAGGAACTGCCTGGCGATTTACAAGTCAAAACAGGCTAAGCTACTTAAAAAGAGAAAAATGGATGGACTCAATGATGCTGAGTATAATGAAATAAGTGTTCAGTATGCAAACATATCGGAGCAAATTGCTTAATATAAGAGAACTCTCCACTCAAAAAACGTTTCTTTTGATTCCTGAATTCATTCCACCAATTCCGTATCCTCATGCGAATAAGCCGGCGCACAGCAGCAGAGAATTTTCAGCGGCGTATTTCCTGTGTTTTGAATTCTGTGCGGAGTGCCGGGAGAAATACAAACAGTATCTCCTTTTTTGACCTTGAATTCTTCAGAGCCAAGAGTAATTATCCCGCTGCCTTCGGTAATGTGATAAATTTCTTCGGTCAAGTGGTGTTTGTGAAGAAGGGTTTTTCCTCCGGCTGGCACAGTGGCTTCGGCAAGGCTCTGATTTGAGTTGCCGTGGACCGACGGATGCATAAGTTCGCGGATAATTGAACCGTCTTTTGTGACGTAAGGTTCTATTTCTTCGTATCTGGTAAAGAGCTGCATTGTGAATTACTGGAAACCGCAATTATAACTATTTTTTCATTCAAGAGACTTTGCACCTAAACTTTCTTATCTGGAACTTTTCTTGAAAAAACTACCCCAGGCTCAAATTATTATATATGTTTTACATTATTAATTAATATTAGGAGACAATTCGATGAATAATGATACTCGGAGCATAAAAATATGAAACCAAATAAAAAACCAGATATCAATAGCGAAAATGTGAAACCAAATAAAAAACCAGATGCCAATAGCGAAAATATGAAACCAAATAAAAAACCAGATATTAATAGCGAAAATGTGAAACCAAATAAAAAACCAGATACCAATAGCAAAAATGTGAAACCAAATAAAAAACCGGAAATCAATAGCGAAAATATGAGTAAGGATGCACTCACATACGTTATGTGGGCTATTTTAATTATAAGTCCATTATACGCGCTTTATTTTCTATTTTCATTAGCTACAGGAGGTTCTATTATTTATAGCACAATACCTTCAGTAATCTTCTTCGTGGCTGGAGTAATTACATTATTTGATATCCTTGCAGTTCAACAAATAACGACTGTGAGAAATTGAATTTCTTATCATATATTATGGATAATATATTTTCATTTTAATTTTACGATTTTTGAACTTCTGGAATCTGAAAAACCATACTAATTATACTAATTTTACACTTGCACCTGAAGTCCTCAATCTGCACCTGAAGTAGAGAGAAAACAGGACTTTAGATGCAGAGCTTTAGATGTAGGGCTCATTTAAGAGAAAAGATTTCAAAGAGGAGGCGTGGATTCATCTTCCTGCAGAAGTTCGGAAAAAAGCAGGGAACAGCCCGGAATCTGTTCGATGTTTATCATAATCATGTTGATATAGAAAGGCCCTCCGCGTTTAATCTCAATAGGTGAAGGATCTACAAATTCCCAGATGTCAACAGGGTGTTTGAGATAAAAGGTCTCAAGCTCCGGGCTGTTCAAATGCATCCTGGATGGAAAACCTATGGCGTGGACTGTGGAGTTTAAAAGGGATTCAGCGCCTGCGTCCAGGAGAAATACAAAAAAGAAGTATTCTCCACGCGGCAGGTCAAGCATGAACTTGACATCAGTACGAAGTTCGGAGAGTAAAAAGTCCTGCGTGCCTTTCCTGCACACCATAAGAAGCAGCACTTTATCTTTAATAAGGAGTTCCTGAACCGTGTCTGGCAGGAAAAGGTCTCCAAAAACCAGCTCAAACTGCTCATAACTCGTAACTGCAAAATCATTTCTGATAAATAAAATGCCGTCCTCGCTCAACAGGGAATAACCCAGATTACCCTGAGAATCAACTATCGGAGATTTCCCAGCAGAGGTTTCTTTCCAGAACTCGGCAAGAGCTTTGTCATCTATCCGGGATAACAGGTGTACACAGGTTCCAACAGCGATATCTTTCAGCACTAAACCCCCATATTTAAAAATCGACTTCGATTAAAGAAGTACAGGCAAAAACCCGGTTATCAAAAATTAAGCGCAGAGATATTGTTAGCTTTAAAGATTTGTAGTTTTAGGGATTATTTGTAGTTTTAGGGATTATTTGTAGTTTTAGGGATTATTTGTAGTTTTAGGGATTATTATTTTGCAGATTATTGATTGGAGATTATTGATTGGAGATTATTGATTGGAGATTATTGATTGGAGATTATTGATTGGAGATTATTGATTGGAGATCATTAGTTTTTAATGATTATATAAAATAAATCTTATATAAATTGATGGCCCATGAAAAAAGAATCTGAAGCTCTGAACCTGATACTGTATGTTTTATAACCTAAAATTATAAGTTTTTCATTTTGAGAGTTTTAATCCCTTTCTGTTTATCCTGAACACCCATCAGTATATTTTCCACTCTGGCCCAGATTTGGCAGACCTGATCCGAAAACTCACTTTCATTTAAACACTCGCTGCCTTTAGTATACTCTATCAAGGTTTGTTCCTGAAGCATTGCCTTCGTTACAATGTCATTATAAGGGAGCCTGCCTATTACCGGAATTTCCTGTTCGGCACAGAAATTTTCAATCAGTTGAGTATTCTCTTCATTTATGTCAGACTTGTTTATGCAGACGACAGTCGGGATCATGAAATGTACAGCAAGCTCAATAATTCTTTTAAGGTCATGAATTCCGGAAACGGTTGGTTCGCTTACCACCAGAACCAGATCCGTACCTGTAATAGCTGCAATTGTGGAACAGCCTGTTCCAGGAGGTCCGTCAATTATGATTAAATCTTTATGATATTGTTCTGCAAGCTTTTTTGCATTGCTTCGAACGGCGCTTACAAGTTTTCCGCTTGCCTCTTCTCCGATGCCGAGCTTTGCATGAGCCATAGGCCCGAAACGAGTTTCGGAAGAAAAGGACTGCCCCGATACTCTTTGTTCCATGGAAACTGCTCCATTGGGACAAACAATGGTACAAACAGCACATCCCTCGCATCCGTAAGGGTCAACTTCAAAATTTTCATTTACCGCTCCATACCTGCAAAATTCTCTGCATTTTCTGCATTCGATACAGAGTTCCGGGTCAATCCTGGCAACCTCAAAGCCGTAGTAGTCTTCTTTTTCCAGAATTTCGGGTTTCAGGATCAGATGCATGTCAGCTGTATCCACATCGCAATCGGCAATGACAGCATTTTTTGCAAGCGAGGCAAAAGCTGCCGTAAGGGTTGTTTTTCCAGTCCCGCCTTTTCCGCTGATTACAGTAAGCTGCTTCATGTTATCTCTTCCTCTACACCTGCAAGCTGGAGTTTTATTGCTTCAAACATATCGAGAAACTTCTCTTTCCATTCCGGCATTTCTCGAACAAAGGGAATGCCGCGAGAATAGAGTTCTGCAATTCTGAGATCGTTTGGGATCTTGAGAAGGACCGGGATTCCTTCGGCTTTACAGTATTCTTCTACCCTTGAGTCCCCTAACCCCCAGCGGTTAATGATAACCCCAAAGGGAACTTTAAGCGCCCTTACAACGCCTACGGCAAGCTTGAGGTCGTGGAAACCAAAAAGGGTTGATTCAGT
Source organism: Methanosarcina vacuolata Z-761 (assembly GCF_000969905.1). Classification (NCBI taxonomy): domain Archaea; kingdom Methanobacteriati; phylum Methanobacteriota; class Methanomicrobia; order Methanosarcinales; family Methanosarcinaceae; genus Methanosarcina; species Methanosarcina vacuolata. The sequence goes on along the minus strand of NZ_CP009520.1, from coordinate 3,367,693 downwards.
CACAAGCACACAGTAATCCACGTCATCAACAGAAGCAATAACAGGGCAGGAAGTTCCAGGCGGGGCATCTAGAATTGCAGTTTTCCGGCTATCGATATGTTTCTTGAGCGCTTTGATAACAGCCGATGTCATCGTTTCCCCGATATTTAAAAGCCCCCTGTAAAACTCAGGTGAACTTTTTCCTTTTGCTTTTTCGATTACTCCAAGGGACCTATGAGTTTCCTGGATTGCCTTTTCCGGGCAGAGAACAGCACATCCTCCGCATCCGTGGCAAAGAGAAGGAAAAAACAAAACTCTGGTAGGAAGGGCTGCCAGGGCGTTATAACGGCAAAAGTCCGAACATTGCCTGCAGATATTGCATTTTTCCTGATCGATTACAGGTACTGGACAAACTACATCTTCTACTTTTTCAAGGTCAAAACCAAGGAAAAGATTACAGTTAGGTTCTTCTACATCGCAGTCAAAAAGCTGTACATCTAGCTGTACATCTAGCTGTACATCTGAAAGAGAAAGGGCAAGATTTAAAGAAACCGTGGTCTTCCCGGTTCCTCCTTTTCCACTTGCAATTGCAATTTTCATATCCGATCTCCATGTTATTTCGCAGGCACTGTAATTTTCCATGTTTATTTCGCAGGCACTGTGATTTTCCATATTATTTTTCAGAAACTGTAATTTTCCATGTTATTTCGCAGGCACTGTGATTTCTTCAAGGTTCTGGAACCTGTCGAGGACTTCTCTGGCAGTATCTACCCCATCGGGGATTTGAAGAATTTTGATAAAATTATCTCGGAGCATATAGTATGGGCCTTCACCGACATTTCTTACCGCAAGGACGTTTGCTTTTTCCTGAATAATCAGGTCCACGGCTTTCATGCCTCCTTTTTTCTCAGAATTAAAAAATCGGTTTTCGATAATTTGATAATCTCCAACCTTGCCCTCTTCTATCTCTACAAAGAGAAAATAAGGAGCTTTTCCAAGGTGCTCCGAAAGCTTTGCTTGAAACCCATTCTTATCAAAAACGGGAAGAGCTAACCTAAAATTTTTCCGTTGTACAGGCTTTACATTAACAACAATATGCTCCAGGTTTTCCACTTCTTTTTTAACAGCCGTTTTGATTTCCTCAGAGAGCAGCTCCACCCTTTTCAGGTCGGTTTCACCCTCAACTTCAACCGTAGCTTCCCCGAAAACCACAAGTCCGGATTTTCGGAGTTTCAGGTCTTCAAGGTCCATCAAGCCCGGGATATTGCGTATGTCTTTTTTAATTCTCTCACTTTCCTCTTCATCGAGCCAGGCATCCATCAGGGTGAGCACTGCATCCCTGGCACTTTCGATTCCCATTTTGAAGATCAAAAGAGAAATTATAATAGTACCTAAACTGTCAAGTTTCGAGACCCCTAACATAGAGCCAAGGACTGCCACAACCACTATCATCGAAGAAAAGGCGTCCGTATAAGAATGCACTGCGTCAGCTATTAAGGACTGAGAATTGATCTTTGTCCCTACATTTCGTTTGTATATGGAAAGGCCATAGATTGTAAGTACTGAAAAAACAGCCGTTGCAAGGGCAAGCCCCTGAAATTCAATCTGGGAAGTAGTATTTGCGCCTGTAAAGCCTTCCCTTAACAGTTCAACGCCAGAAAGCAGGATTAATAGAGAAACAAAGAGAGCTATGATATTCTCTGCCTTGTAGTACCCATAAGGAAAATGCTTACTGCTTTTAAGGCTTATCTTGAGCCCAATCCAGACTGCTAGAGAGGCAAAAATATCCAGACCAGTGTGGACAGCATCAGCAAACAAGACTGTGCTTCCGGAATAAATACCCACAGCTCCTTTAAGGAAAGCAAGGAATGCAAGCGCCAGGGTTGCGTTCCTTGATGTTTTAACCCCCAGTTCCAGGTTGTCTTGCGCATTCATTTGAAGATCCGTTTTAAGTGAGTCATTTATTCATATCACAACTTAGACAATCGAATTTTTAGAAAATTGAAACCTTTCTGACACTCTCTGACAGTACTATTCTCTCTGACAGTACTACTCTCTCTGACAGTACTTTTCGTGATTTCATTGATGGTGATGGTCGTCATGCCCATGTTCGGAGCAGGAATTCTCAGCAGTCGCGTTATGGAGCTTTCCTGCTTTCCAGGCCTCAAACGTATCCCTTACAGTACCGCCAGCCCCCACAAAAACCTTGATTCCATAAGATTCGAACATATTGACAGCCTTGAATCCGAGTCCGCCACAGAGCATTATATCTACTCCATTTTCATGAAGGTACTCTGGAGGCAGTCCGAGTCCTCCCATGTGCTCACTGGTGTTAGGAATTACAGTTACCTGGTTGGTCTCTGTGTCTATTATGGTGTAGGTCGGAGCTTTTCCAAAATGCTGTTCAACAATTCCGTCCAGACCATTCTCATCTCTTGTAGGAATACTTACTTTCATATAATCACCTGCATTGCCTATCGTTTTATCAATTAGTGGTGTTTTTTGATTGCATTGACACATATTTTGAGATTACACAATATGTAAGTTTTTAACAAATTCTGGTGAATAATGCTGTTTTCGCAAATTATGGAAACTAATACCGTTTTTTGCAAATTCTGGTGAATAATACCGTTTTTTGCAAATTATGGGGATTAATACCGTTTTTTGCAAACTATGGGTAATAATATCGTTTTTCACAAATTAGGGTGAATCATGCCGTTTTTTGCAAATTCTGGTGAATAATACCGTTTTTTGCAAATTCTGGTGAATAATACCGTTTTTAACAAATTGTGGGGAATAATACCGTTTTTCGCAAACAAAGGAGAATAATACCGTTTTTCACACATGGAGGAATGTGTCTTTCTCAGAAATTTTATTTTACTAACTTTATCAAGACTAAGGATTACTTGCCTCTACCTGTCTCTCTTCCCATACCACCTCCTTTCATTCCCCTTCCCATGCCATTTCCTTTTCTCATGCCAGAACCAGGAGTGGTATTGGGACTGCGGATTGACTGAAGTTCTCCAGCTTTATACTGCCTGATAGCCTCCTGCACTGTACCTTTTATTCCGACTTGAACATCAATACCAAGCTCTGAGAACATCGAAAAAGCATTGGGCCCCACTGTGCCTGTTAAGAGGACATCGACTTCTGCGTTTGCAATAATTTCTGCTGCTTTTATGCCGGTACCGCCAGAAGTGAACGCAGCGGCATTTGATATAGATTCCACATGTCTGGTCTCAGGGTTATAAATTACAAAGTAGCTACATCTCCCAAACCTTGGGTCCACTTCGGAGTCGAGCCCCTCACCACTGGCTGTTACGCAAATGTTCATTCTTTTTACTCCACCTGTTTCCTTTGTGACCATCTATACTCAAAAGTCTTGGAATCCTATTTTCACTCATATGAGTAAAAGTATTTATACTTTTCTATGTGCCCGGGAACTTGTTGTATCTATCCTGTACCGAGCAGAATATCTGTAGAAAATAGCTTCAGAGAAAGTCCAGAATATTCAAGTTTTAAAAAAAGTCTGGATATAAAAAATCAAACCACAATAAAACCATCATGAGTTTCTTTATTAGATCTTGAACTCAATTGGAGCTTGAACTCATAGATCTTGAACTCATAGATCTTGAATTCATAGATCTTGAACTCATAGATCTTGAATTCATAGATCTTGAACTCAATTAGATCTTGAACTCAATTAAAGCTTGAATTTTGGTCGTTATAGAAAAACTAGAAGCTTTCAAACTCGCATACTTCGAACTTTGGTTTTGGAAAGATAATTCCTTGAGTAGAGATTCTAAAAAATGTTATTTGAAGAAATTGAAAACAGCCATGATGAAAATTAAATATACACCTTACCTGGCATTCCCTATTGAATTTCTTCTATTTCAGAAACCGGTCGGTCTTCAATCAATTTTCCAAGGAAATATCCAGGTTTTGCAGCAACAATTTCAACATTTGCATACTGGCCAGGCTTTAGATTCGAGCCGCGTATAACAACGGGACGGTAAGCATCCGTGCGGGTGAGAATATCCCCGATTTCCGTATATTTCGAGACAAAGGCCCGACCTTTCCAGCCGATCATCGCCTGCTTGGACCCAATCTTGATTTGTTCACAGACCTTATGCAATTCATGAGAACGCTGAACTAAAATCCTGGAGTCAAGGTTCCGAAAAGAAAAGGCTTTAGTGTGCGGGCGAGGAGAATATCTTGAAATATTAACCTTTTCGGGACGGTATTTCTGTACCCATTCGACAGTTTCCTTGAACTCGTTGTCGGTTTCATCGCAGAAGCCTACAATTATGTCGGTGAAGAGGGATAAATCCTCGAAACGGGAACGGAATTTAGTAATTATCGTGTCCACTACGTCCATTTTGTGCAGGCGGTTCATTCTCTTCAGGACCGAATGAGAAGCAGACTGGATTGGGAGGTGAAGAAGTTTGAAGACCTTGTCGGAATCAAAAGCATCTACAAGGTCATCGAGGATGGGGAGGACAGAAAAAGGATTCATCATTCCAACCCTGACTTTGAAGTCGCCTGGAATTTCTGAGATCATGCGCAGGAGTTCCGGAAGTCTGACACCCGTGTCCATTCCATACTGGCTGTCGTCCTGGGAAGTAAGCCAGATTTCCCTGCAACCCTCGACAACAGCTGACCTGATATCTTCGACGATCTCATCCGGTGAAAAAGAGTGCAGCTTGCCTCTTGCATATTTTACAATGCAGTAGGAACAGGCAAAATTGCAGCCCTGCGAGATCTGGCAGATGTGAATATTAGGGTTGGAACGCTCATGCGGAACATTGAGAAATCCCACAGGTTCGGAAGCCCGGAACTCCAGATGTTCTCCTCCGGGAATACATTCCTTTTTTCTCTGCTCGATTGAAGAAAGAAGCTCTCCAAGCCGAGAAATCGCATTTACCCCTAGGATATGGGCTTCGGGATTTGCATGCAGGATGTCCTCAAGCTGGACTTCAGGCATACAGCCTGAAACGATAACTTCCACGTTCTTCTCGCCCATGCTGCGAATTTTATACAGGATCTTCTGTTCCGTAGTGTATTTTACCGTACAGGAGTTGCAGATATAGACCTCTGCCTGATCGGCAGCCTCAGGGCCCAGCAGTTCATACCCCAGTCTTTCGACGCTTGCCTTCATTATTTCAGCCGAGGCCTGGCTCGCCGAACAGCCAAAACTTTCAAGATAGACTTTCATGATTTAACTCTAAACTCTATGTTTTTTAATTTCGTAATTTTGAATTTTGAAACTTTGAATTTTGAAACTTTGAATTTTGAAACTTTGAATTTTGAATTATGTATTCCTTAGTTCTGTATTTGATAATTCTGTAATCAAGTTCTGTATTTGATAATTCTGTAATCAAGTTCTGTGTTCAATAATTCTGTAATCAAGTTCTGTATTTTATAATTCTGTAATCAAGTTATGTGATCAAATTTTGTAGCCAAGTTCTGTAATCAAATTCTGTATCTTCGCAAAGTCCGTGTTTTAAAAAAGATGAAAAAAGAGAATAAAAGGATTTACAGGTAGAGAGGAGTCTCACGCTTATCCTTTATATAAATACTGTCCGTAAACCTGACAGATCCGGATGCACCCATTGAGATTGTGTGTACCCTGGCATCCCCGCTACCGAACAGATTAACTTCTCGCAGAAAATGGCCGGGAGTTACAGCTGATGCTGAAAAGATCACGTCGTTCCCTGGCACAAGCTTGTTGGTATCAAGGACATCATTGATGTTTTGAAGGGTGATTCCCATTTTTTCGAGCCTTGGCATTTTTTCTTCAATTTCTTTGTCGACCTTATCCTGGCTCTTTCCGTTTGCGACCGTGGGAAGCACAAGCCTTGCAAGGATTTTTCCGCCCAGGATTTTGATTGCAGCCGCTGTGAGTACTGCTTCACCCGAACCGCCTGCGCCCATTACCATATGAACGCCTGACCCACGGATTGCAGTTGAAACTCCGGGCATAAGGTCTCCGTCACTGATTAGCTTTACGCGGGCGCCTGCTTCCCGAATTTCGGTTATTTTCTGGGCATGCCTTGGCCGGTCAAGCACAACGACTACAAGCTCTTCAATACTTCTATCGAGAGCCTTTGCGACTATCTCAAGGTTGTACCTGACTGGAGCATCCAGGTCAATCTTTTCATCAGGGTGTTCCTCTTCGTAGCGCACTACATCTGGCCCGACAACAATCTTGTCCATATAGATATCAGGGCCGTGGAAAATTCCTCCCCTTTCAGCCATTGCCATAACTGCAACTGAGCCAGGCCCGCCATCTGCAGTAAGGTTTGTCCCTTCAAGCGGGTCGACTGCAATATCGACTTCAAGGTTTCCTTTTCCTGTTCCTACGTGCTCCCCGATATAAAGCATGGGAGCCTCATCCCTTTCTCCTTCCCCTATCTGGATTATGCCTTTCATGTCAAGTTTATTCAGCATCCTTCGCATGGCGGCAACTGCTACCTGGTCGGCAAAACTTTTGTTCCCACGCCCCATCTGGTACGCTGCGGCAATGGCAGCAGCTTCGGTCACATGAATAAGTCTGGGCAATAAATCACATTCTATAGGCCCTGAACAATCAATCATTTCCTCTACGGTTTTTGGATGAGATATAAGAATCAACTCCCATTTTCTACTTGCGAATAATCTGCTTCCTGATATGAAATCTTTTTTCGGCAATTTACTCTTTATATTTAATTGATCTCATAACACAATAGTATATTAATGAATCTATTGGCCGAATGAAGGCATATATGGAGTCATATATTTATTTATGAAGCGTTCATCACAGAAAGTCCAAATAGAGGGCCTTCAAGAAGACTCCAAAATAAAGCATACAGATAAGAAGTATAAAAAAATGGCTAAAAAAGCCTGGCTTAAAACTGATGGTTAAAAAAACCTGGCTTAAAACTGATGGCTAAAAAAGTCTGGCTTAAAACTGCCAGAAATTCAGGCTCTAAAGCTTGCCTGAAACTCAATTAAGAATGCTTCCTAAAACAAACAGTTGCTAGACAATTTGATTTAAGCCTTACCTGAAGTGCATTTAAAGTTTAATTCAAAAAGAGCAGTTTCTGCTCAATATACTTTAAGGGGAAACACCCATGAGAATTCACTGTTTACAACACCTGAAAAACGATACCCTGGGAAGTATAGGGACCTGGATAGATGATAAAGAATATAAACTTACGAAAACCCTGCTTTACGAAAACTCTTTTTTTCCTGCCCCTGAAGAATTCGATTTGCTCCTTATAATGGGCGGCACCATGAGCATTTATCAGGAAGAGGAATATTCCTGGTTAAAACCTGAAAAAGAATTTGTGAAAACAGTAATAGAAGACGGCAAACCCGTGCTTGGGAGCTGTTTTGGAGCTCAGATGATTTCCGAAGTGCTTGGAGGAAAAGTTACGAAAAATCCGTATAAGGAAATCGGCTGGCATACGGTACGGTCTATAGAAGAAAATATCGAACAAAGCCCGAGCGAGCTAAAGGATTCAAAGCTTCCGTCCTGCATGTTTCCTGAGTTTACCGGTTTTATGTGGCATGGAGACACCTTTGAAATTCCAGCCGGAGCAGTGAAGCTTTTTGAAAGTGAGGCCTGCCCGAATCAGGGATTTATTTACAATGGAAATGTTCTCGGGCTACAGTTTCACCCTGAAGCCAACAGGCAGTGGGTAAGAAATCTGATCAGGGATTCAGGGCACGATCTTGTATCAGGAAAATATATCCAGTCTGAAAAGGAAATACTTGGGCAGGAAAGCTTTTTTGATAGTTCCAGGAACCTGGCCTTTTCTCTCATGAACTGGTTTGAAGAAAAATGTGGGCAAGAAAACTAAGTGGTAAAAATTACGTAGAAACAAGAAACAGAAGATTGAAGAGAACGAGAGATTGAAGAAAAACAGAAGATTGAAGAAAAAGAGAGATTGAAGAAAAAGAGAGATTGAAGAGAAAGAGAGATTGAAGAGAAACAGAAGATTGAAGAGAAAGAGCGATTGAAGAGAAACAGAAGATTGAAGAAAAAGAGAGATTGAAGAGAAACAGAAGATGAAAGAAAAAGATAGATGAAAAAGAGAAGCTGAAGAGAAATTATAGACGCAGGTTCAGATTGCCCTTTTTTACTTTGCAAAATCTGCCAGCGCTACCCTCTCAATCACAAGTTCGGGAATGTGCTCCTTCCCTGAAGCTTCAATTTCAGCATCCGTGATCCCGAACACAGAAAGGATTCCCTGCTTTTTGTAATCGGAATATGCAAGCAGCTCGGAACAGGGCTTTTCAGTAATGAGTTCTTTTAATGCAGAGAGAGCCAGCACCAGATTGTCCATTTTTCCAAGCAGCACGAATACGGCATTGTTTTCCCCTTTACATAGCCCAATCGAAAAACTCCTTTCAATCTGCCTCTCTCCGGACGCATACCGCATAATCTCGATACCGGGATCGTTTGCTATGTTCCTGCCTGCAGCAATTGCCCGAAGAGCTTTTCCCACTGCAAAATGAAGGTGTCTTTCCCCTGCGATCAGGTCTGCGTTCAAACCCTGGATAATGACATCATTTTCGGAAGCTATCGAATTTATTGATTTTAGAAAGCCGGAAAGATTAGGGATATTTACATTCCCGCAGATTACCTGGATTTCCCTTTGCATTGTCATAGTCCTGCCATATCGCGGGCTTTACAATAAGGATTTCGGTTGTAGAAGAAACAAAAATGGAGAGAATGAAGAAAAGATAAAAGATGGAAATAAAAGAAAAGCCGAGAACTCTCAAAAAGGGCTATAAATGATTAAACTTTTAAGAACTAACTCTACCACCATCAGCCCAAGCATTACCAAAAAGAAAAGGATTAAAAGGTTGAGAATGATCGGGTTAATTCTTCTTCGAACTTCCCCAAATCCATACATCTCAATTACCATATATAATAATGATAGATTAGTATATAATCATTTACACATTTATATGCTTAACAAATACATACTAACTGCTACATACTAACTGCTATATACTGTCTGCATTCTACACTATCAGCATTATTCACTATCTGCTTTTGTTATCAGTGTTCACCTGTTACTCTTTTTTGCTCGTCCTCATCAATTATTTTGACAAACTGCCTATCTGAGAGATCTTCTTTTCCGGACCAGAATATTGCCTTATGATATTTCCATACGTATGGATCAAATTCAATAATTCCTACATGGACCACAAGTTCAAAGACAAACCAGTAAGCTGCAAGCAGATGTAATAATCGGAGTAAACCCAAAGCATTGATATTGAAAAAGGACGCAAAATACCAGGTTACGGAAAGTATCCATGCCGCAATGGGAATTCCGAAAGGAGACCAGTCAAGGTTGTAAAGCACTACTCCTGTAATTGCTACAATAACAATTGCTATACTCTCAAGGACAATCAGTATTTTCATCACAGGATGGAGTTTAGTCTCGTAGTGACCAGTAGTTTCATCATAGATACTAAATGCCGGATACCTGCCTTTTCCAAAAAAATTCTTTATTATGTCAATGAACCGTTCTGCATCAGCTTTTCCGAAAATGTAAGAGTCCTTAAAATGCACGGTCCTGTCTCTGACACTGCATCTTTCTTCTTTGCAGGAAAAAAGGTTGTATGGGACCAGAATCCAATTTGCAACCAGGAAAAAAGGCACAGCAATCATATGCCAGGTTCGGGCTGTTTGAAAAGCCATGAAACCCCAACCAAAGTAGATTTTGAATCCCGTAATAAGCAGGATAAACAGGGTAACAAGATGAACCAGATGAGTAACCCGCTCAAGCCACGTATAACGTTCAACAATTACACTTCTGGAAGCAGGTCTTTGAGCAGATCGTACCATACTTTCAACCTCCTTCAAAGTACCTTGATTATATAGTCCGGGTGCTTTCCGGTTTTATCAATTGTATGAACTGCACATGCCAGGCAGGGATCGTAAGACCGGGCTGTATGCAGGATTCCGAGAGGATTTGAATAATCCACTCCAAGTGCATTTTCGGCAGCCGAGATTTTGGTGCCTATTAGGGCCTGTTCAACAGGGCTTGGGATTCCCTGCGAATTCCTTGGAGCAAGGTTCCAGGTGCTCGGAACCACAGCCTGGTAAAGAGTTACCATAGAATCCGAATCTGTAGCAATCCAGTGCCCCAGTGCCCCTCGCGGAGCTTCCCATAAACCCATTCCTGTGGAACTCTTTGCCATGGAAAGATCGGTATGCACAGCAACCTTTCCGCCTGCCTGAAGGTCCTGCGTGAGCCATTTTATAAGTTCCGGGACCACTACAAGAATTTCCTGCATCCTTGCAATCATGCGGGTATAGTTGTTGACAGGATAGTAGCCGTTATCCTGAAAAGTTTTTACCAATGCCGTAACAAGAGGTTCTCCCATAACCATCATACGGGCAAGAGGGCCGACTTCACACGGAATGCCGTCATAATGAGGGGCTTTTGCCCACGAGTAACGGCTCTTTGATCCTTTTGTATAATCAATATTTTCGGGGGTCCCTTCCGGAACCGTAACCCCATTCCAGGGAGGACGATCGTTTACATCGTCAATGTAAAAGGAGTGGCTAATACTTTCTGAGATCTTCCTGTAGTCAAATTTTTCAAGCTTGAAATATCCATCCATATAGCCGGAGGGAATAACTCTGCTATCAGCAGGACTTGTAGGGTCATATCCATCTCCTTTCTCGGGCTTAAAGAAAACTCCGTAGGAAAGAAAACCAATCTTATCGGGATCTTTGTAAGTCCCTGCAAGGTCCATTTTCATACTGATAGGCAGGCCGAGAAGTTTTTCCCCTATAAGCTCCGAGCCAAAAGCCGCAAAGAGAGGGACGTCTCCCCAGCCAGCCGAGTGTGAGAAGTCCTTACTGTCAAGGGATTTATTCAGAAGTTCTTGCAGGTGATTAAGAACGAAATTAGCAGCCTTTTGAGGAGAAGAAGCTCTGTAAGTATTTTCAATCCAGGTATCGGGAGAGACCCCAAGAGTAAATGCTTTAACAAACTCCATCGTTTTCGTGACATAGCTTAGAATTTGCCCGATATCAGCAACAGTCGGAGAATAAACTACACCTCCAACATGCTGAAGAACCGGATGTGGCATCTTGCTAGCTATTAAAGAAATGGCTTCGTGCAAACGGCGAAATTCCACTATAGCGCCCAGATAGGACGAGCCTGCCGGATAACTGGCACCGTCAATCTGATAAATCAAAGGTGCAAAACGCCCCTGAAGTTCTTTCCAGACTGAATTTCCAACATCACCGTATTTTGCCAGGATGTCACGGTAAGCTGAGTTTGCAAGGTCAGGGGCCCAGAGCACGTAGACGTGTGCTGCATGGCTGGCTATGTAATTCAGAGCCTGCTGGATGTTTCGCATTAAAAGACCGTTTTTGGGAACCTCACCTGCGACTCCAAAAAGTTCATCGAGGGCATTTGCTGCAGCTATGCCGTGGCTAACCGGACAGACCCCGCAGATCCTCTGGGACAGAAGTGCTGCATCCCTGGGGTCCTGGCGCTGCAGGAGACGTTCAAAACCCCTTAACTGCAAACCGTTACTCTGTGCATCAGTAATTACGCCTTCTCCATTGACTTCGGTATTGATCCTGTAGTGCCCTTCAATTCTCGAAACAGGATCAACAGTGACCTGTACCATTATTTTTCACCTCCGGCTTCCTCTATGGGTTTCTCTCCGGTTTCTTCTGGAGTGCTTTCTTCGGCAAAGCCTTCCTCGTCCTCAGGTCTTTTCATGGCAGTTCTCCTTACAGCATGAGCCCCTGCAGCAAGTAGCGCGCCTCCGATTGCCACGCCCGCTATAGTAGTGATATTCGTACCTACAATTCCTGTCTTCTCAATTTCCACAAAAAAAGGCCTGGTGCTATCAGGGAAGCCCGGCTGGACGCAGCCAATACAGGGAGATCCTGCCTGAGGACAGTAATTGAGATGGCCGTTCCAGTTGCGAGTAGCACAGTCTGCATGGGTATAGGGTCCCTTGCACCCCAGTTTCCATAGGCACTTCGGCCCACCTACTGTAAGCTCAAACTCTCCACGGTCATAGTACCCGCGACGAGAACAATTATCATGAATAACGTGGTCAGGCGGGAAGAAAACCTTTGGACGTTTCCAGTGGTCCAGGACATTAGGCAAATCATCAGGTATCTTTATCTTTCCCAAAACAACTGCACCTATTGTCAAAAAAACCCAGTCTGGATGAGTAGGGCAACCAGTAAGATTAATTACAGGCTTTTCGATGCCAAGAAGATCTAAAATCCCCTTTGAAGCATCTTCCATAGTAAAAGCAACCCCACGTGGGTCCATAAGTTCGACTATATCACTCTTAGCAGAGTTCACCCCACCGTTAGTCGCACAATTCCCAATTGCAACAATTGCTAAAGCGTTTTTAGCAGCTTTCGCGTAAATCTCTTTATAGGTCCTTCCTCCCAGCATGAGATATTTCCCGGAACCTTGAGGTCCGTTCGAAATTGCTCCTTCGGAGACCAGAACATAATCTTTTTCCCTTCCCAGGATCTCATCCAGTACAATCTCTGAATTAAGATCACTGGTATTTGCGAGCTTCCCATCTACGAAAATCCCCTGCTGCATCATTAAAACTTCATGATAGAGAAGTTTGAGATTGTACTCCTGAAGGAATTCGATGATATCAGGAGATCCTCCGTCCAGCATTGATATGGTACAGCCACTATCCATTACTCCGTGAAGCCATACAACTTTAGTTTCAGAAAACTCAAGAGCTTTTGCTATATCGTTTTTATACGTTTGCAAAAACAGTGAAGCCCCTAATACCCCCACAGCTTTTATAAATGTCCGCCGATCCATTTTCATGAAATCGAGATTTTTAAACTTTTCAAGTAAGTCGTCATTATCCGTTCCACTTCCCCCCATGTTACAAATAATTATATCTAAATATATATAAAAAATAGAGTCCAATATATTAAAGACTATCATATCTATAAAAGACTAACAAATCTTCGATAACCCGCGTTACAGGTAACTCCTTTACTTTGCAATAGCAGAAGATCGTTTAAATTAAATTTAAGTCATTTAATAAATATAATTTTTCTAAAAACTTATATATTTTAATATCACTACTTTATTTATTGAAATTTTAAGGCTAGTAACGTTTAGTGATAACGCTGCATATTTCAGGGAAAAGTTGTGCGGCAAATATGGGGGATAGAATATGACTATTGGGGATGGTCACGACTTAAGGTCGTCGAGATTTGCAGGTGATGAAGTTCTGGAGGGCTGCTATGACAAAGAAATAGTTCTCCAGAAAGGAGATAGCGGCTCTGCGGTAAGGAAAGTTCAACAGGCTTTAATATTTTTGGATTTTCCCGTGCCTGAAGTTGGAGCCAATGGTATTTTTGGCGGGGAAACCGAACTTGCGGTTAGAAGTTACCAGGAGTCAAGAGGCCTGAAAGTTGATGGTATAATAGGGTCAGAGACTATAGGAAGTCTTGATGAGGAATTTTTCGCGGGCGCCCGGAAGCCTTCGGTTTCACCAGTAACTGAGCCGCAGGTATCAGAAATTTCTGCTCCATTATTCCCGGAATCTCCGGTTCGATCACCAAGAGCATCTCCGGTTGGACCGGTAAGAGCACCTGAAGTCCCGCCAGTAGAGATTCCACGTGCTCCGAGAGTAGGGGCTCCTGCGGTTAAAATACCACAACCTCCTGAAGCACCGGTAGCGGGACCTCCAATCCTGAAAACCCAGGCAGTTCCGCTTGACCAAAAGCCTGTGCATGTAACTAGACCCATAACTCCACCTATGACCAGACTACCCCCTACGGTTGATAGTAAGGGACGTAAATTCCATACTGCAGGAACCTGGAGTGGGAGTAGTTCTTCTTTTGAAGCTGAAGCTGGAAAATCGGTACGTCTCGAAGTAAGTAACCTGAATGTTAAGGAATCAAGTATTATGATAAAAACAAATACAGGTGAAGCAAAAGAATCTATACTTTTGCCTGATACTCTTGTAAATTTTGAATTCTCTGCGATAACAGAGCCTTTTATATGGAGATTTTACATCGAAACCGACAGTGAAGACTCTTTGATTGAATGGAAACTCTATAGCAACTGGGTGCCTGGAAAATCCGAGTAACCGTAAAGGGAAAAGAGCCTTACTAATATAAACAGTTTTAAATGGAAGTTTCAATAAAAAGAGATCTATACTAACCTGAAAGGATAATAAAAAAGATGATATTTAAAATTTAGAGATCTGTTTCGAAAAATCTGTTGATTAAAGGAATCGGTTCTTGGGCCCTTGACCCCGATTGTATAAATTTTTTCTGGGCTCGTAGCTCCGTTTGGAAACACACCCTGAGAAACAGAAACCTCACTTTTTCTTTTTCCGGAATTATATCCGGTTCTTTTTCTAGAGTTTCGTCTAGCAGGGGCTTGAAATTTAACTTATTTGTCCAGCAGGGGCTTGAAATTTAACTTATTTGTCCAGCAGGATTTCAGGCTTAGCTTAGTTTGCCTGCTCCACGCGCTCTTTAAGTGCCAGATTCATCATACTAAAATTCCGTTTAGTATTGCCAAGCAGGGAACCCGAAAACGGCACCAAAAGCCCGTTAAATGTCTCTCGCTGAATCAGACGCACTCGGTTCTCACCAGCTGGCTCTATTACAAAACTGTGCTCACCATCGAATATCCCAGGAATTAACAGATGACCGATCCAGCGCAGCTCTCTTTCTGGCTGAATGACAAGAATAGTTGGCCGAATTGTCATAACACGGTCGCCTAGATGAATTTGAATTGTTAATTTCTCACCTGGACTGGAAACTCCGGTCACCTCACGGATAAACGGATTCCACTGTGGGTATGCCCCGAAATCAGTAAGCGCTTGCCATACCCTGGCAGCCGGTACGTTGATGATAACTTCGGTCTCGAGATTCTTCTGAGTAATAGAGGTATTTGCAGCAACAAGCGTTGCTACATAGAAAATTGCTCCAAAAGAAAGTATTTTAAGTACTACTTGACGAAGGAATCGTGAAATATTCCCACCCCGGAATTATAAATTCTTTCTAATATATTATATTCAAATGGGCCTTTTACCAGATATAAATTACTGTAGAAGGAAAGAATTGAAATTAATAAAATAGCAAATATGGGGCAAAATATAAACTAAAAACAGAGGGCAAAGCCAAAATTAAAAAAGGGAAAAAAACAGAACTAAAAAGTGGGGAAAAGTTGGGAAAATTGAACAAAACAAAAATTAAAGTAAATAGTAAAAATAAAATTAAAGTGAAGAAAAGACCTCTTCCTTGATGAGCTTTATGGCTTTATCCACACCTTTAAGGACATCTGGACTGATTTCCAGCGTAGCTTCCGTGACAATTGATCCGATTTCAATCCCGATGACCACAATTTCTGGAAGTTCTTGGACCTGTTCTCCTATTTTCAATACATCTGTAATTGTCAGGTCATGTACTGAAACCAGGGGGTGAAACTCTACGCCTTCAAGTAATTCCTTCCCTTCTATATGGTGTACTGAACCTGGAGGGCTGTTAGCCAGAATTGCATCAACTATGATGACTTTCCTGGCGTCATCGAGAAGATTTAGAAGGTCAAGCCCGCAGACCCCTGCATCCATGATATCGATATCCTTGAGGTCTTTAAGTTCTGATTCTTGAAGAACCTCAATGACTTTGAGGCCAACACCATCGTTTCCCATTAACGGGCTTCCGCAGCCAAGGATGCGTATAGGAGCATTTAGTATAGACATATTTTCACTCAAAAAAGCAGTTAAAAAGGTATACAGGCTTTTCAAAAATGCCTGTACTACCTTAAATTTGATATTTTTCTTTATGATATTTTCACGGCTTTTCCTTTGTAGGGTAATAAGCTGGGAGAACCTCAGAATAATGAGTATCTCTCAGATCCTCTTTTCCTGTCAGGAAGATAGCTTTATAGTACTTCCAGACATGAGGATCGAATTCCAGAATACCCACGTGAACTACAAGTTCAAAAACAAACCAGTAGGTCATCAGCAGGTGAAGTACCCTGAGGAATTCCAGAGGAGACAGGTTGAATAACGGCGAAATAAAGCCTGTTATAGTCAGTATCCATGAGGCTATTGGGAGGCCGAAAAGTGACCAGTCGAGCTTGTAAAGCACAACACCTGAAACCGCGATTAAGAAGATAGCTGTACCTTCAAGCACGATCAGGATCTTCATTAAGGGATGAAGTTTGGTCTTGTAGTGGCCAGTAGTTTCATCATATATACTGAATGCCGGATATCTGCCTTTCCTGAAGAAGTTACCAATTATACCGCCAAAGCGAGCTGCATCCTTAGGGCCGAAAATATAATGGTCCGTAAAGTGCGAGATCTTTCCCATAAACCCATGACCTTCAGAGAAGATGTTGTAAGGAATAAGGATCCAGTTCACTGCAAGCAGGAATGGGACCGCTATCATGTGAAGACCGCGGGCGGTATGGAAACTCATAAATTCCCATCCCATATAGATCTTTAACCCGGTAATGATGAGCACTAACATTGCAACAGCGTGGACAGTATGAGCTATCCTGTCAGTTACTGTATAGCGCTCAACAATCATCGGCTTGTCGCCTTTAGATTTCATTGTGGGTCATCTCCCTGTACTATACTTAGAGGATTCTTAGTGTATTTGGAGCGTTTTTCCCAGTCAGGTCAATGGTGTGGACTGCACATGAAATGCAAGGATCGTAGGACCTTCCCATATGGAAAATGCCAACTGGATTGGTATAATCGACATCTCCAACTGTATTGATTTTTGAACCAATGAGAGACTGTTCGAGTGGGCCAGGAATTCCTTTGCTGTCTCTTGGGGACATCAACCAGCTACCCGGAACTATACACTGATAGTTGGTAACTTTTCCATCGCTGCCAGCAGAGATCCAGTGACCAAGAGCTCCACGAGGTGCTTCCCACAGGCCCATTCCCGAATTGTTTTTAGCTGTATTAAGGTCTATAGGCACGGAAATCTTGCCGTTTGGGTTGTAATCAACTGTTACCCAGTTGAGAAGTTCATATGCGAGAATTGCAGTTTCCTGCATACGAGCCAGCATCCTGGTGTAAACGTTAGCTGCAGAGTAACCATTCTCAGCGAAAGCCTGAGCCAGACCTGTTACTAGAGGCTCTTTTATATTTAGCATGCGTGCAAGAGGCCCGACTTCACCTGCCATTCCGTCATATCTCGGAGCCTTGTCCCAGCTGTACTGGCTGTTTGAACCGCCTGTGTAAACGATTTTATTTGGATCAGTATATGGAACGGTTTCACCTTTTGCTGGTGCGAGGTCATTGGAACTGTTCTGGTAGAAGGAGTGAGCAGTACTCTCAGTAATCTTTTCCGGATCAAATTTCTGGTATTCGAGCTTTCCTGTTACCACACCTGAGGTGAAAATACGGTCTCCTGCTGGGCTCTTCGGGTCGTATCCGTCTTTGTACTTGTAGTATCCGCCATATGAAACGAAGCAGATCTTTGCTGGGTCCTTGTACCCACCGATTGTATCATGTTTAAGGCTTGCTGGAAGACCGAGAATCTTTTCTCCTACAAGTTCTGAACCAAAAGCTGCATAGAATTCCACATCTCCCCAACCTGCATCTTTGGAGAAGTCATTTGAAGTCGATGTTTTATTATAAAGGTCAGTCAGGTGTTCAGTAACAAAGCTTACTGCTTTTTGAGGAGAGCTTGCCTGATAGGTATTTTTGATCCAGGTATTGAAATCAACTTTCAGAGTATGTTTGGATACGAAGTCCATGACCTGCAGATAGTAAGTGGAAAGTTTGGTTATATCTCCGACAGTAGCCGGGTAGGTATATCCACCTGGATAAAGGGATGAAGGACCGGGCATTCTACCGGCAATGAGTGCAATAGCCTCTTGAAGGCGTTTCTTCTCAGGAATTGCTGCAAGATAGGAACTCCCTACAGGTACAGCCGCGCCATCCATCTTGTAGCTGATTGGGGCAAACCTTCCAACCATTTCATTCCAGACTGCGTTTCCGGTGTCTCCAAGTGTTGTAAGGACCTTTTTGTATGCCGGGTTTGCAAGATCAGGACCAAAGAGAACATATATATGAGTTGCATGGCTTGCAACCATATTCAGGCCCTGGAAAATGTTTCTCATCATAAGAGCATCTTTTGGAACGCTCTCAGCTACGCCATAAAGGTCGTCAAGAGCATTTGTGGATGCTAATCCATGAGCAAGAGGACAGACACCACAAATTCTCTGAGTAAGAAAAGCTGCATCTCTTGGATCCTGGTTCTGCAGAATGCGTTCAAAACCCCTGAATATAAGAGAAGATGACTGGGCATCGGTAATAACACCGTCAGCACCTACTTCAGTGGATATGCGCTGGTGACCTTCAATTCTAGTTAAGGGATCAACTGTAACGTTTACCATTTTTCACTCACTCTCCTTTTCCCATTCTCCTAACAGCATGTACGCCTGCTGCAACTGCAGCTGCTCCAACTGCAACTTTGGCTACTGTATCAATGTTTGTTCCGGCAACTCCTACATCTTCACGTTCAACGTACAGGGGTCTTGAGGAGTCTGGGAAGCCTGGTTCAACACAGGCAATACAGGGGCCGCCTGCCTGAGTACACATGCTTACTGAACCGTTCCACCTGCGGATTCCACAGTCTGCATGGGCGTAAGGAGCTTTGCATCCAAGTTTCCACAGGCACCCTGGCCCACCAATCTCTTCATCAAGCTCTCCGCGGTCGTAGTATCCACGGCGGGGGCAGTTGTCATGCACAACATGGTCTGGAGGGAAGAAGACTTTTGGCCTGTTATACTCGTCCAGAACGGCAGAAAGGTCATCTGGGATCTTAATCTTACCAAGAATAACTGCGCCCAGGGTAAGGAGTACCCAATCAGGGTGAGCCGGACAACCAGGAATATTGATTACGGGCTTATCAATGCCAAGTTCTTTAAGCATACCTTTTGATGCCTCGGTTTTTGAAAATGCTACTCCTCTATAGTCAGTGTCCTTGGCAACATCGCTTTCTGCATTGGTAATTCCTCCCCAACAGGCACAGGCTCCAACTGCAACGACAGCTGCAGCATTCTTTGCAGCCTCTCCAAGGGTCTGCTTGAAAGGCTTGTTTCCAATAACCAGGTAGCGGCCTGAACCATCCGGACCGTTTGGAATTCCGCCTTCAACGACCAGAATGTAGTTGCCTTCTTTATAAATTTCTTCCTGGAGAATTTCGGAGTTAAGCTCAGCGGTGTTTACAAGCTTACCATCATTCCAAATTCCCTGCTGTGCACAAAGAGTCTCATGGTAAGCAAGATTGACATTAAGCTTTTCTAGTGCTTGTACAAGGTCAGGATTACCTGCATTTAAGACCGATTCGGAACAGCCGGTACATTCGGAACCGTGGATCCAAAGAAGCTTGGTCTCTGCGAGTTCAAGCGCACTTACAATCTCAGATTTATATGTGCCAAGGAATGTAGCTGCACCCATTGCACCTAATGCTTTCATGAAAGTGCGTCGATCCATTTTTAAGAAGTCCACACTGTCCAGTGTACGGACAAGATTTTTTATTCCAGTACTCATCTCTACCACATCTTGATTTTACCCAAATTATACATCCGAAAGAAAATTTTGAATAATTGTCCACAGTAATTATATAAATACATACATAAATTTACCACTAATGTTTTCAATGTAGGAATAGTATTTAAGGTTTTTTACACGCTCCAATAAATATATTAATTGGCTGCATTGGAGGGATATGATTCAATATCATATATAATAAGCTTCAAATATAAATAGCACAACTCAATGTATATTGTTGTGTATTATAGTACATATACGGGGAATTAAAGCCTCTTGAAAGAGAAAAGAGGATCAAAATAATTAATTTAATTTCAAAAGTTAAAAGTTACTACTGAAGTCGCAATTCATATTTAAAAACTTACCTGTATTATGACAAAACACATAAAAAGAAGATAAAATGCAGAAAAGTTTTGAAATGCAAAGAAAGAATCACTTATTTTTAAGGGATATTTTAGTATATTGAGCTTTCTCAACCAGAACTGAGATTTCATAAGAAGGAAATAGATGTAGCAACTGATCCTGTTTAACTCTCAAGTAACCAAAAGAATCCTGCTTTACTATAAAGCTGAAAAGCTTTTAATCCCGAGTTATCTCTATTAACTCTGATCTTCAGTGTTCTGAAAAGTACACTCAATAGAAACTTAAAACGGAAAAGAAGTGCTAAAGAAGCTGATCTTATTATGTGAAGCTAGAACATATATAATACTACTCAAGCCTCAATTACCTATGGCTTTTATATCTTGAGCATCCCGAGTTAAATAGAGCGGTTTTAGGGCCTTTTCAAAAACGTTTTTGAAGCAAGTAAAAGATTAGGGCAAAAAACATTTTTAAATTATGCAAGTGAAAAGAAAAAACAAAAAGAATATAATATAGAACCATAGAGTTTCAAAAAATAATTTTTGACAATGGATTTGTTTAAAACTTAAAATTAGGTTCTTGTTCACGATACCTCCATTTTTCTATCTGCGGCAAGTGGAGAATGAAAACGCGATCATTAAAAAGCAGCAGTAGAGAAATAAAAACAAGTAAGGGGATAAAAGCTGTTTAGCCAGTTAAGGAAGTAAAACTGGAGGGGTTTTTGCTCATTTGGTACCTGTAAATATATATACCTTACAAATATATATCTCTTGTAAATACATTACAAATATATATCTCTTGTAAAATAAGTCTTGTAAAAGCCTTAATACAAGAATTTATCTCATTAATAAATAATTTGTATAAACTAAAGGATTTTAAAAAAAAAGGGTTCGAGGAAACATGTGTATAGCTATTCCTGGAAAAGTAAAATCCATTGTAAACGAGAATACTGCAACGATTGACATGGGCGGAATCTGCAGAGATGTGAATATGGACCTTATGGGAGGCGCTAACGAGTCCCAGATAGGGAAACACTTTCTTGTCCATGTTGGATATGCAATAGCCGAAATCTCGGAAGAAGAAAGTGAAGAAACAATGCACCTTCTCAGACAGATTGCGGGACTTGAAGAGATAGAAACACCCGAAAGCGAATCTACCTGAAAGCGGACGCTGATGAAAAATGGAAAACGGGAATTCACCTTCAAAGCCAGCGGCTCCTGAACTTGAAAGAAAGCTCCTGGAAAGAATCAGAAGCTTGGATAAGCCACTTCGCATAATGCATGTCTGCGGGACTCATGAGCGGACTATAGCAAAATATGGGTTAAGGAGTGTCCTTCCTAAAAATATTGAGGTAATAAGCGGCCCCGGATGCCCTGTTTGTGTGACTCCTGAAGAAGATATTAATATTGCAATAGCCCTTGCAAAAAGTGGGGCAACCGTTGTCACTTTTGGAGACATGATGCGTGTTCCGGGTTCGGCCGAAAGTTTGCTGGACGCGAAGTCTGAAGGGGCAAATGTAAAGATGGTCTATAGTATTGATGATGCAATTGCCCTTGCAGAAAAAAAGCCAGAACTTGAGGTAGTCTTTTTTGGAATAGGCTTTGAAACTACGGTTCCTGCAAATGCGGCTGCTCTTTTAAGAAAGACCCCCGAAAACTTCAGCCTCCTTGCCTCGCAGAAGCAAACTCCTCCTGCAGTCGAATTCCTTGCCAGTGATGCAGATGTTGATGCCTTTATAGCTCCCGGGCATGTGGCAACTATAATAGGCACAAAACCTTTTGAGTCTCTTGCAGAAAAAGGCTTTCCTGTTGTCGTAAGTGGGTTTGAACCCGGAGATATTCTCCTTGGAATAAACCTGTTACAACTGCAGGCAGAAGAAGGAATCTCAAGAATAGATAACGGCTACCCGAGAGCTGTAAAACCTGAAGGAAACCAGATTGCCCTTAAAATCATGAATGAAGTGTTTGAAACCTCGGACTCTGAGTGGCGAGGCATAGGGAAAATCGAGAATTCAGGACTTGTGCTCAGAAAGGAGTTTGAGGAAAAGGACGCTGCAAAAAAGTATGAAGATCTGTATGCTTCTGCTCTTGAAGATGTCCGAAAGAAAACAGGAGGAAAAGACAAAAAACGCTGTATCTGCGCAGCTATCCTTACAGGAAAAGCAAAGCCTTCTCAATGCCCGAATTTCGGGAAAGAATGTACCCCGAAAAGTCCTGCAGGCCCATGTATGGTAAGCCAGGAAGGTATGTGTTATAACTGGTTCAGGTACTCAAGAGAAGGAGGCAACAGGGTTGCATGAATTATCCATTGCATGTGAAATTTTCGAGCAGGTAATGGCTACTGCCAAAGAGCACGGAGCCACGGAAGTTAAGCACGTAACTCTTCAGATGGGAAGATTATCTCATACTAATCCGGAACAACTTAACTTCTGTTTTAAAGTCCTTGCAGAGGAAAGTATTGCCAAAGATGCGGATTTTATTGTAGAAATGATACCGCCTTCCCTTGAATGTGAATGTGGATACACGGGAGCAATAGATGAAAAAAAGATACGAACGAAATGTGAATTCGAAAGTGAACTTCTGGCTTATGCGGCAGTTATGGAATGTCCAGTCTGCGGAAAGCCTGCTCAGCTGATAGGTGGAAGAGAGCTGATTATTAAAAGTATCGAGATCGAAACTGAAAACCAGGATTGAACCTCAAAAAGGTAAAAAATAAAAAATAACTCCCCAAGTGATGTTTATGTTAATGCATGTAATTGATATGGGACATGATGTCTACAAGGCAAATGATAAAGTTGCTGAAAAAAACAGAAAGAAACTTGACAAGTATCAGGTTTTCTCGGTAAATGTTATGGGTGCAATCGGATCAGGAAAGACCACTCTGATTGAAGAAGCTATCAGGCAACTTAAGGATAAGTATAGGATAGCTGTGATTGCAGGGGACGTAATCGCAGAAATGGATTCTTCCCGTTTCAGAAAACTCGATGTACCTACCATTCCCGTAAATACCGGAAAAGAGTGCCACCTTGATGCAAAACTGGTGGAAAAAGCCCTGGATGAAATCGATCTTAGTAACACGGATCTCCTTCTAATTGAGAACGTAGGCAACCTTATCTGTCCTGTGGACTTCAAACTGGGGGAACAACTGAGGGTTGTAATCGTGAGCGTGACCGAGGGAGACGATATTATCCTCAAGCACCCCATGATATTCAAGACTGCAAATCTTGCAGTAATAAATAAAGTTGACATTGCACACGCGGTTGATGTCGATGCCGAAAAAATGCGAAACGATATTCTTTCCTTAAATCCGAGTGTGCCAGTTATCCTTACTTCAAAGCATGACTGGGAAAGCCTGGAAACCTGGATTAGCTTTATCGAGCTTGGAGTTAAAAAAGCTCAGAATAGATAAGGCAAAGTTAAAAAGAATTAAGGTAGAAACCAGGTTAAAAAGAATTAAGGTAGAACCCAGGTTAAAAAGAATTAAGGTAGAACCCAGGTTAAAAAGAATTAAGGTAGAACCCAGGTCAAAAAGAATTAAGGTAGAACCCAGGTTAAAAAGAATTAATCCGAGCCAGGGTTAATGAGGATAAAATGAGAAATCAGATTCTAGAGATTAACTCGAAGCTCGGACTAAAAAGATTTAAAGTAGATTGAGAAGATCCAGAAGGGTTTAAAAGGCGGAAAAAAGGAGACTTATATGAAATCAAATACCATTTCTCTTGAGCACGGTGCAGGCGGAGAAGTTATGCAGGCACTTATAGGAGAAATAATTCTTAAAAACTTTCACAATAAAAGTGCAGGCTCAATTGGACTCGAATGTCTTGATGATGGGTCCACAGTCAGGCTTGATAGCTTCAACAACGGATGCGAACTTGTACTGACTACTGATAGTCACGTGATTACACCTGCCTTTTTCCCGAATACCAATATAGGAAGGCTTGCAGTTGCAGGCACTGTCAATGACCTTACGGTCATGGGAGCAAAGCCCCTTGCTCTTACCTGTGCAGTCATAGTCCCTGAAGGTTTTCCACTCAAGGAGTTTGAGGAAATAATTAAAACAATGGATAAAACAGCCGCAGAGGTTGGTGTACCCATAATAACAGGCGACACTAAAACCGTAGAGAAAACTGCGCTTGATTCTATTATCCTGAACACTGCAGGCCTGGGAATTACGGATAGCCCTGTAAGAGATTCAGGGCTTCGGCCGGGAGACAAAATTCTGGTCACAGGCACTATTGGCGACCACGGAATTTCGCTTATGGCTCACAGGGAAGGTTTTGACTTTGATACTGACCTTGCCTCGGATTCAGCCCCACTCTGGAAACTCATAGAACCCCTCCTGAAACTCAGAACCCCGGAGGGTGAACCCGTGATCACGGCAATGAAAGACCCGACCCGCGGAGGGCTTGCAAATGCCCTGAACGAGATGGCAGCAAAATCCGGAGCAGGCATTCTTATTGAAGAAGACTGGATTCCTTTCAAACCAGCCGTTTCCGCAGCCTGTGAGATGCTGGGCCTTGATCCCCTTGAGGTTGCAAATGAAGGAAAAGCAGTTATCGGAGTCAAACCCGGCTTTGAAGAAGAAGTGCTTTCAATCCTTAGGCAGCACCCCTACGGCAGGGATGCAGCTGTTATAGGAGAAGTCACTCCAGATAAGAAAGAAGTAGTCCTGAGAAACCGTTTCGGTGGTATGCGTTTTGTAGATGTACCTGCCGGAGACCCGATTCCCAGAGTATGCTAAAAATCATCAGGCACTATCCGAGATTGATTTATGATAAGATACTATTGGAATTGAGTTTTGACGTACAATCGTTTCCTCTCGTTTAATTGGACTCATTTTTTATTTTTCCTTTTCCTTTTCCTTTTCCTTTTGTGTTACATTTTTGTCTCATTTTTTACTTCACTTTATCTTTTCATTTTCTTGTTCTGAGTATCTATTTTTCATACTCTCTTTCTCAATCTCTATTTTTCGTTTTCTCTTTCTCAGTGTCTTTTCAGTCTATATTTTCAGTTTACATTTTTATATATCTCTCAGCCACTAGTATCAAATAATGTTTAAAAGTAAATTACCTTATAGAAATTTGTAGTATAATGATAAAATAAGTTGAAAAGGTTTTAGAATAAGGCAGTCAGAGAAAAAAAACAATTTATAGAAGTATCCCAGGTAAATCTATCGAGCAGGAAAGTTACTGAAAATAGAAAGGAAGCCGAAATATGAACCGAGACCCAATTGTGGAACAGGAACTATGGCGCTCAGTTGCAGTATATTTTGCATCATTTTTGGTCGTGGGAGCCCTGAATATTGCAGGATACATATCAGTAGAAGGTATTGCAACTTTTATCCTGGCCTTTATTATAACATTAATTCATTTCGCACTCATGGTCAGATACAGGAGAAAAGAGCAGTTGACAGATCCTTCAATATCTTCGATAATAGATCATTTACTTCAGCCAAAAAATCCTGAAAATAGAAGCAGTATACACCCGGAATCCGGGCATAATTTCCGTTCTGTTCTGGCAATCCTGGTGATTGCATACCTTATTTATCGTTATGCAATTTAAATAAGAATTTAGTAAAATTCACTTTTGAGACAATCCCAAAAGCAAGATGTCTTAAAGAAGTGTAATTATTGAGAAAAAGAAGAGAGTCTTATTCTGAAACAAAGTAATTTCCACTTAATTTTTCTGTTTTCTGATTTTTATAAAATATAAGGCGAAGATATGATTGTTATCTACGGCAATTTTGGTTATAAAAAGCCTGAATGAAACTTTTGAGGTTTATGAAGAGCAAAGTTTCCTGTATGACATGAATTGAAATTGGAAAAGGATATAATTTATTCTACTAAAAAAAACTGAATTTGGAAAGGCGGAGGGATATTCATAATAATGAATTTTAAAGGTAAAAGCCCGAAAATTTCAGAGACGGCTTTTATTGCGGATTCTGCAGACGTTATCGGGGATATTGAAATAGGGTATTATTCAAGTGTATGGTTTAATGCCGTGCTTCGCGGGGACAGAAATAAGATAAAAATCGGGAGCCGGACGAGTATCCAGGATAATGTGGTTATTCATGCAAACCCCGAGAATGGAGTTCAGATAGGAAATGATGTAAGTGTGGGACACGGAGCTGTGCTTCACGGATGCAGAGTAGAAAGCAATGTGCTTATAGGGATGAATTCTACAGTATTGAACGGGGCTGAAATAGGAAAAAATTCTATTGTAGGTGCAAACGCGCTGATTCCTGAAGGGAAGAAATTTCCTGAGAACAGCCTGATAATCGGAGTTCCGGGAAAGGTTAAAAGGGAAATTGAGAAATCTGAGATTGAAGCCATAGCAGAAAATGCTGCCGAATATGTGGAATTTGTCAGAGAGTACAGGAAGAAGTGAGAAATACACGAAAGAACTGAAGAAGTGAATTACTACAAATTATCGAACTTTTATGGTTTAAACTGTGCACCTGGCTTGAAAAGAATCCAAAAATGTAAATGGCTGGGAGTATATTTTAGCAACATGCTAATTAAAGATATACGGTTTTAACGGAGTAGTATAATGGAGAAAAAAATGTTGCAGAATATGCGATGCAGAGGTTCATCAGGAAGTTAAAATCGGTCCTGATTGTGGCACAGAGAAAAAAATAGGAAAAAAGCCCTCCAATCGCAGCGCTATTATCCTGCGTAGTTTCAGGGCTCGGCCAGGTTTACGCAGGTGATCCTCTTCGAGGATTTGCAGTACTTGCTGCATTGGGAATTAGCTTATGTTTGATGGCTCTTTTAATTGGATTTGTTACGTTTGTCGGCGCCTGGATATTTGCAGTAGTAGATGCGTACAGGATGGTAAAAAGACAAAATCATGATATTGAGAAAAAAAGAAGTAACGTTTCAATATAATTATTTTACACATGCTTTATTTAAACTTTTTAAACTGAAGGAAGAATCAGTTTTTTTCTTTAGCTTTTTCCTTTAATACTTTAAAGTGCGTAAAGATTAATACGAATTCGAAAGGGAGATGAAACGAAAATGAGAAACATAAACATCCTGTATTACGGAAAAGTAAAACCTGTAGACATATATGAAAATATGTTTGAATATATAAAAAGTTCCGGCACTTCGGACTGTGAGAAAGATTACATTGAGGGCCAGCCTGAATATTTCGTAGAAGAATGGCAGGCAGCACTGGACAGCGAGGTGTTTTTTGGATATGATCCGATGAAAGATGCAGGAGAACTCGAGATTGACGGGCAAAGTTATACCCGTGTCGGCAGAGGAATATCCGAGTTAAGTTATGTACCCACTGACAGCCTGTCTGACATTCTGTATATTATTTATCACTGCGACCACAACATTAGAAAATGTAACTGCGTTAATGAGATTTTCCAGACAAAAGAAGAAGCAGAACAGAGAGCAAATGAGCTTAGAGAACAAAAATGAGCTTAGAGAACAAAAATGAGCTTAGAGGAAAAATGAGCTTAGAGAACAAAAATGAGCTTAGAGGAAAAATGAGCTTAGAAAAAATTGTTTTCTCCTGATCTTCCTTACTGGCAGGAAATATCATAAACAAAAATCTGAAAACGAAGCAATCATATTTATAGGTAGAATTGCCTGACCTGTGATATCAGTAGCTTACCATCTACCTGAAAAACAAGATCAAAGCTGTTTATAAAAAAGGAGTGAAATCCCTTTCAGAATTTCAACTCAGAATTTCAATATATAAGTTAGGACTACGAGACACTACTCGAGACACTACTTTTTTATATTTTTTCAATAAA
The DNA here is from genome assembly GCF_000969905.1 of Methanosarcina vacuolata Z-761. NCBI lineage: Archaea > Methanobacteriati > Methanobacteriota > Methanomicrobia > Methanosarcinales > Methanosarcinaceae > Methanosarcina > Methanosarcina vacuolata. The sequence continues at coordinate 3,340,033 of NZ_CP009520.1, read as the reverse complement.
CATATTTGTTTTTTAGATATAGAATACAAATCGTCGGCACTTATCAATACATTTTATTTTTTTGTAAAAGTGTGGCGCTCTATCATAGAACAATTAGTGGAGACGTTCAGAGTTACGGTTGAGTCAGAGCGGAACCCTGTAAAAACACCGGCCTACTATTCAAAGGAATTTAAACACCCACTAGTAAACTGTTAAATATTTATTTATATGTTAGCGGTGTATTATCTAACGAGTTTAATGTTTTATGCGCTAATGTGCTAATTTCGCAGTTAAACTATATTAACTAAATAAAGAGGCTAGTGACATGCATAAGGAACATGAACTAAACAAAGAAGCTGGAATAAAAATTAAAAAAGTGAAAACCGAAGTAAAAAAGAATCAAGGAATGAATGAGAAGTCTAGCTCCAGATCCCATTATGTCCCAGGCTCCTGGAAAGGGACAAAAATAAATCCGCAAATCAGTAAGATCAAGTACAGGCAGCGTTATGTACCCGGATTATGGAAGGAATCCGTAGAGACTTCAAGGGTAAAGAAGCTCGGGTATAAGCCGAAATACATACCCGGATTATGGAAAGCGGCAAAAGAGAATCCAAAGATGGAGAAAATTAAGTATAAACAGCGTTACATTCCAGGTCTCTGGAAAGGGACTGAAGAGACTCCAATAACAAAAAAAGGTGATCATAAGCCGCGTTATATTCCCGGTTTCTGGAAAGGAACAAAAATGAATCCGAAAATAGGGAGTCTCAGGTACAGGCAGCGCTACATTCCCGGGTTCTGGAGAGGAAATTCAGATGCCCCAAAAGCAGATAAATTCATTCACAAGCCAAAATACGTACCTGGATTCTGGAAAGGAACAAAAGAGAACCCTAAAATAAGTACGATCAGATACAAACAGCGTTACATTCCCGGATTCTGGAAAGGAACCATAGAAACTCCAGAAATGAAGAAATTTGACCACAAGCCGCGTTATATTCCTGGCTCCTGGAAAGGGACAACAAAGAATCCGAAAATAGGGAAGACGAGATACAAACAGCGTTACATTCCCGGATTCTGGAAAGGAACCATAGAAACTCCAGAAATGAAGAAATTTGATCACAAACCGCGTTATATTCCTGGCTCCTGGAAAGGAACAACACAGAATCCGAAAATCGGGAAGATGAGATACAAACAGCGTTACATTCCCGGGTTATGGAAAGGACATGCAAAAAAGGATAGCTACAGACCTCGTTATGAGCCTGGATTCTGGAAAGGAACAAAAGAAGCTCCTAAGAGAAGTGAGAAGTTTAGCTACAAGCCTCGCTATGTACCCGGATCCTGGAAAGAGAGAACTGGAATCTGAGGGGTTAGCACCTGAACAGAATAATAAAATACTGGCAGGCCTGTAATATACATAATAATTAAACTGGTTATGATTGAAACTGATTATGATTGAAACTAATTATGATTGAAACTAATTATGATTGAAACTAATTATGATTGAAACTGATTATGATTGAAACTGATTATGATTGAAACTGATTATGATTGAAACTGATTATGATTGAAACTGATTATGATTGAAACTAATTATGATTGAAACTGATTATGATTGAAACTGATTATGATTGAAACTGATTATGATTGAAACTGATTATGATTGAAACTGATTATGATTGAAACTGATTATGATTGAAACTGATTATGATTGAAACTGATTGAAGTTTCATAATACTGTTTCCCAGTTCAATTGCATAAGTCTGATAGTTTCTGAGGCAAATAAGTACCTTAAAGTAAGAAACCAGTACTAATGAAAAGTTCAAGGCTAAAAATTAGTGGGGGTCTTTAGCCAAATCTGAAAAATGCGAACGCTTACTTGTTTGATAGGATTTGAGAGCCTTCCTCTTGATTACTACATCACAGGAAACGACTTCCACTACATTATTTTTGTAGCTTTTTTATAATTATCCGGTTTCAACCTCTTGTTATTTAGATTATCCCAGCTTTTCATAATTAGCGGATCTCAAGGATTGTCTTTGATCCCTGTTTTCGACTCTGTTTTTGACCTGTATTTTGACCCGTGTTGTTAACAGGTACAATTTTAAACGCATGAATGCCTGCTAAACAACCTACAGAGTTTAAGCTGAGCCAGTTCCCGGAGAGATGTGAAGATCCTTTAAATCCTCGTTTTGCAGGGGCTAAAGCCTGAAATATTCCCGAAATTCCACGGAGTTCGGGGAGAACTTTAAAAATTATACATTTCCTGATACTGCATTCCGCAGGCAGGTTTCCCAGTCTTCAGGGTTGTCTATATTGTCGCACTGCCACTCAAACTCGCGCCTTGCAAGCCTGATAGTTGCACGTGCTTTTTTGAGTGGGACCAGCTCTTTTCCGACATCGCCAACTCCCCCTACTTCCAGGCAGCTTACGATATCGATCATGAACTTCTCCAGGATCTCTGGTGGTATCGATTCGTTCCTTGCGTGGATTTCTGTGCATTTTGCAAGATACTCTGCAAGTACTCGGATCAGTTTCTTGTCACGCATGATTGTAACTCCTTTGTACGATAAGTGGGGCAATTCACTCCGTCACACTGGGCTTTAGATTTGATGATCGCAACAATTATGACATTAATAAAAATGCAGACATATCTTCCTGAACTCAGCCCAGGATACTTCAATCCTGATTTTCCAGGGACAGTACCTCAAACAGCAATTAAAAATATGTATTTTCGAAGCTTAAAGCTTTCTAAATAATCGTATTTGAGAGAAGTTATATACACTTGGATACCAGCTGAAATATTAAAAGGTCGTATAAAATGTCTTCTCTACTACTTTTTATTACTCTCTATTACTTTCTACTATTTTTCTATTACTTTCCACTATTTTCTACTACTTTCCACTATTTTCTACTACTTTCTACTACTATATGTACACTGAATCATTTTTCCATTGAATTTCTAGTATGAGAGATTATGTTTGGATCATATGTAAACCTTAAAACTGCACACAATAAGGGATCATCATTCCAAAACCCGCCTATTAAAAAATCATCAAAAGTGGAATATCGACCTGCCGAATTTAAGGGAAAATATTCCCGGTCGTGTTTTCAAGAGTAGGGGAGACTGGAACATCATTGAATAAATTGAATATATTTAAGTACTATTAAATCAGTGGCAAGAATGACATTTTAAACCTTAACCGATGACCAATGAAGATACTATTTTCGTGCAAATGTATATATTTTAAAACTGTTTATAAGTTATTATCTAATTTTTAAAGTAATTGTAAAAGATATAGCTGACAAACTATTCATAAACTCGAAATATCAGGAGGGTATCATGAAAGACTCTGAAGTAAAAGTTTTGGACGAAAATGACTATGTTTTTATTAAAGCATTAAATAATCTTGGAATGTCACGAAATGCCGCTACAACCATGGCATATCTTATGAATGTAGACGAAGCTTCATCCCGGGAAATTGAAATCAGCACCGGATTAAGGCAACCCGAAGTAAGTCTTGCAATGAGGTTAATGTGCAATCATTCCTGGGTTAATATGCGCTCGGAAAAAAAGCCTGGAAAAGGGCGGCCGATGAAAATCTATTCTCTTGCTGTCCCGGTTGAAGAGATCATAAGTTTTTACGAAGACCGGATTTACAAAGAATCTCAAGCAACCATATCAGCAATCAAAAAGCTGAAAGTGATGAGCAAACAAGTGCCTCTTGCTTCTTCAAAGTGAATGATTTCAAACAGGGTTAGCTCCATAATGGTTGACAATCCTTTTTTGGAATTCACTATTATGGAGTAAAAAAACATTTAATATTGACAACTTGCTTGTGTGTAACTTTGTTTAGCTTTTCAATTTCTCATTTTTATTGTGCATCTGGTCCTCTGATAATCAAGACCTTCATGCCGGATATCCTAAGCCTGTCCTTATCCCAAGCAATAGTCTTTGCAATTGTAAATGGGTTCAGGTATATGTTTCTGGTCAGATGTGTGGAGTATACGCCTTCGATTCCTGGTTTTAGTGGCTCTTACTAACTAAATTTTCCTGTACTTAATCTAATTCAATTAAGTTGTGGGTCAATAATAAGGCTGCGACCTCATTTAATGTCAGTTTAAGTTCTGACTTTCCTTTAAATAGTTCGTCATGGATCGCAATTAAATACCTTTTATTCGGCGGGATATACCAGTAGGGATGCGATAAAACCCCATTTTCATAAATTAACGATAACTCATCTATTTTATCTAAGACAGTTTTTTTATCCATGGTTCCTTCAAAAATAATTTTTATAGTTTTTCAAGCTCCTAGATAAAAGATAAACGTTTTTCAATGTCGAGGTTCTCTCTTGAGTCCCCCACATTTCTCTAATATCTCTTATTAACTCCCTTATATACTCTTCTAAAATTGCTATTTTGTTTTATTTCAATCCATGGGCAAAATAATTGGTAGAAAGCCCTTTTCTCGTCCTGCTCTTTAAAGACCGGTAAGAGCGTGTGCTTATCTTCCAGATATGAAGGTTGGAGGAAAAATTAGAGGATGAGGATAAGTTAGAGGATGAGGATAAGTTAGAGGATGAGGATAAGTTAGAGGATGAGGATAAGTTAGAGGATGAGGATAAGTTAGAGGATGAGGATAAGTTAGAGGATGAACACTCGGCTGGCACAACTCTAGCATCGAAACTGGGTTCATGATACCTATTATTTAAATATCGAGGACTATATCTAGTATCAAGATGATCGACGAAGCGCTGAGGGTTTTTAAAGATCTTAACTCAAAGGATTTCAGAATCCTGACTGGCATTGAGACCGGAATGAAGCATTTTGAATGGGTGCCAATGGAAGAACTGAATAAATACACCAGGCTGCCTTTTGAGAAGCTTGAATACAAGCTAAAAAAACTTGTGAAAAATAAGCTTGTAGTCAGGAACACCCAGCCTTACGAGGGTTTTCAGATTTATTTTGAAGGATACGATGTTCTTGCCCTTAATGCATTTGTCAAGCGAAAGAGTATCAGTGCAATAGGGGACGAAGTCGGGGTAGGAAAGGAATCGGTTATCTATGAAGCAATCCTCCCACCTGAGCTCGCAATTGGGGAACCTGTTCCTGTTGTAATCAAGTTTCACAGGGAAGGAAGGACCAGTTTCAAGCAAATAAAGCGTGTACGTGAGCACCTTGGGGAAAGGGAACACTTTTCCTGGATCTATGCAGCCAGGCTTGCAGCCCAGCGGGAGTACAACATCATGACCACTCTGTATCCAGAGGTCTCAATCCCGAAGCCCTTTGACCACAACAGGCATGCAATAGTTATGGAGCTTGCAAAAGGCAGTCTTCTTTCAAAAACAAAACTTATTGACCCCGAATGGTATCTCGATGAGATCCTTAAACAGGTAAAAATTACCTATTCACTGGGGGTCATCCACGCCGACCTCAGTGAGTATAATATATTTGCTTCCGAAGATGGCGTCCAGCTAATTGACTGGCCTCAGTATATCACTCCTGAACATCCTCACGCCGACGAAATTCTCGAAAGGGATGTTTCAAATGTCCTGACTCATTTTTTCCGAAAATACGGAATTAAAAGGGAGCTTGATGAAACAATCCGCGAAATTAAGCGTCAGGCAGGTAAAAACACAGAGGATATAATAGAAGGCACAGAAAGCGGGACTAGCAGAGGTACTGTAGAGGAAGGGGAGCTTGAGGAAGCTCTGGAAGAAGGCTTTGAAGAGGATATTGAAGAGGATATTTTTCAGGAAGAAGACTTTGAAGCTGAAAAATTTGAGGCCGAAAATTTCGAAGCTGAAGAATTTGAGGTCGAAGAATTTGGGACTGAAGAATTTGAGGCTGAAGAAATCGAAGCCGGCAAAATCGAAGCCGAAGATCGAAAAGTACAGGATTTCAAAAAAGCTGCCTCGGAAAAAGAGACTTCAGATAAAGAATGAATTACTTCATACGCGATCAAATTACATCAGATGAAAATTCAGTATTAAACTCGGTGAAAAACAGGGAAAGTTCATGTTATATAGGAATAGAAGGCGAAAATGTAACTGATTATTTGTTTTTTTGTCTGGATTAATTTAACAGATTACAGTAGATACAACCTGTTAAAAGCACGAATATTTTGTAATAGAGTGCTTATCTGGATTTATATCTTGAATAGAGCGCTTATCTTTTGACTTATATCTAATCCAGGTTTATATCTTATCTTTTGGCTTATATCTTATCCGGACTTATCTCTGTCCTGAGCTATACTTTTCGAAATATACATATCTGCGAGCCAGTTCAAACCCAAGTTCAAACCCAAGTATTAAGAATATTCTGGATTATATAATTATCAGAATATAATACAGGGTTGGGGGGACTTAATTGGAGCTTTCAGATGCTTCTTTTGAAGCTGCCATAGAAGCGAATCTTAATTCTGCACTATTGACAACAATTTTATCGAAAGCAACTCTACTGAAAACGATTCTTCTTTTGCTGCTTGCTTTCTGCCTGGTATCCTCAGCAAGTGCAAAATATTCACTTGAAAGAGCTGAGACAAATATAATTGTTAATGCCAGCGGGATAACCGATGTTAGGGAATCGATTTCATACGCATTTGATGGAGACTACATTGACATACATAGAGAACTCAAAGCGTTACCTGCTGAATCTATCCGGAATGGCTCCGAATTGGGTTATAAGCTGTGGGGAGAAGAGTGGGAGAAACCTCTGAAGAGTTTTAAAGGAAATATTATGCTTCCGGTGAAAAAAGAAAGTGAAATTCGATACTGGACTCATCCGGTTGTTTATACGCAGGAAGTAAACATCGAAAATAGTGCCATTAATTTAAGGGCAGGCGAAATCCCTTCTACTCAATGGTATGAAGTCCGAGCAGTCTTCCCAGGAATTACATCCTCAGGTTTCGGTTCTGTCAAGGTAGATGAGGCTAGAGGACTTGGAAGAATAGTAGCGATTGAAAATGCATATCAACAGAAAAATATGATCTTAAATAGCCTTTATAGGAAGACTTTTTTATTTGCACTGTTTGTTCTGGCTTTTCCTTTACTTATATACTATATATATGGAAGAGAACAAAAAATCGATTATGAAAAAATTTCTGAAACGGAAGTGCCTGATAATTCCAAACCTGCAGTGGTAAATGCCATTGTAATGGGGCGTATGGGTATTCCCACAATAGACGGATTTACTGCTACGGTTATGGATCTCGTTAACCGTGGATATCTCTCTTTACGAAATTTAAAACCTGAAGAGATAGACTCATCCTACACTCCAGAATTAGACTCATCTCATACACCAAAATCAAACTTATCTCATACACCAGAATTAGACTCATCTCATACACTAGAATCAAACTTGTCTCATACACCAGAATTAGACTCATCTCATATTCCAGAATCAAACTTGTCTCATACACCAGAATTAGACTCATCTCATACGCCAGAATCCGGGTCCAGAGACTTTATCGTTGAACTTCTTAACAATGAAATATATTCGAAGGCTGAAGGAAGCTTATCTGAACTGGAAGATTTTGAAAAAGATGTGCTTTATCTGTTAAAAACTCATGCTTCCGAAAGAAAAGTCTCCTGGAAAAAACTTGAAACAGAACTGCAAAGCGGAAATAGTTTCTATCAATTCTTAACTTCCTGGAACAAAAAAGTTCAAGCACACACTTCATTTGCTAAATATTTTCAATTCACAGGAAACATATATATGTATTGGTTTGCCCGAACCATTCTAATAGCTTCAATTGTTTATTATATTTTGATTTCGGGATTTTTCCCTTCAAAGGTGTTCCCTCTGGCTTCAAAGATAAATGTACTGACCAGTTTAATTGGGATTTTTGGGTTCGTTATGATAAGGTGCTCAGGCATGTTCATAAAGATATTTGGGCGCTGGACCCCCGAAGGAAGCCTTTACTATAAACGATGTGATAATTTCAAAAAATATCTTACAGACCTTTCTGCTCTTAAAGGGCATTCTCCTGAATCAATAGAGACCTGGGATTCTTATCTGGTGTACGCTATCTCTCTCGGAATCGCAAAGGAAATGCTTCAAAATATGTCTCTGATCGTCCCGTCTAAACAGTTAAGAGAGAGCCGCTTCTATCCCATAAGTTCCAATTATAGCAGATCAGAATGCAGTTGTGGAAATGCCTTCTCTTCATCATGTTCCAGAGATATAAATAGAGAAGACAATCTCGAAGAAGACAATATCGATGGCGTCTCTCTGGAGTAGACGGTGCCAGGTAAGAACTTGAAATAAAAGGACAGTAGACTGTCCGATCATAGGGAAATGCACAGAAAAAGCTCTGAAAGAAAAAGCTGTGAAAGAAAAAACTGTGAAAGAAAAAGATATGAAAGGCGTGAGAGGTCTGTCTCGAAAATTTCTTGTACTTTTTCTGTTTCTGGGGACTTCAGAGCATTGAACGAGCGAGAAAATAGGAAAGAAAAAAGCAAAATAGTATAAAAATAACATTTCCCGGATAAAATAAAACGGTGCCGAAAAAATGGATATTTCTCACTTTTTAAATCAGATAAAAGCTTCCAGCCGCTATGAAAACCAGATCGTCCATAATGAGAAAATTCCTGCAAGGGAAGCTCTGTATGCTCCTCTTTCCCTTAAACCGCAGGTAAAAGCAGCCCTTTCAGGCATCGGAATCGAAGATCTGTATGTGCACCAGGCTGAGGCTATAGAAAAAATTCGGGAAGGAAATGATATTGTACTCTGCACGACCACTGCAAGCGGAAAGTCCCTTACTTACATGGTTCCTATTTTTGAAACTATTCTCAATGAACCTGAAGCAACTGCTCTTTATATCTCCCCTTTAAATGCGCTTGTAAATGACCAGTTAAAGTCTTTTCTGGAGTTTGAAAGGTCGCTGAAATCAGGCGCAGGCATAGCCCGTTATACAGGCGCCCTTTCAGAGGCCGAGAAAAGGAAGGTGAGAGAAGGGCAAACCAATGTGGTCTTAACAAATCCTGAAATGATTCACATGAGCTTTCTTGCGTGGCATCATCTCTGGAGGCGCTTTTTCTCGAATCTCAGGTTCATAGTTGTTGACGAGAGCCACTACTATCGCGGAGTTATTGGCAGCAACATGGCAAACCTGCTCAGGAGGCTTTTGCGTGTGGCTGAGTACTATGGAGCATCTCCGCAGTTTATCTGTTGTTCTGCAACCATAGGAAATCCGGAAGACCATACTGAAACTCTTCTAGGGAGAAAAGCCGCTGTGGTTGATAATAACGGCTCTTTTCAGGGCAGCCAGCAATTCATTTTCTGGAACCCGCCACTTTATCTGAATAATAAGGGTTGCACACTGAGGAGAAGCAGTTTTTCCGAAGCTTCCTCGCTTTTTTCAAAGGCTGTACAGGCAGGCCTTCAGACTCTGGCTTTTACCCGGTCCAGGCAGGGAGTTGAGAGGATGTACAGGAGTTGTAGGGAGCTATTGAGGAGCAGAAATCTCTCTCCTGCAATCTGCTCGTACAGAAGTGGCTATTTTGACCAGGAAAGGGAAGAAATTGAAAAGAAAATGAATTCAGGGGAAATTCGAGGGGTTATTTCTACAAATGCACTTGAACTGGGGATAGATATAGGAGGGCTTGACGCCTGTATTCTTGACGGCTATCCGGGAACAGTAATGAGTGCCAGGCAACAGGCAGGCAGGGCAGGCAGGAGCGGAAATGAAAGCCTTGTTATCCTTGTGGCAGGCACAAACGCCCTTGACCAGTATTATATGAGAAACCCAGCCGACTTTTTTACACGAAGCAGTGAAAATGCGGTGCTTAACCCCAAAAATCCGTATATCCTTGCAGGGCACCTGCTCTGTGCCGCAAAAGAGCTTCCTCTGAGGGCATCGGATGAGAAATTCTTCGGTAAAGGGTATTCAAGAGTCGTGGAACTTCTGGAAGCCGAAGGCCTGCTTGCAGGTGACGACCTGAAGTATTCAACGGACCCGTTTCCTTACAAACACGTTTCGCTTAGGGGAATTGATAATAATACTTACTCTCTCCTTGCTTTTGAGGGAGAAAAGCGCTTCCCTATTGAAAAAGACATTGAGGAAACTCTCGCCTTCAGGGAGTGCCATCCTGGGGCTGTTTATATGCACAGGGGAGAATCCTACTATATAAACAGAATCGACCACGAAAAGAAGGAAATCCATGCCATAAAAACGCATGACACCTATTATACGAAACCCATGATTGACTCGTCTGTGCTTGTACAGGAGACTTATGCTGTAAAACCGCTTTTACACGCATCGGAGGTCGAAGTCGGGCTTGGGGAAGTTGAGGTAACGGACAGGGTTATAGGGTACAGGAAAATCCAGACCCAGAGCAATGATGTAATGAGCGCCCATTCTCTTGAGATGCCTCCTGTCAGCCTCCAGACAATGGCTCTCTGGCTTAAGCTTCCGGACAGGCTGCAGGAGCTTGTAGGAGAACATAAACTGGATTTTGCAGGCGGGATCCATGCTATAGAGCATGCGATGATTTCAATGTATCCTCTTCACCTGCTTGTGGACAGGAGTGACGTAGGCGGAGTTTCCACACCTTCTCATCCTGACCTTGGAGGCAAAAGCGGGATATTCATTTACGACGGTCACCGGGGTGGTGTAGGGTACGCCGAAAAGGGTTATGACCTTATTGAAGAGGTACTTGACGGCACTTTAAAAGCAATCGAGAGCTGTCCCTGTGAAAGCGGTTGTCCAAGCTGTATTCAGTCCCCAAAGTGTGGAAACAATAACGAACCCCTTGATAAACATGCTGCAATCATGCTCCTGCACGAACTCCTTGGGAAAGCCCCTTATATTCCGCCTGAACGAAAAGAAAAACACCTATCCGAAGTTAGAGCCTCAAGACCAGCTCCTGAAATAAGAAGTACAGAAGATGCTCTGAGCAGGGTCAGGCGTCAGCTCAGGCGGGAAACCATAAAACAGGAAACTCCAGAAGCGCAGGAGAAAAAAGAAAAGACTTTCATTGCTACGGACGAAAATGGAGGAATGATTGGAGTAATCTCTGCCCCTTCCCCCGAAAAAGCTGCCGCAAAAACTTTCCACCAGAAACTCCGAGGAAAAAAAGAACCTACAAGGGAAAAGCCTCTTGAAATCTGCATCCGAGACCTTGGAGCAGGCAACGATTATAACTTCAGGCTCTGGATTGAAGTTTCAGAGAATGAAGGAAAGGAAGCTGTTAGAGGAGAAGATGAGAAGAAGGTTGTAAAGAGGCTAATTATCAGGAGAGTAAACTAAAAAATTAAAGGTTCTGTGATAGTTTTCAAATCTGGCCAGCAAGGCTAAGGACCCGTTTCATTGAAAATTACTATGGGAGTTCTTTAGGGGGTTCTTTAGGCAGTTCTTTAATTATTGTGGGAGTTTTTTCAGAGCTTTTTTCAGAGTTGATCGATTACTTCCTATTTTTTCCCATAGCCTTGACCTTTTACTGATTGATTTTTCAATCTAAGATATCCATTCTTCAGGTTACTGTAATATACTGAGGTATGATCCTGGTGTTGCTACCGTTTTCATTCGTTACTGTAAGGCTCACATCATACTTTCCCGGTTTAGTAAATGTGTGCGTTGCGTTTAAAGCATGTTTTGACTTAATTCCATCTCCAAAATCCCAATACCAGAACATCGGTGCATCTGTACTGTTATCAGTAAATAATACTTTTAAGGGAACATCTCCTGATGTTACATTCGCAAAGAAGTCAGCAACAGGTATTTTCAGTGACGGTTCTATTCCCGAAACCGTACACATATAAATATCCGAATTTGTGTGGGGAAGACCATTGACTGTATAATCATTACGCGAATCTGTCCAGACTATTCTGTCACCATAGATTGCAGGGCTTGACTGCAATGATTTATTTGAAGTAATTTGAGTTTCCGCATTGGTAGAGAGATTATACATATAGATATCACCATTTCTATTGCGATCATCTACCCATATTATCCTGTCACCATAGATAGCGTGATATCCCGGATAGCCTTGGATGTTAGTGATTCTGCTCTCCTTAGAAGTTGAAAGGTCGTACATATAAATATTCGATCCATTGCGAGAATCCTTCCACACTATTTTGTCTCCATAGATATCAGGAGAGTATTGATCTGAATCGTCAGCAGTAATTTGAGTTTCCGTGGAAGTGGAGAGGTCGTACATGTAGATATCGGTAGGATCATAGCCTTTTCCATTGCGAGAATCTTCCCACACAATTTTGTCCCCATAGATAGCGGGATTATCCTGATGCGACTCGTTTGTGGTTATTCGGGTCTCTTTTGATGTGGAAAGGTCATACATATAAATATCTCCATTTCCGTTGCGAGTATCCGTCCAGACTATCCTGTCCCCGTAAATGTCAGGATAAAATGCTTTTCCGCTGTTAGTAATCTGAATTTCTTTGGAAGTGGAAAGATTATACATATGTATATCGGTTTTGTCCAGTACATCGGGACTACCGGTACTGCGAAACTCCTGCCAGACTATCCTGTCCCCGTATATTTCAGGCCCCGTATTATAGTGATATGAACTATTTGTTGTAATTCTAGTTTCTCTGGAAGTGGATAGATTGTACATGTAGATGTCGTGGTATCTTGGTCCATTGCGGTCATCTAAATATACAATCCTGTCTCCGTAGATGGCAGGCATCGTCTGATTATATTTGTTTGTGGTGATCTGAGCCTCTTTGAGAATGTATCGAGGCCTATCGTATGCGGTTATTGGATATAGTTTCGAGAAAGTACCGTTTGCGTTGCTTACTGTCAGATTGACAGCATACGTACCGGACATAGGATACACATAAACCGGTGTTTTATCTTTAGAGTCCACGATTCCGTCATTATCAAAATCCCATGCTCTGGATGTTGCATTTTGCGAGAGATCTGTAAACAGGACGGAAAGAGGTACATAACCTCCAGTTACGTTGACACTGAAGTCGGCAACAGGAAAGACTGGCTGTTTATCTTTGGATCTATATACAAGAGGAAGATAATCATACTCAGTTCCATTGATATTATAAGGTAAATCACCAATCCCGTCCCCGTTCCAGTCATTGCAGTTTTGGGAAAAGCCAGTCCCATCAGGCTTTGCCCAGTAATTGCCGCCCAGGTACGGGCCTCCTACAATATTTTTTCCCGGGGTTTTTGTAGTGTTCCAGACAGCGTCATCTAAGCCACGTTCGAGATAGTCGATTTCAGTATTATTGAAGAGGTTAACTGTGTTATTGAAAAAATTGTTGTAAATCAAAATGGTACCAGTAGAAGTAGGATCATTGGGAGATAAATCCAGAGAGATTCCACATTTTCTATTTCTCTCAATTCTATTGTCAATTACAAGAGCAATGTCCCCCAGAGATATGCCAATATCGTTGTTTGAAATTGTGTTATTTTTTATTGTATTCCCTGAAGAGTAATGAGCAATAATGATCCCTTCAGTGTTTGAGGTCAGGGTATTATTTGTAATCTGATTATCACCGGAGATGAAAGCTGCAGAAATACCGCTAAGGCAGTTGGAGATTGAATTATTGTCTATTATATTATCATGTGAATCGATGATGCAGATTCCAGATCCAGATCCATCTATAGTATTGTTTATAATCTTATTTTTACTGCAGTAGTTGATGCCGATCTGACCATTCAGAAACGTATTGTTAATTATCGTAATGTTAATCTCGCTGCCTCCTGAACTTAAGTGAATACTCGAATTGGAAAATCTATTGTTAGAAAAAATACAATTATAGCATTCACTACCCCTGATGCCTGCTTCAGTCCCTATTATTATGTTTTTTTCAAAAGTGGAATTGTAACAATTATCGAGAAGGATACCTGAACTGTTTTCTAAAAAAAGGTTATTTTTGACAATACAGTTCTCGATAAATCCCTGACCAGATGAATAAAAAGGCCTCAAACTAACATTCTCGTGTATGCTAAATCCACTGACAACTATGTTGTTAGCCGCCAAATTGAAAGTCTGAATAACAGTATCTTCAGGTTTTTCGGAAGCAGAATGAATGTTCAGATTATCTATTCCTATATCTACACTCTCATTATAGATACCCGGATAAACAAGAATAATATCCCCTGGAGATGAATCGTTTACCGCTTCCTGAATAGATGGAAAAGCTGCACCTGAACTACTATTACCTACCAGAATCTCCCTTGCAGATGCAGGGCTATGAATTAGAATCATGAAAAAGATAGTAACTACTAAAAGGATTATGAATTTATTTACCCACACCTTTACTTCCCCCTTTAAACCAGAAATATCATACTAATAAGATCACAAATCCTCAAAAAAGATATATGATTTAAGGACTAATAGAATTTATTTTCTTTATTATATATCCTTGATTACTTCCTCAGCAAAAATAATGTATGTTGCAGAGTTATATGTAATTTTAACAGGTTTTAATCTCTAAATTTAATTTCTGTTCTATTTTAATCCTTAAATTCTTTAATCTGGACCTTGATCCTGATATACAGATATTTCAAATTACGCTTTAAGCTATATTTTCAATGAAATGGAAGTTTTTTATACAGACAGTTTCATAGCTGATTAATACTTAATCATGTGTAGAATACTTAATTATGTGTAATAGTTTGTATTTTTCAGGCTTCCTTTGATTCGGTACATTTATACGTATATAGAAATAATTTTAATTCAGGTTAAGTATAAAAATTGATTTTTTTATGAGCAAAAAAGCACAAAAGGCAATTTAAGAGCTAGTTAAATACTTTGTTTGAGATTTGGGGATTTACAGAAGGGGTTCTTAACAGATTTTGTTTAAATTTAGTCATAACTTTCAGGAATTTCAATTTCTCATATGGAAATGTCCAAACTGGAAACTTCAAGATTGGATTTTTGAGGTTGGAAACGTCTGAAATGCTAAACTGTCACAAATTCTAAACATTGAAATTAAAATTTTGAGATTATAATTTTGAATTGGGATTTGAGATTGAAATTTTATGATTGGGATTTTATGATTGGGATTTTGAAACTGGAAATTTCTGAAACCGGAAACTCAGGATTGTTCCAATACTTACAAAATTAAAAGGGTGATGAACATGGATAATGAAAAGAAACTGTCTGGGAGAGAGGGGAAAAATTCAGACTACGATGTAATAATCATAGGGGCAGGGCCTGCCGGAATGTTTGCGGCTTACGAGCTTGCGGAGGTAAAGCCGTTGAAAATTCTTATTGTGGATATGGGCAGGGATATAGATGAACGCTTCTGTCCTATGAAAACCCATACATACTGCATGCACTGCACACCATGCGATATTATGTGCGGGGTTGGGGGCTGTGGGACTTTTTCGGACGGAACTTTAAACCTGCGGCCTGATGTTGGAGGAGATCTGGCAGCCCTTACAGGTGACCAGACCGAAGCCTGGCGACTCGTAGAAAAAGTGGATAAGGTCTTTTTGAAGTTTGGGGCACCTCAGGGAGCTTTGCTGACCGAAGGCCCGGAAATTGAAGAGCTTAAACGCAGGGCTGCTTCGGTCGGGGCTCGTTTTATTGAGATAAAGCAGCGGCATATAGGTTCAGATAACGCCCCTGCAGTTATAGGGCGCTTCAAACAGGATCTTGTTAATAAAGGAGTGAATTTCCTGCTTGAAACCGAGGTAGAAGATCTGCTGATTGAAGACGAGACCTGTAAAGGGATTATACTTTCTGATGGGCGAGAACTCCGGGCCAGTTACGTGCTCCTATCTCCCGGGAGGCGTGGCTGCAACTGGGTTTCGGAGATGATTGAGAAGCATGGAATTGAAGCCCGGTACGGAGGAATTGACATTGGGGTAAGGGTAGAAGTCCCTGCCATCGTTATGGACCCTGTAACAAAAATCAACCGCGATCCCAAGTTCCATATTCAGACCCGCCGTTACGATGATTTTGTCAGGACGTTTTGTACAAATATGCGCGGATATGTCGTAAAAGAAGAATATGAAGGCTTTATTGCAACTAACGGGCATTCTCTGGCAAACGAGGAGTCCGAAAATACCAATTTTGCTTTTCTTGTCCGAGTCGAGCTTACCGAACCCATTGAAAATACCACAAAATACGCCCGTTCAATCGCAAAACTTGCAACCACGATTGGGGGAGGAAAGCCAGTTCTGCAGCGCATGGGTGATCTAAGAAGGGGCCGACGCTCTACAAAAGAACGCCTTGCAAAAAACCTTGTTGTAAATACACTCAAAGACGTAACCCCAGGCGATATTTCAATGGCGCTGCCTCACAGGATAGTCATGGATATAATCGAAGGCCTTGAAACCTTAAATGAAATCATTCCAGGTGTTACCTCAGATTCAACCCTGCTGTACGCCCCTGAAGTCAAGTTCTATGCAATGCACCTGAAAGTCGACAGGCAAATGGAAACCAGCATCAAAAACCTCTTTGCAGCCGGAGATGGGGCAGGACTTTCAAGGGACATAGTCAACGCCGCTGCTACCGGAATTTTGGCGGCTGAGGGGATAATGAATATGGTCAAAGAGAAGGAAGGAGAAAAGGAAAGAGAAAAGGAAGGAGTAATAGAATGAACTCAGGCGAAGGAAAAAACAGAGAGAAAATTTGTTTCAAGAAAGATTACGTCCCCATCTGAAAGCCCGGATTTACTGAAATACATTAAAAAATTCGCTTCTTAGTCTGAAAAGAGGTTTGGAATAAAATTCAGGACTCAATCTAAATTTTAATCCCTTTGATTGTATGCCGCAGATCTTTGTGGAGTAGATGTTGCTAGTGGAGTTTTGTTTAGATAGATGGGGACGCAATTTATACCATGAGCTTATCTTATATAATATTTTTAACGTATAATGTTACTTTACTGGTATAATTGTTAGTGGAATATAGTAAACTTTAGTTCCATTAGTTTAATGATTATATTACCAGTATAATGGAGTTATGTAAGCTGGAACTTTTAACATATAAGAGTATAATCTAAAATTTTTTTGAAATTATTTTATGAGTCATTTCCTGTTTTTAGCTGTTAAGTTGGAAAAGAGTGAATTACATTTTTCTAAACCTGCGTTATGCGGGAAAAAATCTTTGGCGCAGACCTTTTACAAAAATAAATAAGCGCTCATTAAGATAAATTAGTAAAGGTTTTAAAGTTAGCCAAGTTTACAATATTATTATTTATTGTCGGCTGTGATTAAAAACCGGAAGAGTATCTATGGTTTTGCAAAGTAGCAAAAAGCCCGAAGAAATTGCTCGTGAAGATCTCGATAAGATGCTTGAACTGTCAGGTTGGAAAGTTCAGGATCTATACGAAATGAAACCCAGTGAAAGTATAGGGGTTGCAGTCACGGAAGCCCACCTGAAAGTCGGATTTTCGGATTATCTTCTCTTTGCTGATAGGCGACCTGTAGGCATTATTGAAGCAAAACCAAAAGGATTTACCCTGAGCGGAGTTGCCGAACAGTCTGAAAAGTATGCAAAAAGCAGTTTGGCAGATCTTCTGGCAGTAAATGAGCCGCTTCCTTTTTGCTATGAAAGCACAGGCGATGAGACAAACTTCAGAGACCGGAGAGATCCTGATGCTCGTTCTCGCAGAGTTTTTTCGTTTCATAGACCAGAAACCCTTAAAGGATTGATTGAGGAAAAAGATACACTGAGAAGTAGACTTATTAAAACTTCACAGCTAGTTCCGCTGGATAGGCAAAAACTGTGGGATTGCCAGTATGAAGCAATTCAAAACCTTGAGAAATCACTGGCAGACAACCGTCCAAGATCCTTGATACAGATGGCGACAGGCAGTGGAAAAACGTATACCGCTGTGAGTTTTATTAACAGGCTGATCAAGTTTTCAAAAGCAAAAAGAGTGCTCTTTCTGGTTGACAGAAATAACCTTGGAGAGCAAACGTTGCGGGAGTTTGATAGCTATCCAATTCCTGGTGATGGGCGGTTGTTTACAAAAGTATACAACGTACAGCACCTGAAATCAAACAGCCTAGACCCTGTTTGCAAAGTATGCATCACTACGATTCAACGCCTGTATTCAATGCTCAAAGGAGAAAAAGAATTGGATCCGGAACTTGAGGAAGAATCGGCTTTTGATCGCTGGGCAGACTTTTCAGGGAAAGAAGCGGGAAAGGAATCAGAAGAGGCAAAAAAGGAAAGAACAATCGATTACAACCCTGACATCCCTATTGAGTATTTTGATTTCATTGTAACTGACGAATGCCACCGATCAATCTATCACCTATGGAGGCAGGTGCTTGAGTATTTCGATGCCTTTATCATTGGGTTGACTGCAACGCCATCAAATCAAACATTAGGTTTTTTTAATAAGAACCTTGTCATGGAATATTCACATGAAAGAGCCGTCGCAGACGGTGTAAACGTAGGTTATGAAGTCTACAGAATAAAAACTGAAATTACGGAAAAAGGTAGCAAGGTTGAAGCCGGCTTTTATATAGACAAACGGGATAAACTTACGAGAAAGATCAGGTGGGAACAACTTGATGACGAGTTTTCCTACGACGAAAAGAAGCTTGACCACTCGGTTGTCTCAAAAGACCAGATAAGAACCGTAATAAGAACATTTAAGGAAAAACTCTTTACTGAAATATTCCCAGGCAGATCCGAAGTTCCAAAAACCCTGATTTTTGCAAAGGACGACTCTCATGCTGAAGATATTGTTGAGATTATAAGGGAAGAATTTGGAAAAGGCAACGATTTTTGCAAGAAAATCACTTACAGGGTCACTGGAGAAGACCCGAAAACCCTGATCAAGTATTTCAGGAATAAGTATTATCCGCGTATTGTCGTAACCGTGGATATGATCTCCACAGGGACGGACATAAAACCCCTTGAATGCGTTCTCTTCATGAGGGACGTCCGTTCAAGCGTTTATTTTGAGCAGATGAAAGGAAGAGGCACCCGCACGATAAACCTGGATGATATGAAGGAAATAAGTCCAGATTGCACGAAAGGAAAGACCCATTTTATAATCGTGGATGCAGTAGGGATCTGCGAGAGCGATAAGACCGATTCCCGTCCCCTTGAAAGAAAAAAGACCGTTCCTTTTGACAAAATTCTGATACAGGTCGCTTTTGGCAGCCGGGATGAAGATACCCTAACAACCCTTGCTGGCCGCCTGGCCCGCCTCGACCGAGAAATCACTTCCTACGACCGGGAAAAGATCGAAAATGAGTCAGGCGGCAAGTCTCTGAGCGTCCTTACAAATGCTCTCCTTGACGCTGTTGACCCGGATGTTCAGGAAGCAAAAGCAAAAATCCTCTTCAATACTGATTCTCCTTCGTCCGTCCAGCTGGAAAAAGCCAGAGAAATCCTCGCCTCTGAAGCCTGTGCTCCTTTTGATTCTCCAACTCTTCGAAACCTCCTCATTGACCTGCACCGCAAAAACGAACAGGTAATAGACACGGTAAGCGAAGATCGAGTTCTTTACGCAGGTTTTGACGCCGATGCAAAAGAAAAAGCCCAAAAAACCATAGAAAACTTCCACAAATTCATTGAAGAAAACAAAGACGAACTTACAGCCCTTCAGATAATCTACAACACCCCTTACGGAAAAAGGCACCTCACATACCGTGCAATCAAACAGCTTGCCGAATCCATAGAAAAGCCTCCCTACTACCTGACCCCGGAAAAACTCTGGCAAGCCTACGAAGCCCTCGACCTGTCAAAAGTCAAACAGGCAACTCCGGGAAAACTCCTTACCAATATAGTTTCCATCCTTCGCTTCGAACTCGGAGAATCCGATATTCTCGAACCTTTTCCGGATACAGTTGAATCAAGGTTTGAAAAATGGCTATCAGCTCAGGAAGCTTCGGGCAGAACCTTTTCAGAAGAACAGAAAGAGTGGCTCAGAATGATCAAGGACCATATTGCGTCCTCGCTGGATATCGAGGTTGAGGACTTTGAGAATGTGCCGTTTAACAGGAAAGGAGGGGCGTTTAAAGCTTATGAGTTATTTGGGGAGGATCTAGTGGGGATTATGGAGGAGTTGAGTGAAGTGTTGACTGGATAAAGCGATTTTTATCTAATAGATTCTCTCCTCTTTTCAATAAATTCTCACTATCAACTATTAGTGTTTCAAAAGTGTCTTGTATCGGAACCAAGTAAATGAATCCTTTAGGAGGTTCGACACAAGTGGCAGTAAACTCATCAGCTTCTCGTACCATATGACCTTCTAGTCTGAAACGTCCCAATCCGAAGTCCATGCCATATCCTTCTAATCTAGGTCCTCCTAGTCTTAAATCTATATTGCTTTTAAGGCGCTCATCAAATATTTTATTTTCCAGTGAGGTTATTTTATCAGATAATTCGTTTATTTTATTTCCAAATTCCTCTAAATGGTTGTCCATATTAATAGAAAAATCATTCATCCACTCCTCAAATTTCCTTGATAATTGGTTTGAAAATTCATTTGCTAATTCTTTTTCAACAATTCTAACTATTTCATCCGATCTTTGTCCTCTTTGTGCCATAAACACCCTCAGTAAAATGAATTATATAGTCCTATTAAAACTGAAAACATGAAGATTAGGCTTGTAACAACTCCACTCAGAAAAAATGAAAAAGAGTAACGTAAAAGGTTAGCATTTCGATCATTTATACTTGCATTTCCTTCAAACTTGTCTCTGATGTTAGTATTTGCATTTCCTTCAAACTTACATCCACCATCAACAGCATAAACGAATAGCTCAGATAATTTATATAAAATCATTTCTTTACTTTTTCCAGTTTTAACATAATTCTCCATAAAATAGGTAAGTTCAGGTACAATGTACCTTTCTTTTACGTATAACACTTTAACAGCAAGAAGTATTGAAATTATTAAAAAAACTAGACTTAATACATAAAATAGAATACTACCAAAGGATAGATCTCCAGTTTTTATCTGTTCAAAAACATATAGCCCACTAATTGAATCAAGTCCAAATATTACTCCTACAAAACCAACTACATTAGATGCCTTATTTTCAATATTTAGGGTTCTTTGAAATTCTCTTTGATACCTTTCGAATATAATATTGTACGAGATTTCATCAAATTTAATATTATCCATCATAATCAGGATCACCTACATATATATTTGCAATAAGCCTCATAATTTATGAATTAATTAAGGATTTACGTTTTGGCTTTGAAGATGAATCCTAAAATTACTTAGAGTTTTCAAAAAAATGTAAAAATCTTTATCCATGGGATTTCTATAAATCTTAAATACTACCTAAATTTCTTATATAGTTCAGTCAATTAACATCTTATTTTAATATTTAAAATTGAAAAGATTTCAGCATAAATAAACAAATATTATTATAGGTAATTTATGTAATTATGAGAATTAAAACTAAGAAGAATTACTATGGGGGGAAAAATATTTCTTAATTTTTGACAAAAGATGATTATTTCAAATGATTTTTTGTATTCTCTCCAAATTTTATGAGTAAAAGTTAATTTCACATATTTGTTGAAACTTTTAGAATTTTGTGATGTTAAAAACAGTCTCAAGCAACGCATTAAGCTTTAAAAATATATGGCAAGTTTTAATGTTGAGCCTATCCCAAAAGCAATATTATGTTGAAATTATAAATTTACCTTTATGTCATTTCGTGAAATCGATGATGTTCTATGGGAATCCATGGAACCTTATCTTCCTCCACAGAAACCGCCTACAGGAAGGCCACGTGCAAATCTGAGGAAGTTAATGAACGGTATTTTGTACGTTGTTATGACAGGTTGTACGTGGAAAGACGTTCCCAGGAAATATGGATCTAAGTCAACAGTACATAGATTCCATCTATATCTGTGTGAACATGGCATATATCAGAAGATTTTCAATGAACTTTTAAACAAAGGTTACGATTTGAATAAAATAGATCTTTCTCACTGCTTTACTGATACAAAGGATGTTCCGGCTAAAAAAGGGGGGATATCGGCTACGATGGCCACAAAAAAATAAAAGGAATAAAAATAAGCGTTTTAGTAGATTTGCAAGGTTTACCTCTCTCGATTATTATTGTTCCTGCAAATAAGAATGATTCTACACTTTATATACCTACACTTAAAAATTTCAATATAAAGAGACCTGTAGGAAGGCCTGTTAACAGGCCTTCCAAAGTAACAGCTGATGCAATGTATGATACAGCTAAAATTAGAAAATATAACAGGAGAAGAGGAATAAAGTCCAATATACCAGTAAATAAAAGAAATAGGAAGAAAAAGAAGAGAGGAAGACCAATAAAAGTAGATCAAGAAGAATACAAAAAGAAAAGCATAGTAGAAAGGTTCTTTAGCTGGATAGAGTCATGCAAGAAAGTATTTCCAAGATATGAAATTAAAGAGACATCATATTTAGGAGTTGTAATGGTAGCAGCAATAATTAGAGTAAATGAGCTTTTGGGATAGGCTCGTTTAATTTCTTAAAAATATTAATACCAATAACTATTTCATTCCGTCAAGGGAAAAACACACTTTGTATTAAATAAATTTCACGAAAGTGACATGTTCCATTGAAAATACTAATAATTTATCTCCAACTTTTATCCTACACCAAAAGAGAACGATTATACAAATTAAGTTCTTTTAAAAATGCACGGAGAACCCAGATAACTGATACTGAAAATCTACTGATGCTTCTTAAGAAACACAAAAAAATACAAAAAGTATCTCGAACATTCGACATAGCTATTTAGCCTTTTAGGTTTAAGTTAAAAAAATTAAAGTAGAAATGAAAAAATTAAGAAAATTAGGGCTCTTCGTGGTTTTGTGTGGATATCCTCATAATATTTTCATAAAAACCAATGCGGTCTTAAATTGAAAATCATCTTATCCATAGGGAATGACGAAGAGCCAAAATTAGTATATTCATATTTTCTTTGTCAACAGCTCTTGATTTTGAGGGATAAGCCCCACACAGATCTCGCTTATATCTTTTACATATATTGTATTTGCTTCCTTATCAAACTCTCCATTAATTTCAACAAACTTACGGCAGAAAAACTCAAGATAGTAATCCGGTTTCCATAAACACCTGTCCACATATTTTAGCAGATACTCACCATCACAGGTCTGCAGATAGTAGTCCGGGCCTTCAGATTTGCTTCCGACCCTTCCATGTTTTACATAAACAAGTCCTTTAAAAATTCCCATAAAAAGGCTCCTTCTTTTGATTTACAGTTACGGCTTAAAAATAAATATATTCAAAAGACAAAACCGCATCATTTATTATTACTTAAATAAGTATAAATAAATATTGTGACAATGTTTCAACACTACTATAATACAAGTTCCTTAAAATACGCTAATAACCTTCTTCTGCTTCTATCCAAAAACTAAAAGAGAACTGTTATATAAATTAAATTCTTTTAAAAACGCACGGAGAACCCAGATGACTGATACCGAAAATCTACCGGCGCTCCCTGATAATTGGTGCTGGACAACAATTGGAGAAATTTGCGATTTGATCAATGGAAAAGCCTTTAAACCTATTGAATGGTCTTCACATGGTATTCCAATTGTGAGAATTCAAAATCTTAATAATGAAGAATCAGAGTTCAATTATTGTGATTTTCAAGTAGAGGATAAATATTACTTTAATAATGGACAGCTGTTATTTGCTTGGTCAGGCACCCCAGGAACTTCTTTTGGGGCTCATATATGGAATCGAGGAGACGCTGTTCTTAATCAACATATATTCAAAGTCAATATAAACGAATCCTATACGGACAAAAAATTTCTTATGCATGTAATGAATTGGAATGTTACAGAATATGTAAGAAAAGCACACGGGACAGCAGGTTTAGCTCATATTACTAAAAACAAATTTGAAACCTCTTTTATCCCATTCCCACCTATCGCTGAACAGCACCGCATAGTCCAGAGAATCGAGGAACTTTTCACCGATCTGGATGCCGGAGTTCAGGAGCTTGAAAAGGCGAAGGTTCAGACTGAAAATTACAGGCGGGTGGTTTTGAAGGCGGCTTTTGAGGGGAAATTGACAGAGGAATGGAGAAAACTCAATCCTGAGATTGAATCTGCCAACAATCTGTTAGCAAAAATCTTAATTGAACGCCGTATTACTTGGGAAAAAGAACAATTAGAAAAAATGAAATTAAACGGGAAAATTCCAAAAAGTGACAAATGGAAAGAAAGTTACAGCGAACCAAAAGCAGTTGATGACATTGATCTACCTAAATTACCGAACAGTTGGACTTGGGTAAACCTTGGACAACTAACATGGTCAGTAAAAGATGGGCCACATTATAGTCCTGAATACGCTGAGGAAGGCATTCCATTTATAACTGGAGGAAATGTAAGGCCTTCAGGTGTAGATTTTGATAATGTGAAATACATAACAAAAGAGCTGCACAAAGAATTGTCTCAAAGATGCAAACCCGAAGTAGGAGATATTCTATACACAAAAGGTGGAACGACGGGAATTGCACGTGTAAATACATATGATTTTGAGTTCAGTGTATGGGTTCATGTAGCAGTCCTTAAACTCGTTAGTTTAGTTGACCCATTCTATTTACAACACACACTCAATTCACCTTTCTGTTATGCACAATCACAGCGTTTTACACACGGCGTCGGGAATCAGGATCTTGGATTGACAAGAATGGTTAACATAATCCTTAGTCTACCTCCTATAGAAGAACAAAGAGAAATCATTTCTACAATTGAGTATCAAATTTCTGTCATCGACCAGATAGAAAAAATCATAGACCAGTCCCTTGCTCAAGCAGAAAAACTTCGTCAGTCTATCCTTAAAAAAGCCTTTGAAGGTAAACTTGTACCTCAATACCCGAATGATGAATCTGCCTCTGTCCTGCTTGAGAGAATAAAACAGGAAAAAGGCAGGGCTGAAAGTCGGAAAAAGCCAGGCAAGGAAAGAAAAGTGAAAGCCAAAACAAAAATGGAAGTATCAGGAAAAATAAAACAGGCGGAGTTGTTCTAAATGGCAAGTGAATCTTCAACAATCGTGCAGAGGCTGTGGAATTACTGCAATGTGCTGCGGGACGACGGGATAAGTTACGGAGATTACGTTGAGCAGCTTACTTATTTACTCTTTTTGAAAATGGCTGAGGAAAAGGCAAGTTCACCTTTTGCGAGAACTTCAGCTTTCACCATTCCTGAAGGGTATGACTGGAAAAGCCTGGTCACAAAAGATGGGGACGAGCTTGAAATCCATTACAGGCATATCCTTGAAACCCTGGCAAAAGAAGAAGGGATGCTCGGGGTCATTTTCAGGAAATCCCAGAATAAAGTCCAGGACCCGGCGAAGCTGAAACGGCTTATTGAGCTTATCAACGGCGAAAGGTGGACAGGGATGGATATGGATGTCAAAGGCGAGATCTACGAAGGACTGCTTGAGAAAAATGCCGAGGACACCAAAAGCGGAGCAGGCCAGTACTTCACGCCCAGGCAGCTCATCAAAGCAATGGTTGCCGTACTGCAGCCTGAGCCGGAAAAGACAATCTGCGATCCTGCATGTGGAACAGGTGGTTTTTTCCTTGCTGCACACGACTACATTGGAAGCCCGGAAAAATACAGGAGAAATCCGCTAGACCGGGACCAGAAAAATTTCCTGAGAAAAAAAACTTTCCGGGGTTGGGAGATCGTTGATAACACAGCCCGACTCTGTGTAATGAATCTTTTCCTTCACGGCATAGGCGGAAAAGAGAGTCCCATAACCGTTGGAGACAGCCTGATCTCAGATCCGGGCGAGCGTTTTGACTACATCCTGACAAATCCGCCTTTCGGGAAGAAAAGCAGCATCACAATTGTAAACGGCGGAGGGAAAGCTGAAAAAGAATCCTTGACTTATGAGCGGGATGATTTTGTTGCAACGACCTCAAACAAGCAGCTCAATTTCCTCCAGCACGTTAGAACCCTCCTGAAGGTCACAGGAAAAGCTGCAATCGTGCTTCCAGACAACGTGCTCTTTGAAGGAGGAGCTGGAGAACTCGTGAGAAAACGGCTGCTTCAGGATTGTAATGTCCACACCCTGCTGCGCCTCCCAACAGGGGTTTTCTATGCTCAGGGCGTAAAAGCAAACGTGCTCTTTTTTGACAACCGGCCCGGCAGAAGTGAACCCTGGACCGATAAGCTCTGGATCTACGATCTTCGAACCAATATGCACTTCACCCTCAAAACAAATCCACTCCGCTATGAAGACCTCGAAGACTTCATCAAATGTTACAACCCTGAAGATATAAATTCCAGAACTGAAGCCGAACGCTTCTGCTGTTTCACTTACGACGAACTCATTCAACGGGATAAAGTCAATCTCGACATTTTCTGGCTCAAAGACGAAAGCCTTGAAGACTCCGAAAATCTTCCAGAGCCTGACATGATCGCAGCCGAACTCGTTGAGAATCTTCAATCGGCGCTGGAACAGTTCAGCAGTATTTACCAGGAATTGGAAAGTGGAGAATAACCTTCTCCAATCTTACTTTGGCATGAAAGTTCTTTCAAGTACTTTCATTTCTTTATGCCTGTAATTAGAAGAATTTCATGTGCGTTTTTTATGAACCAAACAAATGAAAAGTTTTCTTGGGCTCATCAAAAAGGCCTGAGAGTTACAAGCAAAACTCTTGAAGTTGAGTCAAGCCTAAAAATAAAAATAATGTGCTAAAAAGCTCCTAACAACCATATTCATCGTCCAGGACCTGTCCTTGTTGAGTTTCTTCATCAGTGTGTTATTCACGGAATAGGGGAGCTTGCAAAAGACTCTGGACGATAATTTGACAAAAAAATTGAAATTGTTGACAGTAATTCTGCATATATGTGGAATTCAAAGAATTTTTGAAACGATAATGAGCGTATATGAAAGTAAAGCATCAGGTCCTCATGTAAACAAAGAAAGGTTTAGAGATGAATGGTTTTAATAAAAAATGAAAGAATTGAGTTCAAAAAGAGTGACAGGGGACGGAAATGAATCCTTAACCGATGACCAATGAAAAAAGACTTATTTTTAATGGTTTCCAATGCGACTGCCGGGATTCGAACCCGGGTTCTAAGCTTGGGAAGCTCAGGTCATAGCCACTAAACCACAGTCGCATGAAGATGTATAGAAGTGATGTGTATTCTCCTCATGCATCTTTTAGATATTAAAGGTTTCGGTAACGAAGAAAGAGCGGCAGGGATAATTGTTTCATGGGAAAAAAAGGAAAAACTCTATTTCTGAAATTTGAGGGTGCAAAGCGATAAAGACCTGCGAATTGAATTATAGTATAGAGAAAAATTTCAAAGCGTTTTTTCGGGGATAGGGTAATGGCTCGATTCATAGAGCTTGTGGATCTTTTTGAGACACTTGAAAACATAACGTCCCATAAGGAAATCGTCAGGAAAATTGCTAATTTTTTATAGGGACTGGAAGGAAAGGAAGGAAAGGACAGTGCATACTTTTTTCTCGGGAGTATAGGACCTGCCTTTGAGAATACGGCACTGGGAATAGGAGATAAGTTCGCTTTAAAAGCTATTGCCGGAGCATACGGAGTTTCCTAAGAAGAGGTTAAAAATAGATATTCAAGGACAGGGGACCTTGAGGATGTGGCTTTTGAGTTAAACCGGGGAGAAGGAAAGTCTCTGGCAATCAATAAAGTGTTTGGAAGGCTAAAAGAGATAAAAGAAGCTTCAGGAAAAGGTATTTGAAGATTTATTGAAGAAAGGAAAGGCATTTGAAGATTTATTGAAAAAAGGAAAGAAAGGAGAAGGTAGTAAAAGAAGAAATTGGATGCGAAAATACAAGGGGCAGGGGGTAACAATTGAGAAATCGAGAGATTGCCGAGTTATTTTATGAAGCTGCTGACATTCTTGAGTACCAGCAGGTTGAATGGAAACCACGGGCTTATCGGAAAGCTGCTCAGATGATCGAAAACCTTGGAGAAGACATAGAAAAAATCTATGCCAGAGAAGGAAAATCCGGGCTGACTAAAATTCCGGGCATAGGGGAGTCAATTGCCAACCACATTGCTGAGTATCTGGAAACAGGCGAAGTGGAAAAATTTGAAAAGCTTAAAGAAAAAGCCCCTTCAGGCACCGCAGAACTGATGGAAATTCGAGGGCTTGGGGCAAAGAAAATCAAAAAGCTTTCCGATGCCCTTGGTGTGAGGACACTTTCAGATCTTAAAAACGCGATCATTGCCCACAGGCTAAAGAGGCTCGAAGGATTTGGAGAAAAAAGTGAAAAGAACCTGGCAAGGGCAATTGAGCAATATGAGAAAAGCCATGCCCGGCTAGCCCTCGGAAAAGCACTTCCACTAGCAGATGAAGTTATATCCGCTTTAAAAGCCCAGTGTGAAAGCAGAACCTCTAAAGTCGACCTCTCTAAAATAATATACACAGGTTCACTCCGCAGGTTGAAAGAGACAATCGGGGATATCGATATCCTGGCAGAAGCTGAAAAAGAAGAGGCTTTGAAGGTAATGGACTGTTTTGTCTCGCTTCCGGACGTTGAACAGGTGATCTTAAAAGGCAGCACAAAAAGCAGCGTAATTTTGAGAGAAGGGACAGCTATTGACCTGAGAGTAGTCCCGCCTGAGAGTTACGGAGCAGCTCTTCAGTATTTTACGGGCTCAAAGGAGCACAATATAGAACTTAGAAACGTTGCCATAAAAAACGGTTACAAACTTTCGGAGTACGGGCTGTATTTAAAAGAATCCGGTAAACAGATTGCAGGCAGCAGTGAAGAAGATATTTATGAAAGACTTGGGCTTGCCTATATCCCACCCGAACTTCGGGAAAACCGGGGAGAAATTAAAGCCGCTGCAAGAAATTCCCTACCCAGGCTGGTAGAAGCAGGTGATCTCAAGGGAGACCTCCATATGCATACCGAATACAGTGAAGGAAAAGACAGTCTAAAAACCATGATTGAAAAAGCAGAAGCTCTTGGTTATGAGTATATCGCAGTAACCGATCATTCCCGTTCCCAAAAGGTTGCAAACGGCCTGGATATTGAGAAATTAAAAGCCCAATGGAAAGAAATCGACAAACTCTCAAAACAATTCCGGATAAAAATCCTCAAAGGATCTGAGGTAGATATCCTGAAAGATGGAAGCCTTGACTATCCTGATGAAATTCTCAAAGAACTCGATATTGTGGTAGGAGCTGTACATTCCGGTTTTGCATTCCCTGAAAGGAGAATGACCGAAAGGATTGTCACGGCTCTGGAGAACAAATATCTTGATATCCTTGCACATCCCTCCGGAAGGCTGCTAGGGAAAAGAGAGGCTTATGCCGTTAATTTTGAAAAAGTCTTTGAAGTTGCCGCTGCAAATGGAAAAGTAATGGAGATCAACAGCCAGCCTTCAAGGCTTGACCTTAATGACGAGCTTATCCTGCGTGCAAAGACCTTTGGACTAAAATTCTGTATATCTACAGACAGCCATGCCGTTTCCGATCTAACCTCCATGCGGTACGGCCTCGGACAGGCGCGGCGGGGCTGGCTTGAAAAAGAAGACGTTATAAACACCTACCCCCACTCCAGGCTTAAACAAGTTTTCAAAAAGCCCAATCAGTGATCGGTTTGTGCCACAACCGTTGCGCCGGTTGATCACGCCGGATAGAGTTCGGGTATAAGGTTCTCAAACCCAAACGTTGTCAGGGTTTTCGGTCAAGCCTTTTTTCAAAAGGGTTGCAGCTAAGCCTTTTATTAAAAAGGTCATAACCACACCGCCGCGTAACCCAAAACAAAATTTGAATAAATCATACTTCCTGAGCGCATTTAGAAAACAGCCTTTTTTGCCCTAGTTCAGCCCTCTTGAGCGAACGAAGTGAGCGAAAAGGGCACCGTCCTCCCGAGACGGGACTCGGGTGACTGAACTCGGGTGACGGGACTCGGGTGACTGAACTCGGGGCAGAAAGACTAATAAAGGAGTAAAAATTCAAATGAATACAAAACCCCATTAAACAAAAATTGATAAAAGGTAATAATATGGTTTCAAAGGACCTTCCCTTCACCAAAGAAAAAATTCAGGAAATAATTAAAAAGTATCCCACCCCGTTTCATATATACGATGAGAAAGCCATTCTGAAAAATGCGGAGAAAATGAAAGCAGCTTTCAGGGAGGTTCCGGGTTTTAAAGAATTTTTTGCTGTAAAAGCCCTTCCAAATCCCTTTATTCTTAAAATCTTGAGAAAAGAAGGTTTTGGTGCGGATTGCAGTTCTTTACCGGAGTTAATTCTTGCTGAAAAAGCAGGAATTGCTGGGGAAAACATAATGTTTAGCTCAAACGATACTCCTGCTGAAGAGTTTCTGAAGGCAAAAGAGCTTGGAGCATACATAAACCTTGATGACATAAGCCATATTGACTACCTTGAAAAGTATGCCGGACTTCCTGAAATTGTCTGTTTCAGGTATAATCCTGGCCCTCTTAAGGAAGGAAATGCTATTATAGGAAAGCCTGAAGAAGCAAAGTACGGCTTTACGAGAGACCAGCTTTTTGAAGGCTACCGCATACTCAGGGACAGGGGAGTAAAGCGGTTCGGAATGCACACGATGGTGGCTTCGAATGAACTAAATGCTGATTACTTTGTGGAAACCGCAAGAATCCTCTTTGAACTTATAGTTGAAATCTCAAAAGAACTCAACATAAATTTCGAGTTTGTGAACCTCGGCGGAGGCATAGGCATCCCCTACAGGCCTGAACAAGAACCTGTTTCATTCGAAGCCGTGGCAAAAGGTGTCAAAAAGGCTTACGAAGCCACAATCACGGCTAACGGGCTTTATCCTCTCAAAGTCTTCCTGGAATGCGGCCGTGTAATTACAGGTCCATATGGCTACCTGATTACCCAGGTTCGGCACCTCAAACACACCTATAAGGACTATGTCGGGATGGACTCCTGTATGGCCAACCTGATGCGGCCGGGCATTTACGGAGCCTATCACCATATAACAGTGCTCGGAAAGGAAAACGAGGCTCCTGTCCATAAGTATGACGTAACCGGCTCCCTCTGTGAGAATAATGACAAATTCGCAATTGATAGGCCGCTTCCTAAAATTGAAATCGGAGATATCCTCGCAATCCACGACACAGGAGCTCACGGACACGCTATGGGCTTCAATTACAACGGAAAGCTCCGTTCTGCCGAACTCCTTCTCAGGAAGGACGGAAGTGTTGTGCAGATCAGGAGAGCCGAAACTATTGAGGACTACTTTGCAACCCTGGATTTCGAAGCCCTGAAGGGTTTCAAGTAAGAAAACTCTTCAGCGAAAATTGGAATAAATGTTCCAAAAAAGATTCAAAAAAAATTTGCTGAAAAACTAAAGACAGGTGAATAGCAGAGAAATTTCATTGCGAAATCTTACTGCTGCACCTGAATTACCTTTCTTTTACATGAAATGTATTCAGGACTTATACGTTTGAAGTACAAAATTGAAGTACAAAATTAAACTTACTCAAGAGAGTGAAAATATAAGACAGAAATATCACACATCAGAAAAGTCATCTCCATACTGTCTGCACTCCTGCGTACTTATCATTCCACAGTTCAAAAGACTCAGTGATTCAAATATGCCTTCGCCTACACTTATTCCTTTCAGTGCGCATTTCTTCACCAAACGGTCGTAAAGGACTTCATTTTCGTTTTTAATAAAGTCGCACATTTCCGAAATAAATTCATCTGTTATAAGTGGTTCTTCTTTGTTTACCCAATTATCAATTGACTCGATCAGATATTGAGGCATAGACTTTTTCTTTCCAATATCCATAAGATCCATAAAAGCACATTCATCTATGCTTAGAACCCACTTACCAAGTTTGTACTTAAACGTATCTCCACTATCATCTTCCAAGCATACTCCCCCATAATGATTAAATTCTCATAATAATTAGAGGGCTCATGCTATTTAATCATCAGAGAGATTAACTGTCTGGGTATTAAATTCGCACAAGAAGGTATATGGAAAATGTGGAGTAGAAAAAGTAAAAGGTACTGGACTCAGTAAAAGGTATTGGATTCAGTAAAAGGTATTGGATTCAGTAAAAGGTATTGGACTCAGTAAAAGTACCTGGACTCTGCAGATAAATTTGGCAGATATTCCAAAAATGTACTTTTTTTGCGCACCTTTTGAATACTTTTCTCCGGGATCTTGGATCTTTGAATTTATTTGCTTCAAAAGAGAAGGGAAAATTCAGAACCCGGATCGTGCACCCTGGTTGAGTTCTCCCGGAAGTATTATATATTGACCGTTGACCGGCTTAAACATCCTTAAATATCTTCATATTTTTTCAGGATATCCTCAAAGGAGTCCGCTACAGCTTCAAGTTTTTCCTTCCCAAGCCCGAAAGTACTGAGTTTGAAATATTTGGTAAGCCCGGACTTGATACCGTGAATATTGCGTGCTTTGAGATCCTTATAGAGGAAGTATCTTCCGTTCTTGACTTTCTCGGAGATTTCATAGAAGCGTGGAGCTTCAAAGAACATAAGGTCATGAGAATGGGGTTTTTGCCCGCGCTGGATAAAGCCCATTCCCTCAAGCCTTGCCGAGAACCAGCGAGCATTTTCGACCTCCTGGTCCCAGTTCCTAACACGCTTTACCACATCCGGGAAAGATGCAATAAGGGTCATAACCGTAGCGCCCCTTGCCGTGCACCCCAGAAGCTCAACTTCTTTTACCTTGTTATGTTTGGATTTCCTGAACACGATAGGAGCATACTCTTCACTTACCCCGAGAACTCCGACAGGTCCGGATGCGGCCATCGATTTATGCCCGCTGCCTGCAATAAAGTCTGCACCGAATTCTTTTGCAGATACCGGCATTCTTCCGACGGCATATGCACCATTTAGAAGGAGAGGGACGTCGTATTCGTGGCAGACCGACGCTATCTTTCCTGCATCAGGTAGGTTTCCATAACTTCCGTCCGGGTAAGTTACAAGTGCAAGAGCCGGCGGTTTTCCACTTTCCTTTGTAACCTCTTCTATTGCTGTGGCATACCCTTCAGGGTCAAGGTAATAGTCGGGACTGCCTGAATGCGGTACGGTTTTGATATTAAGGCCTGCTCTTTCGGCTGCAACATATGAAGAGTAATGGGCAAGTCCATCGAGTACAATCCAGTCACCCGGCTTTCCAATAGAATGCATGACAGCAAACTTGGACTCCCGTGCACCATTTGTGACTCTTGCTTCATCACAGCCCAGAAACTCTGGAAGGGCCTTATGTACGAAATCATAAATTGGAGGCTTTTTTATCTGATCCAGAACCCCTCCGCAGAAATCACATACAGAATATCCGTCTCCCCACTCTACAAGAGCCTGTTTTGCAGCCTCAGTCAACCGCCCGCCTGTCTGAAGAGGGTCGATATTTATACTACCAAGGGTCTCTCTTTTTATAAAACCGAACTTCTGAAGGGATGAGTCATCAAGTTTCATTTTCTTTTATACCTCAATTTATCTTTCATACTTCAGTATTAGTTATGGATTGACCTCAATATCAGTTACGGATTGATCTCAATATTAGTTATGGATTAATCTCAATATTAGTTATGGATTGACCTCAATATCAGTTACGGATTGATCTCAATATTAGTTATGGATTAATCTCAATATAGTTACAGATCAACCTCAATATAGTTACAGGTTAGTTTATGATTTTTAAGTTGCAGATTCAGGACAGTATTTTGAACTAAAAAGAATCGAAATTACTCCATCCAATTAAATGCTTTTACCCTACTTCGCGTTTAAGATTCTTGTTTACTCTGGATACGCATTGATTCATAAAAAAGTATTCCAAAACTCCTTAGATTTTAAGATAGCAAAGGCTCCTTAATAACTATCAAGAGCCCCCTGCTGGAAAGATCCCGGATTTACCGGAAAAAGAAAGCAAAACGCCTTTAAAAAGACGTTATGCACCATTTTTCAAATACTTCAGGCGTTTACTGCTTTGCTAAAGACATCAGTAAATTCGTCGCACTGAGTTATTATTTTCGAAGCAGCGTCCTTTAAGACCTCAATAGGGTTTGTACCATCGGTTTTGATGTAAAGGATCGGGTCACTGATACTTACGTACTTCATATCATAGAAGGCGATCTCAACCCTCTGGTCTTTAATCAGAAGATCCTTAAGTATATTTAGAAGGGTATGTGTCTCGCCTTTGAGCTCGACTTCAAGCTCATTGTCTGTTTTGGAGAGAATGTTCAGTTCCATTGGTGACCACCTGTAAGTGTGAGTAATATAATTTACTGATAATTTACGATAATTTACGATAATTTACGATAATTTACGATAATTTACTGATAATTTACTGATTATTTACTGTGCAGAAACCCATACCTGCAGGAGAATAAAATTATTTTATTCCTTTTCCGTACTCGGTTGAGATTTTGCGAGTTTCGGTCATATTGCAGACGGGGCATTTAAGCTTTTTCCCTTCAAGCACGAGTTCTCCTTTGCAGTTTGAACAGTAGGCTTTTACAACTCCCAGGGAATCCTCAGCTGTTGTAAGGCGTATTCTTTCAGTGTCGAGAACCCTGGCCCTGACTATATCATAAGGTCTGAACTCATCTGAAAGTCTTTTAACGTAAGAGTCTCGCACATTCGACACATGGATGTCTCCCGAACGCACATTGACAATTTCCCTTTCTTCTTTGCCTTCAATTCCTGCAACTTCCACCATTGCTCCGGATTCGCGCACGTCAGTTATCTTTCCATAGACAATATCTCCTACTTTAAGAATATTCGGAGTGAGTGTGCGTGGCCTGACCGAAACTACTCTGGCTTTCCTGTCAATAAGTACATTTCCGGTAGCTGTAGAGTAAATATCTCCGGCAGACACAGTTGTCCCTTCCCCGGGCTTGAACTCTTCAGTCGTTCCCACAAGCTCTCCAGGAAGCACAAAACCTCCTTTTTCAAGCTCTTCTTCCGGAGTCTTGGTTTCGTAAGGAACTCTGGGTTCAGGCAGATCCGATCTTTCCCTTGAGCCTTTTTTCTGGTAAGGGAACCTTCTTTTCTTGCCCTGGTCTCCCCTGAACTGGTCCTTTGACTGAGTCCTGGACTGACCTTTTAATTGTTCTCTAGGATGCCCCCTGAAATGATCTCTTGATTGGCTCTTATATTGATCTCTGGACTGCTCCCTTGGGTGAGTTTTAACCTGTTCCCTGGGCTGGGCCTTAAACTGATCTCTCGACTGGCCTTTGAATTGGTCTCTGCTTTCTGAAGTAATTTGAGTTACATTTTCGGCAACCGGCTTTCCTTCGCTCGGGCCAGTCAATTTTTTTCTCGTAGTTTTACTTTTTCTAATTCTAATCATGATCCCTCATTTGGACTATTATTAGTAGTCGATATAAATCGTAATCACAGCAGCTATCAATAATATGGAATGCTGGTAGCCATTCAATTGGATACTGGCACATTCAATTGACAGATAATCAACCTCAATAGATGGTATAAATTATCATGTTCCTATTATCTGTCACTTTTGCCCTATTGACGCACTATATAGTTTGGTAATACACAGGCATACTTATTATAAGCAGTGTAATAGCTCCCCTTTTGAGGTAAAGTCCTGCACTAAAGCTATAAAGTTTGATGCCTTTAAATGTTACTTGCGTCTGGATTATCCGGAGATCTTAATCCTGTAGATCTCAACATCAATAACCTCTCGTTCTTTTTTATGGAAATCGAAGGTTCGTTTTATAGGGAATTTCGCAACGTAGGAGTGTGTAATGACTGCAGGCTTAATGAACTTTTGGATAAAAGCAAGGCTTCCGCGGTTGTGAATTGAATATATCACTTCACTTGTTCTTAACGCTGACGAAAGAAAAGGCCGGTCTCTGCCTTTCACTCTTGCCCCGAAAGGAGGGTTCATAACCGTTGTTTTTACGCGTTCTTTAATGTCGGAAATGTCTGATAATACGAACTCGACTTCTACTCCAAGTTTTCGGGCATTTTTTCTTGCGGTCTCAAGTGCTTTTGAATCCGTATCGTAACCTACAACTTTTCTGGCTCCCAGAAGCTTTGCCCCAATTGCAAGGATACCAGTACCGCAGCCCAAATCCTGCACCGAATCATCAAGATCTCCCTGCATGTAAGCAAAGTGAAGAATTTCCGCAGCTAAAAGAGGAGGGGTCTGGTACTGCTCCAGTTCAAGTTCAGGACTGGAAAAGTCTTCCAACTCTTCCAGGAGTATCTCAAGTTTTCTCTGTTTCATTTCATCTACTTAAATTTTCTATTCATTTTAATTTTAATTCTTCATTTGTATATTTTAGTTTAATAATTCGACCTTAACTTATTATCTGGACCTTAACTTATTATCTGGATCTTAACATATTACCTGGACATAACCAGCATTTAAAAAGTTATACCGGCTCTTCGGTAATTTCATCAAGCACAAGTTTTTCCCATTCTCGCTCTCCAAGCACTATCTCAAATTCCTGAGGCGTAAGCATTGGGGAGGGAAAACGCCCAACTTCATCGATTGCAAGCCTTGGGCAGGCAGTATTCACGAAAGCGTCTACTTTGAATTGAAGAAGCTGATCCGGAGTGACAAGATCAATCAGGATAAGGTGTGCCTCTTTTCCGTGCTTTTTCGCAAGCGCTTTCAAAGAGAAAGCCAGCTCCATTCTTTCCTGCCCGTTTTTGCTCGATACGATTATCCCGAAAACCTTTGCATCCAGTGATTTTGCAATTACTGCGCTCCGCTGGCGGAGGATTCTTGAGGGGTCCACCTCGCGAACTTCTCCGGAAAAGGGATCGGCTGCAAGGACCCGCTTTTTTGTGGAAAGAGCTACACCTAAAGGATGGAAATCTCCACTTCCAATATATAAATATTCATCACATACCTCGTTCCTTGCTGTCGAAAAATTGCAGCCAAGTACCTGGCCCGGATATGCTAGCCTGGAGTCTCCTTTCCCGATTACGCAGGTCTTTCCATTTGCCTTCAGGACAGCGCAAGCTTCAGGGAGCTTATGGACATGCTGGACAGTAGTAATCAGCCCTATAACCTGCCCCTTAAGTTCAGAGACAGCCTTTTCAACAACTGTCTGGATGTCAACTGCGGAACGTGTTTCGATGAAATAGATCTTTTCGGAAAATTTCGTATCTTCCAGCTCGGCATGCCCGAAGTGAAAAAGGATATCAACCTGCTCAAGCAAAGTCTTATCCAGGTCGCATGCCCCGAAACATGGGTCTCCAGAGATGATAATCTCAGCTCCGGTAGCTTCTTCAACTTTTTTTGCTAGCTCCGGACCTTTTCTTTTGAGCCCTTCAGGAAACTGGAAACCTACGATTTTTGCGCCCAGTTTATTTATTACATTGATAATATAGTCAGGCCTTAGGTCAAACGCATTACTCGTTCCCAAAGACATTCTTGATCTCCACACCTTTCTCGCTCACGTCGATCGTAACGAGGATTTTAGGCTCAACCCCGAGCTCCTTTAATTGCAAATAGCCATTCCCTCTGCCGATAACGGAAATTACGTCCAGAATCTCTACACCCATAGTCTTCAGGGCTTTTACGAGTGCTATCAGCGTTCCGCCAGTACTGATGACGTCGTCCACGATAATTACTCTGTCCCCTTTCTTGAGCCCGTTTATGTAGAGAGCTCCTTTCGAGTACCCTGTACTCTGAGAAAGTTCCACTTCTCCTTCAAGGAAATAAGGCCGCTTTCGAACAATGGTCAAAGGAATTCCCGTTTTCAGAGAAAGGGCATTTGCTACAGGAATACCCATAGCCTCTATGGTAAGAATAGTATCAACTTTTTTGATGTCGGTAATCTGAAGAATATATTCGGCGATCTCTTCAACCATATGGGGGTCTATGGACGGTACACCATCAGAGATTGGATGGATAAAGTAATTGTATTCTCCTCGCTTGATCACAGGAGAATTAATTAGTGAGGTTTTCAGTTTTTCAAGCATGGTATTATCTCTTTTTTGGCTGTTGCGGTATTTCCTGTAAGTAGTATTCCAGAGAATATTATTCTATCGTGCTTTAAGTGAATTGTTTTCAGGCAGCAGAGTAAAAAATGCAAAGGCGAAGGAGCTACAGGACAAACCAATTTTAGGGAAACTTCAAAGTACTTGATATAATTTTGGGATCATACATCATGTCCAAAGGCTTCTATATACCCGCAGCCGATTTATCCTACAAGGATAAGAGTCAGTGTCTTATGGAGGCTGACCCAGACACGCAGCAAGTATGGAATGAAGAATCTGAACAGGCCCATGAAGGTGAGACCGCTAGAACCTTGCTAAGTACCCACCGCGAAATAACCTAAGCCCATTTTTACACTGTACTTTGCCATTTTCATAAGCAGTCCCATCGATTTTGCTCCAAAATAATAATGTGTTAATTAGGTTATTTCGTTACGAGCCCTAAGATGGTGAACTTTGGGTCCTTTAGTCAAGGCGAAGCTATGTAATTTATTTAAGAATACGGCTCAAGGCCGAATTAATTTCAGGACTTCCAGTTTCTTTCGCGAGCCATTTAAGGTCGCTGAGGGATACCAATGGTAGTGTCCCGAGAGATACTTGCTCTCTTTCGGACGGATTTAATGAAGAAACCAAGCATCTAAGAACCTTTTCGATTGCATTCGGTGACTCTATGATACGTGCCAATCTTAACGGGGCTGAAAAGGGAGTCGACTTTTGTCGGAAAATCTGCACAGAGCTAAACATGCTAGACCACTGATCAATAATTTCTTCACCATGCTGTTTAAGAAAGCTTTCGCACCCAATATCCACTGCAAGTTGAATCCAGATAAGCGCCACTTCGGGGTTCTGTTTGTCAACTTCCAACAGGTAGAATGGATTAAATGCTCTCTCGAAAACATTTAGATCCATCCTTTGCAGTGAGACTTCTTTTGCAACATCTTTCATAAATTGCACCCAGACCAGCACCTCTTCAGGTTTCCATTTGCTAATTTCCAACAGGTTAAGTGGATTAAACGCCATCGAGAAAAACTTAGGATCTATATGCTGCAGGAAGTTTTCGCCTCTTACCTCCTTAATAAATTGCATCCAGGTCAGTGCAGCTTTGGGGCTCTGAATGCTCATTTCCAAAAAGTTTCGATCAAACCCTCGCTCTAAAAACTCAATATCTATCTCCTGCAGGAAGACTTCTCCTCCAATCTCCTTAGCAAGTTGTACCCAGGCCATCATTACTTTAGGGTTCCACATTTTCAGTTCTATAAAATCTCTGGATTCAAACACTCGCTTGAAAAACTCAGTATCCATTTGCTGTAGGAAGCTCACGCCTCCGATCTCCTTCACAATTTGTATCAAGGCCAGTGCTACTTCAGGGTTCTGCCTGCTCAGTTCTAAAAAGTAGCGGGAATTAAACGTGCGCTCTAAAAACTCAGTATC
This sequence comes from Methanosarcina vacuolata Z-761, assembly GCF_000969905.1. Classification (NCBI taxonomy): domain Archaea; kingdom Methanobacteriati; phylum Methanobacteriota; class Methanomicrobia; order Methanosarcinales; family Methanosarcinaceae; genus Methanosarcina; species Methanosarcina vacuolata. The sequence goes on along the minus strand of NZ_CP009520.1, from coordinate 3,300,794 downwards.
CATCTGCTGCAGGAAGCTCGCTCCTCCAATCTCCTTCATAAGTTGTACCCAGGCTAAGACAACTCTAATATTCTGCCAATTCAGTTTCAGAATACGTGGGAAGTCAAATATTTGTTCTACAAATACTTTCTTTAAAAACTCAGTATCCATCTGCTGCAGGAAGACTTCTCCTCTAACCTCCTTCACAAGTTGCACCCAAGCCAAAGCTACTTTAAGGTTCTGCTTACTAAGTCTTAAAAAACGATATAAGTCAAATACTTGCTCGAAAAACTTTAGATCTATCCACCGCAGAAAGACTTCTCCTCCAACCTCCTTCGAAAGTTGCACCCAAGCCAACGCTACTTCAGGATTCCGCTTGCTAAGTTCCAGAAAATCGCTAGGATTAAACGCGCGCTCTAAAAACTCAGTATCCATCTGCTGCAGGAAGTTCACTGTTCTCATTTGTTTCACCAATTGCACCCAAGCCAACGCTACTTCAGGATTCTGCTTGCTAAGTTCCAGAAAATCGCTAGGATTAAACGCGCGCTCTAAAAACTCAGTATCCATCTGCTGCAGGAGGCTTTCGAGTTCAATCTCCTTCACCAGTTGCACCCAAGCCAACGCTACTTCAGAGTTCTGCTTGCTAAGTTTCAAAAAGTCTAGGGGGTAAAACACTCGCTCTAGAAGCTTAGGTTTAAACCACACCAAATGTCTCCCGCCTCTAACCTCCTTCAGAAGTTGCACCCAGGCCAACACTAGTTCAGGTTTACAGCTGCTCAGTTTCTCAAAGTCGAGTTCATCAATAAATTCGCTAATTAAAAAACGAGTCCACGATTTATCGTGAACTTCTTTTGCCAGCTGACAAAGTAAATATGCTACTTGCGGATTCAGCTTGGCAATCCTAGCTAACTTTCTCGATGGAATATTTATGTCGATATTTTCTAATCTCAGTCGTCTCGCTACATGACAAAGACTCAGAATGATATATTCAAGCTCTTCTAACTTATCATCCTTAAGAGCTATCTCCAATATTTGTTCAACCTCTTTTGCGAATATTTGAGCATTTTCAGAGTTTACGTGAGTCTCATTCTGGATCATCCGTTTCATTGAGATTTGGAACTGTAGGTCAATCTTTTCGGATTTTAATCTTTGGTCAATATCTTCAATACTCAATTGATTATCCTTTGATGGCTCAAATAATAAGAGACTCGTAAGACTACTTGAAATATTGTCTCCAAAAGAAATTGACACGTTAAGGAATTCATATAATCGATTTTGGCTTTCAGCGATTTGGAACTTATCTTTAGCCTTCACCATGATTTGAGATTCCAGCCTGTTTGAAAGCATAACAGCAGTTATGCCGTTAAGGTTATCCAAGGAAAACCATGATCTCCATATGTGAGTCAGCCGCTCCCAAGGACGTGTGCCGTCTTCATGGATGTTAATCCGACTTTCATCGAATACAAACGGTTCATTAGCAACGATTATTCGCAAGAGAATAAGGTTGATGCTGTAGATAGCAATATGACCTAAAAGTGGTTTGTCGTCGAAAGGTGTACGATACCCTTCCTGGGCCACTTCCTTCCACATGATAGACGGGAAATCCCTTTTGTTAAGAAGCCGTTTGATCTGAGATTCAATTATTATATCCAAGTAAGACAGGAATTCTTGCTTCGACAAATGTCTGCGTTTTAACGCATGACCTATCCATTCACGCATCATTTCAAGAACTACTGGTCGAGTGAACAGTGGTGTGTAAACCAAGCTAGCAAACCATACTCTTGAAAGACCATCGGCTGCATCAAGATGATTGTTGTACTCTTGGTGAAGATCGTTCTCTTTCATCACCTTTAAGTGTACGATTTCAGTTATCGCCTGCCGAATAATAAAATCAGCAGTGAGGAACTCTCCGAAGGTGTTGTGCAGAAACTCAAAGGCTGATGCTTCTTGGTGATTCTCAGACGCACCAGCTTTTATTTGTGCCTTGGATTTGTGAACAAAAAAGAAGCTCCCTAACAATAGCTCAGCCTGTGTCAATAACCTTCCGGGACCGGTTGGAACTGGACGCTTTAGATCGAAAAACTCGATATCCTTGTTCAGTTCGGAAGAAATAATAAATAACTTCCTACGATTATACATGCCAAGAGCCGCCACACCAAGACGCTTCATCTCCAAATCTAGCTCCGTTTCCTGATCTGACTCCTCAAGTTCTTCGAAATTTCGATCTTTAGTTCTTTCTCTCTTCACAAATCGACGAAGCAAGTTGTCGTAAAGAATTGTCCGATCAAGCGAATCGTTATTTCTGAGCTGGTTGTCTTCTGAATCATAAAGCGCCAGCATCAACAAAAGGAGTGGTTGCTTTGCCAGTGATAGGATCTTGTCTGATCCATCGTTGTTTTCTATAGGCAGAGCGAACTCATTGGTCATTGTCTCCTTGAAATAGGTCGCATTCTCTTGGTTCCAAATTGAAATCCATTTATCACACTGTCTTTTATCAAACTCGAGGAGGCGAATAACTGTCGCGCCTAGAGGAATAGTTGCCTTGTCAATTAGCGTGATTCTGCTTGTTACAATCACACGAACGGGTCGTCCCATCGTAGTCTCGTTTTCCTGGAAGGTCTTCACGTCCTTCAGATATCCCGAAAAAACTTTGCCGCTAGCCTGTAACAATTCATCATAGCCATCAAGAATCACAAGTGGAGGACTGTTCTTGAACGAACCGCTGAACTTCGCCCAACGTATGCTGTCACTTGTAACCTGGTGAATTCGTTCCTCAATCTGTTCCGTGACGCGAGCATCTGCATTAACCTCGCGTAAAGGAACACGAATTATTGTATATTGGTTCGACATCAATCGGGCAGAAAGAACCTTTGTCAACAGGGATTTGCCGCTTCCTGGATGTCCAAGAATAACCAGCGGTGCTTCAGTGCTGAATGGCGAACTGAGATAACTGAGCAAGAATGCTGCTAAGTCTTCTCGTCTTTCCAAGCCTTTCCAGGTGGCTTCATCCTCCAGGCTCTTCAGCTTGCTTTCCCAAAGGAGTACTTGAAAAGATTGTGGGATGAAAGCGTTGCATATAAGGGGGAAGCGGAGACATGGTTTGTCTCCTTGCGGTTCAACCCCTTCTGCAATCGGTTCAACTACTTCTTTATCGTAATAATGCTTCAGACCGTCGGCAATCTCAGTGGCTTTTTTGATTTCTAAGGTCTCTGGAATACTTAGAACTACTTCACGCATTCTTTCGAAGCCAATATCTATTGTGGTCTTACTGGCCATCTCTAAAGCAGCCTGTTGCTGAACATATTTTGAAAGCGAGCAGAGAAGACCTTGAGCATTTTTGTGCTCTTGTAGATTCGCCCACACGGCAAAATCCTCGTAACGTCGGACAAGCTCGAAGTATTGAGCCTCGAAACACTCAGCTGCTACCTGTGGAACCTCCTCGATCCAAGTGAGGATTTGAGCTTGTTCCTCCTCATTTGCCTCCTTCCAAAATACCGAATTCTGAACAAACTCACGGAAATCCTTCGCCATTTTGTCCCAAAGTTCCGCATTCCGCTTAATCTGCTGATCCAACGTTTCAACTGGATGAGGAAACTGCGTTGTCAAAGTTGCCAGTGAGTTTTCTGTGATAGTATTTGTAGGATCATCCGTTGAAACTTCCGCTGGGCAGAAATTCTTACCCCAGAATTCTTCGCGAGAAATCTTTCTTCTCTTTAGTAATTCGATTCTTTCACTGAGTGGTTCCGGAATTTGTCGGTCAAGAGCATCGAAGAATGCCGTGAAACAGATCAGACCATAAGCCATCTCCATTCGCTGGCGCCTAGCAAGGTAGTCATCGTCATCCTTGGACTTAAGTGCCTCAAATACTCTCTTACTAATCTTCACGATTTCGTTTTTCACTGGAATCAGCGGCAGAAGAGCGACAGATCCAGCGCCAATAAACAAAGGCGAAGATGCAAAGGCGAGACCGAGCAGATTGTCCACGTCGTCAATCAACCCGCGATCATCTTTCTTGATGAACTCACAAATCTGTTTAAATGTTAATTCAATTGGCATTGATTTGTCCTCATTTCATCTTGATTGCTAGTGTATTTGTCTCGCTTAGGGAGAAGATAAAAGCACTTTAGACAGTATTTATCAGCAAGAAAAATCTCATCCGCCAACGAGCAAAATGAAAAAACTGCCTGTGACCAAGCGGTGCGACCTATAATGTTCTTATGTTCTCGTAACGTGCGCACAATCTTCACGCCCGGTAACAGATTTTTTCGTATTTCTTCGTCGGCTTGTTGCCATTTTTCAACAGAGTCATCATCCATGCGCATAACATTTGCTTGCTCTTTATTAAAATTTTCTAAATTTACTAAAGATTATTGTATATTAAATAAGGTTGATGCATTTCAAACAGAAGATCAAATGAACTCAGGAAAAGCCAATTGAAAAAAATAAAAAAGGAAGAGAAAGAGGCAGATATGAGGATTACTGGAATCCTCATACACACCTTATTAAACTTTTGTGGGTTTAGAGATTAGGGTTTAGAGATTATTTAGAGATTAGTTTAATTGTCTGTTCTACTAGCTCAGTTTTCCGAGGGCTGAGTACTCTCTGTCGAATTAAGCAGTCCGAGAACCACATAAGGATTATTGTCTGCTAGCTCCATTTCGCTCAGGGTATCGGCATCAATATCCTTCACTGAAATTACCGAGACAAGTCCTTTTGTGTCCCAATTTTCTTTATCCATAAGCCAGAGATCAGCTAAATATTTCGAGACCCATCCTGGATCATCGTCTTTTGCACCACTGTTCGCATCGACAACGTCAAAGTCAAACCCGAGGACTACTGCTTTCATAGTTCCGGCATTTTTATCCTTGACTACGAAAATACCTGCAGGAGAACCACCTAGAGCTTCGGTTTCGTTATCTGTTAATTTAGAGACCCAGATACCTCCTGTTCCTGGAGTCACATCCCAGCGCTTTACGAAAACATCGTCTTTGCACCAGTTAGGGCAGGAGAAAACCGTATAACTCACGCCTTCCTTAAGCGGGTAGTTTTCTTCCATCCAGCCTGCAAGCACATAACCGCTTGAAACTCCTGGACAGAAATGATTGTGCAGTTCCAGGCACTGCATAAGTTCATAATCAAGCTTCCCTGTAGCCCAGGCGTTCGAAATTGAAAGAATAGCAAACTCACGCCCGTCAAATACCGAATTGTTTACTTTTTCACTCCACGCATCTCTCGATTTATTGGTTTTCGAAAGTTTATCAAAGTCTATGTTTTCCGTTACCTTGTAGCTAATTTTACTTTCGTTTTCATCGGAGACCTCGATATAAGTGCACTTCCCGCTGCATTTATTGAAAAATGCAAACCATAGGGGACTATTCCTTGAGTTCTGGACAACAAGGAGATTTTTTGTGTACAGAAGGTCTCTGTTATAAAACTCTGAGTAGAAATCATCTAGGAAAACATAGGACTCTTCAGGAGAGCCTATATCTGTAATAATAAGTGTGTTTTCTGGTCCAATAGCTCCGAGATCTGCTTCGGCTGCAGCAAAGACTTGACCCATCAAGTTCGAGTTACAATTTTCAGCTGCCATTCCTGGAACAGATCCAAGGGAAAGAACAAGGGCAGTCAGGAAAACAAGATAAATGAATTTTGTGCTGATTCTCCTTAGATTTGTTATACCTGCTTTTATCATGCTTTTTTCTCCAAATGAACTAAATTAATGTCTTCTTAGTCTAGTTATAAAAATAGCACTTTCTAGAAATTATTATTTAATTAATAATACAAAATTTATAGATTATGCTTTTTAGTGTTATTTTCAATACCAAATGTATTAAATAAAACTTTCGAATTTTGTTAACGCTGTAAATATACTAGAAAATAGATAAAAAGAGAAATATAAAGTTAAGAAAATGGGTAAGATAAGTAATGAAAAAAATTTGAAGAGAATAAAACAAAAAAAAGTAAAAATACTTATTAGTAAAAATTAAAAGTGTTTAATATAAATAAAAAGTAGTGAAAAATAAAAAGTAGTGAAAAATAAAAAGTAGTGAAAAATAAAAAGTAGTGAAAAATAAAAAATAGTGAAAAATAAAAAATAGTAAAAATAAAAAATAGTAAAAATAAAAAATGGTTAAAATCGGAAATTAAGGACAAGCAATAGTATCAAACAATGCTACCACTAACTCTGCCAGTTCCTTGCTTTTTTTAGTTGAGGTCATAAGAGTATCTGCACGGGAAGCGCGGCATCCAAGCCTCTCAAATGCGAATTCGTCCGCCTGATCCCGTTCATCGAAAACAAAGATGTCCAGGAAGTCCTGATAATATTCTGCAACTCCCATTGAAGATACCTCAAGCCCACAAGCCTGCATGAGTTTCCCGGCAGGTCCGCTTACAGGGGCATTGCCGATTATTGGGCTGACTGCAACGACCTTTTTCTTTTTCATCAGATCTTTCATGCCTGGCAGGGAAATGATAGGCCCTATGCTTGTGATTGGGTTACTTGGCCCTATTAGGATTTTGTCGTCATTTTCAAGGGCTTCGAGTACCTTTGGAGAAATCGAAGCTTCGGAAATTCCCGTTATATCAACACCCAGCACTTCGGGTTCTCCATGTTTTCCGACCCAGAAATCCTGAAAATGTATAATTGACTCAGGAGTTTCTATATAGGTAGAAACAGGATCATCAGACATGGGCAAAATCTTTGCATCAATTCCGAAAATGGACGCAAGCTCTAAAGTCGCATCTGTAAGGGAGATTCCATTACGGATAAAGTTCGAGCGAATTATATGGGTTGCTCTATCACAGTCCCCAAGCTTTATGCTTTCAATAACGCCCAGTTTCTGCATACGTTCATAAGTCAGAAAGGTGTCGTCTTTTATGCCCCACCATCTATTTCGGTCGATCTGGTCCGAGAACAGATAGAGTACTGTATCCAAGTCAGGACAAATCAGATTTCCCGAAATCCAGAGGTCTTCGGCAGTGTTTACAACAACAGTTAATTCTTCTGCTGGGATGATTTCCTTGAGCCCGTCAAGGAGCTTTGGAGTTCCGGTGCCGCCTGAAAATATAATCATGATAATACCATATCCGGCTTTCTTTTAAACTTTCGGGTATCAGGGGTTTCTGCAAAATCTACAGTATCAGAGTAGTAGTAACAACAATATATAATGAGATCTGTCTAAAGAATAATGAAAGTTGTCCTTGATCCCGTACATGGTTACATCGAGCTGGATGATTTAGTTCAGGACCTTCTTTCCACACCCCAGATGCAGCGCCTGAGAAGGATCAAACAGCTTGGGTTTTCAAACCTTGTCTACCCGGGAGCAAATCATTCGCGTTTTGAACATTCGCTTGGAACAATGCATCTTGCATCCACGCTGACCAGGGGTCTAGACTCGATTGAAGAGGACAAGAAAACCGAAATAAAAGCTGCTGCTCTTCTGCATGATATAGGGCATGGACCTTTTTCTCACGTTACCGAGAACGTAATTGATAAATACACGCGGCGCAGGCATGACGATGTAAAGGAAATCCTGGGAAAAGTAGAGATCAGAGAAGTCCTGAGCAAATACGGAATTTCTCCCGGAAACCTTGTAAAACACATAAAAGGAGAAACTTCTCTAGGGCAGATTCTTAGCAGTGAGATTGATGTGGACCGAATGGACTATCTTGTTCGGGATGCTCGTTACACAGGTGTAGCCTTCGGCGTTGTGGATTATAATCGTCTAATAAAGCAGATGAATTTTTACGAGGATAGGCTCGTTGTAGATTATGGTGGTCTAAAAGCTGCCGAATCACTTCTGGTCTCACGTTTCTGGATGAACACATCGGTTTACTATCATCATGTAACCAGGATTTCTGAAGTTATGTGTTCTAGAGCAGTGGAGTATATGATTGAAAATAATGAACTTGACCCGTTTAAGCTCAGGCAGATGGACGATATAGACCTTGTTGCATCTATGAGAAACGCAACCGGATATGCAGGAGAACTTTCACGGCTGCTTGATGCCCGTAAACTCTATAAACGGGCTTTATATGTAGGCCTGGCAGAAGTAGGAAAAGCCGTACTGAGGCACCGTGGCCGAATCAGAAGGGTCGAAAAAGAAATTGCAGAACTGGCAGGGGTTAATCCTGAGTATGTGCTTGTGGACATTCCTAAGACACCCGAAATGCTGGAAATGCAAGCCATGATAAAAACTGACCACAAGATTATTCCTCTTAACGAAGCTTCTCATTTTGTATCTATCTTACAGGAAGCCCAAATGGATAACTGGAGAATGGGAGTATATAGCCCGAAAGAGTACTGTGAAGCCGTGGGAAAGGCCGCTAGAGACTATTTTGACGTTAAAAAACCCCTTAAACAGTTTAAATTAAGTGATATTTAAAATAGAGTAAAATAAAATAAAAACAGACTCAGTACCAAAATCCAGTGATAAACGTGAAATTGAAAATCACTAGATTTTATAATTGGTTATAATCCATTAAATACGTCCTCTCGATGGAAGTCTTTCGATATCAAATATTGAGTTTGATTGAAGAACGAATTCTTCCTGCAAGTTCATGATTTCAATCGAAAAATACAAAAATCACTAGATTTTGGACCAGAGTCTAAAAACAACGTTTTATAAAAAAATAAAAATTCTAAAAAATAAAAATTCTAAAAAATAAAAATTCTAAAAAATAAAAATTCTAAAAAATAAAAATTCTAAAAAATAAAAATTCTAAAAAACGTAAAGGAAAAACGGATTTTCCTTGAAATTTTAAGGGTCGAGGTAGGAATTTGTTTCAGATTAAACGGAAAGTGGGGAAAATTGAGATTGTACTTGGTGCAAAAAAGGTAGGAGAAGATTACCTTCTGACCCTTACAGGCGGAGAGGAACATGTGGGAGCTGTTGCTGTCGGGCTTTTTGATGAGAAAAACCAGAGAGCAAGTTCATCGGTGATAACAATGCCTGGGCACCGGGAGGAATATCTTGCCCTGGATGGGGCAAGGCAGGTGAGCAGAGCCACAAAGAAGACTTCGGTGTTTGTTGTCGGAATACACCAGGATGATATCACCCCTGAAGAAATAAAAGACATAGTTTTAGCCTCAGGGGAAATGGTGGAAAGCTTCATTTCTTTTTACAAAAAAGGCGACGAACTGGAAGAGCAAGATATAGATTTGAATCAACGGCATGAGATGAATAATAGAAGTAAAGCATAAGATGAGTAAGAAAATAACAGCTAGAGAGATTCATGAAAATAACAGCTAGAGAGATTCATGAAAATAACAGCTAGGAAGATTCATGAAAATAACTGTATAGAGAGAATAATGATAATAACAGCACAGAGATGAGTTAAAGTATCAGCAGGAACATTAACGGCAGGATAAAATGGAGATAACGGTAGGAATCAGCGGAGCTTCAGGGGTCCAGTATGGAATTCGCCTTCTTGAAGTACTGGAGGAAAAAGGAATAAAAACCCATTTGGTTTTGACGGATGCCGCAAAACAGATAATCGAAATTGAAACTGATTATATTCCAGAGGCAGTGGAAAAACTCGCAACATGGAGCTACGCCCAGAAAGATTTCTCAGCACCAATAGCCAGTGGCTCCTACAGGACAGGGGGAATGGTTATCGCCCCTTGCAGCATGAAAACTCTTGCAGCCGTTGCAAATGGGGTATCTGATACCCTTCTTACAAGAGCCGCAGATGTCTGCCTCAAAGAGGAGAGGAAACTAATCCTGATGACCAGGGAAACCCCGCTTAGCCTCATACACATCGAAAATATGCTCAAAGCTAAAAAAGCAGGAGCAAGTATCCTTCCAGCTTGCCCGGGATTTTATTCGAGACCCCAAACTCTTGAAGACCTTGTAGATATTATGGTGGGAAGAACTCTTGACCTGCTCGGGGTAGAAAATGAGATTTATAGACGCTGGCAATAATGAAAAGAGCCTCAGAGAATCAGAAAGAAATTCAAAATTCTGGGAAGCTCAGGCAGAAAGAGTTTTGATTTTCTCAGTAAAATTTTCCAGAGAAAGCATGACAGGCCCATGTTCTAACGAAAGCTATATAAAGGATAATATCGTTTGAAGGGAAGTACCCCTTGGGATAGTAGGGTAGCTTGGTCCATCCTCGAGCGTTTGGGACGCTTGGACCGCGGTTCAAATCCGCGCTATCCCATTTACATATTTTTTCTAATGCTTTTTTTTAGAACTTTTATTTTTGAAATTTATGTTATGTTTTTTCTATTCTCTTCTCTACCATACCACTTTTGCATAGTGGTTATAATTAATTGATCATGTTTCGCAAAAGAGTGGAATCTATTTTTTAAGCAAACTTAAGATAATTGTTCTCTTCCAGTTTTAAGTAACTGAGTTTACAATTTGGTTTTTTAATTTGTTTACGCTGAGTTGAAAATTCTAAAAGCATTCTTTCACTTTTGGTGTGTAAACCCTCATGAGCCTTTGGCACACGCAGAAGCATGGAAAACTTTGTATTAATGTTAAAGTTTTTCGTAGGAAAGACTGCTGCAGTTTCTACATGAATTTTTTGTATTCACGCCAGATTTCTGTTTAATTTATATAGTTTCGAATATTTTTATTCAATTGTGGGGTAATATAGAAAAGTTTAAAAATTAGTTGAGTTTTGAGACGGTCTCTTAAGGTTATTTTTTTGTAAACTTGGAGATTTTAATATGTATTGTAGAGTTGCCTGTATTTGCCATTGTTTTTCGCATTCAGTGACTTCCATCAAAAAATCAAAACATATTAAAGTCTCTAATTTTGATCAGTACAGCATTGCAAAAATATTACCTTGTGAAATTATTTTTTGAGTACCTGAAATAGGAAGGAGTTCTAAAATGAATTATTCAAAGATTGTAATATGTTGCTTCTTAATAAGTATAATAACATGTACTGTTGCCTCTTCGGCTGAATCTTTACCAGAGTCAGATCACCCTTATGCAAATAATTTTGACTATACATGGCCTGCGATAGAAGAATCTGGTGCAACCCAGATGAGGTTACATTTCACAAAATTATCAATTGCTGATTATAGGGATAAATTAACTATTCTAGATACGGAGGGTAATAAACTCGTAACTTATGATCGAAGCAATAACGGAGACGATTTCTGGACTGACTGGTACACTGAAGACGCTATGAAGGTGAGACTTCAGACTGATGGATCAGATACAGCCTATGGATTCAAAATAGACCAGGTAGAGACAAGAACTGATATGGCTCCTCCATCAACTTTACCAGAGTCATATCATTCTTATGCAAATAACTTTGACTATACATGGCCTATAATAAGTGAACCTGGTGCTACTCAGATGAGGTTACATTTCACAAAATTATCAATTGCTGATTATAGGGATAAATTAACTATTCTAGATACGGAGGGTAATAAACTCGTAACTTATGATCGAAGCAATAATGGAGACGATTTCTGGACTGACTGGTACACTGAAGACACTATGAAAGTGAAGCTTCAGACTGACGGATCAGATACAGCCTATGGATTCAAAATAGACCAGGTAGAGACAAGAACTGATATGGCTCCTCCATCAACTTTACCAGAGTCATATCATTCTTACGCAAATAACTTTGACTATACATGGCCTATAATAAGTGAACCCGGTGCTACTCAGATGAGGTTACATTTCACAAAATTATCAATTGCTGATTATAGGGATAAATTAACTATTCTAGATAAGGAGGGTAATAAACTCGTAACTTATGATCGAAGCAATAACGGAGACGATTTCTGGACTGACTGGTACACTGAAGACGCTATGAAGGTGAGACTTCAGACTGATGGATCAGATACAGCCTATGGATTCAAAATAGATCAGGTAGAGACAAGAACTGATATGGCTCCTCCATCAACTTTACCAGAGTCATATCATTCTTATGCAAATAACTTTGACTATACATGGCCTATAATAAGTGAATCTGGTGCTACTCAGATGAGGTTACATTTCACAAAATTATCAATTGCTGATTATAGGGATAAATTAACTATTCTAGATAAGGAGGGTAATAAACTCGTAACTTATGATCGAAGCAATAATGGAGACGATTTCTGGACTGACTGGTACACTGAAGACACTATGAAAGTGAAGCTTCAGACTGACGGATCAGATACAGCCTATGGATTCAAAATAGACAATGTAGAAACCAAACCAGAAAAACCGACCCCACCAATTGCTGACTTCTCTGCATCCCCAACTTCAGGAAATGCCCCATTGAAGGTAACATTTACTGATAAAAGCAGCAATAGTCCAACTTCATGGAAATGGACATTTGGAGATGGAAAAACTTCAACCGAGCAGAATCCTGTGCATACATACACTAAAGCAGGAACTTATACAGTAGTACTTACAGCAAGCAACGCTGGCGGTAGCAATACGGTAACAAAGTCCAAGTATATAACTGTAAAAACAGCTCCTATAAAACCAGTTGCTGCTTTTTCTGCAACTCCTACCTCAGGAAATGCCCCTCTGAAGGTGCAGTTTACTGACAAGAGTACAGGCTCACCCACTTCATGGAAATGGACTTTTGGAGATGGAAAAACCTCCACAGTTAAAACTCCTGTCCACACATATAGTAAAGAAGGAAAATACACTGTCAGTTTAACAGTAAAGAATGCAGCTGGAACAAACACGAAAACAATAAAGAACTATATAACTGTAAAAACAGTTCCAATAAAACCTGTTGCTGCTTTTTCTGCAACTCCAACCTCAGGAAAAGCTCCACTGAAGGTACAGTTTACGGATAAAAGTACAGGCTCTCCAACTTCATGGAAATGGAGTTTCGGAGACGGAAAAACCTCCACAGTTAAAACTCCTGTACACACATATAGTAAAGAAGGAAAATACACTGTCAGTTTAACAGTAAAGAATGCAGCTGGAACAAACACGAAAACAATAAAGAACTATATAACTGTAAAAACAGCTCCAATAAAACCTGTTGCTTCATTTTCTGCAACTCCAACCTCAGGAAAAGCTCCACTGAAGGTACAGTTTACGGATAAAAGTACAGGCTCTCCAACTTCATGGAAATGGAGTTTCGGAGACGGAACATATTCAATTAAGAAAAATCCTTCATACACATACGATGAGGCAGGGAAATATACGGTCAGCTTAACAGTGAAGAATGCTGCAGGAACAAACACGAAAACAATAAAGAACTATATTGTCGTAAAATAATTAAAGGCACATGTTACTGCTTTTTCAGCTGCTTCAACCTTATAAAAATCTTCTTGAAAGTGCAACTTACTGACAAAAATACAGGCTCTCCAACTTCATGGAAATGGAGTTTTGGAGACGTACTTATTCGACAGTCAAGAATCTTGCACACACAGACATTAAAGCAGAATATATACTGTAAGCTTAACGGTAGAGTCTGTTAAGGGCAGTAACACTAAAACTATGGCTGGATATGTTACAGTTTTCAAAAAATGAAGACTTTAAATTGAAAAGACAATAAAATGTCAAGGCTGAAGGGTTTGGGGGAATTATTTTTAAAATATGACAAAATGGCTAATTATATTTTTTCTGTGGTAAGTACATTTGAGATGCCATATCTGGCTCAACTCATCAGATAAAAAAGCTCAGTGAATGAAAATTAAAAGTGAGGATTTCCATTCAATTTGAAGACCACTCAATTTGAAGGGGATACCTATGGCCTATCAAAAATTAAAAAAGTTGAATTTCAAACTACCCCCTGAAATTACGAAGAGTCGGTTAATCGAACATTTTGAACTTCTATGCTCAATTCTCTGCTATCTTCATTTTTTAACTCTGGAATATTACTTGGGATATCAGCTCCTTCTGGCACATGCAGAAGAATGAGATTTTCGCCTTCCTTTAAGCTAATTGGAACAGATAACCTGGAAAGTTCTGTACTGATAGTTTGTCTATCTTGAAGAGTTTTGCCATTGTAAACCTCCAGAGTTCTCGGACGTTGGAAACTGAGTGCATTAAAATTTAGTGTGGCATTTCTGGAGCTATTCGAATAAACTAATATTGTAGCATTATTTGATATCCATCGAGCTGGTTCTAAATTTAATGTTTCCAGTGAGTTCCATCCGTCTTTTAAGACCATAAATGATTTTAGAGGCTCTTTTTTGACGTGGTACACAATTAGGGAGTCCTTTTCATAGGTTTTTCGTTCCGCATTGAGATTCATTTGGATTAGTTTCTCGGCAAAGTCAATTTCTGTGTCATTCATATAATTTGTATGCAAAACAATATACGAGATGTTATAATAATTTAAAATTGATGTTCCGACTTGATCTATATCCTGATCCAGAATATCATCAGTAGATTGCAAATAAGTTAATTCCCTTACCACAGGTGTATTTAATTCAAAATTTCTTGCAGTAGATGGATATCTGGCAGCCCAGTTACCTATGACGGATTTTCCATGTATTGTCTGGTAATAAATGATGGTTGAACCTGCTACATAATCTTTAGTTGCAGGGATTTCAAGCAATGCGTAATTACCTTTATCCTGTGAAATCTCTTTGTAAAACGAGGGTTCATCGACAGGCGATAAAGATACAGGAACTGCTAAATATTCAAAAATTATCAAACCAGTTATTACAATTACAGTTGCCTTTTTATTTATCCTGTTGGATTTTAGCAGTTCTGAAGCTCCATAACCCAGCAAAACTGCGAATGAAAGCGAAGCAATTACAAAAAATCTACCAGATGTCCGGCAGTTGTCCAGAAATGGGATCAAATAATACAAAGCTAAATACGGAAGAGGAACAGTAGTATTGAATTCTGTAAACGAGGTCTTACCGTTTACATGAAGAAGTGGGCCAAGGCTGATTATCGAAAAAGATAAGGCAGCTATCAGCCAGAATTTTACATATTTGTTTCCTTTCAGTCTATAAGCTGCAAATAAAGAGAGTAAAATCACAGTGTATCCGATAAACATCGTATTTTCACTGGTGTTTCCTGAAAAATTGTTATAAATATCTGTCATGATATTCCCAAAAACGGGATGCAAAACCGAAGGAAGAAAAAAGCTCAGTAAATCAGCTGAATACGTGACTGTTTCAGAGGGATTTAATTTTAAAAAGTTATCACTGGATGTAGCTGTTAAAATGTTTTCCAGGGCGAGAGGTATTATACCTATAAATGAAACAAATCCGAATAAGGCGTACTTGTAGAATATTCTTTTCAGTGTTTCTATATAACCTCTTTTTTCTGTTATTAAAAAAACGTATATTTCATATACAAACAGCAACATCACGAAAATTCCCATAAACATCATATATTGAAGGTCGCTCATGGCTACGAGAATAAAGAATATTCCTGCAAAAAAACTGTTTCGAACTCCACCTTCTTTAAACATTTTCATCAAGTATAGGGCGCAGAAAGGTATCCACTCAATACTATTTGCTCCAAAATGGCCAAGTGAATGTACAAAATGATACGGTGAAAAAGCAAACACAATTCCAGCTATGAAGGAAGAAGTCCTGTCACCTGTCAGATATCTTACAAGCAGATATGTACCGTATGCTCCAAAAATAAATGAGAATAACCATAGTATGGTATACACTACATGAATTTCTATTATACTGGATAACACGTATGAAAGGATTTGATTAAATGCCGACTGAAAGGGTGAAGCTGGGATTCCATCCGGATAAAATATTAAATAGTCGTGTGTTAAGTTTGTTAGGCCAGGGTTGAATATGGCTACTGGAGTATACCAGAGTATTCTTATCCACTGAAATGCGTCTCCACCTCCCGGAATATAATTGCATATCTTGAAAACTACAGGATAAGTAAGTATAAAAGTTAGTAAAGTGTAAAGTATTAAGACACTGGTATATTCTTTCAAACTTTTTTTATAATCATTCAATATCTGGCTATCAATTAAGTGTTTTTTTAGCCATTTTTGTGTGCCCGATATCATTGTACCTCTCATGGGTAAAATTCGATAATCATTTTACTCGGTTATTTTCAAGTTTATTTGGGATCATCCTCTAACCCGTCACCTAACTAATTAATTTCATATAATTTTATATATTATTAATTCTGTCTCTTCGTCATTCCTTATTACTCTTGTTTGTATAGAATTTCGAGGGTATTATTAAGTTAGTGGTTCAGACTCTGATAAGAGTCATAAGTAACTCTATATCTTTTGTAGAAAATTTACGATTTTTGCCGGTCATTTCTCTGGCTGTTTCGAAAACTTTCTGAAACACCATCTCCATTAGTTATAAATGAACAACCGGCATTTTCGGGCATATCTTTATTCATTAATTTCTATCTTTTGGAGTTATCTGGATAAGGTCTCTATGGAGCTGGTAAAACATTAAACCCAAAATTATGGAGCTGGTAAAACATTAAACCCGAAATAACGCAATTTTACCTGCCATTTTCCAGTTCATAGCTATCGTATTTTATTATATAATCATCGTTATTTCTCAAGTTTGTGATCAGTTCTCCTATCAGGCCAAGGGAGATAAACTGAGCCCCAGTGACTGTAAGTAAGATTCCAAGCATGAGAAGAGGCCGATCTCCTATTTTTAATCCTGTTGCCCACGAAACCATTAAGTATACGGATATAATTATTCCGGATAACCCAAGAAGGATTCCTATGCCTCCGAAAATGTGTAGAGGCCTCTTTTTGTATATCATAAGAAATGTAACTGTTATAAGATCCAGAAATCCTTTCAATAGCCTTTCGACTCCATACTTTGAGTTTCCATGTATTCTCGGGTGATGTTCAACTTCAATCTCTCCTACGGTGTAACCTTTCCAGTAAACAAGAGCCGGGATGTAACGATGGAGCTCTCCATACACATTTATATTTTTTACAACATAGCTATTGTATGCTTTGTACCCGCAGTTGAAGTCGTGAATGTTGACTCCGGTTATGAATCGAGTTAACCGGTTGAAGTATTTTGAAGGCAGCGTTTTCGAAATAGGGTCTTGTCTTTTGTTTTTCCAGCCGGAAACCATGTCATACTTTTTTAGTTTTTCTATAAACCTGGGGATTTCTTTTGGATCGTCCTGTAGGTCCCCGTCCAGAGTAATGACAATATCCCCTTTTGACCTTTTGAATCCACAGGACAGAGCTGCAGCCTTTCCATAATTTCTCTGAAACCTTACAATCTTGACTTTAGAGTTTTTTATTTTTTTTATTTCTTCAAAAGTACTATCTGTGGACCCATCGTCAATAAAAATTATTTCATATGTTTTTTCAATTAGGTGAGGCAGTGAAAGGGTATTGCATAGTTTCTCATATAATTCCAGTATATTTTCCTCTTCGTTATAGACCGGGATTATAATTGATAGATTGGGTTTACTAGACATGCATATCCTCTGGAATGGGGCAGCGCACTCTGAAAACTACGCTGGAGTATGTGCTGTATAAATTGCTTCTGCTGTATAATTTCTTGATTCTGGAACTGATTTTTTTTGAGATGCATATATCTAAAATATATATAAATGTCCATTTAAATATCCAATACTCATAAAAATACAACTATATATACTACTGTACATAATTTGCCTGGAGGTACGGTCCAGTCTTTCTAACCAGATGTCAAAATAATCCAAAACCATCGATACTCAAGCTACCGAGAAATATACTACTACTTTAATCCATTCTTATCTATATATTCTAAATAATATAACTAAGTGTTCAACTGCAAAGCAGTCCAAACTTTCGGTGCTCAAACTATCGAGATATGGGACATAACTGTAACCCATTTTTACCTACTCCCACTAAATAATGCAAATAGGAATTTAACTACTTTTCTGGCTCTTCGTAGTTTTTCTTAATTGTTTTAGAGATTGTCAAATTATCTCTTGTTTGGAGCTGTTACTACATTTTCTTCCAATTTATTTCCCTATTTTGAATATTTTTGACTTAATGTTTTTGCATTGGTCAGCAGTTAAGGGTTAAAAATGCCATTCTTGCTACGGATTTTATATTACTCAAATATATTCAATTTATTCAATGATGTATGTTCAATTTATTCAATGATGTTCCAATCTCCCCTTACTCTTGAAAATACGATCCGGAAATACGAAATCGAAGCAAATATCTCGATAAGTGATAGCAACTGGCACGATTGCTTTACTCTCAAACTTGTCTAATTTCTTCATCAGTATGTAATTCACGGCATCGAAAAGCTTGCAAAAAAAACCAGGCAGAAAACTTAATCAGAAATTCAAGAATTTCCAGGATATTCTTTCTAAATTTGTTGAAAATTGTACTGAAAAACTGCGGAGTGAATCTAACTTTTGAGGCTCTGGGGTCTATATATAAAAGTCAGGCTTTGGGTCTACATGTTAATCGAAAAAGGTTTAGAGATCGATATATTAATGAATAGTTATAGTGTTCCGAAATCGATTTCATAAGAGTAAAAATTCCTTAACCGCTGACTAATGAGTGTTGATCGCTATTTTTTGTCAATCGCAAGGGTTTGCTAAGAATTAGAGTTAAGTATTAAGTTCCATAGTTTTTTTATTTTTGTCTTTTATCTTTGATTTGCCCTGCCATAAAGCGTTTGAAACCCTTAATTCTTCAAAAAAACTATTTCATTCCCATTTCATCAAAATCTGCACGCAACTTGTATACTCATCAACCTCTTCTCCCGTTGCCACAAACCCGCACTTTTCATAAAAGTGAAGTGCACTCTTGTTTTCTCTGTAAACTTTTAGGGATAACCTTCCTTTCAGGGTCTTTGCATGTTCGAGAAGAGCCGTGCCGATTCCTTGACCCTGCATTTCCGGCACTACGAAGAGGGCGCAGACGTGTTCTCCAACAAGGGAGATGAATCCTGCAATCTGCCCTTCGTCCTCAAAAATAAAGTTTTCAGCGAGTGGAAGGTACTTCTCTTTCATTGCGTTCTTTTGCGAAGCCCAGAATGAGGCCGGGATAAAGAAATGGGCAATAACGGAGGCTTCATACCAGATTCTTACCATTTCTTCAAGGTCGGTTTTCCTGTAGCTTCGGATCAATTTATCAACTTTCCTTTCTCTTTTGGATCAAATTATCGACTTTCATTTCTTTTTTGTATCAAGTTATTGACTTTTATTTCTATTTTTAACCAATTTATCAACTTTAATTTTCATTTTTAATTAATATATCGACTTTATTTTCTCTTTTGGATCAATTTATTGATTTTTCTTATTTCCGGAGCAACTTGATGGTTTTCCTTAGTTTCTAACATTTATTCTTTTCCCTATAATTGAAGATTAGTTTACCGGATTTCTATTTGTTAAGACTTCTTTTACCTATGTAAAGTTAACAAATGCTTTCATAAACAAGGTGCTCTAAGCTGAAAGCTCCTGAAAATGCCTGAAAGCAAGAACTGTATATAAAAAATGTAGGTAAACACAAGTTATATATATAGTGAAAATAGTCTAAAAAATGCCAGACCGAGCGAGCTTCGGCCTGAAAAAAAGGCTTTCATAAAAATAGGTCCGAATCAAAAAGAAAAAGTCGGAAAAATTTGCTATTATTTCACTCCACTGACTCGATTTGGTGGATCAAGTCATTGGTGTATTTGTCGGAGAACTCCACTTGTGGACTGAATGGAACGATCTTTACCAGCTTCCCATATCTGGAGACGTACATATCAGGCCCATGTGAAGTTTTCACTTTTGTGAAATTATATCCGTTCACAAAGGTCACTATTTTAACCTCCAGTAGTTATTATGTTGGGCATTCTATATTAAAATTTTTTTACCTAATAATCGTTATAGATTCTAGCTTCTGCAACTGATCTTTTCTCAACTAATTCCAATTCAGATGTAATTACATATTTAATTTAAAAAGAGGGTTTTAACACTTCATTGATATAAAGGGCATCTTTATAACTCCTTTTCATTCTCTTTTTTCCGCCTACGGGTAAGTGTGCTTTCAAACTAATCCTTAAGGGCATATTTGCTGATGTAGGGAAGAAACTTGGCCTAACAGGTTTTGAGGAATTTCGGAGAGACAGCCGGTGAAAAACAAAAGACTTTTTTTCAAATTGTGCATGTATATGGAAGATGAGAACCAATCCAACTTCAGCCAGGATCGATGAAAGCAATATCGATGAAAGCAAGATTGATGAAAGCAAAAGTGACAAAGGCAGGGTGGTTGTTTCATGGACAGGAGGAAAAGACGGTTGTCTTGCATGTTACAGGGCAATCTCGGAAGGTTTTGAGGTTTCCCATCTCCTGAACTTCAGGGAAATTCAGAGGCGCGGCTCCCATGACATCAGTCCTGACCTGGTTTATGTACAGTCTGAGGCGCTTGGAATTCCTCTTATCCATAAAGACTTTGTTTCATATGAACAGGAATTCAAAACAGTGGTCCGTAATTTAATGGATAGTGGGGAGAAAATAGACGGGGCTGTTTTCGGGCATATCGGCACACACGAAAAACTCGTAGACAGGATATGCGGGGACCTGGGCCTTGAGTTAATAATGCCTCTCTGGCAGAGTAATTCCGAACAGATCATAAATGACCTCATAAATTCTGGGTTTGAGGTGATCCTGCTCAGCGTCAAAGCCGATTTGCTAGGGAAAGAGTGGCTGGGCCGAAAAATAGATGAAAATTTCATACGCGACCTGAAAAATCACAATCCTTCAATCGATCCATGTGGTGAAAACGGGGAATTCCATACCTTTGTTACTGACAGCCCGTTGTTCAAAAACAAAATAAAGGTCATAGAGAGTGAAATGGTCTTAAGGGGAAGCTACTGGTTCCTGGAGATATCAAAGTTTGAGGTCGAGAAAAAATAAGCCTATGCATTAGGCTTTCAAAGCCTGAACATTTTGCTTCATCTTTTATTAAGCCGGTTTCACTCTGGAGTCAAGGTTATTCAGTCAGAACTCTAAAGGTTAGTAGTTCCTTTAAACTCCATATTTAGAGCGGTAGCACAAACATGCCCATGCAAGCAACAGGGTGCACCAGCATAACTTTGATTTCCTGATATGTTATCTGTGATTTTGTCTTCAAGAGTAAATTCTGATAAACGGAAAAAGTAGTTCGGGTCACAAGTAGCTCCGAGCAAAGAAAAATTGGGACTAAAGAAAAATTGGGATCAAAGAAAAGTGGGACCAAAGGAAAGTTGGGATCAAAGAAAAATGAGACCAAAGAAAAATGAGACCAAAGAAAAATGAGACCAAAGAAAAATGGGATCAAAGAAAAATGGGATCAAAGAAAAATGAGACCAAAGAAAAATGGGATCAAAGAAAAGTTGGGACCTAAAAGTTCGGGAACAGAGACAGTTAGAAGTCAGCCACTAAAGTTACCGGAATTTTTCTATCATTTTCAGCAGTTCGTCTTCATCCTTTGCAAGGGAGACTATAGCCATCTCTACCATAAGGTTAACAATCCCATCGGAGAGAGACCTAAAATCGGTTCGAATACCGATGACAGGCTTTTCTTTTGCATAAGCGTAGCCTATCTCCCAGGCAGTTCCTGAGTCTACATCCACACCATCCAGAACTGCAACTACAATGTCAGAACCGTCCAGACCTTCCACACATTTATTGAAAATACACTCCTGATTTTGTTTTTCGCGTTCATCTACCGTATCCTCTGCATCTTCCTGTGGTAAAAAAACCAAAAATCCTTTACTGAGCAGCAAATCCCTCAATCTACCGTTATAATCGAGTTCTGCATGGCTGAAGAGGGGACCTGCAAGATAGACTGTCTTCTTTCTGTTCATGATTTTTTCTTCCTGACACTTAAAGGGTATGTCGCAAATTTTCCTATAGTAAGATAGTCTCCAAAGATAAAATCATTTACCTGTAAACTTCCAATTTCCGGCGCTAAGTGCCTTAGCAATTTTCATCTGGAATATACTTATATATTAAAAAATTTAAATCTTACTGATTTAAAATTATA
This sequence comes from Methanosarcina vacuolata Z-761, assembly GCF_000969905.1. Taxonomy (NCBI): domain Archaea; kingdom Methanobacteriati; phylum Methanobacteriota; class Methanomicrobia; order Methanosarcinales; family Methanosarcinaceae; genus Methanosarcina; species Methanosarcina vacuolata. The sequence goes on along the minus strand of NZ_CP009520.1, from coordinate 3,278,952 downwards.
TGAGTCGTTCTCTCTAGAATTCGGAAAGAAAACCTGCACAATTTAATTTACTAATAAATTTGTGAAAAAACTTCCATAATTAAATTTACTGACAAATTTGTGAAAAAACCTTCATAATTAAATTTACTGATAAATTTGGGGAGTTTCCACTATAAGGCTTCCTTATGATTAGCGTCTTCTAGCTAGATGCCCTGAACCGGGAAAAGTAAACTTCTTATCCTTTACGAAAGTAGACAATCAGCAGTAAGTTTGGAATCCAGGCAGAAGCTTTCAGGAAAAATTTCGATTATCAAAGCAGATTTCACTTGAGATCTGTTTATTGAGAAGTTGAAGAAGTATCTTTAACTCAACATATTCATATCTAACTCAACATATCCAATTTACTTTGTAATTTAATTATAAAAGCGCATATCTAACTCAATTTGTAATTTTATTGCAGAAGTTCAATTTAATTTCCTTTATAGATCGGTTATGTAAAGAATATCTAATGATATTGATTACAAGTTGAGCTCTCCTTTAAAAAACTGTGCTTACGAAAAAAGGTATGGTGCTGTAGCCGGAACCAGCTTTTCTAGCAGACCTCATTACATCAATTAATAACAGAAACAGATTTTATATTTGTTTTTTTCAATAACAAATTTAATTATCTTGTATTAGTATTACACAGGCAGTGACACTTATGATTAAGGCTGGAATAATAGGAGCTTCGGGATATACGGGAGGAGAACTCCTGCGCTTGCTCATTAACCACTCGAATGTCAAGGTAGAGCTGGCAACTTCCCGAAGCCTTGCAGGGAAGCCTGTAACGAGCACTCACAGGCATCTTGAAGGTTTTCTCAACCTGAAATATGAAAATCCTGACTCTGAAGATATAAGGGAGCGCTGTGACGTAGTTTTTCTTGCAGTACCTCACGGAACTGGTATGAACTATGTACCTGAACTGCTTGACGGCAACACTAAGGTTGTTGACCTTAGCGCGGACTACAGGCTTGAAACCTCAGAATTTGAGAAAATCTACGGGATAAAGCATAGCGACCCGAGAAATGCCGTTTACGGGCTTGTAGAGCTCCACCCTGAAGTCGCAGAAGAGAATTTCGTGGCAAACCCGGGGTGTTTTCCTACAGGGGCAACCCTTTCAGCAGCCCCGCTTGCAGCAGCTGGACTTATCGATATTGCGGTTTTTGATTCCAAAACAGGAATCTCAGGAGCTGGGATCTCACCCACTCAAAACTCACATTATCCAAACCTGGCGGAAAATATCATCCCATACAAACTTACAGCTCACAGGCATAGGGCTGAAATTGTCCAGGAACTGACCGGGCTTGATGGAAAGCTCAGGAACATTAATTTCACTCCCCATGTAATTCCATCTATCAGGGGGATCTTTACAACTGCTCACCTCTTTACAAAAGAACCTCTCTCCGCGGACGACTTAAAGACAATTTACGAGGAATTTTACAGGGACAGGCCGTTTATAAGGTTCCCCTCAGGAGTTCCTTCCTTAACCGCAGTCAGAGGTTCTAACTTCTGTGATATAAGCTTTGAAGCAGATAAGGAAAATAACAGGGTTGTCGTGCTCTCTGCAATCGATAACCTGGTCAAAGGTGCTTCCGGACAGGCTATCCAGAATATGAACCTTATGTTCGGACTGGACGAGAAATCTGGGCTCTGGCTGCCTGCTGCAGCTCCGTAAACTTAACCAAAGCAAGAAAATATAACTGGTGACGGATTAAATTAAAGAATAGAATTTGTCTCAAGGGGTATAGTCAGATGAATGTAAAAGATGTCATGAACCCGAACGTTGTTTTCTGCAAGCCTGATGATACAGTCCGGGAAGCGGCAAGAGTCCTGAAGGAAAACAATATCAGTGGAGCACCTGTCCTTGACGGTGAAGAGCTTGTGGGAATCATAAGTGAAGCGGACCTGCTAAAACTGCTGATACTCCCCGAAAAGGGGGAACTCTGGCTTCCAAGCCCCTTTGAGGTTATTGAGGTTCCTATCAGGGAACTCCTTGGCTGGGAGGAAACAAAGAAGATGCTCTCTGATGTGGGTTCCACAAAGATAGAAGAGATTATGATAAGGGATGTGCACACAATCTCTTCCGAGGCATCTGTTGAAGAGGCATCCGAGCATATGATAAGGCACAGGATCAACAGGCTTCCTGTAACTGAGGACAACCGCGTGGTGGGGATAATTACTCGCGGCGATATTATCGAAGGTCTTGCAAAGCTCTGAGGAAAAAGGAGAGTCTTTCATGAAGGAAATAGAAGGTGGAATCTGTGCAGTAAAGGGTGTATCTGCAAACGGAATTAAAACCGGAAAAATGGGATTGACTGTCATTCTTGCACAGGGGCCTGCAGCAGGCGTTTTTACAAAAAATAAGGTCACAGCAGCTCCGGTTACCCTTAGTAAGGGAGTAATCGATACTCATCACCGTCTTTCGGGAGTAATTGTAAATAGTGGAAACGCAAACGCCTTTACAGGCGATGACGGCTTTCTGGATGCGATGGAAATGGCATCCGTACTTGCCCAGAAGCTTGGTCTTGAAGCTGACACGGTTGCAGTTGCCTCGACAGGAGTAATTGGCAGAAGGCTTGATGTCTCCTTAATCGCGGAACATCTCCCTGAAGTCCTCAAAGGGCTGGGCAGTTCTCCTGAGTGCAGCCGTGAAGCTGCAAAAGCAATGATGACCACGGATAGGGTTGTAAAAGAAGCAGCTATTGAGATGGACTGCGGGATCAGGATAGGAGCAATTGCCAAAGGTTCGGGGATGATTGAACCCAATATGGGAACTATGCTCTGTTTTGCATATACCGATGCGAAAGTGCCTGCCGACGTACTGGATGCTGCTCTCAGAATAGCAGTGGATAAAACTTTCAATATGGTCGTGGTTGACGGGGATACAAGCACAAACGACATGGTCCTCCTTACTTCCACCTGCAAGTCTGGAGTCAAGCCCTGTATGGATTGTCTGGATGACTTTGAGGAGGGGCTGATTTACGTCTTCACCGAGCTTGCGAAGAAAATGGCAAAAGACGGAGAAGGAGCTACAAAACTTATTGAAGCCAGGGTAGTTGGCGCAAAAACACACGAGGACGCTAAACTTGTTGCAAAGGCAATTGTACGTTCTCCTCTGGTTAAGTCCGCAATTTTCGGAAAGGACCCAAACTGGGGAAGGGTTGTAGCCGCCGCAGGCTACTCAGGTGCCGAACTTGAACAGGAAATGCTTTCTCTCTCTTTCTCAGGAGGAGGAGAAGAGGTTGAACTTGTAAATTCCGGCGAGATTTCCAGTTCTTCGGATCTCGAGCTTTTGAAAAAAATAATGGCAAATGAAGAAATTGTCATTACCCTTAACCTCAATCTGGGAGAGGAACAGGCAACAGCCTGGGGTTGCGACCTGACCTATGACTATGTCAGGATTAACGCAGAATATACGACTTAATGCAGTGTTTAGTTCAGTGTTGAATACAGTGTTGAATACTTAATACAATATTGAATACAGGCTTAAAGCCAGTATATAACTTACTGCAGTACAGGACTGGAAAAACAGGACTGGCACAGGACTGAAAATACAGGACTGATACAGGACTAAAAAAGCAGGACTGATACAGGACTAAAAAAGCAGGACCGAAAAACAGGACTGACTACAGGAATGATATACAGGCTGAAAAACAGGTGAAAGGAAATAAAAAATGTAAACAAGATTAATTCGAAATATAAATGAAGTTACTTCGGGAAAAATCCGGGTTTTCCCCTAGTCCCTGAAAATTATTTCAGGTTCATATCTATATTTCCAGGGGGTTTCTCAAGTGGATATACAAGAATGGGAACAGCGTTACAATGATGCTTTTTACGATGTCAAAAAAGCCCTTCCTTATCTGGAAGGCATGTTTGTAGCTTACAACAGTAATATTGATGCTATCAAGCACCTTACAGACAAAGAACTGTCTATGCTTATGGGGCTTTTTAATGAGGCTGAGATTCAGGCAAGAGTTGAAACATACCCAAGAGAAATAAAAGAGCCTCTTGATTTCATGGCTCGCCTGCTGATTTCCATGCGAGAGGGTAAAGCCGCTGAAATTCCGACCCATACCTCGGATACTCATGAATGGCTGAAAGAGCACCTGGGTTTTGACTATGCACGCATGGGCGGCCAGGCAGGAATAATTTCCAATCTTCTTGCCCGCCTTGAAATAAAAAAAGTGGTGGCGTATATTCCCTGGCTTTCCGAAGAACAGGCAGAATATTTTGTGGCTTCTGACAATCTTCTGCACCCTAAGGTAGAAGATGGAAAGGTTGTACTTAAACCCCCGCGAGAAGCCTTCAAACCCGGAACCGAGTCAAAAGTCAACTGGATTTTTGAGTATTCCAAAGGCATGGACGTAACCTGCGGTGGAAGCAAATTCCAGATCCCGAGAGATAACCGCCTTATAATTTCTTCCCGCCCGAAATGGATACGCCTTGACATGGACAGGGAAATCTATGAGCACCTCGATTCACTCTTTCCGATTGACGGGGCAATGCTTTCAGGTTATCAGATGATAAAAGAGCAGTACGAGGATGGGTCTACGTATAAGGACTATGTTTCTCATTCCGTGAAAGCTATTGAGAAACTCAAGGCTCTAAATCCTGAACTCCGCATTCATGTAGAACTTACATCCATTCAGAACAGGGTAATAAGAAAGGCTATCCTGACCGAAATTGTCGCCAAACATGTTCATTCCCTGGGCCTTGATACCGTAGAAGTGGCAAATGCCCTGAACGTCCTGGGGCATGAAGAACTCTCTTATTCCGTGATAAGAAAAGAAGAGACCGGGATAACCTCTCTTTACCATGGAGCTGTTCAGCTTTTAAAGGACCTGTCGCTTGAAAGGGTCCATGTTCATTCTCTTGGCTTTTACATTTGTGTCCTTGCAAAAGGCCATCCTCTTACACTTAAAGAACACAGGGATGCTCTGCTCTTTTCCTCAACTCTGGCCGGTGCCAAAGCCCTTAAAGGAAAAATTGAGAACCTTGAGGACGTAGAAGCAGGATTGGAGGTTCCGGTTTCAAGTAAAGGCATAGAAGACCTGGAGAACTTCAGGGTTTACTGTGTAGGGAAGAAACTCTGTACTCATGAGGAGTTCGAATACGGATATCTTTATGGGTCTGACCATGATGCGGTTTTAATTCCTTCCAAGGTGGTAGATAAGCCCAAAGCAACAGTCGGGATAGGTGATGCAATCTCGGCAGGAGCTTTTGCAGCCATGCTTGCAAGAATGAAACAGGATCAGGCATGAAAATAAATTCTCTTTGACGTATCCAAAGTTGTACATTTGCCTTCCACTCATTTGCCTTCCACTTGCCTTCCATTTATTTGCCCTCCATCCATTTGCCCTCCACTTATTTGCCTCCACTCGCCTCCTATTTAAGGGATACAGGAACTGGTTAGATGAATATACTTTGCGGATATAATGTCAACATAGATTCGGTGTATAGGATCAGCGGGGCCGAGATGTCGGAACTGCTGGAAACCTTCGAAGAGGCTGAAATTCTTGACAAAATCGAGAACCCTCCCGGAAAAATCTTTTCGGAATCGGATTTTGTAGCAGGGCTTACATACTGTATGAAAAATGGATGTGGAGCCGAGTGGCTTGTTTTTGATCAGTCCGTTTTCGAGTTTCTTAAAAGACGCTATTTTGGAAAATCCCTCGTAAGAATGGGCGGAAATGCAGGAATAATGGCAAATGTTCTTTCCCAGCTAGGAGCTTCCAGAGTAATACCGAATGTTGCAGTTCCCTCTAAAACCCAGCTTTCTCTCTTTTCAAAAAAGGCGATCTATTTTCCGGAACCCCTCATGCAGATAACGGAAAACGCAAGCACAGAACCTGAAGAAAATAAAGGTGCCTTTTCCAGCAGCCAGGAGCCCATACATTTCGTATTTGATTTCTCTGAGGGGGAGACATTTTCCCTTTATGGGAAAGAGGTTCGGGTTCCGAGGGAAAACCGCTTCATAGCTACCTTCGATCATTTGAATCTCAGGCTTTTTGTCAACCCTGCGTTTGAGCAGTATGCTCTCCAACACGCCTGCGAGCTCGACGGAGTACTCATATCGGGTTTTCATCTCCTGCTTGAGAACTATCCCAATGGCTGCACTTATAAGACAATTCTTGATGATACTTTCTCTCAGCTAAAAAGCTGGAAAACCAGGAACAATAAACTTCAGATTCACCTGGAACTCGGACATTTTGCAAGTAAAGAAATTGCAAATTCGGTCTTTCTGAAGTTTGCAAAACTTTCCGATAGCCTTGGAATGAATGAAGACGAGCTTGCAGTGTTTTCTAATTTACACGGCGTTTCCGGAGAGAGACTTCAGCATATGGATGCAGATGCTATATCCAGTGCGGCTTTCAGGCTGGCATCAGGGCACGGGCTTAAGAAGCTTATAATCCATACCAGGGAATTTGTGCTGGCTATGTTTAAAACCGGTTTTGAGTTTAATTCCAGAGCAGTTTCTGAATTTGAAATTGACGAATCCGAAAGTTCAATTTTGCAGAGGGCAGCCCGAGAAAAGCTTGAATCCCTGGAATTCGGAGTCAGGTGTGCAGGTGTGTATGCAGCTTCAGGCAGGCTTGAAGGGCGGAAATTTGTGGAAGAGGAAGCTTCGAAACTTCAGGAGAGCCCGTTTGGAAGAGAACAGATTGCAGCTTTTGTTAAGGCTTTTAATGGAAAAACTCTTGGGCAGGGGGCTTATACTTTAAGGGAGAATTATATTATTTGCATGTTGCCTACAATGCTTTCCAGGTCTCCAGTAACCACGGTCGGGCTGGGAGATACGTTAACGGCAGGTACTTTTCTCAGGGGGCTTGAGCTGGACGTACAGGCTTAAACCCGAACTTTTTGACCTTAATCATACTCTCGACTGCGGACAGGTCTTCCGATGGGTACGAGACGGAGACTGGTGGACAGGCGTTGTCGGAGATCAGGTTATCCGGCTTTCGCAGGACCACGGGCAACTGATTGTCGATTCAAAGCTTCAGCCTGAGTTTCTTACTCGCTATTTCCGCCTGGACGACAACATGCCTTCTATCTACGAAAGCATAAACCGGGACCTGCTAATCGACAGGGCGATCCGCAAATATCGGGGTCTGCGGCTGATCCGGCAGGACCCCTGGGAATGCCTTATCTCCTATATGCTCTCAACAGCCTCAAACATCCCCACAATTCAGAAACGAATCTGCCTGCTCAGCCGGTTTTTCGGGCAGGAACTCGAGCCAGGCTATTTCAGCTTTCCTGACCCCGAAACTCTTGCAAATGTCGATCCCGCCGAGCTTGACAAGTGCAAACTGGGCTTCAGGACCCAGAACATAATAGCCGCAGCTGAAGAAGTTGCGTCGGGCGAGCTGGACCTTGACGTCCTTTTCCGCCTGGAGTACAGGTATGCGCGGGAACGCCTTATGAGGCTCAGGGGCATTGGGGAAAAGGTTGCTGACTGCGTGCTTCTTTTCGCTTTTGATAAAATGGAAGCCTTTCCAGTTGATACTCACATCAAGCAGATTATCCAGCATTACCATATAGATGACAGTTACTTTGAAACCTGCACAAACATGAGCTGTATGGGGGAATGGGGAAGGGACTATTTCGGACACTACTGCGGGTATGCCCAGGAGTATTTGTATTATCAGAAAAGGATGGAAGGGTTTGTGAGCCTTTATTAAACTCTCTTCACTAGTTATTTTTACTAGTTCTTTTTAGAATAACTGCTGAATTAGATATAGGGGACAGGGAAAAAAGCTATGAACCGTAAAGACAGGAAGGAGGTCGGCCAGTCTTTAAATAAGTCCCTGCTGGTGAACGATATCCGCCAGATGATAGAAGAAACCCGTTCGGCGGTGGCGACTGCTGTTAATGCCGGGTTGACAGCGCTCTACTGGCATATTGGCAAACGCATCCTGGAAGAAATCCTCAGAGGGGAGAGGGCGGAATACGGACAGGAGATCGTCATCTCACTTGGAAGAGAATTGACTGCTGAGTTTGGCCGGGGATTTGAAGAGAAAAATCTGCGCCGGATGATCCAGTTCGCAGAAGCTTTTCCGGATGAGGAAATTGTCGCTGCGCTGAGGCGACAATTAAGCTGGACACATTTCAAGATACTCATACCTATTGAAGATTCTCTCAAACGCGAGTTCTATGCTGAGATTTGCAGAATCGAAAGATGGAGCACGCGTACACTTCAAGAACGTATCGATTCTATGCTTTATGAGCGCACCGCTATTTCACGTAAGCCGGAAGAAGTGATTCGTCACGAACTCTCTGCTCTGAGAGGACAGGATCAACTGACACCTGAGCTTGTTTTCCGCGATCCATATGTCCTCGATTTTCTGGGGCTAAAAGACCGTTATCTTGAAAAAGACCTTGAGGATGCCATCCTGCGTGAACTGGAATCTTTTTTGCTTGAATTAGGAGCCGGGTTCGCCTTCGTTGCCAGACAGCAGCATATCCAGATAGACAATGACGATTTTTACATTGACCTTCTTTTCTACCACCGATCCCTGCACAGGCTGATCGCTATTGATCTGAAGCTTGGAAATTTCAAAGCCGAGTACAAGGGCCAGATGGAGCTTTACCTGCGCTGGCTGGATAAATATGAGCGTCAACAGGGAGAAGAGGCACCTCTTGGGATTATTCTCTGCGCCGGAAAAAAACAGGAACAAATCGAGCTGCTGGAGTTGAATCGTTCTGGTATCCATGTGGCTGAGTATCTAACAGAACTACCGTCCCGTGAACTGCTGGCTGAAAGGCTTCACCGCGCCATCAAGACCGCACGGGCCAGGCTGGAAGCACAATGATTAGATAAGAAAACTAAAATGAAGTAAAGTCTCAGTTTTCAACTGCTTAGAAATAATATCGCGAAAAGAGGGTTCAAATTAACTTTTCAAGAACATCTTCTTTGTCATGCAGGAGTAAATAACCCTTGATTTTATTAGCCAACTTTTTTGGCACTTTGGATAATTTATCAATTTTTCTTCCCGTTATTTTTTCAAGGTCTTCTTTCAGTTCTGAGTAAGAAATTTCCTGCAAGGGTATCGTAATTTTGTGTGTTACACCAGTACCTAAAATTTCAGTTCCTACAGAGATTTCAATTTCTTCTTTTATTCCAGGTTTCAGAGAGATGATTACATAGTCTATTTTTTCCTTTATTCCCTTAATATCGTTTTCAAGCTCGTCCACTTTTTGTTCCATGTATATTTTTGGAATCAATGGGATGATAGTAGATATGATCCCATACTGTTTGGGAACATCTTTTTGTTCTCTTATTTGTTGAATCCTGTTGAAAATATACTGATTCTCTTGTATTCTTGGGATATTTGATTCTAAGGTAAAAATCAGGTTTTCCACATTAAAAGCCATTTCCTCCTGACTGCCGATTTCCCACGTTTGGATTTCTCTATTAATAGCACATGCAATTTCTTCTGCATCGGTCCCTTTCGATTCTTTGCACGCGTTTTTTGCTTTCTTTTGAATATCTTCGAGAAGCTCTTTTAGGTTTCTGTCCAGTATAGGCAACCCCTTTCTCATAGCTACTGTTGCAAAAGGTGCTGTTTCTTCAGTATCTCTCATGAGTTCTGCTGCACGATCACAGTATTGTCTATAAAAACCGATCTCGCCTTTCATTGTCTCTAAGTTCAAATTTCTGAGATTCTCAACTTTTTTTAATGCGTTTGCAAGGTTTTCAACAGCTTCAAAAAGTAATTCTTTACTCTTTGAACCTTCAACGGCATTTTTTGCTTCTACCAAATATTTGTCCACTTCTTCTTTTGATTCCAGTCTTTTGAATATTATTGTATGAAAAGAACGATAGAAGGGGAGGCAAAATCGAGACGGATTTATCCAGTAAGATGATTCTCTTGCTGACTTTTCAAAAAAATCAATCGCTTTTTCCAATTCATTTTTGTAATCTTCTTCTTTTTCTGATTGGGAAGCCTTGAATATGGAAACTTTTCCAAGAGAATGATTTGCATAGCTTCTCACAGTGCTATCTTTATCAGTGGCCAGTTTAATTAAGTCGTTCCATGCCTGTTGTTCATCTGGCACTTGAGAAAACGCAGAACCAAGAGCAGAGGCAGCACTAAGCCTCACAGAACTGTCTTCATCATTTGTCAGTCTATGTAGGTCATTCCATGCCTGTTGTTTATCTGGCACTTGAGAAAATGCAGAACCAAGAACAGAGGCAGCACCTGTCCTCACAGACTTGTTCTCATTATTAGTCAGTCTAATTAAGTCATTCCATGCCTGTTTCTTGTCTGGCACGTTAAAAAAAACAGAACTAAGTGCGTCGACAGCACTATACCTCACCAAAATGTCTTCATCTTTGATTAGTTTTATTAAGTCGTTCCATACTTGTTGTTTATCTGGTACATATAAAAACAAAGAACCAAGAGCAGCAGCCACTTTATGCCTTGTATTTACTACTTTCTCTTTTGTCAGTCTAATTAGGTATTTCCATGCCTTTTGTTTATCTGGTACTTGAGAAAATGCAACAAGAACAGAAGTCGTCGCATCGTACCTCACACGGCTATCTTTGTCCTTTGTCAGTCTAATCAAATGTTCCCATGCATTTTGTTTATCTGGCAATTGAGAAAACGCAGAATTAAGAGCATAAACAGCTTTAAGCCTCACATCTTCATCATTATCTTTTGTCAGTCTGGTTAAATCTTCGCAAGCTTTTTGTTTATCTGGTAGTTGAGAAAACAGAGAACCAAGAGCAAAAGCTGCACTAGACCTTACATCATAATATTCATCATTGGTTAATACATGTAAGTCGACCCAAACCTTTTGTTTATCTGGCATATGAGAAAACGCAGAACCAAGAGCAGAGGCAGCTTTATCTCGCACCCTCCAGTCTTCGTCGCTGGTCAGTCTAATTAGGTGTTTCCATGCCTTTTGTTTATCTGGCATTTGAGAAAACGCAGAGCCAAGAGCATAGACAGCTTTAACCCTTACATCCCTGTCTTCATCACTGGTCAATGCATGTAAGTCGTTCCATGCCTTTTGTTTATCTGGTAGATAGGGAAAAACAGAACCAAGAACATAAGCTACCTTATACCTCACTCCCCAATATTCATCATTGGTTAATACATGTAAGTCTTTCCACGCCTTTTGTTTATCTGATAATGAGAAAAATTTAAATTCTAATTGTTCTAGTGCCTTGATGCGTTTTTTTGGATCTTCTCTAAGACACTGATCATGAATTTTGTCTTGATCTAACAACTGCCCAACACCATAAGTTTCAATAAAACTTCAAGCTTAAAACGGTTTCTTTTTGATTTTTGGGATTGAAAAGATTCGTTAAAAAATATTTCTACGGAAAAATTCCGCTCTGAGTAAAATTAGCTAATTGAGCACAATTTAATTTCCCAACAGATATTACATCCATTCCCTTAAAAAAACTCTAAAATCAGAATCCTCTAACCTGCAAATCTTGACATCCTCTATAATCCCAATCTCTTTATTCACGCTCGTATACACCTGTTTTCCAAGTGAACATCTCACGAGCCGGTCTTCGAGAAGCCCTTTTGCCGTCGGGTACTTGCTTCAGGTTTCAAAGACGCATTTTCCGTTTTTGATATCAACTCCGAAAACGCCGTCTGCCACCTAATATTTTTCTTTGAACCTTTTTGATACTTTTTATAAAATCAGTTGCTTTTCAAGTCTCTTACATTTCAAACATATCATTTTTTGCAAAGATAACCTGCAATAAACCCATCACATTTAACAGATTCAATACAAAACCCAGCGTTTTTCAGGAGACCTTCCATAATCCAATCCAGCGTTGAAAATTCTTCCCTTATGTGGATTTCGGTCTCTTCAGCAAGTTTGTCCCCTGCAGATTTTCTAAGGTCATTTACAATTTTATTAAAATAACTGTCATAATCCAAAATCAGTGAAGGGAAAACAACATCACGTAAGTAGAACTTTCCGCCTTCCTTCAACATTCCGTAGATCCGTCTCAGAGCAATCATTTTCCAGTAGTCTGGAAGGTGGTGTAAAGCTAGTTGAGTGACAATGACATCATAAGGTTCATCGTAGTTTTCATATGTTAAAAAGCCAGCATTATAAAATTCTATATTTGTTTTTTTCTGGCCTTCAGCCTTCATTTTCGCAAAATTTATCATTTTTTTCGAAACATCGATAGCCACAACTTTTCTGCAGTGCGCTGAAAATTTGAGTGCCAGTTCCCCTGTCCCAGTTCCGATTTCAAGAAGTAAATCTGTGTCCTTAATATTAATAAGTCCTTGAATACTATTGAATTCACTTTCAATATCTCTCAATTTCTGCATACATAGATCATAAGCCCTGACTTCTTCAAGATCTGTATAGTCTACCCCGACTTGTTTGAATTCATCATAATACCATTGTGGATACTGGTTCATAGCGGTCCTTCCTTTAGTATATCCAATTACCTGAATTCTTTACCTCAACTCCCAGTTTTTGTAGGGAATATATTGAATTGTAGAATTTTATCTAATTCTCTTATTTTCTTAGTAACTTTAATAATTATGTTATTTTCACTATAATTTATGTTTTTACTTCCCTTAAACTTCAACAGTATCTCAACTGGTGAAAACCTATCACATACGTCTTTGGTTAAGTAAGGAAGCATGACAAATTGCAGCAATGTCTCAACGTTTATTATCTATTTCAATGAGTTGTAAGCTGGAACAGGGTACAGATTTCATGTAAAGAGGCAAAAATTTAAGGCCGGCTTCTAAGGCCGGCTCCTAATGCAAAATAGATAGCTTTCAAGCAAGAAAATTCCTTAACCGATGACCAATTCAGCCAAATCAAATAATATGCTGCCCAGGGAAGGTGCCATTCAGGCTTTTCAGGAGTAAGCTTCTCCGGAATAAAAAAGAAGGGGATTTTCTCCCCAACTGGCCGTCCGCTTAGCAGGACAAACTCAGACCTGCAGAACGAACTTGGACCTATAGAACGAACTCGGACCTATAGAATAAAATTAAGTCTGAAATCACTCAGTCTTCCCTTTTCATCTGCGGGAAAAGGATTACTTCTTTGATAGAGTCCAGGCCCGCAAGGATCATGGTAAGCCTGTCGATTCCAAGCCCCATGCCGCCTGTAGGGGGCATTCCGTATCCGAGAGCATTTACGAAATCGTAATCGATGGTCTGAGCTTCAAGGTCTCCTAACTTTCTTTTCTTGTCCTGTTCTTCGAACCTTTTTTGCTGTTCAATAGGATCGTTCAGTTCGGAATAACCGTTTGCCAGTTCCCAGCCGTTTAAGAAGAGTTCGAATCTCTCGACAAAGCCCTCTTTTGACCTGTGGTTTTTGGCAAGTGGGGAATTTTCCACAGGGAAATCATAAATGAAAGTAGGGTTTATCAGCTTGTCTTCTACCAGGCCCTCAAATAGCAGGGCAAGGAACTCTCCGTAAGTTTTTGCCTTTTCGTAATCCTCGATCTTGTTATCGATTGCGATTTGTTTCAATTCTTCAAGCGAGTGTGCAAAAACATCAAGTCCAGCATACTCTTTTAAGGCATCTTCCATGGAAATTCTTTTCCAGGGGGTACGGAGATTGAGCGTGTTTTCTCCAATTTTAACTTCATAGCTACCAGTCAGCTTGACCACAAGTTCCGAGATCAGGCCTTCGGTTAAGTCCATCATGTCATTGTAGTCCCTGTAAGCTTCATAGACTTCGATCATGGTGAACTCAGGGTTATGGGTTGTGTCAATATCTTCGTTCCTGAAATTCTTGGAGATCTCAAAGATCTTCTCGTAACCGCCAACAATAAGCCTCTTAAGATAAAGTTCAGGGGCAATTCTAAGGAAGAGTTTCTGCCCGAGACAGTTATGGAAAGTCGTGAAAGGCCTTGCGTTTGCGCCTCCGTAGACATTCTGGAGTATCGGAGTCTCAAATTCCAGGAATTCCCTGTCAGAAAGGAATCGTCTGATCTCGGAGATGAGTTTGCTCCTCATGACGAAAATCTCTCGCTTATCAGCATTGACTATAAGGTCAAGATACCTTTTTCTGTACCTGGTTTCAACGTCTTTTAAGCCGTGGAATTTTTCGGGGAGGGCACAGAGGGATTTTGAGAGAAGGGAAAATTCGGACACGCTGATGGAATTTTCACCCCTTTTTGTCCTGAAAAGTGTGCCCTGAACACCTACGATATCTCCCGAATCGACCAGGGTTTTAAAAGTATTGAAATCCTCATCAGGAAGATTTCCTTTTCTTAAAGTAACCTGAATTCTGCTCCCCTGGTCTCCAAGATCGGCAAATATCATTTTTCCAAGCCTGCGAATATTGTAGAGCCTTCCTGCGGTTCTGACCGTTAAGCCTTCATTCTTTTCAAAGTCCTCGAACTTTTTCTGGATTTCACAGATATCCCCATTCTTTTCAAACTTATAGGGGTATGGGTTAAGTCCCTGGTTTCTGATACCGTTTAGTTTTGTAAGTTTAGAATCATCAAAGACCCTGCTATCTGAAATATCATTACTGTCAGATTCATTGTCAGACGGTACAAGGCTATCTGACATTTTTTCATTGTTAATTTCCATGCTCATCGAATCAGTACATCCTATTCAGGTGAATGCGAATAAACCGCTTAGTAATCGATTAGTGATCAATCAGTAAACCGATAATAAATTATTAACTTGATCAGTAATCATATATAAGTCAGTAAGTAAATTAGCCATGAACAAATCAATAATAAATCAATAATAAATCAATATCAGCTAATCAGCCATTAATAAATCAACCTGGGTGCCCACAACAGAAAAGAATCTTGGAAGGTCTCACGGAGATTTATGAATTCTTAGATATGTAAGTTGCTGGATAGTGAATTTTTTATTCACACTTCCATGGCTGAAAGCTACAAGTGCGAATATCAAGAATAACGACTGTCTATTAGCCTGAGTCCTGACATTTAATTTTTCCATACATCCACGCATATTATATAAACATTGAGAAAACGAGTCCATATATTAATAAATTATTAGTGAAATCATCATTACTTTATGAGAAAAATTAATTTTAAATTCATTGCAAAACTTTCATATTACTATTGAAAATGTATCCTGTGTTTATTAATTCATAGACTTCGGATTTTCCACTACACTAAACGTAATTTTAAACTCAACTCCCTGTTTTCTTTTAAGCTCGATTTTCCCGTCCAGCTGGTCAACAAGAATATCTACTAGCTGAAGTCCGAGTGATTCTAGACTCTCTAATTCTAAATTTTCAGGAATTCCTATCCCATTATCTGAAACTGTCAGGCTGAAAAGAGATTTACTTATTTCATCATTGGTCCCTTCCCTGCAAAGCTTAATTCGGACTTCACCTTCCTGGTCTTCAGTAAATGCATGTTTGAGGGAATTGGAAACTAGTTCATTAACAATTATTCCTAATGGGACAGCAGTATCCATATTAAAGAATGCATTTTCTTCCAGATCTGTGAATAGGTTAAGATTTTTACTATAAAGTCTGTAAGTTTGGAAAAGATTTTCAGCCAATTTTTTAAGGTATTCAGAAAAATTCAGAGTGTCAGTTCCTTCTCCTTTATATAGTTCTTCGTGGATGAGAGCCATAGATATAACTCGATTCTGGCTTTCCCTGAAAGCCTCAATAACTTTCGGATTATCGAATTTATCAGCCTGAAGATCAAGAAGAGAAGAGATAACTTGCAGGTTATTTTTTATCCTGTGGTGGATTTCTTTCTTACGGGCAGTCTCGAGATTTGACAGAGCTTCCTCTGCCTTTTTTTTCTCGGTGATATCGAGAACAAAGGCTAATCCTTCATAAAGCACCTTATTGAAAGTAGCTACCCCTATGATAACAGGTACGTGCGAGCCATCTTTGCGGATGTATTCCTTCTCATAAGGCGTACTTGCACCTTTTGATTTGAGTTCCGCCATGGCATGCTCATCCAATTGACTGTACTCCGGTGGAGTCATCTTATCCCATTTAATCTGCCCAGTCAGCAAGTCTTCGCGAGTGTAACCAACTATCTCCAGGAACTTGTCGTTAGCTTCTGTTATCGAACCTTTCAGATTGTAGAAACACACACCGATCATATCTGATTCGTAAAATCGACGTAGACGCGTTTCGCTCTCACGCAGTGCTTCTTCCGCCTTGATACGCTCAGTAACATCTCTTACAATACTTGAGATAGCCACGAGCTTTCCAGATGCGTCAAAAACCGGAGAAAGAGTTATTGAAACATTTATTAAGGTACCGTCCTTTTTCTGCCGAAGAGTTTTGTAATGCCGGATCTTTTCTTTTTGTTTAATCTTTTCAATTAACTGTCTTATTTCCCCTTTGAGATCATCCGGTTCAAGGATTGAGACATTTTTCCCCAGAATTTCTTCAGATGAATAACCATAAATCTGCTCTGCACCCTTATTCCAGCTTGTAATAACACATTCAAGAGACTCAGTTATAATAGCATCATCCGATGATTCCATTGCATTCAACAGTTTCTGTATTTTCTCTTCAGCTTTTTTGCTTTCAGTAATGTCCTGAACTATTCCTTTTATTTTTGTGGGGGTATTCTCACCATTAGACACGAATTCTGATTTTAGATGGACTATGCGTTCTTCCCCATTTGCTAAGACAATCCTGTAATCGATAACAAAAAGATCTTCCTTTGTAGCTTTTTTAAGGGCGTTGCGGTAGTAGTCTAGATCATCGGGATGTATGTAACTTAAATATTCATTGTAAGAAGGTGCTAGCTCTTGAGGATCACGTCCAAAAATACGATACATTTCCTCAGACCAGTAGGCTTTATCAGTTTCAATATCCCATTCCCAGTTTCCAATATGAGCCATTTTTTGAGCTTCGGCAAGGCCTTTCTCACTTTCTTTCAATGAATTGTAAGCTTTCTCAAGCTCGATTGTTCGTTCTTTAACTTTTTCTTCTAGATTTTCATGTGCTTTTTTTAGAGCTTCTTCTGCTTTTTTGCGCTTTGTAATATCGTGGACGATACCTCCAATAAAGAGCATCTTGCCGTTTCTATCTTTGGTAACCGTATAATGATCTAAGAACCAGCGATATTTGCCATCCTTATGTTTAAACCGGTACTCCAAAGTTCCAGAGCCAGTATCGTATGCCTGGTCCCGCTTCAAAAGAACTCTGGGACGGTCGTCGGGATGAATGCGATCAAGAATCTCACTGGCATTCACTGCACTCATTTCCTTGGCAGAGAAGCCAGTAATCTTCTCTACCACCGGGCTCATGTAGTCGTATCTGTCAGTCTGAAGGTTTCGCCTGTAAGCAACGTCGAGTGAGTTCTCAAGGACTGAACGGAAACGCTCCTCACTCTCCTGCAGTGCACCCAGAAGTGTTTCACGTTCAGCTAGCGACTGAGCCAGCTTAAGATTGCTGTAGCCTAACTGCGAGATCACGTTGGCAAAAGTTATAAAGAAGGCCATGCCTGTATTCACAGCTTCCCTGCTCAACCGTGGGACTTTCTCAAGTGCTGCTATGTATTCCTCCTCATTGAAACCATATTTTCTGGCCTGGAATCGGAAAAGCTCATAGTCCAGAGGTTCATCTTCAAAAAAGAACTGGCCTGAGAAGATATTGGCAAGGTGTTGACCACCAACTATGATGGGAGTCGCTATGTCCCACATATTGTTTTTGCACTTATATAGCTTGAATTCTCCAGGGGAAACGCCCACAGATAACTTTGTGTCACTCTCTACGCAGTTTTTACAGGCTTCGGGGTGAACCCTGTGGAATTGCGTGCAGATCTCCTGCCATCCTACGCCTACCAGAACATTACCTTTGAGATCATCCAGGCTCATGGGAATGTGAGCAATCTTATAGAAGCAGTCCATCATAAACTGGATCGACTGGGCGTCAATGATATCATTGATTTCCAGTTTACCCACTTCCCGAGAAGGTGAAGGAATATCTTCTAACTTCTGCTTGATGTACTGATCACTCTGGATCAACGCTTTCTCACTCTGGATCAACGCTTTCTCAGTCTGCTTGCAATCAGTCTTATTTTTCTGCCCGGGGTTTTCGATCCTTTCCCACTTTCCTTTCCTTTTAATCAGAGAAAATTGATGGTTAAAAGCTAAATCAATAGTATCTGCTGCACTGCACATGCTAAGAAGATATGAGCACAGAGAGATTATCTGTCGTTCGCCGATATTAATGTCCAGTTTTTTCTCATAATCACCAAAATCATCCCAATATCCTTTTTTCAACCAAGAAGCATTTCCTGCTACCCTGAGTCCTCCATAACCACTGGCTAGAGCTTCACCTAATTTTTCATCCCATCCATTTAAAACTCTCTCAAAATCGAAACTTTCTCCTCTCAAATACCAGGAGTTATAAGGGATAATTTCAATTTGCTTTTTCTCCAGATAAATATCAATATCAGGAACGGCTCTTCTCAAGGCTTCTTTTGCCTCTTCTACTTCCAGGGGTTGTGACGTAACCCAGAGACAAAATTCATTATCTTCCAACCCTGCTTTAAAATAAGGGACAACTATGTCCATTAACTCTTTTTTTGTCTGATAAAACTGGCAGAAATGTGTTCCCCAGGGCACGTCTCCAATAATATCAATACCAGAGTTTCTCAGTGTTTCTCTCATTCCGCACTCCCTGACCACAAAAAATAATTTTAAATCCTGCAGTTAATGTTTGTGAGCAATTATCATTTAGAGACCTGGAGACTATTCTAAATCGTTATTATAGTACTGAGTAGATTAATTATTTCTTTGTAAAAATAGAGAGGTAATTCGCGGACGATTTTAGTGATATGTCAGTAGATAAATAAGTTAATGTAATATTCCAAAACCCTTTGATTCTTCAAGTTTTCACTTGTTTTTAAGTCATTTAAATATTTGGCATGAAAATGCTGCCATCTGCAAGCACTTTCATTGGTTGTGCATGTTATTCAAAGAATATCATGTTTGTTTAGATTAGTAATATGCGCTAAATTTTAAAAAGATTTGGATATTACGGGAATGTTAATACTGAATTGATTCCTAAATAAAACCAGGACAAAAATTGAAAAGCATTTCATTGTGGTTGGAAACTTAAAGTCAGAGTTAGAGACAACTATTTTTATATACAGGCTGCGGTTAGTTGTAACTCAAGCTAAAAAACTATATTTAATGACAAGAGTCCATTATATGACTGGAGCCTAATCTTCTGTCTAATTAAAACTAACTTCTTAAAACTAACTTCTTAAAGCTAACTTCTTAAAGCTAACTTCTTAAAGCTAAATTCTTGAAGCTAAATTCTTAAAGCTAAATTCTTAAAGCTAAATTCTTAAAGCTAAATTCTTAAAGCTAAATTCTTGAAGCTAAATTCTTAAAGCTAAATTCTTTGTCTACATGCCAGATCATCTTATGTAGAGCCTTTTGAATTCCTGCATCTTCTATTCTGATTCTTGTTTCTAACTCTGGTATGCTTCAGCTTCCGAATATTCCTGAGCAGTCCGAGCCTTGTTCCATCAAGTAAATACACTTCCGAAGCCTCAAGTTTAATTCCACCTGAAGAAAAAGCCGGCCCTAGCAACTCTTCCTGAGTGGACTCGTTAAAAGGCACACCTCCGCATAGCTCGTTAAAAGCCGGCATTACGAAGAGTTCAGGATCTGCCCACTGTGCAGGGTTCTCAAAATCAAGGTTTCCGAAATGGATTTTCAGGACTTCCATATTAAACTTTGTTCTGATCCAGGCAGGTTCAACTACGGAGTAACCAAAGGAATCTGTAAAACGAACAGTGGGATGATTATGGGCGGTGACTGCATGAGATACAGCCAGTATTTCAGATGCAGGCCAGGTATGCCCATGAAAATATCCTGTTCCGTCAATAACTGCACCGCGTGCGGAATGAACCCTTATATCCTTGTGCCTGTTGAAAAGAAGTTCGATTCCTCCATCATGGTTTCCGGGGATAATATCAACGTGTGTATGTTCTGCAAGTGTTTCGAGGAAGCGAGGAATTTCGTCTTTCTCCTGCCAGGAGACCTTAGGAACATTATGTTTCACGTCCCCAAGAAGTATTACTTTATCAGGGGAATTTGCCTGGATATAGCCAAGAAGCCTGTCCAGTCTCCCTTTCATCTGGCTGGGCAAATTGATCCCGCTCCTGTAAAGGTCCCACTCGATTCCGAGGTGGATGTCTGCAACTACCAGTGAGGTTTCTGTGTTCCTGACGATGAGGGCAGGTTCTTCAAGGATTGGGGTGATTTCAGGGAGCATAATCGGTGAAATATCGTTTTTCAGGATTTGAAAAAATTATTCTTTCTGAAAAGAAAACTATTCTTGGAAATAAAGTATGACTTTCCAAACCTGTAGTAATATGTAGTTTACGATATTTAAATGGTCGGGACTGAACTGTATATAATAGGTAGAGGAAAATATCATGATACAAAACGCGATTCTTGTAAAAAATCCGAAAACCAAGAAGAACCAGAAGATAGTAGAGAGAAGAACAAAAAGTACGATCAACCAACCGCCTTATCGCCGTTGTCCCGTGTTTTCCTGCAACCTAAGGCCTACTATTACTCCAAATAAGAGAAGTATAAGTATTACAACTCTCTGAACCAGACAAGCTGCACAAGATACCACATTGTTTGCTGTCCGTTAGAACGCAATTTTGTATTCCAAAAACCTATATATGCTGCCATTTATATACATAGAATTGAATAAAATAGTTATTATCCATTGAAACAGGGGGAAATTTCAGATGGGGGTAAAGAAAAATGGGAGTAACAACACCGGCTGATCAGGCAGCCAAACCAAAGACTCTTTTTACCAATGTTCACATCTTCGACGGCGTTCATGAGAAGCGCATCGAAAACGCCTACGTTCTTGTTGAAGGTAATCTGATCAAGCAGATCTCGGCCCAGAAGATCACCGCTGACGGCGCGATGGTGATCGACGGCGGGGAGCGCACGCTGATGCCCGGGCTCATCGATGCCCACTGGCATACCATGTTCTGTTTTTGGCCTATCAGCAAAATACTTAGTTCCGATTTCGGCTTTCTCAGCATAGCGGCCGCCAAATCGGCTGGAGAAACCCTCCTGCGCGGCTTCACAACGGTGAGGGATGCCGGTGCCAATGTTTTCTCAATAAAGAAGGCCACTGATGAGGGTTTGATCGACGGCCCTCGAGTTTATCCTGCCGGCGCATATATCAGCCAGACCTCCGGTCACGGCGATTTCCGTGACCCTAATGATGTACCTGAGAATCCAGGCACTCCGCTCGACTACATGCAGCGAGTCGGGCACGTGTTGATCGCAGATGGGGTGCCAGAGGTGATTAAGCGCACCCGGGAGGTGCTTCGCATGGGTGCCAGCCATATCAAGGCCATGGCAGGCGGCGGCGTGACTTCACTTTATGATCCGCTCGATGTCACGGAATACACCTTTGAGGAGATGAAGGCGATCTGCGAAGTTGCCAAGACCTGGAACACCTATGTCATGATCCACGCCAATACCGACGAGGCCATCCGGCAGTGGATAGAAGCCGGTGCCCTATCCGTCGAACACGGTTTCTTCATTGAGGAGGAAACAGCGAAACTGATGGCAGAAAAGGGCGTTTGGTGGAGTATGCAACCGATGTCGGTTGGTGACGAAGACGCTTTCAAATTCGAGAATCCTATTAGCACGGCCAAGTATGCGCAATGTGTTGCCGGCCTGGAGAAAGTCATCGCGCTCACCAAAAAGTACAAGGTCAAAACCGCCTTCGGCACCGACATGCTGTTCGACCCCGCGCTCGCCGCGAAACAGGGCAAATTCCTGGCCAAGATGAAGAAGTGGTACACACCCTATGAAGCTCTGAAAATGGCCACTCACGATAATGCCCAGCTGATCAAACTTTGCGGCCCGCGCGATCCCTATCCCGGAGAATTAGGCGTGGTGAAGGAAGGCGCGCTTGCCGACCTGCTGCTTGTGGACGGGAATCCGCTGCAAAACATAGACCTTGTCGCGGACCCGGACAAGAACTTCGTGGTGATCATGAAGGACGGGAAGATCTACAAGAACATTCTCCATGAAAGAACCCAGAACAATAAATGAGAGGAGGGTCAAAATGAGAAGTGTTGACAAGGAAGGGAAAATCAGAATTGCCTTGGCCGGTCTGTTTGAAGAAGTGAATACTTTTGCTCAGGAATAACCTTTTTTTAATAACGCTCAGTGCTCATCTTAACTCTTTTTCCGAAAACTTTTCGACCCTTTCCTAGAGCTTTTTATCATTTTCCGCATCTCTATAACTCGCCCTGTACTTCAAAAATCCTGCCATACATGTATCTTCGTTTGTCTTCGAGAAGATAATTTCCACTAACATCTTCGTCGCCCTAGCTTTCTGTATCGTCTGGGGAATCACCAAGGACTGTTCTATTCCTGGGAACTATACCGTCAAACAGGAGAACGTGATCATTCCGGGGATAAAAAGAATCCCCGGAAAAACAATCTGAGTTACAGTAAATATTCGAATCCATATTTTATTTCTCATATTTAAGTACATCATCAATAGTATCCACATACTCGATGTTGATTCCCACCTCTTTCTCTATGTACTCTTTAGCATCTACGACTTCAGACTGCTTCTCAATGACATTAAAACCGCCAAGCTTCCTTTCTACATATTTATATGTAACAAGCTGGTTGTTTTCCCTCGGAATGAGGAAAAGGGTTTTACCCCCGGCTTTTGCTGCCTTAGCTTTTTCCAGAACTCCACCTATCTGACCGATATTGCCTTCATCGTCAATCGTGCCTGTAAGGGTTATACTATTGTTCAGTTTGGTATTGTTATCAATGGCTGAAATCGTAAGCAGGGTCATGAGAGCTCCTGCGCTGGGACCATCGACTCCCGGAGTTTCATTCGAAGCGGTAATGCTGAAAATAATATCACTGCTTGACATTTGTCTACCGGTTTTGTTTTCAGCGACGAAAACTGCAGTGTTTGCAGCATCCTGGAAGACCACACCCATCAGCGGAGTTGTCTGGACAAGCACACGGCCTTTTCCAGGCTGGATCTCAGTTGAGATATTGAGCAAAGCTCCTTCCTCAGAAACATTTTTCCATATAAAGGAACCTGATCTCTCAAGTTTTACTTTCTGGAAAACCGCAGGTCCCTGGAGAGTAGCAAAGCCTTCAACTCCTACAGGACATATTTGAGAGCCATTTTCAAGCTCAAAGACTCTTTCGCGATAGGACTTTAACTGAGAAGCATAAGACTGAAGCGATTCATTACTCTGATTTATCTGTGTCTTAAGGTTTTTATTTTCCGTTTCAAGGGAATTTATTTGAGTCTGCATTTCTTGGACCTGTTTTCCCTCAAAGGAAGGCTGTTCTTCAAACAGGACAAAGTAAGCGTTTGCAAAAAGCGAAATAACCAGTAAAAAAACAAGAAGTTTGGACTTCATACCACCTATCACTTTCGATTTGCTTCTTTAGATCATACTTATTCTTCCGTATGGAAACCATGCCTGAAAACTGCAAGAGACATTTAGAACATATAATCACAGATTTAACTTAAAGACCCAATGGTAAATATGTTAGTTACAGATAAATGAATATGTTGATTACAAAGAAGTGAATACTCTGTTTTCCAATAGATGAATACATGGATTCAGGAAGCCCTCTATTCGAATCCATAAGTTTAAACTAAGAATTTATATAAGTGTATATGCCGAGTTCAACCTTACTTTTCAGGGATTTCCTTCTCAGTCTCCTCTCCTTTATCCTTCCACATTAACATTACTTTCAGGTTTTTCTCATTTTCCGATTTGGTGATAACTGCCTTTCCATTCATTGTCAGCAGTAAGTTAAAAGTCAGTTCCATCTGAGATGGTCTGAACTCAGGGGGAGTGTCCTCCAGATTGCCTACAACTTTTTTAGAAATCTCCTTAATCATAAGCATCGCGTTATCAACCGATTCTGTGGATTTCTCTTCCAGGGCTTTAGGAGATACGAGCGCAAATTTTTTTATTGTACCTGGAGCATGCCCCAGTTCGGCTAGAATATACCCTGCTTTTAAAGCCTCCCTGCCGGAATTCTCAACAACTTTTTCATTAACAGTGACTTTTTCATCAACAGTTACTTTATCCAGAAACTGTTCCCCCCATTAGACGATATGGGTGCATCTCACAGAAAAAGAGAGTACAACCCTGAGTAAGAATAGATTAACGTAAATAAAATAGTATATAAATGAATAAATAATTATGGTTCTTCGTTGTTTTGTGTGGATATTCTCATAATGTTCTCATAATGTTCTCATAATGTTCTCATGATATTCTCATGATATTCTCATAATATTCTCATGATATTCTCATAATGTTCTCATAAAAACCAATCAGGTCTTGAATTGAAAATCATTTTATCCATAGGGAATGACGAAGAGCCAATATTGACTTTTTGAGAATTCGAGTTAAAGAAGTTCAGACCTTAGTAATTTTATAAACTTTCTTCGGCTTCTTTTACATTGGGCCCTTCTTTTGTATCCTGTACAATATATCCCATAGATTTTATTTTTTCTCTGATAGCGTCTGAAACTGCCCAGTCTTTCTTTTTTCTGGCAGCTTCACGCTCTTCAACCAGTTCCATCACTTCTGTGGGGATTTTCTTTTTTTCTGACTCGTAAAAGAGACCCAGAGCATCCGAAAACTGTCTGTATAGAGAATAGAGCTTTTCAAGGACCTGTCGATTTTTTTCGGATTCAAGATACCTGTTAGCTGTACGTGAAAGTTCTTTAAAAACCGTTAGGGCTTTCGGGGTATTGAAATCGTCTTCAAGAGCTTCCCTGAACTGGATATCAAGTTCAGGAAGGGTATTAAGAACCTCCTCGTCTCCAGGATAAGCTGCATCCTCTGCGCTTTCCAGGCTAAATTCAAGGTTATCGAGCGTTTCTTTAAGCTTTAAGTAATTATTTTTAGCATTTTCTGCAAAGGCATCGGAATAGTCAAGCTTTTTACGGTAGTGGACTGAGAGAAACATAAAGCGTACAACTTCCCCACCGTACTTCTCGACAATCTCGGGCAGGGTGAAGACGTTTCCTTTGGACTTGCTCATCTTTTCTCCTTCAACTATGAGGTGTTCTCCATGAATCCAGTTGCATGAAAACGGTTTTCCGGTTGCCCCTTCCGATTGCGCAATCTCATTTTCGTGGTGAGGAAAAATAAGGTCCACTCCTCCTAAATGCATATCCAGAGTGGGCCCGAAGCAGTTCATGGCCATCGCCGAGCATTCGATATGCCATCCAGGGCGGATTTTTCCCCATGGACTCTCATAATAAATTCCCCTTTCGATTTCCTCAGGGATTGAAGCTTTCAGGAGAGCGAAATCACGGGGATTGTCTTTGTCATATTCATCCACATCCACCGACGCGCCAATTATAATGTTATCAAAATCAAGCTTTGAGAGTTTGCCATAATCCGGAAATGCTGAAATTCTGTAATAGACCGACCCGCTTTTTTCATAAGCCATCCCTTTATCTATCAGCTTTTGCGTAAGTCCAATCATGCTGTCAACATTTTCCGTAGCTCTAGGGTAAGCTGAGGCCCTTTTTATGTTCAGCATATCAAGGCCCTTAAAAAACTCTGCCGTATATTTATCCGTAAAATCCTTAAGTGACATTCCGGATGCTTTCGAATCCCTGATGGTTTTGTCATCTATATCAGTAATGTTCATTACAAGTTTTACTTTATATCCAAGGTACTCAAGACTTCTCACAATATTATCTGCCATCAGAAAAGTACGATAGTTGCCTATATGCGGCATGTTGTAAACTGTAGGCCCGCAGGCGTAAATCGAAACTTCACCTTCCTTTAACGGTTTGAAAATCTCTTTCTTTCGTGTAAGGGTATTGTAAACCTGGAGCATCCGGAACGCCTCTGGAAATTTAAGTACCTGAATATTTTGTTAGAACACTTGCTAAAGTGAGACTAAATCTCTTTAATCTATGGGAATTCAATTTAAGAGTTATTCTAATTCCTGTATTGTTACCTAATTGTTAAGAAATGCTTTATTACTTTTGCCGCAAGCCTTTTAAAAAAATTGTTTGCCCGCAACCCTTTTGAGAAAAGGCTTGACCGCAACCCTTTTCAAAAAAGGCTTGACCGAAAACCCCAAGAACCGTTTGAGTCTGATAACCTTATCCCCAAACCCTATCCGGCGTGATCAACCGGCGCAACGGTTGCGGGTCAACGGTTGCAGCTCAACGGTTTCAGGGCAAATTTCCCTCAAATATAGATACTCCAGCTTTCTGCAAGATCTTTCCCAGCCGGAAAAGAGGAAGGCCGACAACATTAAAAAAGTCTCCTTCGATCCTTTTCACAAAGGCTGCCCCTTTTCCCTGAACAGCAAAAGCCCCTGCTTTATCAAGGGGTTCTCCTGTTCTGACATAGGCTGAAATCTGTTCATTGCTTATTTCATCCATCCAGACTGTCGTGGATTCCAGTTCGTTGATTTCTGTCCCGCTGTCAAGGTCAAGGACTGTAAGCCCGGTTATAACCAGGAATCGCTGTCCACTTAAGAGTTTCAGCATTTTCTCTGCTTCTTCGGAAGATTTTGGTTTTCCCATAAGTTCTCCATTAAAAAGCACCGATGTATCAGCAGAAATTACAAGCCCGGAATTGAAGTGTTTAGCCACGTCTCTGGCTTTTCCGGTGGAGTGCCTTAAGACAAGTTCTTCAGGGAGCAGACCAGGGTAGGTAGATTCCATATAGGAACTGGAATAGACCCGGAAATTATCGCCTATAAGCTGTTTAAGCAGTTCTTGTCGCCTCGGAGATGCAGACGCGAGAATAATCTGACGCATTGGAAGAACTCAGGATGCATGGAATATATTTGTGTTGCAGATAGAGGAGACATTGAAATTAATTAGTGAAATTTTAATTAGTGAAATTTTAATTAGTGAAATTTTAATTAGTGAAATTTTAATTAGTGAAATTTTAATTAGTGAAATTGTTGATTATCCGCGAATACTTTCAAAGAACCTCCTTATATTGCAGAGATCCTCAGGTTTTCCCAGAAGGATGCAGGCATCTTTTGCATGAAGGATGAAATTGCCTTCTGGAGTGTAAATCAGATCCGAGCCTCTGCGAACCGAAAGTACTGTAACTCCGTGCTTTGTCCTGAAATTCAGGTCTGCAAGGGCTTTTCCATCGAAACTTGAACCATCCTCTACTTTGAGAACCTGAATATCAACTCCCGGAAGCCCGTCTTTTATATTGAACTCGCTATCACCACATGTATTCCCGGACAATTTCCGCAGCATCCGGTAGCCATTAGCTCGCACATCATTTACGAGTTTTTCAATGTCTTCTCTTGGAACCAGATACTTTTCCAGCACGCGGACAAAGATTTCTACTGAAGTTTCATACTCCTCGGGGATGATTTCATCAGCTCCCAGGGAATTAAGGCGTTTCATTTCCTGTAGATCTCTCACCTTTGCGATGATGCAGATGTTCGGATTCAATTTTTTTGCAATTTCTACTATCTTACCTGTGGCATTTGAATCCGATATCCCTATAATAAGAACTCTTGCATTCTTAACGCCTGCATGTTCCAGTACAACCTCAAAGGTTGCATCTCCATAGTGGATGTTCTCCCCTTTCTGCTTTTCCTGGACAACAGTTTCAGGGTTTGCTTCTACGATAATATAAGGGATGCCTGCTGCTTTTGCAGCCTTCGATACTGTTCTTCCGGAAAAACCAAAACCTACGATGATTAACTGATCTTTCATTTCAGGCTCGGCCTGTTCTTCCTCTTTAATAGGTTTTGAATATAATCCATGTATTAGCTTCATGCCATTGGTTGTTTCTGAAACTTTTGTGACAAGGAAATCGATAGGCTTGTAGGAAGAATTAATCAAAAAAGGCGTAACTCCCATGGTAATTATAGAAACTGCAAGAAACGCCTGGTAAGTATCTTCAGTCATGAGAGAATATTCCACCCCCAATCGGGATAGAACAAAAGAAAATTCTCCTACCTGAGACAACGCAAACCCTGTCAATATAGCTGTACGGAGCGGGTAGCCGAGAAGAAATGTTATAGTCACTCCTGCTATTGATTTGATAAAAATTAAGACAATTGAAGCAAAAATCAGGATAGAGAGATGATCAAGCAAATATCCGATGTTCAAGAGCATCCCTACAGACACAAAAAAGAAACTCATGAACATATCTCTCAAAGGTACAATATTGCCCATTGCTTGCTGGCTGTATTGGGAACCTGATATGACAATCCCAGCTAAAAACGCGCCAAGAGCAAGAGACAGTCCGATACTTGAGGTAAAGAGAGCGGTAGAAAGGCAGATAAAGACAACACTGACAAGGAATAACTCTTTATTGCCTGTCCTGCCCACATGGTAGAATATATAGGGAATCAAAAATTTGGCACTCAGGATAAAAACCAGAATGACCAGTGAACCTTTGAGAAAAACGGTTGAAAGCGAACCTTCAAAATTTAGAGAATCTCCAGCCAATAACGGGGTAATCAGAATTAGGGGAACGATAGCGAGGTCCTGAAATATCAAAATTGCAAGTGAGGTTTTCCCATGTTGTGTATAAACTTCGTTTCTGTCCTGGAGGACTTTGAGTACTATTGCAGTACTGCTAAGCGAAATTAAGAATCCTATAAAGGCAGATGTAGCTGAGCTGAAGCCTAGAGAAGAACATAATATGAGGACCAGAAACGTAGTTAAAAGGATCTGGAGAGTTCCACCCAAAAATAAAGCCTTTTTCATCTTCCATAGTTCTTTTAAGGAGAGGTCAACTCCAATTGTAAAGAGCAAAAAGATTACACCGAGATCGGCATTCAGTTCATTCTGTCCTCCATTGAGAATACCAAGCCCATATGGACCAATCAGCATTCCGGTTACAAGAAAACCGAGTACAGGAGGGACTTGAAATCTGTAGAAAATCGTGAGAATCAAAATAGCAAAGCCAAGAAGTACGTCAACGTTTGCCAGTAAAGAGGATACCATTTATTTTGCTCCTCCATATGTTGAAATAGGGCTATTTGAGCCTTTAGAATTCTTGAAAAACCTAAGATAGACCCGAGAACTAAGTATTAAGATTATACTCGTCAGCTCCAAAATTTTGCAACTGTTCAATAACAATATTTATTAAAAGATATAGTATTTTCGGTTCTAGGCCAAATTCTCATAAATCCAGGAAACTGCTTTCATGGCATCTAAAACTAAGAAAAACTAATGAAATAAAGTGAGATTTAAAGTGAAATTTAGAGTGAACAAAAAGTGGAATTTAGAATGAACAAAAAGTGAAATTTAGAATGAACAAAAAGTGAGATTTAAAGTGAAATTTAGAGTGAACAAAAAATGAAATTTAAAGTGAAATTTAAATACACTGACTAAATATTAAATTAAAGAGTCAATACGAGATTGAAAAGTAAAAATTAATTATGTTGAGCATATGGAATAAATGAATGATCAGGTTGCTCTTCCATGTTGACAGAAATGATTATTTGGATTTGCATTTTTGAGATCATATTCCTTCCAGACTTCACATGAACTGCAGATGCATTGTCTATCAAAATCAAGATCCTGACATGTGGCAGGACCTTCCGAGCAATAAACTCCCGGAACTTTCTCGGGATCCGGAACCTCACCTGCAGGCGCATTCTTCAATGCCTGTTTTACACTCTGACCTTCACTCTGCGCACATCGACTATTAGCCTGAACCGGACACTGCGAGCATCTACACCTGTTAATATTTTCTTTTACATAAGGAACCACAAACTCCGTTCCTCTTTCAAAAGTTACATTCCTGTCTCGCGGTGTTATGTTCTTCTCTTCGGTTGGTGCATCTCTTCCCATATTCTATTACCCCCAAACTTAATACTCAAATTGGTTTTTATTCCCCAAGTAATTATAGAACCAGTTTTAGAATTTTTAGTTCATTATAAATTTAGAGGTCTGGAGAATAAAAGCCTTTTCAGTTACAGAACGAGTATAGAGTAATCACAGAGCGAGTATGTAGTAGTGATCTTAAGAGACTACTGCATTTAAGGTTATTTCGTTTCAGGTTATTTCGTTTCAGGTTATTTCGTTTCAGGTTATTTCGTTTCAGGTTATTTCGTTTCAGGTTATTTCGTTTCAAGTTATTTTGTTTTAGGTTATTTCGTTTGAGGCTATTTCGTTTGAGGCTATTTCGTTTCAGGTTATTTCGTTTGAAGTCACTGCAATTGAAAGAAAACAGGTTTCAATTGAAATATATTGGAAAAGCAGGACGATAATTAGAATTGTTGATTGCACTGAGAAGCGAAAAAGTAAAAATCGGAGGGTTGTGGACGGTAAAACCGTTTCCTTCTCTGAGGTAGTAGGTGATACAGATTAATAGACTATGTGATCTCAATTATGGGAGTCTTCAGCCTCCTTATCTTCCGAACTGACAACCGGATACCCTGCATTAATCCAGGCATTAATACCTCCTACCATACTATAAACCTGTGAATATCCTGCGTTTACAAGCATTATACCTGCGGTATCACTTCTGCGTCCTGTTCTGCAGTAAACCAGTATTTTCTTCTGAGGAACTTCATCTATACGAGCCTTGAGCAGCCTATCCGAACTCAAATTTGATCCAAAGGCATTGCTTACCGGAATCAAGGTCGCTCCTTTGATATGAGATGAGTTAAACTCATCAGGCGTTCGAACGTCAAGTACGAATACGTCGCCTTTCTCAATCATCTCTTTTGCTTCCTGTACACTTACGTTCTCAAGCCCTGAGGTGTTTTCCTTTCTCTGTTCCGAAAAGATTAAAAGTGCTACCAGAAGCAGAAAAATAAGAGCACCAAAATGCATCAAATTTCCTTTATTCAATCAAACTCCTCCAGCGCTGTATATTTGAGACTTTGAAAAGTTAATGGATACATTTATTTCTTTGTCATATGCACACAGTTTCTATGAACTACTTGTTTCTATAAAAATTACTTTCCAGATACAACTCTATTTCTTAAATAAACTAAGCCAATTATAAACTAATCCAATTTTCACTTTATATTTTTTTTTATTTTTATTGGTGATCTCCAGTCTAGCAGTTTATCGAGTAAACCCCGAATCAAAAAATATAGCACTAAAGGATGAGCTAAATTTGGTCAAAAAAATTAATTGAGAGTTAAGAGATAAATCCTGTATAAATTAAATCAGTAACAGGAAAAATGTAACACTAACCATCAGTTACAAAGTAGAAGTTAGCAGTTTGAGTCTCAGGAATTTATCCTTAATCAAGCTATACCTAAAAGTTAGAAATTGTCCCTAGAAGTTAGAAATTATCCCTAAAAGTTAGAAATTGTCCCCAGAAGTTAGAAATTATCCCTAAAAGTTAGAAATCCGAAAAATTAGAAATCCGATAAGTTTCAAAAAAATACAACAGATTCGTACGATTATGAAATTTATGAAATATAAAACGAGACTCATTCGTAAATGCATTTCGACGACTGCCATCCAGTGTAGGGAAAGAAACTACGCAGTTTAACTAAAGAACCAGTCGCATGAGAATTCAAACTGTCTAATCCATAATTATGTGATAGAGGTACGTGCTTACACCACTACTTAAACGCATAATTTCTGTTAAGAGTACTCCCCATAGAAACTCTAAACTTGAACTATTGAGGACTTAATGGTCCCTGCAGCCTGATGTAAGACATTACGAATGAGTGATAATTTGTTTCATACTTATATCATGAAAGCCTGGTTAATTTCACTAGCAATCAAACCAATCGTCGCTTAATCCATAGAAGCAATCATTTCCGAAGAAGTAATTGGATTCGAAGAAGCTACCTCCAAAGAAGGCTTCGAAGTCAAAGTCACAGTCACATTTATCCTTTTTACAGCATTTATCTTTGTGACCGCATTTATCTTTGTGACCGCATTTATCTTTGCATCCCCAGTCACTGCATTTATCCTTGTCGCAGTTGCAATCATTTTTCCAGTAGCCTGCACTGGCTGACCCAGCTGTAAGAGATGCTACAAAAAAGACCAGCACTAACACACTTATTGTCTTCCTAAGTATTCTCATTTGTACACACTCCTTCAATTTGATACGACTAAGCTGTCGGTGTTTCAACCAGTTTTATCGGTAGATACAGCACTTAAGTATAATTTTATCACTTAGTTATTGACGTTATTCTGAAAGACATATTACTGACAGATTTTGATCTCATTTGATGTGCCGAAAAAATTTGCCGATTAAAATTATCCCAAGTTGCCCCAACAAATAGTACGTACCAACAGGAGATTATACTCAAAGAATATAATAGATATAGAAATATAAATAAGAAACCATTGTTAATTAATAGAATATATTTAATAATATACTATTTACAGCTTGTTTTATACAATTTTATTTTGTATAGCTTATTCTTTTGAGTTGCAATCTTTTTTGTTAAAAGACTTATTTCAAAACCTAATATATACTTAGTTCAAAGAGCGTTTATGCTGGCTCCGCAATTTGAAATTGCCCTGTCAATTTAAGGAATTAAATTAAAAAACGAATTTTAGGCTATGCAATAATCTGCAAATTTTATAGGTTTTTGCCTGATAAATAATAGCTCAGGAATTCGGAAAATAGATAAGAACCAGTAGCAAAAAAGATTGAGAACTTTTGCAAATCTACTTTTTTCCCTTTCTGAAAACCTGTTAATTTTACTGGAAAGGCGCTGTACTTTGCTGCGCAGTTCTTCAATCTCTTTTGAGAACGACTTTTCACTTCCGACAAGAAGGCTTGCAAGGGCCGCAGTTACATAGACGAAAATGTAAAAAGCATAAGCAGATAATAGAAAGGCCAGTATCTTTCCTTCAATGGTTTTTGGCCAGTAATTGCTTCCTGCTGTAATCATAATCATTGCCGTCCACCAGAGAGCATCCGGATAAGAAGTAAAACCTTGCCGCTCAAAATCATACATCCCCGCGGCTCCAAGTAGAGTTATCAAAGTCGTAAGCAGCAGGATATATCCCAAACCCCGCTGCTCTATTATCTGCCGGGCTGTTCTTAAACTCCGATAAAAAGAAGAGAGAACACTGGCCAGATGAAGAGATCTGACATGGCTTGCAAACCTGACCATTTTGAGTCCGCTAAATAGCCTAAGAATTCTCAATGCAGGCAAAAACAGGGAAAGAGCGACAAGCCAGTTTTCCTTTAAATAATCCTTCATTTTCGGGGAAACTACCAGTTCGACAAAAAAATCAATTATAAATATTCCCCAGATAAAAAAACTTAATGTTTGCAATGTAGATGAAAGACCAGACACTAAGTCGATAATAATAAGAATCAGCCATAAAATTGACAGTGACGTGAGAGGAAAATCAAAAAGAGAATCAATCTGGGAAAGTAATTCCATTCGTTCTTCTTTTAATTGCTCTTTATCCATGTGTTTACTCTCATCAATGTATATGATCACATGCAGATTAGTGTACTTCCATTGTAAAAAAGAACTATAATTATAATAAGTATTCTTAGGGCATTCATAGACTTATTGATAAATCTATTTTAGCCTGGAAGTTTGTTTGACGCCCGAATCTCCAGTAAGAGCAGAAATAGATTGGAAGGATGATTTTGGAGATCAGGCAAACATGTCAAGTAGATAATGAACGATAAAAACTAGAAAAATAAAGGAGGAAAGAACTGTAAGTACTATATGTTTGCAGTACTTCCTGAGTAGGATTTTCTAATCAAGCTGACAGGTAATCCTTTCCTTATTCATGCTTCATTACACGAACATTTTACTGATCAATAGCTATTCAACCCAATTTTTCGGTCATGCCCCCATGTTCTTAATCGTAGTCGTGTTTCCAGTAATGTTGCATGTAACGGTTCTGGTTATTATTTGAGTCATGTCATCCATATTTCGGATCATAATCTTTTTTCCGGTTACACCCATTTTTCCGTGCATTCTGGTCATGTTTCCCATTTCTCCGGCCATTCCAGTCATGTCCATATCCTCGAGTACAACTGTGCTTGCGTCCATTCCTCTCAGATAATCCATTTTTTCGGCCATTCCTGGCATAGTATCCATTTTTTCGACCATTGAGGTCATGTTATTCATATCTTTAAATATAATCATGCCTCCGGTCATGTTACACGTCATGGGTCTGGTTATGTTTTCCATTTTTCCGGTTATGTTATCCATTTTTTCGGCCATTCCGGGAATACTAAATATTTTTCCGGCCACTTCTTCCATACTGCCCATGTTTCTGATTATAATCATTTTTCCAGTTAGATCACATGTTATGGTTCCAGTCATATCTCCAGCCGCGAGCACATTCATGTTTTCCATTCTTCCGGTCATGTTCTCCATTCTTGTGGCCATTCCGGTCATGTTTTCCATATCTGTGGTCATATTGCATGTTACAGTCCCAGTCATGGTTCCGACCTTGACTATGGTCATGTTTTGCAGAGTTTCTGATATTCCGGACATGTTCTCCATTCTTGCGGCCATTACACCTTTATCCATTTTTCCGAAAATAACCACTTTTCCGGGCAGATTCTCCATTTTGCCGATTATAAGCGCTTTTTCGGTCATATTTCCAACATCTTTGACTATGACTACCTTTCCGACTATATTAGATGTCATGGGTCTGGTCATGTTCCCAATTTTGGTCATGTTCCCAATTTTGGTCATGTTCCCAATTTTGGTCATGTTCCCCATTTCTCCGCTTATATTATCCATACCGACTATAGCCGCGTTTCCGGTCATGTTGCAGGTAATGGTTTCATCTATATTTCCGGCCAGGATCGCACTCATATTGTTCATATTTCCGGCCATGTCTGTGTCAGTCTGCGCTTGCACAGACACAATGGACAATGTCAGGCATAAAGCTAACAGAGAAACGATTAATTTCATTTTCATTCTTAACCCCCGTATACGAGCTCGACCAGCAGGTCGATTATATATGTTATTATATATGTCAAATTAAATAAAACATAATTTAATATAAATCCAGTAAATAATAAACGGCCCGCTTATAAATAATTAATCTCTATCAACTATACAGATTAGTCTGGTTTTAAGGGTCAGATGGCGTTTTAAAAGTAGTTCTCTGTCACATATCCATAGAGCTCATCCCAAAAATCAAAGCTGTAGTTCTGAATCTTATTTTCTGAATAATTATCGGGCACATGGTCATGAAAATAGTTATGAAACTATTCTAGTTGAAAATAAAGTCGAGAATAAAAGTGATTCTTTTATTCCTCACCAGATAAACGGCACAAGCCGATACCTTACCTTCTTTGTGTATTCTCTATATTCTGGAAGCTCTTCGTAGAGCATCCTGTCTTCGAAGTATGTGCGGAAAACAAAAGCAACAGCAAGTAACAGTGCAGGGATCAGACCGTAAAGAGAACCAATGACTAACGGAGCACAGCCGTAATACAGTATCATGCCGGCATAGCCCGGGTGCCGGATGATAGCATAAGGCCCTGTGATAACAGCCCTATGTTTTCTTTCCTTTTGGATGCGGACTGTAGTTTCAAAAAATTTGTTTTCGACCATTGCCCACGTTACAAAACCCCAGCCCACTATGAAAATTACCACGCCGAC
The DNA here is from genome assembly GCF_000969905.1 of Methanosarcina vacuolata Z-761. Taxonomy (NCBI): domain Archaea; kingdom Methanobacteriati; phylum Methanobacteriota; class Methanomicrobia; order Methanosarcinales; family Methanosarcinaceae; genus Methanosarcina; species Methanosarcina vacuolata. Next base: position 3,243,430 of record NZ_CP009520.1, on the reverse strand, counting down.
AGATAGAAACTCCATCCCAAGGCTTGAAAGCTGGAACCTTCCCACATCAAGTCCGCACACAATAAACATTATGAAAAGAAATATGATATAAAGCACTGCAAATAGCTTATCCCACCACTTCATTTCTCCCCATCTCATTTCACTCCGTGCTCTTATGATCTCAGGATTGAATTTGAGGAAAATAACCATGTTAAAGAGCACCGAGATGAAATAAAGGCTAAAGAAAAACCATGCTCTGGGCAGATCAATCATACCGGCAGAAAGAAAAAACGCTACCATAAACAAGAATAGGCCTGCAATAACCTGTACAGCCCTTTTGACAACTGCCTTCCAGAATAATGCATTTTTTTCCACCACTTCAATCCCAGGTGAAATTAGTTTTAGTGTTCAAAAAGATTTTGATGGTTGCATTAGGGGCTCGGCAGGAATAATAACTTCTAAAAATGAACTTCTAAAAATTAACTTCTAAAAATGGTAGATTCAGAAGTAAGTTTACATTCAGAAGAATAACTTTAATTAAAAATAAGCAGAATAGAGCACGACTTTACTGACAATAACTGGAGTTATTACATGAAAAATATTAAAGACTTTCTTAAGAATGACAATTTTGCTGCAATTTCAGGAATCGAAATTTTAGAAGCCTCTCCAGGATATGCGAAAGCTCGCATGAATATAGAGGAAAAGCACCTTAATGCCTTGAAAACCGTTCAGGGAGGTGCAATATTTACCCTTGCAGATCTCACTTTTGCTGCAGCGTCAAATGCTTACGGCAATGTTGCTGTTGCTATCAATGCAAATATTTCTTTTGTAAAAGCCGCAACAGGCAAGACTCTCACAGCGGAAGCAAAAGAAACCTCAATAAACCCCAAAATTTCAACATATACTGTAAATATAACTGATGATAAAGGAGATCTTGTAGCAATATTCCATGGTATGGGCTACAGGAAAAAGATTTCACTTGATGAGCTTTCCAGCATTTGAATCCAGATGAGTTTATCTCCAGGACTTACGCACTGAAGTACAGAATCAAGCACTTTAGGCGTTGTGACTTGTTTAGTGGTTTAGACAGTTGAGGGTTTGATGCTATTGATTTCTCAGTTCAGCCGCGTAAGTCCCAATCTCAACAAATCAGCAGGGTACTAATAATGCGATCCAAGACTGACCAAAGGAAATTTAGGGGTTTTTGGAGTACGGAAAATTCACTCCAATTTATCAAAAATAATCTCCATTTTTCCCATTTCTCGGGCGAGATTCTTTGAAATCATGCCATTTTCGAGCCAGCAAGCGTTCATTACTGCTGCCGGGACAAGACAGGTAGGTGTAAGGGGCGCTTTAGCTGATTTCTGGCTAAGAATATTTTCGGGACCTCCCATAAGGTCTTTCATTTCCATATCAAAATGCGTGCCCCATTTTCGAAGTTTTTTACATGTAGATTTAATATGTATGTGAGTGCTCTTTCCCTCTTTAGTGGCAATTATCTTTGTCGTATGTCCGCATATTGTATTCAATGAAATCTCTGTAACCATTGTTATCTCTCCTCGTTATTTCCTGGAACGTCGGGTCCTTTTTCAGCATTAAACTTTAAATAGAAAATTAATATTTTAACTTTAACCTGCAAACAGATTCATTCACCTTGGATTCATTCACCTTGGATTCATTCACTTTAGATTTATTTACCAGATTCATTCACCTTATTTTTATATAATTTTTAGCATATGCCTTTTTTCTTCGCCTGCACTTGTGAACTTACTATCATATTTTTATTTACAACTCTCTAAATCTAATCTCCTTTTACAGATACAGGCAGGGTGTAAAATTGAGTTTGATTCTGGCTGGCTGATCGCAAAGTTCTTATACGATTCTATTTGTATTGATTAGTCCATAGCAAATATGCTAGTTAGGTACTCCTGCTAATAAATTAATATATAATCAGAGCATAAGCGATAATTATACTTATACCTGACACGATCACCAGACCAGGATAATCAGGATTACAGTATATTTACAATCGGAAAGTACAGAATTACAATAGCAAAATACATAAATAATCATTAAAGATAAGCATTGATCATAATTTCAATACACAATGAGGTTTTAATATGAGATGGCAAGGTAGCTCCAGAAGAAAAGTGACCGGTGGGAAAGTTATTGCTGCCCGCGGAAAGCGCAAGTTTGAAATGGGCCGTGAGTCTGCAGAAACTCGTATAAGTGAAATAAAGAGGAAAAACGTTCACACTATGGGAGGCAACAGGAAGGTAAGACTTCTTCAGTGCAATATTGCAAACATAACCAATCCCAAAGACGGAAAAACCACTTCTGCTCCCATTGAGACAGTTATCGATAACGTTGCAAACAAACACTATATCAGGCGTAACATTCTGACAAAAGGTTCAGTAATAAGGACTCCTCTTGGAACTGCTAAAGTTACAAGCAGACCAGGGCAAGACGGAGTTGTAAATGCTGTATTAATTGAATAAATAAAATATGATTTATCCCCGAGACAAGGATTATTTGTCAAATTCCCATAATTTTGTGCCGGTGACCAACATGAATGAAAAGATTCGACATATACTGGAAATTCTTGAGAATGATGCACGAACGAGTCCAGAGGAAATAGCATCCCTTACAGATATGTCTGCAGAGGAGGTTTCCCAGGCAATTGCAAAACTTGAAGACACGGGAGTTATCCGGCACTACAAAACCATAGTTGATTGGGATCTGGTCGGGGAGAACTACGTTTATGCCGTTATTGAGCTGAAGGTTACTCTCGAGCGCAATCAGGGCTATCAGGCAATTGCAGAAAGAATCTACAAGTTTCCGGAAGTCAGGTCAGTCAGGCTCCTATCTGGAAACTACGACATATCCCTTACTGTCCGGGGAAAATCGATGAAGGACGTGGCCTTTTTCGTAGCAGAGAAAATTGCAACCCTTGATCAGGTACAGAGCACTTCAACCCACTTCGTACTGAAAACGTATAAAGAAGATGGGGTCATTCTTCATGAACCTGAAACGATTCAAAGGCTACCAGTATCATCCTGATACGAGCCGGTTCAGAACCTGATATCCCTATCCGATTTTATGTTTCATAATACATATATACTTTTTAAAGGGTGTTTTGCTTGAGACCTTCATGTGATTCTTCTAAGTTTGTTGCCGACGTTATTAAAGAAATTCCTCCGTCGGGAATACGCCGTTTTTTTGATCTGGTTTCCGGACTTGAGGATGTAATCTCCCTTGGTGTAGGAGAGCCTGACTTCATTACTCCGTGGCATATCCGTGAGATGTGTATTCATTCTCTGGAAAAAGGGCAAACTTCATATACCTCAAACTACGGGCTTCCTGAGCTCAGGGACGAACTTGCCAGAACTTATTACAGGCGTTATGGTCTGGATTATGACCCTTCATCCGAGATACTCATCACCACAGGTGTGAGTGAAGCTCTGGATATAGCAGTAAGGACAGTGGTCAATCCTGGCGATGAAGTTATTATCGTCCAGCCCTCCTATGTGGCATATGTACCTTCTGTTGTTCTTGCAGGAGGTAAGCCGGTTATCGTTTCCACCCACAGGGATGATGAGTTTAGCCTGACTGCAGAAGCCCTCAAACCTGCAATCACGGACAAGACAAAAGCAATAATTCTCAACTTCCCTAGCAACCCTACAGGAGCGATCATGACACAGGAAGGCCTCGAGGATATTGCCGACCTTGTTGTGGAGAATGATCTGTTTGTTATCTCGGACGAAGTTTACGAGTGCCTTACCTATGAAGGCAAGCATGTTCCGTTATCTTCCCTTGATGGCATGAAAGAGCGGACTGTGATGCTTAATGGGTTTTCCAAGGCTTATGCAATGACAGGACTAAGGCTTGGTTTTGCAATGGGTTCTCCAGAGATTATCCATTCAATGATGATGATCCATCAGTACTCCATGCTCTGTGCTCCTATAACGGCTCAAATCGGAGCAATTGAAGCACTCCGTCACGGTAAAGATGAAATGGGGCGGATGATCCGAGAATATGACCGACGCAGGCATTTTATTGTCAGAGGATTTAACAGGATAGGGCTTGAATGCTGCAACCCTAAAGGGGCATTTTACGCCTTCCCTTATATAGGAAACACCGGGCTCTCTTCTTCAACATTCGCAGAGCGCCTTCTGGACGAAAAGAAAGTTGTGACAATTCCGGGAGATGTTTTTGGTGGGGCTGGTGAAGGCTTCCTGCGCTGCTCCTATGCCGCATCCATAAATGACATTAGAAAAGCGTTAGATAGAATGGAAGACTTTGTGGACGGGTTAAAGCAGTAAACTCAGAAAGTGATCTCCAGTCACTTTTCAAAATTTTCATCAAATCTTTTTTTATTCGGGTCTCTTTATTAACCTGTTCTTCATTATTTGCTTTATTGCTTAAAGTTCGATAGAACTTTGTTTTTTTTGCTTATTTGTTCACATTTGCTTATTTTTAATAACGTTTGTGTATTTTTAACAATATTTGCTCATTTTCAAGTATCGATGACAACTTCTGTTTATTATTCATTACTTTTGATTACTATACTAACGTCCAATTCAATTTTTGAGGACATTTCCAAAGCTCATAAAACCCTGAAACTGCCGAAGTTAGTTAACTATATATATAATTTCCAGGCTCAATTAGCTTGACGTTTATGAAACCCATTATTCCTGAAGATGAGCGTTCTAAAGAACCTCTTGACACTGATAGGGTAATTTATCACCCGGATATGATAAGGGCTAACGAATGGGTCCTGAACGAATATGAGGCTCCGTATAGGGAACTATGTATTTTTGTTCCCTGTGCCAAAAGGAAACCCTATCACGAAAGTCCCTCTCACAAAAAATTCGATCGAATAATCTTTGGGATTGCAAAACCTGAGGATGTACATATAGTAACCTTCGGAACCTGTGGAATTACCCCCAGGGAACTTGATACGCAGTACCCTTTCATGCATTACACATTTATGATGGGCAAATGTAACGTGACGAAAATCAAACGAGATTTTATAAAAATGGAAAGCGAAAGACTTGCCGCTTATCTTGAAAAGACAAGGGAAAATTACAAACACAGAATAGCTTACTGTATCGGAGACTTTCGGACTGCAATGGAAAAAGCCGTAGAAATGGTTGACATAGAAGTTGACATCGTGCCAAGAGAATCAACTATCCAGAAAATGATCCAGCCAGATAAGCCTTTTATTTATAACAGCCTCTCCTCAAAAGAGTATCTTCAGGACTTTTCAGACGCAATTACAGATGCTCTTAAGCTCCCAAAGAGAAAAGTAGGACTTAAAGAAGATCTATCAGTTGATGATGCTGATTGGTACCTCCTTTAAAATGAAATCTCTGTTTTTCTCTTTCTTTTTTAATTTATATGCGTCATAATATTTTTTGACTGTATCTCTTTTTTGTATCTAAGAAAAACATCTTCAAGTGCCAGATTTATATTTAATACAAGCAAGATTTTTCCAGCTTTTCCAGACCTTGTTGAACGTAGTAATGGCGATTTTATTTTCATCATATTGTTTATAGGAGGTGTATTCCTTTTCTTCACATCGGTCATCGGTTAAGGAATTTTCTTGCCAGAAAGCATTGATGTTGCATTCGAAACCAGCCTGCTGAGCGTCCTTCTTAAAAAAAGAAAGCCAAGGAAAGAGAATTAAAATGAGAAATGGGGAAAAGAAAAGGATGTTAATATTCCTGGGTCGAGCGTGACAATACAGGACAGGATTCAAACTGAAGACATTAGAGCCATTTGATTTCATCGTCCTCATTTGAAGCTTTTTTTCTTGATACCCCTTTCCTTTTACCTTTTTTGCTTGAACGGGCTTTTTCCTCTGGTTTCTCAGCGGGTTCTTCAATGTATTTTATAAGAGAGTCGAGGTTCTGTTTTATTTCATATTTATAACTTTTTGGAAGGTCGCCGTAATTTTCAACAGCTTTCAAAGTTTCCTCAAAATAGAACTTTGCAAGGGTCGGATCATTTTCAATGTAGACGGTCCCCATAATAAAATGCAGAGGGAAAAAGTTTTCGTATTTTTCATTGAATTTTTGGTAAAATTCCTGAATTTTTTCAAAACCATCCTTTTCCATAAGTTCCAGGACATAGGATTGAACAAGGTTAACATAATCCGGGCCATTTTCCAGTAAGAAATCAAATTTCTCATCGTCCTCCATTAAAAAGAAACCGGTTTCAAGATCTTCTGCCGTCCTGTCATTTTCAAAAATTTCGTCTGGCCCCAGTACTTCCAATAAGTTTTCATCTTCAAAAAGATCTTCCTCATCAAAGAAATCATCGGTCATTTCTCTTTTCATGAGGAGCATATCAACCTGAGCTCCGGATACGCCCATTTTACTTGCAAATTTTTTGAATTGACTTTCGTATTTTTTCTCTTCATCCTCTGAAAAAAAACCAAGCACATACGTAATCCACTTTATGTAGGCCTGTTTGTCCTTTAGCCAGGACCTGTTGTCAATGACCCACAAAACGTAGTCAAGGACAAGGGTAAATTCATGATCGGTAAGTGGGCTTTCCTCAAGAGGTTCAACCAGGCTATCTACAATTTTCTTTTCAAGAGGCCTTTCAAAAAAACTAATTGGCTTGTTGCGGTTTAGCTTGATATTCTTCAATGCCTTTATGACATCTTTGTCCGTTACTTTCCGGTTTTCGTTGTGGTAATATTCAGCAATTGAAAACTCGATTTCACTCAGATATTCGCTGTACTCGTATTCATTCGTGTAAATGCTTTTCAGTTCCTTTATCTCCGGAGTATCCGGCACGAGAAACTCGGACAGGGATAATCCATCTTCACCAATTTTGCGGTCTTCATCATGATCCATATGACTGCTATCTGTTTGGGGATTTATAACAGTTTCCATGTGTTTTCAGAACTGAGAAGTCATGAATTTCGCCTTATTGTCCGTTTGACGCTTGTCTTTTTGTTCTGAACACATTTTTTAGCAGGTATATGAAATATCCTAAGTGAACATTGTTCATTAATTGTAAGCAAATTTATATATACGATAACTAACAATTGTTAGATAACGCATGTTATTTAATGAGATTCTATCTGTCATCTAAAACAAATGATGAAAAAACAAGACGTATCGGGCCTTTTCGAAAATATAGGAAAAACAGTTCAGTGTTTGCACGGGAGTGTCCGGTCTTGTTTCGTGAACTGGCAATGCAGAAAATCCATACGTGACTTAGCATGAAACCATTCAGGATGCTGTGATTGAATCACTGACTGAAGAATAATATGCTGTATTCATGGAATCTTAGTAAACTTGTGCGTAGCTCAAAAAATAGTAAAAAGTCTTTCAGATTAAAACAATGTTCTGTTATCGAATCGGGGTAAAATCATGAAATCAATACTTTTCGTACTTGCTTTGCTTCTTTTATCGGCCTTCCAGGTCTCTGCAGCAAATGCCACACAGACCAATGGAACAGGTCCAGCCCGCATAGTCGAACTCTACAGCGATCTCGAGTCCTTTGATGTAACACTCTACTCAGCCCAGCCGGAAAAGAACCTGACCCTTGAGACATCCCTTATCAGGCCGGGAAGAGGGAGTGAAGAAGCTATTTCTACACAGGAATTTTTAACTGGCAGTTTTCCTGCGAATACAAGAGTCACGAAAGTTGGCTTCTGGGATGTCAGGAATCCCGAACGTGGAGCTTATACTCTGAGAGCAAGGCTTATGGAACAGGGACAGGTACTCTCAGAATCTAAGTATGAATTTGTTTACGGCAGCAACTCAGCTTCCAGACTTCAGGTAGATGATCTTGTCCCTAACTCCGAAGGAATCTCTGTTGTGCTCTCTCCAAATCAGGCTTCACTTTTTGATATCGAATATATGCTTGTAAACGGGCACGACGTAATCTATGAAACAAAAACCGAAAAGGTATCCTTGACAAGTGTTCCTGAAGCCTTTTCTGCATCCTGGGGTACTCTTCTTGAGAATAATAATGAATATGCCGGAAGAGTAAAGGTCCACGTTTACTCCCCAGACCAGGGGTTTATAGTTTCAACAGAGCGTTTCACTGCCAGAGACAATGCTGAGATTACTGACATCTACGAAGACGAGACCGGGGCAAGTGCAACGGTTTTAGGGCGTTCCCAGGTACCTTTTGAAGGAAATCTGGTTTTTTCAGCATACAAACTGAACGCAAATTCTGAAAAAGGAAATGACGATCTTATTGAGTCTGTCCAGCAAAGAGTTCCAGTGTTGCTGAATAATGATGACGAAACCGTTGAGGTCGCCTGGAAAGAAAGGCTCACTGAAGGAGTTTACAGGCTTAAGATTGAACTTATCGGTAACGACGGAGATGTTATAGAACGCAAGGAAACCATTATTGAGTCTGATCTTTCGCTTATAAATGAAAGTAAGACAGTTCCTGATACAGGAAATGAAACCTCAGACAAAAATGATGGGAATGGTATCACTGGCTCTTCTGTTATTGCAGGAACTACAGGGCTTGCTATGGTTTTTGCCTTTTTTAAAATACATAATAAAAAATCAAAAAGGCCGTGAACCCCATGAGTTATGAACTTTTAATTGCTCTTAGACAGATCAGGGCAAGAAAATTCCAGACCCTACTTTCGGTAGGAGCAATAGCTCTAGCCGTAATGATACTTACAATTTCTCATTCCATTATGGTAGGTGTTACAGAGGATTTTCATAACACATCGGTGGACAAAATTCCTCATGTCCTGGTCTCTCCAGAAGAAGGTGAGGATTACATCTACCTCTACGATACTTTGATAGAAAGGATTGGCTCAATTGAGGGAATTACTGCAGTTTCTCCTTTCCTTACAGGGCAGGCTTCTTTGAAATTCAAGGACAATTCCCTTAATTCTGAGCTTAGAGGTGTAATCCCTTCACAGGAGAATGAAATTGGATCTATCGAAGAAGATATGGTTGAGGGAAGTTTCCAGAAACTGGAATTCTCGAGAAATACAGTGGTTATAGGTTCAAAACTGGCGGAAAAACTTGAGGTTAATCTGGGGGACTCTATAGATGTGTCTTTTCCAAATGCGAATCCTCTCTCTCTCAGAGTTGTGGGGATCTTTCATACCGGGTCTTCTCTTGACGAGTCCCTGACATATACTTCCCTGAATACTGCCCAGCAATTCTATGATGCCTCGAATGTGGTTAATGGGGTTTCTCTCCGTCTCAGTGATTTTAACCGGGATAGGGAAGTCGCAAACGAGATCAAAAAGTTTGGTTATAATGCAGAGGGCTGGACAGAGACATATTCTGCAATCCTCCGCACCCTTGCTATCGAAAGCACAACAGACAACATCATATACGGGCTTGTTGTTGTCATAGCCTCCTTTGGCGTGGTCAGTACACTTAATCTTTCGGTTATCAGTGCAACGAGTCAGATAGGTATGCTTCGAGCTATGGGCGCATCGGTCTCAAGCATCCAGAGAATTTTCGTCTTCCAGAGCGGAATTCTAGGTCTTCTAGGCGCTCTTTTCGGCACTTTTGCAGGAGTCCTTATAGCTCTGGCAATAGGGCAGTATGAGATCCAGCCAGATCCATCCGATGTTTACGGAAATATTTCCTTTATCCCTGTTGCCGTGCACCTTCTGGATACTTTATTCATCATTTTTGCCGTATTTCTACTTAACCTGATTACAGGAGTTTATCCTGCACGGCATGCGGCAAAAGTGGACCCTATAAAAGCTATCACTTCAAGGTGAGTGCAGCATAATGCAATTTCACAGCCCGTTTCATAATTAATTGTAAAGGTGAAAATGCAAGTATCCAGTTGGCTAAAAATCTCATTCAATATACTATTTTAAAAGTTATACAATTACAGTTCCTAAAAACTCTGATACATATTCATATCCAGGAGTTTATTCAGATGTATGAATTGAAAATCGCTTTGAGGCAGGTATTATCCAGAAAAAAGCAGGCCCTTTTTTCTATACTTGCCGTTGCCCTTGCAGTTGCCGTAATCACATTAATGATGGCGTTGCTTTCTGGCTTTCAAGGAGAGCTTATAAAGTCCAGTATTGAGGACAATCCACATATTGTTATCAACCCTCAGGATGAAAAAGAGGAGTTTATTCACCTCTACAAATACAACTCGGCCCTGATCTCCGAAAAAGAGGGAGTTATAGCTGCATCTCCCAAATATATTGGCCAGGTGGCGCTTAAATACAGAGATAATGCCGAAGGAGTTTCTCTTCAGGGAGTTGACCCAGTGGCTGAAGAGGGTGTTATGAGGGTAAGTGAGGATGTTGTGGAAGGTGACTTCACGGCCCTTATTCATACAAGATACGGGATTCTACTCGGGGATCAACTTGCAAAAAACCTTAAAGTCAATGTGGGAGACCGGGTTGATGCTATTTTTCCGGGCTCAAAAACAACTTCTTTCAAGGTCATAGGCCTTTTTCATACTGGAACTTCTGCAGACGAGGTAACAGCCTATGCAAGGCTCGATTCGGCGCAGGATTTTTTCAATGAACCGGGAGTTGTAAGCAACATAGGAGTCAGAGTAGCAGACCCTTTCCAGGCAGACGCCATTGCATCTTCGATTGAAGGAGAAACCGGGCTTGACGCTGTAAGCTGGAGTGAAGCAAACTCTGAAATCCTCAGCTTCTTAGGTATCCAGAAGGTATCTGTAAATATTTTCTATTTCCTGATTTACGCAATTGCAGGCTTTGGAATTGCAAACACTCTGATCACCGTCGTTGCTCAGAGAACAAGGGAAATAGGTATCCTGAAAGCTATGGGAACTTCAAGAAAGAGTATTATGGCTATCTTTCTTTTCCAATCCACGATCATTGGAGTAATAGGCCTGATGTTCGGTACAATTCTTGGTTATATTTCGATAATTGCACTCCAGAACTATGAAATAGAAGTCCCTCCGGAGACGTATTTCGGGCTTCAGACCCTTCCTATTGAAATTGAACCGTTCAATTTCGTGTATGCGGCTCTCTTTGCTTTTATTGTCAACATTTTCTCAGGAATCTATCCTGCGCGGAAGGCTGCAAAACTTGACCCTGTAAAAGCCATTGAAAGTGCCTGAATATAAATTACTCGCATTTCACATGGGTGAAATAAACTGTAAAAGGGGTAATAAACTGTAATAAGAGTGAAATAAACCGTAATAGGAGTGAAATAAACTGTAATATTTGACTTTCGCTTGTAATTTCGTTGTGTTTTATCCCGAAATTTTGTATATTGACTTAAATTTTGTATATTGACTTAAATTTTGTATATTGACTTAAATTTTGTATATTGACTTAAATTTTGTATATTGACTTAAATTTTGTATATTGACTTAAATTTTGTATATTGACTTAAATTTTGTATATTGACTTAAATTTTGTATATTGACTTAAATTTTGTATATTGACTTAAATTTTGTATATTGACTTAAATTTTGTATATTGACTTAAATTTTGTATATTGACTTAAATTTTGTATATTGACTTAAATTTTGTATATTGACTTAAATTTTGTATATTGACTTAAATTTTGTATATTGACTTAAATTTTGTATATTGACTTAAATTTTGTATATTGACTTAAATTTTGTATATTGACTTAAATTTTGTATATTGACTTAAATTTTGTAAAACTCACTCAGTTGAACTGGAAAATAGCATACACAGCAGATTAAACACTTACTGCCTAAATCATTATAGTTTAAGTGAGGAGATGAATAAGTATGACAGAAGAAAGCCCAATTATCGAGCTTAAAGACCTGACAAAGACCTATAAAAACGGAGTGGAGTTTAATGCCCTTGATAATGTGAACCTGAAAATTGAGAGAGGAGAATTCGTTGCAATTGTCGGACCATCGGGTTCAGGCAAAAGTACACTCATGCACCTGATAGGCCTGCTGGACACCCCTAGTTCAGGTACTCTCCTGATAGACAGAAACGATGTAACAAAAATGTCGGATAAAGAACGTTCTGAGATAAGGAACAGGACACTTGGTTTTGTTTTCCAGTATCATCACCTGCTCCCTGATTTCACAGCCCTGGAAAACGTAATGATGCCACTTTTGATTTCTGGGAAAAAGAGGAAAGAAGCAAAGGAAATTGCCGAAAAACTTCTGAAAGAAGTCGGGCTTGAAGAGAGAATGGATCACAAACCTAATGAACTTTCAGGAGGACAGAACCAGAGGGTTGCAATAGCAAGAGCGTTGAGCTGTTTTCCTGCAATCGTGCTCGGGGATGAACCTACAGGTAACCTTGATACAAAAACGGGCGACATGATCTATGAACTTCTCAGGCAGCTGAACAGGGAGTATAATCAGACATTTATCGTAGTTACTCATAGCGAAAGCCTGGCTTCAAAAGCTGATAAAATTATCAGGCTTGTAGATGGAAAAATCACCGTTCAGTAAGGAGAAAAATGTTATAAAATAGCAACTGAACACAAAAAACTTAAAGAAGTAAATCACAAACGGAGATGTGAAATATGACAAGAATTACTAAAAAAGCATGGTTTACCAAGAGAATTCTTGGATGGGGGTATCGTCCCATCAGCTTAGAGGGTTGGCTGGTAACTATAGTAGTTTTAGCTGCGGTTTTTGCCAGTATAGATAATATTGAGAATACGACAACTCGTTATGTCATTCTTGCTGTAATCCTGATAATCTTTCAGATTATTATTTACCTGACTGGTGATTCCCCGGGCTCTGAGGTATTAGATAAGTTAAGGAATAAATAACGGAAGCATGTAAATTACATTGTCATATTAAAAAAGGAGTATATACTCATGAAAGCAATCGTATGCACGAAATACGGATCACCGGATGTTCTTCAACTCAAAGAGATAGAAAAACCTACTCCCAGGGACAATGAAGTACTGATACGAGTATATGCGGCATTGGTAACACCTGCGGACTGCGCCTTTCGAAAAGGTGAGCCATTTATTTCGAGATTTTTCTCCGGTCTTCAAAAACCCAAATTTGTACCAGGGGATGAGATAGCCGGAGAAATTGAGGCAGTAGGCAAAGACGTTAAATTATTCAAAAAGGGCGACCAGGTTTTTGGATCATGCGGTGTAACTTTTGGCGCTCATGCCGAGTACAAATGTCTGCCCGAAGGAGAGGTACTGGCATTAAAACCAGCCAATTTGAGCTATGGGGAAGCCGCAGCTGTTTGTTATGCAGGATTAACAGCATTGCCTTTCCTTAGAGACAAGGCAAACATTCAGAAAGGACAAAAAATCCTTATCAATGGCGCTTCCGGGGCGATAGGTACTTTTGCGGTACAGCTTGCTAAGTACTATGGGGCGGAAGTAACCGGGGTATGCAGTACTCAAAATGTGGAACTGGTCAAATCTCTTGGTGCCGAGAAGGTAATCGACTACACCAGAGAGGATTTTACTAAAACCGGTCAAACTTATGATATCATTTTTGACGTTGTAGCAAAGAGCTCATTTTCACGTTGTAAAAATTCGCTAAATCAAAATGGAATCTATCTTACCACTTTTCCTTCACCGGGAGTTATGCTTCAGATGTTATGGACATCGAAGTTTAGTTGGAAAAAGGCAATATTTGAAGCCACAGGTTTGAGACCATCAAGCAAAAAAGCTATAGACCTTATCTTCCTCAAAGAGCTTGCTGAGTCAGGAAAGATAAAATCAGTAATAGATAAGCACTATCCTCTAGAATACATTGCCGAGGCGCACAGCTATGTCGAAAAGGGACATAAAAAGGGAAATGTAATAATAACTTTAGACCAATGACATTAAAGCATAACAAAATGCTACTGATAAATAATGGCTTTATCTAGTAAAGTCTTAGAGGGCTATTTTTGGTCTTTTGTTTATAATGAATCGACTTCAGGATTTTGTTTCAGGTAATTTAGCGCCTTTAATTAATAGTACATTGTCATATTAACTTCGTTTTTCTGCTTATCCCACATTCCGCAGTATTTTTTAAAAAATCAATATTTTTTCTGATAGCGTTTTTGAAACAAATCAAATTAATTTGGACTTTTAATGTAACTTGGTGAAAATTGACTGATATCGTTTTTTGGTCTCTTTGATACACCATATAGCTGCTTTACTTCCTGCATAAAAGTCCGATAAATCTACGTTTTATTGAAAATCGATAACAGGAAAAAATGTGAATATGCGAAAATTTACTGCGGAAAGTGGGGCTTATGTTTCCGTTTTATCCATCCCATCCGAATCTTAAAACTATTTTTATTCAGTTTCTTATTCTTCAACTTCTATTTCTCTTACTCTGGAACCCTGTTTTTTGAAGATTTTCAACTATCTCCACTAAAATTACGGACTTTCCAGTTTCTAATCTCATTATCCTTATTTAATTTCTAGCGAGTTGTATCGCATTCATTACTTTCAGAGGAAGATCGCGTAGTTTAGATGTTGAAAGAAAAATACTTTCAAAACCATTTTTCAGGGAAAAGATGCCCGCACTCAATCCGGCGATACCCCCACCCTATAATAATTATTTTTTCATTCTCCCTTCTCCTTTTGTTTTATTTGTTGTATACGCAGGAGATCCTCACCCATTTCCAGAAGCAGCGCCTCAGCAGCCTGGTCATCAAGCCAGGAAGGCAGATTACCGGTTGCGGTCATGACTGAGATCCCCGTTTGAAATATCCGCATTTTTAAAAGCAGGCGCTTGCGTTCATCATATGTCAAACCACGCAGGTTTTCGTCTTCAGCCAGTGCTTCAACCATAGTATCCTGAAAGGTTTCGTACGAAGCCACGTATGGATTTTTCTGCATTACCATTTCACGAAACAAGACTGGGTACTCTCGCGCAAACACCAAACTGGCTTTCCCTATATTTTCGAAAAGGTCCGATCCTTCTTGTTTTTTCAGCAATTCATCCGAAAGGGCAAAAACACGCTCGATCACAGCTTTAATCAAATCCTCAATTGTTTCAAAATTGATATAGATCGGCGCAACAGAGCTATGAAGACGTTTTGCTACGCTGCGAGCGGTGATGCCGGCAAAGCCTTCTTCTTTTGCGATGGCAAAACCGGCCTCTACAATAGCTTCTCTGTCAAATTTTGTTTTGGGTGGCATACAGATCTTTCTCAGAATATCCTTTGTTATATAACATATGTTATTTTTATATCATAAAAAGATATTTATCATCAAAAATATAGGATGTTAACAAAAAACTGATCCATGAAGTTGTCTGATACTTTCTGTGATGTTTGCACTGTCGCTCATTTAGACTGTCACACACTTGGACTGTCACACATTTCCACTGTCACACATTTCCACTGTCACACATTTCCACTGTCACGCATTTCCACTGTCGACTCTGGTTGGTGTGTACCTGGGATAAACTCACGCTCCTTTTTGATAACCCCAGATCTTCAAAGATAGGTCAACCATCAGATCAGTCAGGTTTTCCTCGTTTATGAGAGGTGTGCTGTAGAGGTAGATCATACTGAAGAGGAGAATGCTTTTTACCGTGATCCCCCAGTACACAAAAACTTCCAGAGGATCTTTATCATTTATATCAACGCCACTGAAACTGCAAAAAAATTCGGATGCGGCTTTGTAGTCTTTGACATCCATCTTTTTGATTTCGTCCACTATTTCACTATCGCTCAGTGTGGCCATGGTCAACGCTTTTATCAAAGGACTGTTATCTTTGTAGAATTGCTGCATATTTTTTATAACATCCCTCATGTAACCCGGGAAATCATTAAAATCAATAGTTTCTGGCTGTTTTATCCTTAATAACTTATCCATGTATCTATAACTGATCTCCTTAAGGATGTCATACTTGCCTTCCGGGAAATACTTATAGATCAGTCCTATACTCACACCGGCAGCCTCAGTTATGTCCCGGATAGTCACGTTTTCATAACCTTTTGTTTCAATCAGCATGCACATGGCATCCTGGATGGAGATGATTTTTGCTTTTTTATCCCGTTTTGTGCTATTTCGATCTTCTTGAACAGTTTTTTTGTCCTGCATCGGATATCTCCTAAGTGAACAATATTCAAAACTTCTATAAATAAATTGTATGCATTAATTCATAAGTGAACAACGTTCATAAATTGGTATTAATAAGTTGTATGCAGTAATGCCATAAGTGAACAATGTTCAAAAATCTTTATTAATAAGTTGTATGCATAAAAGATTAATAGAATTTTATACAAAGTCCAGAAATAATTCAATGTCTCTAATTGAAACGCAGTTAAACGATTTTTATAAAAATATATTTTAATAATTGTTATCACAGAACCGGGGTAAAAGACAATGAAAGCTGCACTTTTCTTACTTACTTTTTACCTTATATCCGTTTTTCCGGCCTCTGCATCCGAGAATTCTCACACTGAAGAAACGAGTACAGCCCACATAGCCGACCTTTATAGCGATCTTGAGTCCTTTGATGTAACCCTCTACTCGGACAAGCCAGAAGACAACTTGAATCTTGAGGTGCTTCTTGTCAGACCCATGGGAACAAATGAGAAAACACTTGACAGACAGGTATTTTCAATAGATAGCATTCCTGTAAATAAACAGGTAATAAAGGTTGGTTTCTGGAATTCAGGAAGTTCCGAACGCGGAGCTTATAAGATAAAGGCCAGGCTTCTTGAAGGAAACGAGGTTCTTTCAGAGTCTGAATATAATTTTGCTTACGGCACCAATTCTGCGTCAAGGCTTCAGGTCAATGACCTGGTTGCTAACTCCCAGGGAATCAGTGTTGCACTCTCTCCAAAAGAAGCCTCACTTTTTGATATCGAATATATGCTTGTAAATGGTTCGGATGTCATTTATGCAACAAAAGCTGAAAAATTATCACTTACCAGCGTTCCGGATATTTTTTCCGCTCCCTGGGGTACACTTCTTGAAAACAATAAAGAGTATTCTGGAAGAGTAAAGATTCAGGTTTATTCTCCTGATAAAGAGGTTATAAGCTCAGCCGAGCGATTTACTGCCAGAGATGATGCAGAGATTACCGATATCTACAAAGATGAAACCGGAGCAAGTGCAACTGTTTATGGGCGTTCTCAGGTGCCTTTTGAAGGAAAACTGGTTTTTTCTGTATACAAACTGAAAGCAAATTCTGAAAAAGGGAACTCCAGTCTTGTTGAATCTGTCCAGCAAAGGGTTCCAGTGTTGCTGAATAACGACGACGAAACAGTTGAAGTGGCCTGGAGCCACAGGCTTCCTGAAGGGATATACAGGCTTGAGATCGAGCTTCTGGGAAACGACGGTGACGTTACTGAACACAGGGAAACAGTCATCGAATCCGATCTATCTCAGAATTCCAGTGTTAGTCTGGTAAATAATACTACTTCAGAAAACGAGACTTCAGATGATAATGGACTCCCAGGTTTTTCTGCAGCAGCATTAGTTTCAGGGCTTGCAACGGTTTTTATCTTTTTCAGGAATAAAATTTGAAACCAGATTAAAGGCTGTGAGTCCCATGCGTTATGAACTCTTTATCGCGCTCAGGCAGATTCGGGCAAGAAAATTCCAGACAATTCTTTCAGTTGTAGCTATAGCTCTTGCCGTGATGGTACTAACCGTTTCCCAGGCTCTTATGGTTGGTTTCACTGGCGAACTCTATAGTACTACGGTAAATAAGCTTCCTCATGTCTCGGTATCTCCGCAAGAAGGTGAAGACTATATTTACCTCTATAGAAACCTTATTGACGATATCGACAAAATCCAGGGTGTTTCGGCAGTTTCTCCTTTTCTTACGGGAAAAGCTTCCTTCAGGTTCAAGACAAATTCCTTTAATGCCGAGCTGAAAGGCGTTCTCCCTCTACAGGAAAACAATATCAGCGCTATTGAAGCTGATATGGTTAAAGGGGATTTCAGGGAGCTTGAATATTCCAGAAATACAGTGGTAATCGGCTCGAAACTGGCAGATAAGCTTGAGGTTAATCTCGGAGACTCGGTTGATGTATCTTTTCCCAATGCAAACCCTCTGTCTCTGAGAGTAGTCGGGATCTTCAATACTGGCTCGCCTCTGGACGAGTCACTCACTTATACATCTCTGGATACCGCCCAGAAGTTCTACGATGTTCCGGATGTGATTAACGGTCTTTCTGTCAGACTTGAAGATTTTAACAGGGACAGGGAAATTGCTGCTAAGATAGAAAAGACCGGTTATAAGGCAAAAGGCTGGACCGAAACCAATCCTGAAATCCTCAGGACGATTGCCATTGAGAGCACTTCCAACAATGTAGTCCTTGGTCTGATTGTAGTTATCGCTTCTTTTGGGGTGGTTAGCGCTCTGAATCTTTCAGTTATCGGTGCTACAAACCAGATTGGCATGCTTAGGGCTATGGGAGCTACAGTTTCCAGTATCAGGACAATTTTTGTACTTCAAAGCGGCATTCTGGGTCTGCTAGGTGCACTTATCGGGACACTTACAGGAGTTGCAATTTCTCTGGGATTAGGCCAGTACGAAATGCCATCTGCTTCTTCAGAACTTTACGGTGGCATGGCAACTATTCCCATCATAGTCCGAACCGGAGATATTCTGGTCATTATTATTGCAGTTTTTCTGCTGAACCTTATTGCCGGGATTTACCCTGCCCAGCAGGCAGCTAAACTCGATCCAGTGAAGGCTATCAGTTCAAAGTAAATACAGATTTCAGATTATTCCCTGTCTTGTTCAGATTAAATTATGTTATAAATTATTTTAACAGATTGGATATTCTGGAAATTATGAGATTCCCTGCTGACCAAGAACCCTAAGATGTATCATCTCCAGGAGCTAATTCATATGTATGAATTGAAAATCGCATTAAGGCAAGTTTTTTCCAGAAGAAGGCAAACTTTTTTTGCCATACTTGCAGTTGCCCTTGCCGTAGCCGTAATTACTGTGATGATGGCAATGCTTTCAGGCTTTCAAGGAGAGCTTATAAAGTCCAGCACTGAGAACAGTCCCCATATTGTTATCAATCCTCAGGATGAAAAAGACGGGTTCATTCATCTTTACAAATACAATTCGGCCCTGATTTTTGAAAAAGAAGGAGTTATAGCGGTTTCTCCAAAATATCTGGGTCAGGCAGCTCTGGAATATAAGGATAATGCAGAAGGTATTTCACTTCAGGGGGTTGAACCTGAGGCTGAAGATAAGGTTATGCGAGTAAGCAGGGACATAGTAGAAGGGAGCTTTCTATCGCTGACTCATACAAGGCACGGAATAATACTTGGTGATAAGCTTGCGGAAAATCTTGGAGTTCAGCCTGGGGACCGGGTAGATGCAGTGTTTCCGGGCTCAAAAACAACTTCTTTCAAGGTTATAGGTCTGATACATACAGGAACTGAGGCAGATGAAGTAACGGCCTATTCAAGGCTGGACTCGGTGCAGGATTTTTTCAATGAACCCGGTGTTGTAAGTACAATAGGGATCAGGGTCGCAGACCCATACCAGGCCGACATCATAGCGGGCTCAATTGAAAGGGAAACCGAGCTTAACGCAGTAAGCTGGATAGAAGCAAATGCAGAAATCCTTAATCTTCTAAACACTCAGAAGGTTTTCGTAAACGTTTTTTACGTCCTTATTTACGGGATTGCAGGGTTCGGGATTGCAAACACACTTATCACCATTGTTGCCCAGCGAACCAGAGAAATAGGCATCTTAAAAGCTATGGGAGCCTCTCAAAAAAGTATAATGATTGTCTTTCTTTTCCAGTCTGTAATTCTTGGAGCTATTGGGCTGGTTTTGGGTACTATTCTGGGTTATATTGCAACCATTACTCTACAGAGTTATAAAATCGCAGTCCCTCAGGAGATGTATTTCGGGCTCCAGACACTTCCTCTTGAAGTCGAACCTCTCAACTTCGTATATGCTGCTTTCTTCGCTTTCATAATCAACATAATCTCAGGTATTTACCCTGCAAGGAAAGCTGCAAAGCTTGACCCTGTAACAGCCATAGAAAGTGCTTGATACAATCACTTTTTCCGGGTGTAAAAAGCTGTGTGCTGCCTGGTTTTAGCGTATAATTCATTTATGAATTTAAGATTGTTCACCTAGCAGTCCCCTAGCAGTCGCCTAATCTTGACATAGTAGTCACATAGTAGTTACCCAATAAAATTTGAGAAATTGCGCATTTAAACTAAAATCGAGTAATAGAGTCGTAAAAGTAGCTAATGGTTAGCCATCAAAAAAATTTCAGTGTAAAATTTATTCCTTCCAACAATCTCTTCAATTTTTGGAGGCATTTTCCTCGAGATTATTAATCTTGTATGGAAAATGGTCGTTGCTTTTACGACGCTCTCATTTATTTTTAAACTAACTATTTATCTGAATTTCGTCTCCGAAAGTTGTACTTTCTTATCTATAAGGTCAGTTTAAAATAATATAAAAATATTACTATAGTAACTCACTTAGACGAAGATTCCTTACATTCCTAAACGAAGATTCCTTACACTCCTGAATCCCAAAAAAAGAGTGTGCCATAGAATGCACCTGCTTCGAAGTTGTAGAGTCCTCTTTTAAAATACTCGTAAGGTTAGACTTGTTCGCTTTTATTCAATATTCGCTGATCAGAGTATTGTTTTTACAGACTACTGAATATACATATTAAATAATACAGATAATTATTTATAAACAATCAGTTCTGTATTTATATTAGTTATGTTGAAACTAAAAGAAATAAAGAATAATGCAAAAAAGTACATAGAACTATGTAAACTTATATATGTAGATCCTCGAACTCCCAAAACTGCAAAAATACTATTATGGATTGCCATAGGCTATGCTTTATCACCAATAGATTTAATACCGGATTTCATACCTGTAATTGGTTATCTTGATGATATGATAGTCGTCCCTGTGCTTTTGTACATTGCAATTAGATCAGTACCTAAAGATGTGTATATCGAAAATTATGTTCAGATTTTAAGAAAGTAAATCGTTATCCAGAAAACACGGTGTTTTTTAGATTTTCATTTCTTAAAATTCTGTTCAGGCTCTATTAAGGTTCAATTCAGGCACAAGATTGTAAAATTTCTTAATATTTTAACTCGAGACAGCTTGAGCTGTAGCTAACAAATAAAAAGCCTTTTTCGGATCTGTTTTGCTGAACATTTATTCCTAAAAGTATATGCCCATCTGAAGAGAAACAATACTTAACTTTACCAGATGTATTTTTGAAGTCGATTCGAATTTAGTAGAACAGGATTCCTATTAAATGGGATTCAAACCACGTTTTGATATTAGGGGTATGAGGAAATGTTACTCATGGATATAATAACCTGGGAGCCTAAAGACTCCCTGAAAGTTGCGGAATTCTATGCGAATTATGAATACCCGAAGGGCATAAAAGTAATCGACGAGTGGACTGACCTTACTGGCTATCGCACGTTTATAATTTATGAAACTGAAGACGAAAAAACATACGCTGCTTCCGTGTTTCCTTTCATAGGGCTGTGCAAATTCGAAACGTTTCCAGTTATGAAACTGGATAAGTTTATGCAGCTTGCCCAAAAACTTGCCGAGAAAACCGGAGGAAATGGTCCAGGCGCTGAGCAGGAAGAGGGTGGAAAAGTTTCAAAAGAACTTTTTCAGCAAATAGATAACCTTGAAAAGAGAATTGAACGCCTTGAACACCATTCTTTTGTTCAACAGGAAGATATAACATGAAAACTTAGATCGGTCATGAAGATCTAGATCCAACTCCAAAATTTAATTCAACCTAAAAACCTAATTCAACCTAAAAATTTAGTTCAACCTAAAAAACTTAGTTCAACCTAAAGACCCGGCTACAACGTAAAGCCCTGGTCCCAATGAAAAAACCGTGATCTGAAAGCAGATTTTAGTCCTGTTGAGAATTTTTACCTCAAATTTATTTTTCAAGCGCGCTTTCAAATTTTTCCTCGTCCATGCGGTAGATCTGCCACCCAGCGGCAGGGCTTCCTCCAAGATATTCATAGAATTCCCTTGCAGGGTTCCAGTCAAGGACTGCCCATTCCATTCTTCCGCAGTTTCTTTCTTTTGCAAGCTTTACACAGTGGAGAAACATTGCTTTTCCAATCCCTTTTCTCCTGAACTCGGGTCTTACAAATATATCCTCTATATAGAGCCCTGGCTTTCCTCGAAAAGTAGAGAAGTTGTGAAAAAAGACAGTAAACCCGGCTGGAACCCCGTCCAGTTCTGCAAAGAAAACTTCAGCATAGGGTCTTTTTCCAAACATAGCCTCTGCCAGGGATTCTTCTGTCGCTGTGACCAGGTGGGAAAGGTTTTCAAACCTGGCAATGCCTTTGACGAACTTAAGAATCAGGGGAACATCCTCGATTTCTGCGGCGCGGATTTTCAACCCGGGTTTTACTCCATCCTCTGCGGGATTTATATCCTCTTTTGTAAGTTTTTTACACTCAGACATTTTTTGATTCCTTTATTGAATCGATAGATATAGATAATTTCATAGGTTTAATGAAACAGAATTTATGAAACTGAACTTATGAAACTGAACTTATGAAACTGAACTTATGAAACTGAATTTATGAAACAGAATATAGACTAAGTTTATTTGAATCCACTCCTAATGTATGTAATTTTTGCTAGCCTGATATATCCAACAAAAATAAGTATGAAGCAATAAGTATGAAGCCAAAAAGTCTTGTTTAAAATGCTTGATAAAAAAGATTTCAAACCGGTCACGCTTGCAGATCGGGCTTTTTTCGAGAACCATTACGCACTCTACCCGCAAACCCACAGCGACAACACTTTCACGAGCATAATCTGCTGGAACCATTTCATGCATTACAGGTATGCATATGTGAGAGGGAACGTAATTCTTGTATGCACTGCCGCAGGAGTGACACGCTTACACCCGCCTATAGGTCCCCATGATCCTGAACTCATGCAGGAAGTAATACGGCTGGCGCTGGACATGGGTGACAATAATAAGCCCCTTATGCTCATTGAACCTGAGACTGCAAAATTGATGAAGAAAATCGATCCTGATCTTCTTTTTGTTCCAGATCTGAACCATTTTGAGTATGTGTACAGGGCTCACGACCTTGCTGAGCTTCCTGGAAAGAAATATCTCAAGATCCGCAACCAGATTAACAAATTTCGAAAGAATTACCATTACTCGGTCGAGCCGATAACCCCAGAAAACCAAAAAGAGATAATGGAGTTCCTGGTGAGGTGGTGTGAGAGCAAAAACTGCGAAGATAATTTCATTCTTGCCCACGAGATAGAGGCTATCTTTTATGCGATCGAGCACTTGACCGAGTTACGCTTGCGAGGCCTTTTGATAAGGGTCGGTTTACAGGTAAGTGCCATCTCTCTTTTTGAGCGCCTCGATAGTAATACGGCGATAATCCATTTTGAGAAAGGGCTTCCGGAGTATGATGGAATATACAAGGTAATCAATGCCGAAACTGCAGCGGTTCTTGCAAATGAGGTGGAATACATCAATAGGGAAAGCGATCTTGGCGTCAGTGGACTTCGAGAGGCTAAGCTGAGATATCATCCGCACCACATGGTAGAGGTTTATTCGCTCAAACGACGAACAGGTTTTCCATTTGTCACTTGAATATGCACTCTAATACATGCCTGCACTCTAATACATGCCGACATGTGAACTACCCTTAAGATAAACAGGTTGTCCGACAATTCAATAACGGAATCCATTTACTTTTTGAACTTAAAAAGGATCAGTCTATTAAAGCTTAATCTACGTGATTTTTATGTGATTATAATTCAAGATTCTTTAAAAGATACATTCCTACGTTTGTGCCGATTTACCTTTTATTATCTAAATTTTTAAAAAATAAATATATTAAGATAATAATAAAAATCGTTGTGTATATTTCAGGGATTCCTAATTCAGTGAAACTCTTGAATAGTAATGTAGGAGACATGGTATTTTCCAAATTTTTTATAAATTAAATATAAAACACATATAAAAATAATAACAAATATAACATCGATTACAGGGGTTCAAAATTAAGTTATGACGCTGGAACTTATTGTTTACATGCTTTTAAAATTGTTTTAAATAATTATAAAATTTTGCACAGGCTCCGTATAGGAAAATTAAAACTAATTGTTCAGTTGTTCTTGCAAAAACTCCAGGTCCTTGCGAGCCAATACAATTAATTTTTTCCTTGCTTTTTTTTGTTTGAGGGTATTCTTCAAAAAGAAATCTTATACCAGGCTTTGCTAAATATTTGTGACCAATAATTGTATTTTTCAAGTTTGTGTTTTCTGTTTCAAGCAAATCAAGGAGATATATAGAGTTAAAGTTGCGCTGGCTCACCCCCCAGCAAGCTAGCGGGGTATTCAACTGGAATAAGTTGTTTTTAAAAATAGTAGGGTTGTGAATAAATATATAAAATTAATTGAAGGTGTCTTTAAACACCTCCTCATTTTTAGCCTCTGCAAGTGTTTTCAAAGCTTCAAGCTGTTCCTGTTCAGAATCTATATAATGAACGTCATATCCGAGCCTGCCAAGCTGCCGGATATACTCTGTTGGAAATGCGGGCTCTATCGTTACAGCATGGGTAAT
The DNA here is from genome assembly GCF_000969905.1 of Methanosarcina vacuolata Z-761. NCBI lineage: Archaea > Methanobacteriati > Methanobacteriota > Methanomicrobia > Methanosarcinales > Methanosarcinaceae > Methanosarcina > Methanosarcina vacuolata. The sequence goes on along the minus strand of NZ_CP009520.1, from coordinate 3,218,970 downwards.
TACATATCGATCGCCGACAACGGTTCGTAGCAGGCTTCGCCCATATCTATCGTCCAATTCTTCAGTCTTAGGTTTTAGAGCAGTAATATCATCTATCATCCTTCCTATGGCCTGAAAGTCAAATGCGGGACCCCAACATGTGAGTGTAAAACACTGTGCTATGCGATCGGCTCCGATTTTCCTTACCAGACCAACTGATGTATATTTGCGAATATTATTACCTTCCTGCATGTTAGGCGTAAAGAACATTTCATTCTGGTTTGGCCAAAAGAAATCCGAGATATTCTTTGAGAACAGCTCATGAATCACTTCGTCAAACAGCCAACGCGGCATGATAGACCATGCAACTCGCTTCATGTTATCGGTAACTATCACTGGTTTGCCTTTGATTAGCTCTAGCTCGGGATATTCTCCCAATATTTGTTGCTCAATATCATCGAACATATTATCCATAACTTTCAAGGGTTCGTCTTTGATTAGCTCTATCTCGGACATCCTTTCAAGAATCTCTGCTCAATATTTTAGAATATATTTAGCTAAGTTAGCTAATTTTATAATCAAAATAAATATCTTTAATCTTATATACAAATAACACAATAATTAAAAACCGGCTTACAATATCGATATTGTGGTTCAAAAACATGACAGAGATGTTTTATTAAATTTGCTGAAAATGCTTTAAATGCAAAATAATGGACTAAAATTGGTTATTTAATCAAAAAATTATATTTAATGGCTTAAAATTTCACCATGGAATTCCACTGAATATAAAATTAAATAATAAGAGCTTAATTAATATCACATATATATATTAAAATAACATTTAATAAGTTTTATTTTTTTCAATTTTCATAAATATATAACTATTAATTATGTTTTGGAGCTATAAATAGAGCTTTTTGCGTTATTGCACAATCAAAAATCTTCTTTAAGAATATTCATATTCTAAAAATCCATGAAATATGTTATAAATTGCTTTAAGAAACTTTTTCTACAAAATAAATTTTATAGTTCAATATTGCTGAAAAATAAGGCATTTTGTGCAATATGACAAAATAAAAGGAGGCTCTTCGTTGTTTTGTGTGGATATCCTCATAATGTCTTCATAAAAACCAATGCGGTCTTGAATTGAAAATCGTCTTATCCACAGGGAATGACGAAGAGTCATTTTTTCTTTTTTCCTTCTCTTTTTCGGTTTTAATTTTTTCCTTCTCTTTTTCGGTTTTAATTTTTTTTCTTTTTTCTATTCCTTTCCATTTATTATCGCGGTAACCATTAATTCCCTGAACCTTCCCGCCAGAGCTGTATCAGTTCTTTAAGCCTTTCGTCCGTGAGTTCTGCTCCGGTTTCAGGGATTTGTATGCCACTGCGATAGATATGGATAGCTTCCTGCAGCTCTTCGGTGCTTATATTTTCCCCTTCCCGGGAATCCGAGCTATCCCAGGGATTCCATGCGAGGACTGTCCAGTTCCAGCTCCGTGCAATTTTTTCGTCTCCTGTTCTGGCAATTGCTGTGACATTATAAAAGCCTGGAGAGCGAATGGTCTCCGTGTATGAGCTATCCTTAACGCTGGATTCGGAACCTTTACTTTCTCCGTTAAGGTACCAGCTTATATCGCAGGCATAATTTGTACTGATACTGAATTCCTGTTTCTCTCCTTTGTAGGTTGTTACATTCTCTACGGGGCTGGCTGAGTTGATTGAAAGGGGGACCACTTTTATATAAGCGATTTTAGTTTCGGTGTCAGATCCGTTACTGTTACCGATAGTCAGAGAAACATCATAATTCCCATAAGACCCGTAGGTATATATCGGGTTCCGGGCTGTTGAGTCGATTTTCCCATCTCCGTTTAGATCCCACTTCCAGTAAAGGGCATTACTGGAAAGGTCTGTGAACTGGACTGTAAGAGGATACATTCCTGTTGTGACGTTTGAAGAAAAGTCAGCTTCAAGGGGCGCACTGGTTGTGAAAGCTTTAATGCAGAGGTTTGCTTCCGAATTGCTTGATATGTCTTCCCAAGTGACTCCATTAGGGCTCACATAACTTTCTCCGGCATTGGCCTGGGCTTTGCTGCTGTAACGGGCTACAGGTTGTTCGGCTGCAAGAGGCCCTGAAGCTGAAGGATTAGCGAATCTTATAACTATTGAAAATCTCTCTCCGGCATGTACTGGAACTGCCGAATTCAGCACATGTGTATGGTATCCTGGGAAAGAGTATCTGCCGCTTTCCTGTACAAGGTACCCCTGTCCAGAATTCACAGGCCCGGAAACAGGATTTTTATATATGTATATCTCGTAAGCTGTATTAAGGTCCGTAGTATAGAATCCTATGGCCTTGAGGGTTTCGTCCCTTTCAGAGGAGAAAACATTGCCGCCCCAGGCAACAAGGCTTCCTTCATATTCTTTTGATACTGTCCATCCAAGAGGATCATACTGGTAGACGTGGTCATAATTGTTCTGACTTTCAGATGTGAACACGGCGTTTTCATTGTATCCGAGTTTTGTGTCATAGTAGGAAATATAAAAGTACCCTTCCTCTCCCCAGGTGTCGCCCCAGCTATTTTTCACTATAAAAGCCCCGTTTCCTGGAGGGATCTGCGTAAAGTAATTCCTGTCAAAAGAATCATTCCAGCCCACAATGGCTACAGCATGATTGACAGACAGGCTTCCTGGGTATCGATAAGCATAGTTTCTTTGCTGATAATATCCGGAATTCCAGTATATTGTGGTGTACACAGCTCCGTACTCCAGAATTGCATTCTTGATAACCTCGTTATCCAGGGATTCTGTCCTGTCGGGCAGGAAAAGTGCTTCTTGCACATGTTTCTGTACAGAAAGCCCTGTGGGTGAATAAGAAGATAAATCATCATAAGGATCCTCAGATTCATTTACAGGCCCGCTCCAGCGAGAAAGGTATGCTGTTGATATGAATGCATTGCCACCGTCATCAGTAGTAAGATCAAATCCCTGTGAATAGTTCTTTGAGACGAGGTTTTTCATGTTGTTTTCGGAAAAGTCATAGCTTTTTCCTTCTGTTCCCAGGAGGTAAGATTCAAGGGAAGCAATACTTGAAAAAGCCCAGCAGCTTCCATCCTTTCCCTGGTTCTTTACTGATGTTACTTTTCCCTCATTGCGCAGGTCATAAACAGCCGGAAGGTCTGAACCTGAAGCTCTCAGTAAAAGTCTTCCTTCAGAACTTGCAAGTTCTGACAGGTCTACAGGTGAGGGTTTATACCCTGTATTCGAAAGCTGTCCGTAATTGCCCACAAAAGAAAAAGCTTCAATTGAGTCAGTCTGCTGGTCTTCCAGAAACTCGGGGTTCATGGGGGCTGTTTTGATTACGGGTTCAACCACTGAATCAGCAGAAGGTGTGAAGTTTTGCAGCGTTTCAGGTTCTTCGGTATTTCCGGCGGCAAACCCCAGGCTGCCTGGCAGGCACAAAATCAAAACCATAAACACAAGCAGAAAAGATTTTATTTTTTTAAGCAGGGAATGTTTTATTCTTTTCAAGATCTTTAGCCTCGGTGAGATCGTTTCCTGGCGAGCCTGTATCAGCTTTTTTGGAGCTTGCCGGAATATATATCTTTATCATTATTTTGCAATTGACTTCTAAAACTATTTATGAGATTTGTCTATAAGTTCTTTTCCAACTGAGTATAATTTTTTAGTATATTTTATGAACTATTTTTTCTTCACAAAAGCTAAATATCGATTGCAAACTATCAAATTAATCTCATCTTATCCTTACTAAAAACATATTAATTAGTATAAATAATTACAATGTTATATTTAGTTCTCTATTTAGTTTCACTTATCTAATTTTAATTTCATTCATTTAATTTTTACAAACTACTTTATTGAGGCTGTAATTTCAGATAGAAAGAAACATTATTTTTATCCGTCCACACTTTATATGGACACTTTATAGAGACACTTTATAGAGACACTTTATAGAGACACTTTAAGGAAGGGCAGAACCCTACTTTCGGAAGCATTTGTAATCCTTGAAAAAACCAGACCCGAAGACCTTGATAAAGAGATCCTTAGAGCTGCCATAATTGCTGAACTGAGTGCTATCAACATTTATGAGCAAATGGCAAATCTGGCAAAAAGCGAAGAAATTCGTAAAGTTCTGCTTGACATTGCTTGACATTGCTTGACATTGCCAGAGAAGAAAAATCCATGTAGCGATATTTGAAACCGTACTCCTGCAAACTGATACTGAGTTTTTGAAAATTTATTCGGACTATGCTCTGGCCAGGAGCAGAAATAAGCTTGAAATCCGTTTGAAACCATATTTTCTATTGATCCTCCATGCTTGAAGAATATGAGAAGAAAAGACACTTTCAAAAGACTCCTGAACCGCTGACCAGTGATTTTAAACAAATCTCCGACAAACCGATTTTTGTGGTTCAGCGCCATGATGCGCGTAAGCTTCACTATGATTTTCGCCTGGAAATGGATGGAGTTTTGAAAAGCTGGGCTATGCCAAAGGAGCCCCCGAAGGAGGCAGGCATCAGACGGCTTGCTATCGAGACTGAAGACCATCCGCTGGCATATGCCGATTTTGAGGGAGAAATCCCGGCAGGGGAGTACGGAGCCGGCAAGGTTGAGATATGGGATAAGGGAACTTTTGAGCTTTTGAAACGTGAGGAAAAGGAAATTGTAGTGGCACTTGAAGGAGAAGAATTGAAAGGGATTTATGTTTTAATACGGACAAAGTACGGAAAAGGCGAAAAGGGCTGGCTCTTCTTTAAAAAGGCCAGCTAAAAGCAGACTTTAACTTAATATTTCTGAACACGAAGCCTGTGTCTCAAGAGTGAAACATGGGTCAGACCCTGATCTTTTTAAATCATTGTGAGTATAAGCATATGGGGATACTTACGGAAGAAAGAGTAAAGATCAATGTTTTTGAAACTGCCGGGGAAAACTGCTGCGTTGCCGCCTGTGACGGACAGAAAGTTTATGAGATTATTAAGGCTGCGCTCTGTGAAAATAAGAAAATCGAACTCTCTTTTGCATACGTGAATGAGCTTACGCCTACCTTTTTGAATTCGGCAATAGGGCAGCTTTATGGCTGTTTTCCTGCAGAGCAGATTGAGAGCAACCTCTTATTCATGGATATCTCCGAAGAAGATGAGATCATCCTTAAGAGAGTAATCGAGCGGGCGAAAACCTATTTTGAACATGCGTATACCTGCAGAAAGGCGCTGAAAGATGTACTTGGAGGAGAAGATGCATAAGAGCGTTCACCAAGCAACTGTTTTTCCGGTTAGGCGCCGCCCAAGGCTTCGCGCCGGAGGGCCAAGACCCGCAAAACCTGCTCCTGTAAAGGTACATTCCATAGAGAAATATAATTTTCCAGAAGGCAAAAAATATTTCTTTGACACCAACATCTGGTTGTATATCTATGGCCCAATCGGCTGGCCTGACCAGCGGTCGGACGCCTATTCAAAGGCTTTGAAAGAAATAATGAATTCCGACGGCACGATCTATATAAACTGCATGATAATTTCAGAATTCATAAACACCTTCGCCAGAATCGAGTTCAAGCAGCAGACCGAATTTACGAGGTTCAAGGAATTTCGAAATTCTCTGCCCTTCAGGGCAATCGCTCAGGATATAGCTTACAATGTAAGAAAAATTCTCAAAAGTACCCTTGCGTGCGACCCCGAAATGGAAGCTATAGACCTTCCTGAAATCATGGACATGTTCGAGCAGGGAAAATACGATTTCAACGACCTTCTCTTTGCCCAGATCTGCCGAGCAAAAAATATGGTTTTCGTAACCCATGACAAAGATTTCAGCGAACTCGGAGTCGAGATTCTGACCGCAAATGAGAGACTGGTGGATGTGGGGAGAGGGGGGAGAGAATAAGTCAGCTTTTAGTTTCTATGTCCAGACAGGCGATAGATTCTGCTATGCGAATTCTGGAGTCTATCCCTAACCTTATTGAGAATGAGAATTACTCACAAGCTTTTGAAAAAGTCTAAAAAGCCAAAAAACTTGCGGAAAAAGTAAAAGCGCCGGCTCTTATTCACTGGTCACTGATGGTAAAGGGTGAAACTCTTGATGCCGCCGGCAGGCTTGAGGAAGCTATAGAGACTTTTGAGAACGCTCTGGAGTTATCCGTATATTTGTTTTTAGAAGCTCAGAAAACTTTCTGCGATGCCGGACTTCTCAATATTCAAAAACAGCTTCAATCAAGGGCTCGGCAAGTTTAATCACATCTTCTTTAAAAGCGTATATATCTCCTAAAACCGCAGAGTTTTCTCCCCCTAGAAGTTCCTGCTTCAGTTTTTTACCCAAAATGTCATCGTTTCCCGCTGCCAGCCTGAGCACAATAGAACCTGGAAAAATGGCCGTTTGGCAAGCAAGCCTGTCACAATCTCCATCCGTGATCCCGAGAATGGGAATTCCAAGCCTGGAGAGAATATCGCCTGCTATTGTTGTGGTATCGTCTCCTATGGTAACTACAAGTTCGGCATCGTTAACCAGTTCAAAAGTATCTTCTGCAGCATGGTCTATAAGTACGACTCTTCCTGCGGCTGGCCTGGAAGGAAAAACCGATACTCTGCCGCACACGTTAGGTTTCCGGGCTTGCAGGGGAGAGAAATTGCTTCTTCTCAGGCCGCCGCTTTTTACCCAGGCTTTTGCAAGGTCAACAGGGTATCTTTTTTCATAATTATGAAGTTTTTCGAGCCCATGCTCTTTTATTTCTCCCCCTTCGATTGCGACAATAAATCCGTTTTCTGAAATTATGCTTACTCTGGAAGAAAAGGCTTTTCCAATCACGATTCCGTTTACCAGAATCTTTTCTCCTGGAAAAACGCCTGAAAGCTTGCGTATAACCTGGATTTTGCCTGTTGCCGGGCACTTTTCTACAAGAACAGAATTTTGAACTCTCGAACTTTGAAGGGGCAAAGGACTTTCCACAGGAAGCCCCAGGATTTCAGAAAGCTTCTCAAGATATTCTCCGTATTCTCCTGCTTTTTTATTAAGAGGTATCAGAATTCCATCGGTACTTTCCGGGCTTTCGATCTGGATAAGAGGTTTTATCTCCGGCTCTCTAAGCCGGGCAGCAACCATTTCTCCAAATGCCTTCCCGGTTTCAATGGTTTTTCCTCGGTTCAGGAGGCATACAAGGTCTGATGTTTCAAAAAGCGATTCAATGCAGACACTTGGCTTCTGGTGCTGACTTATGTCTATAATGTTTTCAAGTCCGGCATCCAGGACAGCTACTTTTCCCATTGTTCCGCCAAGCTTCGCCTCGACTTTGCCCACACAGGAAAATTTTTCAAAAACTCTTTTAGCCTCTCCCGAATCAATCACTTCGGGACCATGAATTACCAGACCGATTTTCATTTTCCCTCCGTTTGACAGAAGAAGCATATTAACATGATCCTCAGTACAATTCTTTATTTTTCCTTTATCTTTGCTTTATCTTTGCTTTATCTTTCATTCTCTATTGTTAATATTTCATGGTCAGTCAAGAATTATCGAAAATTAAATTATTGATTGCGAAAATACTGATAGCTAAATTACTCACTGATAGCTAAATTCTAAATTACTTACTGATAGCTAAATTACTCACTGATAGCTAAATTACTGACAACTTAATTTCTTGACAACATTGAATTATTTTAATAAAAGTAATACTCTTGAGGCAAAAAGATGGCTGGCGTAATGATTACCTGGCTCGGGCATTCGGCTTTTTTGTTCGAAGCTGATAAGAAATTGTTGATCGATCCTTTTATTTCAGGGAACCCACTGGCTCCGTGCAGCCCTGAAGAACTGAACCCCGACATAATAGCTGTGACTCACGGACACCGCGATCACCTTGGAGATACGATCGAAATCGGAAAACGGTCTGGATGCCGGATAATCACCGTTCATGAGGTTGCAAACTATATCAAATCAAAAGGAGTTTTTGCAGAGGGTATGGGCAAGGGAGGTACAGTAAATGTAGAAGGCATAAAGCTGACCATGACCGAAGCGCTCCATTCCTCTTCAATCGATGCTTCGGGTTTTAGTTTCGATGGTGGCTCCCCGGCAGGTTTCATTATACGAATCAACGGACATTCCATCTACCACGCCGGAGACACTGGGGTTTTCGGGGACATGAAACTCATAGGTGAACTCTATGAACCTGAACTGGCCCTCCTGCCCATAGGCGACAAATTTACAATGGGCATAAAAGAAGCTACAAAAGCCGTAGAACTAATTCAGCCCAAAATTGTAATTCCTATGCACTATAGCACATTTGACGTAATAAAACAGGACCCTGAAGAGTTTAAAAGAGCAGTTGAGGCAAAAGTCGACACAAAAGTCATTATCATGAAACCCGGAGAATCAATAAAGCTTTAATTTAATCTTTGATTTGATCTTTGATTTGGTCTTAGATTTGATCTTTGATTTCTCAGTTTCTGGTCTATCCTATTTAAAAACAAAATGTAAAAGAGGGCAGATAAATCCGGATTTTTCGGCTCTCTTCTTATTAGATCTATTCTTCTTATTAGATCTATTCTTCTTAGAAATCTGTTATTCTCTGGTTTTCAAACTCCAAGCTTATATTCCATGCTTAGATCTCAAGATTATATTCCGTGATTAGATTCCAAGCTTATATTATGTGATTAGATTCCAAGCTTTTTTCTCTTTTCCATGATATGTTGTTCTATCCCATCAACAGCTTTTACTGCATCTTTTTCCACATTCATGACCCCGCCTGTAACTTCCCGGCAGTCTTCGGTAAGCAGTTTGACCAGATTCGGGGCGCCTGTGACTGTCGGGACCGGGTTCACATAAGTATAGAGCCCGAGGGCCAGAGCAAAGATCGCATCTATTGTGGCTTTTTGTTCCATATACTCAGGGGCTGCAGCCGCAACCGGCAGATCCGGAACTGGAACTCCTCCTAGAGCTCCGGAGATGGCTCCGAGGAGGTCGGCAAGCCTACCCGTGTCAGTACAGGTCCCAAAGCTGAGTACTGGTGGGATGCCCAGGGCTTTGCATACGGCTTTTAGACTGTCTCCTGCAAATTCTCTGGCTTCAGGGATACAGAGGCCTGCCACCTGCATGGCCCCATTCCCGCAACCAAGGGACAGAACAAGGATATTTCTTTTGATCAGCTCTTTTACTACAGCAACGCTGTGTACATCCTGACCGTAGTCCCTTAAGGTAGTACAGGACACCATCCCCACAATTCCTTTAATTGCTCCGTTTTTTATAGCATCAAGGAGAGGATCAAAGCTGCCTCCAAGCGCTGCAAGGATGCTCTCATTTGAAAAGCCTACCACGGCTTCTTTCATAGGGAGCTTGGAAACCGATTCTATCGAGCTTTTTCGTTTTTTGAAATTTTCAATCGCCATATCCAGGAGTTGTGCTGCCTGCTTTTCGGCTTCGGTGGGATTATAGTTCAGGCGTTCCTCTATGCCTTCAAAGGCCACAAGCTCACTCACAGGCATGAGTTTAAAATTGTATTTCTCGGCATAAAGGGGAGCAACAGGAAGAGAACAATTCATATCTGCTGCAAAGAGATCCACACTTCCGCTTGCAAATACCGCTTCCTGGGAAATCCAGTTGCCGGTAAATCCGTAGAAAGCATTATCTTCCTCCCATCTCTGGATCATTTCCTGCCCTGTTTCAATGCTGGCAATAACCCTCAGGCCCTTTGCCCCTGCAGTTTTTGCTTTCTCCTGCCATTCCGGTTTTCGGGCAAGCTGGACCATGGCAAAGCCGATAAATGGTTCGTGTCCATTAGGGAGCACATTCACGTACTCGGGATCAAGTACACCGAGGTCTACCCTCATAGTATGGGGACTGGGAATTCCAAAAAGGATATCCTGGCAATATTCGTTTACAATCTGGCTCTGGTATCCCATTGCAATTCCCAGGCGCATGGCTTTTAGTGCCAGGCTCGCATAATACCCATCCACATTTGTCAGGCAGGAGCTTGTGGAAAGCATCATCTCCCCGTAGATTCCGCCTGGAAATATGTCCAGTGCTCTCCACTTTTCTTTTCTTTCGGGAGGGGCGAGGAACTCAACAATCTGGCTCGGTTCGTAGGCAGGTTTGTTAAACTCCTTTTCTACAAACTCACAGAGGCGAAGAGCAACTTCTGAGTCAGACCCTTCGGTTTTGAGCCCCAGCCGGCTTGCAAACGTCCTTAACTTTTCAGGTTCCCTTATTGTGTAAGGAGTGTTGCCTCTGGCAGTTTCCTTCAAAGTCCTGATGGTCTGGTCCGTATGATAGTGGTAAGTAGAAGCTCCCATTACATTTCTGAGAAGCATCATCCGCATCGCCATACCATCGGCAGTGATTCCGCATACTCCTCTTTTGTCTTTCGCAGCATCCGAACGGCATGGTCCGTTGGAACACAGGTCGCAGCGTACTCCTCCCATACAGAAAGCACATCTTTTGTCCGGATTTCCTCCCATACCCTGGGCTTCGTAGCGGTCCCAGACATTTGTCATCCCATCTTTTTTTATCCGCTCGTACATATTCAGAACAGATTCGTGATAAGAAATTCTTTCTTTGTCCATTGTAATCGTTTCCCCATTATGATTTCCCTTCTCCGGCTTCTTCTTAAGCACCAAAAAAGCTATTTCTGGCACTTATACATCTAAATGTTTTTTAAATATATTATCGGTGGTATGCAGGTTTGTAGTACTTTAGTTCGTATTACTTTATTTTTGGGTCGTGTCCCTGAGTTATTGATCAATTCCGAAAAAGCGAGTACATCTCACGTATTTAATGAATATATTGAGAGATTCTTGCGCTTTCGGTTTTCAATGATTCAAACCCACTACCTATTTTTGATTACTTTATTTTTGATTACTTTATTTTTGATTACTTTAGTTTATATTACTTTAGTTTGTATTACTTTAGTCCGCGTTATTTTAATTATACTCAGTGATTATTCAGTGCAGGAAATATTTACTTTTTAGGACTCAATGCTTTGAAATGTGAAAAAGTATATCTTACAATTGACATCATATTACAACTAACATTCCTATGACTATAAAAATAGGTCAATATTTATCTTATATTGGCTATCTTGCTAATAAATTACAATAATTCTTATATTTTTGTGATTTTGAAACTATACAAAAGTATCAAAAGTTGGAATGTGCATTACAAAGCAGATATTGTGAGTTCATCCCAAAACTCAGAACTACGTAAAACTTAGAACTACGTAAAACTTAGAACTACGTAAAACTTAGAACTACGTAAAACTCAGAACTACGTAAAACTCAGAACTATGTCCTTGAATTTCTAATTTTTAATGGTCAATTGATCTTCTGATTATGAAACGGGTTTTAAAATTCTTAATTATGTGCAAATCTGATCGTTTTTAGAATGGGATTGATGAGTAAAAGCACCACCTGCCAAGTTTTAAAACCGCGTGTAAATTAATAGCAGGAAATGAAACACTGCAAATGTTACCGAAAATTTCGTTGAAGCTTCTGGAAAAAAGAAGCGGAAACAAAATATAATAGAAAAACTAATTACACTAAATTGACCTAATTATAATATAACAGTAATATTAACTGACAGTTCGGATTTTTTTAAAACTTGATTCTCTATTGTTTACCTATACGATTTTATATAATTAATACTATGACATCGGAATGACCATGACTATGAATGTAAAAACGATTCCACTTGCGTTTGGAAGCGGGATTTTGGAGGTTGATATACCTGAGAAAAACCTATCCAGAATCATCCTGCCTTCAGAATTAGAAATAAAGGAAGAAGGGACTTCCCTTATTAAAAAAGCGCTTGTAAATCCTATAAACAGTCAACGGCTTTCTGAGATTGTAAACCCTGACTCAAAGGTTGCAATCATAGTTAGCGATGTTACACGGCCAACTCCTACTGCAAAAATTCTTCCTCCACTACTTGAAGAGCTTTACCTTGGAGGAGCAAAAAACGAGAATATCACTATTGTTTTTGCCCTCGGACTTCATCGTTTACAAACTGAAGAAGAGTGCCGCCAGCTTGTAGGAGAAGATATCTTTGAAAAAATAAGGTGTATCCAGCACGACAGGAAAAAGTGCAGGCATCTCGGAGAGACAAGTTTCGGAACGCCTGTAGAGGTTTTCGAAGAAGTAGTAGACTCCGACGTTATCATAAGTACAGGAACCCTGGAATTTCACTATTATGCAGGATACGGAGGAGGAGGAAAGTCCATCCTTCCAGGGGTAAGTTCCGAAAAATCCATTCTCTCATTCCATAGTTTTTATAGCAAACTCTTTGAAGGAGATCCTCTTTCAGGTAGAGCTGATAGCCCGGCAAGAAAGAATATAGAGGAAGCTGCAAGGATTGCAGGCCTTGACTTTATCCTGAATGTTGTACTTGAAAGCAAAAAAGAGATAGTTGATGCCGTGGCAGGCGATTTCATCGAAGCCCACAGGAAAGGTGCAGAGTATGTCGATGCCATGTATAAAGTACCTGTAGAGCCTGCGGATGCCGTAGTTGTTTCCTGCGGCGGATTTCCAAAGGATATCAATCTTTACCAGGCAACAAAATCCCTTGAAAACGCTACCTCTGCCGTAAAAAGGGGTGGTTCAATTATCCTTGTAGCAGAATGTTCTGAGGGAATAGGAAACAAAGTTTATGAGTGCTGGAACAGGGAATGCAGGGCTCCTGAAGATGCAGTAAAACGTTTTAAGAACCGGTTTGAGTTCGGCGGGCATAAAGCTGCTATTGTCGGGAGGACTGCAAAAGAATTCAAACTTTATCTGGTATCAAAACTTCCAGAGACGGAAAGTAGAAACGCTTTTTTTATTCCGACAAAAAGTATAGATGAAGCACTTGAAAAGGTTCTTTCCGAAAATCCTGATGCTAAAATCCATGTTATGCCAAATGGTGGGTGGACTTTGCCTGTAAGGCGATAAAAAAGGTGCTATGGATAAAAAGATGAAGGTGTAAACCGCCTTTAAAACTACCTTTTCATTTGAAATCATCTTTTCATTTAAAACTACCTTTCCATTTGAAACTACCTTTTCATTTAAAACTACCTTTTCATTTGAAACTGCGTTTCCATTTAAAACTACCTTTTTATTTGAAACTACCTTTTCATTTAAAACTACTTTTTCATTTAAAACTACCTTGCCATTTGAAACTGTCTTCTAGTTCTTTTTATACTTGTTTAACCTTATTGTTGTAAAATAATAAAAAGAAAAATAATATCAAGATAAAACATCGGCATAAACATGACTGCAAACATAAAAAAAATATCACTTGCTTTTGGAAGTACGGGAATTGAGTTTGAAATTCCTGAAAGAAATCTTGCCAGTGTTATTTTGCCTTCGGAGTTTGAAATAAAGGAAGAAGGATCTTCCCTTGTTAAAAAAGCGCTTGAAAATCCCATAAAAAGCCGACGGCTTTCTGAGATTGTAAACCCTGATTCGAAGGTTGCAATCATAGTTAGTGATGTTACTCGGCCAACTCCTACTGCAAAGATTCTTCCTCCTCTGCTTGAAGAGCTTTATCTTGGAGGGGCAAAGGATGAAAATATTACTATTGTTTTTGCCCTCGGGCTCCATCGAAACCAGACTGAAGAGGAATCACGAAAACTGGTTGGAGAGCAGGTTTACGAAAAAATTCGCTGCATCCAGCACGACAGGAAAAGGTGCAGGCATCTCGGAGAGACAAGTTTCGGAACGCCTGTAGAGGTCTTTGAAGAAGTAGCAGACTCCGACGTTATCATAAGCACAGGAACCCTGGAATTTCACTATTATGCTGGATACAGTGGAGGAGGGAAATCTGTTCTTCCGGGAGTCAGTTCGGAAAAATCTATTCTTTCTTATCATAGTTTTTATAGCAAACTCTTTGAAGGTGACCCTCTCTCAGGCAGAACCGACAGTCCTGCAAGACAAAATATAGAAGAAGCTGCAAGGATTGCGGGCCTTAACTTTATCCTTAATGTCGTGCTTAACAGCAAAAAAGAGATAGTTGCTGCCGTTGCTGGAGATTTCATCGAAGCTCACAGGAAAGGCGTAGAAGTTGTTGATTCCATGTACAAGGTGCCTGTAGAGCCTGCAGATGCAGCAATTGTCTCGTGCGGAGGCTTTCCAAAAGACATTAACCTTTTCCAGGCGACAAAGTCCCTTGAAAATGCAGTTTTTGCCGTAAAAAAAGGAGGCTCAATAGTGCTTGTGGCTGAATGTACTGAAGGGATCGGGGATAAGGTATATGAGCGCTGGAGTACAGAATACAAAACTCCAGATGAGGCAATAAAGAAATTCAGAAAATGTTTTGAGTTTGGGGGACACAAAGCTGCCACTGTTGGGAGGGCTGCAAAAACCTTCAAACTTTATCTTGTCTCTAAACTTCCGGACACGGAAAGCAGAAATACTTTCTTTATTCCTGTAAAAAGCGTAGAAGAAGCGCTTGAAAATATTCTTTCCGAAAATTCTGATGCTAAAATCCATATTATGCCCAATGGCGGATGGACTCTGCCTGTAATGAAGTAAGAAGACAGCTATAAAAAACAGCTATAAAAAACAGCTATGAGAAGATGGCTATAAAAGACAGCTATGAGAAGATGGCTATAAAAGACAGCTATGAGAAGATGGCTATAAAAGACAGATATGAAATGATAGCTGTAAAGACAGATATGAAATGATAGCTGTAAAGACAGATATGAAATGATAGCTGTAAAGACAGATATGAAATGATAGCTGTAAAGACAGATATGAAATGATAGCTGTAAAGACAGATATGAAATGATAGCTGTAAAAGAAGACAATTATAAAAACAAATATCGAAAAAAGGTCAAGTGAAGTGCCAAATATGATTGAAAACACAAAAACAACATCATTAGCTTTTGGAAGCATGGCACTTGAGCTGGATATCCCGGAAAGAAACATATCCAGTATTATTCTGCCTTCAGAGCCTGAAAAAAAGGAAGATCCAACTTCTTTAATTAAAAAAGCTCTTGAAAATCCCATTAAAAGAAAAAGGCTTTCTGAGATTGTAAACCCGGATTCGAGAATTGCAATTATTGTAAGCGATGTTACACGTCCAACTCCAACTGCGAAGCTTCTTCCTCCTCTACTTGAAGAGCTTTACCTTGGAGGAGCAAAGGACGAAAATATTACTATTGTCTTTGCACTCGGGCTTCACCGAAACCAGACCGAAGAGGAATCAAGAAAGCTGGTTGGAGAAGAAGTCTACAAAAAAATTCGTTGCATTCAGCATGATACCGGCAGATGCAGACGCATTGGCATAACTTCCCGTGGAACCCCAATTGAGATATTTGAAGGCATTATGGGTGCTGATGTTGTTATAGGGACCGGAAGCATCGAATTCCATTACTATGCGGGATACAGCGGAGGGGCAAAATCAGTTCTGCCTGGTGTAAGCTCGAAAGAAACAGTTCTCACAAACCATAAAATGATGATTGATGAAAAAGCTGTTTCCGGAAGGGTTGATGGGCCTGTCAGGCAGGACATGGAAGAAGCTGCAAAAATTTTCGGCCTTGATTTTATCCTGAATGTGGTTCTTGACAGCAAAAAAGAGATAGTTACTGCTGTTGCAGGCGATTTTATCGAGGCACACAGAAAAGGTGTGGAAGTTGTGGATTCTATGTATAAGGTGCCTGTAGAACCAGCAGATGCGGTAATTGTTTCTTGCGGAGGCTTTCCTAAAGATATCAATCTCTTCCAGGCAAATAAGGCGCTTGATAATGCAACTCAGGCTGTGAAAGCAGGAGGTTCCATCATCCTTGTAGCCGAATGCGCTGAGGGGATAGGAAACCAGGTCTATGAATGCTGGAACAGGGAGTGTCAAAACCCGGATGAAGCAATCGAACGTTTCAAAAAATGTTTTGAGTTCGGGGGGCATAAAACAGCAATCATTGCAAGGATTTCAAAGAGATTTAAGCTTTACCTGGTCTCAAAACTTTCGAACGAGCAAACAAGAAACGCATTCTTTACTCCGATGGCAAGTGCAGAGGATGCCTTGTCTGCAGTGCTCTTGGAAAATCCTGACGCAAAAATTCACCTTATGCCTCATGGAGGGCAGACCCTGCCTGTTAGAAAAGAAAACTGATAATTTCATAAAAATAAAGGGAATATTAAGGAAGCCGAATTAAAACCGAAAAGTGTGGGTGCAGGCTTAAACGCCTGCCGAATCTGCTGCACTGTGTGATGTTGCTTCCGATGTTTCTTCTTCTTCATCTTCATACCTGAGCCTGAAAGCCTTCTTGAGGAACTCTGGAGAGAACCGGGGTGTCATAAGGCTTACTACAATCAGGACAAGGAAGGACAGTGGAGTTGCGATCATAATCGGGTCTACAAGGGGCCAGGTGCCTGTAAGTAATGTTTCTTTTCCAAAAATTGCCTGGCAGATCCCCAGAGGCACTGCTTCTTTTGCATGGACAAACACCAGCCAGAAAAGACTGCTTATCGACCCTATAACAAGACTTGCAGTTGCTCCGGCTTTTGTTGTACGTTTCCAGAACAGGGCTCCAATGTAGAGGGGCAGGAAAGCGGATGTGCACAGTCCCATGAACATGGCAGTAGCTCTTGCGATAATACTTACAGGAAGAATGTAAGCCAGAATAACTGCTGCTATGATGGTAAAGACAATTCCTATTTTTGTCACATGGACTGTGCTCGAACTGGACTTGCCTTTCATAAGGCCGTTCTGATAAAAGTCGTACCCTATGGCCGTACCCATGGTGTGGAACTGGGCAGCTGCAGTAGACATTGCTGCCGAAAGCAGGCTTAGCATGAATATTGCCACAAACAGCGCGGGCATTGCGTGGTTCAGATATGCGGGAATTATAAGGTCAGTGTTTCCACCCGGGACGACCTGAAGGGCAACCTTTCCTGTAGTCTTGTAGAAGTATACGTTAGAAAGAGCTCCTACAACATATGCGACTCCTGCCATCATAAGAAGGAAGGGACCCCCAACGGCAACTGCTCTTTTAAGGGAACGGTCGTCCTTTACAGTCATGAACCTGACTGCAAGTTGTGGCTGTGCAAGTGCTCCTATCCCTACTCCCATAACAATTGTGGAAACCATTGTCCACCAGATTGGGGAATTGAAAGCTGGCATTGCAGTCCAGCCCCTGTGTCCCTGGTCAGCAAGCGCCTGAGGCACAAGGTTTGCCATATTGGTAAGGGCCTGATGAGCTTCTACGACTCCTCCCAGTTTGCTGTAAGTAAATATCAGCAAAAAGGTCATTCCTATCAACATAATAGTGGCTTGCATTGCGTCCACATACATTACTGAGAGAAGGCCACCTTTAATCACATAAAAAGCAATGATAACAGTAAAGACCAGAAGAGCGAAGTTATAGTTTATCCCAAGAGTGGTCTCAAGAAATCGGCCTGCCCCTATAATCACGCTTGCTGCGTAGATCGGCATAAAAACAGCTATAAGAAGCCCGGAAAAGGCTTGGATAAACCTTGACTGGAAGCGTTTTCCTATAAATTCAGGGAAAGTGATGGCTCCAAGGTTTAGTCCCATGCGACGGGTCCCTGGGCCAAAAACCACGAAGGCAATGAAAATTCCGAAAAAGATATTCATGAAGACAAGCCACAGAAGTCCCATTCCTAAGGAAGCGGCTACTCCTCCGAACCCTATAATTGCAGAAGTGCTGATAAACGCAGCTCCATAGGAGAGGGCCATAATTGCCGGGGGTACGCGTCGGCCTGCAAGCATATACCCATCAGTCTGGGAATTTTTTTTATACCCCAGCCGGGCAACGTAGAAGGTGCACGTAAAGTAGATAACAACAAGGAGGATTAGAGTTGAAGTACTGACTGCCATAAAAATTACTCCAGAATAGTTTCGACTACTGTTTTTTCTCAGGCATTACCAAAAAGGTTTGATTGATGTGAGCTCTTTAGAGTAACTCACCAGTGTCACGACAATTTAATTATGATACGTTAATACGTATACACCATCTCATACGTGGTCACTTTTTTAATTATAGTTATTCATAACTAAATTGCTTAGACACTAGTTTACTGATCTTGAGTCACCTGTTTCTGAGTACTGCTTTTTACTGCCTGTTCTTCTTTCTCCTCTCTCCAGTTCAATGCTCCATAAACCATGCATCCGAGTGCACTAAATATACAAGCAAGATATGCAAGCCAAATTTGCGGATCATTTATTCCTAGTACCATCTACAATAACCTTCCTGGAAAATATCCTGATAATAGTTAACGTGATACTTGTTAGCATTGTACATTAAGCTTATTGTTATTTAAATATATTGAGTAAGGTAAAACTCCAGCAGAAAGTAACGAAGTGAATTCTACAAACCAAATAAACAATTTTATGCATTTCTGCCACAGATCTAACTGGATCGTAAACTTAATTCCAAAATCTGGAGGGATTTTTATACTAAGATTATTAAAAGCCAGCCTTATTGTCTTATTTTTCTTTTTCTGTTGTGTCGTGAAATGATTTCGCAGATTCAAGACTATTTGAAAGTTAATATACGATACAACCAGCAGGCGACTCAAAAAATTAAACTTGAGTTAATTCCACTTCCATTTTGATACTATAGAATGATCATGTAAAATGAACAAAATTCGAAGTTGAAGTAAAATAGTGAGTCATTTGTACACGATATCTCTCGACAATAAAAAAATCCAAACAGTGAAATCCTTTAAGAACAGTGAAATCCTTTAAGGATACAACAATTTGTGACGTAAATCATGATAATCAAAGCGCCCAATCAAAATCTGTGTGTAGTTTATTATGTGGCAACTCCTTAGCTTCCCTTTCGCTCATCGTCTGTTAAAATCACAATATTCTCACGCCCATGCTTGAACTTCTTAATCAGTCCTCTCTTTTCCAGCTCTGAAAGCATGAGGCTGACTTTTACTTCGGAATACTCCAACCTGCTGCGCAGATCCTTTTGCGTAATTCTACCCCTGTGGCCCCTAATCACATCCAGGACTTCCCGGAGATCCTTAGTAAGAGGAGCTTTTCTTAAATCAGCAGGCTCGATTTTGGAATTATCTGCAATTTCTATTTCTGTTTCTCCAGGCTCTATTACCGGCTCTTTTGATGAGGCCTCCGGGGCGTTTTCGAACTCCAGCTTCACTCCAGAACCAGGGATTCTAGCGAGGGCATTTGCCAGAATCCCGGATGCATAGAACTTCCCTTCCTGAAACCTGTTTATTTTCATCGTTTTTTGCTTTCTGGATAGTTTATAACTTCCGCCAAGCAGAAAAAGAACCATAAAGGCTACTGGCAGGAAGCTTACAGTAAAAAGGTCAGTTCTGGCTTTTTCGGTGGGATTAACACTATTTACATTATTGACATTACTTATTTTGTCTTCGGCTTTTTCCTTTACCGGATTTTCGGAGACCGGATAAAGCAGGAGGTCGAAGACATAGTTTCCTTCCTCTTCAATCTTCAGAGTTGTTTCTTTTGAATAGACTACAGTGTTGTTCCGGTAATACCTGGCTGTAATAACGTAGTCTCCGGGCCCGAGTTCAAAGGAATACATGCCGTTTTTTGCCAGTACTGATTGAGGAGGATTGGAATTGATACTAATTACAGTATCATTTAGGGGTTCAAGAGTGTCCCATGCATATGTTGCCCCGTGGATTGTTGCAGTGATGTTGCTATCTGCTAAGAAAGGTACTCCTGAAGTAGGAGATATCCCTAAAGCGAGTAGAGCAGCAATACACAGAATGTAGAACCTCAAATTCATCTCTACCAGTTAATTCAGTGTTACCGGTTAATCCGGTGTTGTAAGTCGAGGCTATGGGAATCAGCTGCTAAAAGTTGTGAGCATAAAATTTCTCTAAATTTTTCCGAATATAGAATATATATCCGCTTTTTTGGATAATTTCAATGGCTTGCCCCCAGGCCTAAAATTAATTTTGCTATAATGAGCATGTTTCAAAATTGCTTCTGAAAGTCAAATACAGAATTTTGAAGCTGGCTCACTGAGCACCCTCCCCACGTTTATAGACTATTACGGCTATAAATTACAATTAAGTAAGTATAGATGATAAATAAATATATCGGTTATTATTTATTACAATTTTAAATAATACAAAAAAACGATACAGTGCTCTAATCCTTCTTTGCGAAGCCTTTCTTTTTTATTAAAACGGATAAATTTTTAAAAATTTCCAAACAAAATCGCCAGAAAGCTCAAAACTGTATCGTTAAACAGGAAGACTGGCAGTGTTACCGGACAGGGTCACGAAAACAGGAGTTCTTACACAAAATCCTCTACTCTGATAATTTTGTATTATCTCAGAAACAACCTTTATTCATTCTGGATTTTAAGGTTTTTATCCTTTATTTCAGGCACGTATTTTATTTCAGGCACGTATACCTATATCCATTGTAACCTTCGATGTATCCTTTTTGATACCCTCTACTATAACTGTCTTTGTATTTTTTGTTCTCTCTTTTATCATTTGGTGGAGAAGGTATTTTTGAGAGGGCATCTTTGCTGCCATATTTATTGCAATCTTTTTCACCCTGTTTTCTGCCATCTCCATAGCCTTTTTTATAACCGTCTCTGTATCCATCTTTATTCTTGCTATTGTCAGCTGCGCTTGCTGCTGCAGCCGTTACTGATAATACAAAGCAAAGTACCAGAAAAACGGCACAAATCTTTTTTAATCTATCAAATTTTGTATTTACCATAAATTAACTCCTGACCTGTTTGATTGAAAAAATAATTTATATGTGTGTGAAAAGAATCCTTAAACCCCCAACCTTAATTCAATTTTTAAACTCCCTATACTCCCCCCTGAACTCGATACTTAAATTCACCAGCCTGAACTCTTTTTTAAACTCCCCAACATGAAATTAATTGTTAAGCTAACTTGAATTGCTAAGCTAACTTGAGATCTTCATGCGTATGCAATTTCTACCTGATATCTCACTCTACTTGATCTCTCAGCTCTGGAAGAAATTGCCTAACTGTTTTACCGGTAGATATTAACTGACAATTCTAATATTGGCCGGATTAAATATAAGTATACTTATAATATGCCTGGCTTGAAAACTGTTAAATTAATAAAATAATTATTTTTAAAGCTTTAATTTAATATTAAACTTGGTATACTCCGTAAAATTTATATCAGGATAGTAAAAACCCTTTTTTATGAGATTCAATTAAAATACCGGTTTTTCACAGCTTATACTGGTTAACTGTGGCTTCCAGTTCAAAAAAACTATAATAAAACTCGAAAGACAAAATTTGACTTTCAGACAGGATAACAATAGAATCTCAAGGAAAACAGTCGAAAAAAAGATGTCTGCACAGGAATCCGAAATTACTAAGAAGACATGGACATTGACAGAATTAAATTACAGATCCCTTAATTTGTGATTATTATTTGATCTTCGGATAATGAAAACAATTCTGAAAATTTTATAGTTTTGAGAATAAAGTTGGTTTTGGAATGGCCTCAATATGTTTTTTCCTCTGGAATCTCCTGTGATACCAGAGAATTGAATAAAATACTAAGAGAATTGGAAAAATACTCAGAGAATTGGAAAAAATACTGACTTTCAGCGTTCCTCATCTCTTAGGATAACAACATTTCCACGCCCTCGCTTGAACTTCTCAATCAATTCTCTTCTTTCCAGGTCTGCAAGCATGAGGCTAACTTTTCCTTCGGAGTACTTCAGTTTGCTGCGCAAGTCCTTCTGTGTAATCCTGCCTCCCTGGCCTCGAATTATATCCATGACTTCCTGAAGGTCTGCGGGAAGAGGGAGCTTCTTTTTGAAAGCAGTAGTTTCAGTTTCGGGACTCTCTGTGGGTTTATCAGCAGCTTCTTCAGAGACGGTTTCCTGTTTCTCTTTTTGAGGCTCAGATTCAACCAGTTTTATTTCGTTCTCCTGAGAGTCCACTTTAATTTCTTCACAGTCTTCCTGACCTTTTTCTTCCGGGATTCTAGGTGATAATGCTGTTACTACCGGCTTTATCTGTTCATTCACAGGTTCTTTTATTGATTCTTTTACAGGATCTTGTAGAGATTCCTTTACAGCCTCTGTCACAGGCTCTTCTACAGGATTTACTATTGGTCCTGTTGAAGGTGCAGCTTCGAGGGGCTTTACCTGAGATTCCTGTGCCTGATACTCCTGTTTTAGCTCGGGCTCTAAGCTTTCTTGAGGGACTTCTACCCTTCCATCATGGACTTCTACCGAGATTTCGGGCACCTTAACTGGTTTGATAAAACCTCCCGTAGTATGTCCTTTTTCATCTGCTCCGATGCCTGAGATTTTATGTGCACTTTTTAAAGGCTGATTTTTCTCTGGTTTTTTATCCTTTCTGGATACCTGGTAGCCTGCTGAAAGCAGGATAAAAAGTAAAAGAGCTGCTATCAACAGGTAATTTGCATTTATATTGCCAGTTATGTTTTGGTCAGCCAGATCCATGCTGCTAGAATTACTTTTACTTGTCGTCGGACCTGTGGATGTGTCTGTTAGCGAATTTGTTGTATTAGAAGAGCTTTTTGCAGTCCCGTTCTGGTCTTCGGAATATCCATTTAGTTTGGAGTCGCCCATGAGTTCTTCCGAATAAACTGGGAAGAGCAGGAGATCGAGTAAATATTTTCCTTGGTCTTTAACTGTAATAATCTCACTTGTTGAATATTTAACACTGCTGTTCTCATAGTAATCGGCTGTAATATTATAATCTCCGGGTATCAGATCAAAAGAATACACACCGTATTTCGCTACCATGGACTGTGAGGGAGTAGAATTTACCTCGACCACTGCATTATCTAGAGGCTCGAAGGTATCCCATCTGTATGCCGTCCCGTGAACATTGGCCGTACTATCTGCTAAAGCAGGTCCTGCTAAAGCAAGTACGGTAGCGATACAAATAATATAGAGCCTTAGATTCATTTTCGATAAACCCAGAGTTGTATATTGATTTTCAATTTTTCCAGGCATTTTTAATAGTCTCCTGGAACCTTCACCGCGTCTCCAGAATATCTCTCCTGCATTCGATTTCCGGAGAAGCTCTGTTAGTGTGATATTACTTCATATTCTTCCTTGCCCGATTACTATACCATTGTTATTCTTATCAGGCCCATATCCGGTATTATTGTACTTTTCGTCAGGCCCATGCTTTTGGGGATTCATTACTTCTTCAAAGAAAGGTTTCGCCCATTCATCTTCTTTTATTACTCTGCCTGCCTCTTCAACACTATAGGTGCCGTCTCCCTGGAAAGCTACATAACCCTCGCCATCTGCAGTGAGAGTAATGTTTTCATTGTTTAACATTACTGTCTTACGGGAACCGGATATCTTCACATCGGCAGAATTTATATGGTAAAGGCGCACTGTATCATGCGTGTCGGTATTTTCCTCAAATGTATAATCCCCATTTATATCTATCTCGGAATCCTTAGAAAGGCCCATTATTACCATTTCTCCGTTTTCCAGGTGCATATTCAGGGTAAAATTGCCCATAAGAATAGCTTTTCCTTCTCCTGCCGAAATAAGCCGGGATGTATTGTTGAGTTCTTCACTTCCCATTAAGGAGTTAAGTTCCTCGAAAATATTTCTCAGGACATTATTAGCTTGCATCATACTCTTCTGAGACTGAACCAAATAATCTACTTTTATATTTTCGGATGAACCATTATATTGACTCGAATTCGCGATTGAGCTGTTATTTTCTCCGCCTGAGGTTGCATTTGCAAGGGCTCGATACTGCTTTGCTTCATTTATAAGACGGTTATACTCTTCAAGCAGGGTTTCAAGTCTGCTAACATCTTCTCCTTCTGCTTTGTAGCGCTCAATTCCGGTTTCAAGCTTTAATGAAATCGTTTCTGCTTTTTCGATGTTTCTGTCAAGAAGGGATGTTGCATCTTTTAGCGTATGGATATCAGGATCTGAATTAAACTTATCTGGAGGTAACTCATGGGGGTATGAGCCTGGTATTTCAGATTCCCCATGGTCCAGGAGCCCTACATAAGGGAAAAAAATAGTCCTAGCTAGATCTTCTTGAGCTTTACCATTAAAGCCCTGAGCCTCCTCATCAACACAGCCTGAGATCACGATAATGGCTGCTATTATAAGGAGCAAGGACAAAAATTTGATTTTCATACTGGGCCACGTCCTACGGAATAGAACTCATTGCTGGACTGTATCTTTTAATCGAGTTCGTATATTAATATTTGGTTATTTTTAAAAGTCTTTCTCAGAATAGAATCGTTCCGAAACACTGAAGTCGGGAATTAACTTCAGAACAATTTTGGGGGTTATTACTCCTTAATATTTTATATGTTGTCTTACTCGGACTTTATATGAAAATAGGAGTTTCCACATTCTCTTTTGCGGGCAGAAAAACAATTACTTTTTTCGATGCCTCATAAATTTTTATTTCCCTTCCTTTCTGGCTCCATTTTACGTGCCTTACTCTAATCATTCCGGCTTCCAGAAGGGAGTCCAGATTGTATTTGAGAGTATTCAGGCGCACTCCAAGCTCATCGGCAAGGTTTCCTGCCGACATTGATTTCTTATTAAGCAATTTAAGTATTCTGATTGAAGTTTCACTTGAAATAAGTCTGGCAATTTTTCTGGAATCTTCGGAAAGCTGCAAAATCAGCAATTTTTCCTCCGGGTTATCAGGCATTTTTATCCCTGCTACATTTTTCTCGTATTTAAGTATTTTCGAAATCCTTTTAATTAACTCATTAAATAGATTAGTCAGGAACTATCGAATTGGTATTGCAGGTCTATTACACACATGGTTTCATTACACACATGGTTTCCTCGTAATCTTCTTCGATGCTTTTATAAATGCTTTGATCGTTTTTTGATTACGTCACAAAATTGCATTGTGATAGCGTATCTCTGGGTCTCTGGGTGGATGTTATTTATCGATATGTTCCTGACTAAGATGCTATATCTGGATTTAAAAATAAAAGAATACTTACTTTTTTAGGAGTATTAATGGATTAAATTTACAATTTACACTTTAAATGATACTATTTTGGGATTTAATCCTTTATAACCCTTAAATAGTTTATTTTAAACGCTTATTTTCCTTTAAAGGCCAAAATTGGGTTTTTTCTTACAATATCTGCTTTCGGCAGGTCGACAGTTTATTTATGATCAGTTTTATTGATGGTGATTTTAAAATGATGTTCCCTTATTGTGTGTAGTTATCAGGTTTACATATGATCCGAACAATATATAGTCACATACACATTTAGTGCAACATCACTATATTTAAGATGATTATAATGGCTCTTCGTCATTTCCTATGGATAAGATGATTTTCAATTCGAGACCGCATTGGTTTTTATGAGGACATTATGAGAATATCCACACAAAACAACGAAGAGCCATTATAATGATGGTTCTTCGTCATTCTCGTGGATAAGATGATTTTCAATTCAAGACCGCACTGGTTTTTATGAGAATATTATGGGGATATCCACACAAAACAACGAAAAGCCTTATTTTTACCTCTTTGGATCTCATGGATTAACTTTTCTCTAAAGCTCACAAATTTCAACTTAAATCCAAAACTGCAGAAAATAACTATATAAATTAACAGATCTTTGTTATTTACGGATGCTGGGGAAAACAAAGCGCTACCTTGAGGTTATGAGGGTTCTTTTAAAATACAACCTTATTCCGGAACTCTATCGGGATCTGCGCAAAAATTATATTTCAAATCCTGAGTGCACCTGTACTTTTGATCTCGAAAACAGGCAGACGGCTGTAAAACTCCGGGAAGCTTTCGAAGAGCTTGGGCCTACTTTTATCAAAATGGGACAAACTATGAGCAAGCGGCCTGATCTTGTTCCGCAGACTTATGTTATAGAAATGGCAAACCTTCAGGACAAAGTTAAACCGATACCTTTTGAAGAAATGGCTGAATCTCTTGACCTTGCCTGCGTTTGCGAATTCGAGCCACCTGAAGAGCGAAACCGAAAAAAAACGGAAGCCGAGCTTAAGGCTTCCAGGGAAAGGAGAGCAAAGGCTTTTATTAATATTTTTGACAGCTTTGATACGGATCCCATTGCCTGCGGATCGATTGCCCAGGTTTATAAAGGAGTTATGGAAGGGAAACCGGTTGCCGTGAAGATTCTTCGCCCGAACCTGATTGATACTATAAACATTGACCTTTCTATCCTGGACGATTTCAGGCCTGTTATGAGAAAGGTTCTCGGCCTGGGGAGTAATTTTGATATCGATGCTTTCTTGCTTGAGATCCGGGAAATGCTCACCCGCGAGGTTGACCTGAGAACCGAAGCCGTCAACATGCGGCGTTTTGAGGACAATTTCAAGAACGTGAAAAACGTGTCTGTGCCCAGAATTTATCCCGACTACTGTTCAGCTAATGTCCTTACAATGGAGTTCATCCAGGGAATCCAGATTAAGGACATAATCAATATGCCTGTGCCCCAGAGCAAGAAATCGGAATATACGCGCACCATTACCAAAAGTTATCTTAAACAGGTTTATATCGATGGTTTTTATCATGCCGACCCTCACGGGGGCAATATGCTGGTCCAGGAAAACGATACCATCGCCTTTATCGATTTCGGGGCTGTAGGCAGTATCGATGACGAACTCAAAAAAAATATGCTGGAGTTTTATTACGCTATCAATAACAGAGATGTGGAAGGAGCGACTCAGGGTTTCCTGAAAATCGGGGGTGCGGATGCGCGTGAAGTGGATATCCGCAGGCTCAGAAAAGATATGGATAGCCTGATTGCAAACCAGAACTACGGGCTTGAAGGCAGGCAGAGTGACAATTATGCAAAACTCGGCTTGAAATATGATATTCGGCTGCCCGGTGAATTTTCAACCCTGCAGAGGGCGATCCTGCTTATAGAAGGAGTCTGCCTGGAGCTGGACCCGAGATACAACATTAAAACCATTGCTATTCCTGTGTTGATGGATGCTTATAAAAAGCTTAATGCTTCAAAAGGGGCTGCTCTTCATATCGAATTTTCCACCGAGCCAGTGGACGAAAAAGCTGAACTGAGGGCTGCGATTCGAGAAGTCGCCGATAAAATGGAAGGAATGGGGGATAAGTTTCTTTCCATAAAGCAGAAAGAAACAAGGAAAACTACATTTTCGAAAGAACTCTACCTGGCTGTCCTGCTTATTGCTTCAACTTACATCCTGTTAAACGGAGGTATTTTTTCCTGGGTCGGACTGGCTGGGTTTGGGGGATCGGTTCTGATAGTACTTCTTCTTGTGATCCGGGGTAAATAAAGGTAAATAAAAATCAAAAATTTTTCAGTAAACTCAGGTCTTAATAGTTAATTACTTAATTACTTAATTTGGTAGCTAACGACTGAAAACTGCTGAAGAAGACTCTTTTTTTCTCATACCTGATCTGCATCCACCAGAAGAAAGGCTGTCGTTAAGTTAAGCCTAGATTCGGCAGGTCGACATTTCATTTTCTATAATTTTATTGATGTCGATTTTGAAATAATGATCCCTTGTTGTATGTAGTAATTAGGTTTACATATTATCCAAACATAATATTTCATGCTGAACTTTGATAGAAAAAAGATTCAGTGTTTATATATATCGTTGGGGTTAAGCCACACGTTAACCAGCTTTAACTCTACTAGATAACTATCAAATGTTGAAAAACGATATCAAGAAAAATATTAAAATTTCTTATGTCGACCTGCCGAAAGTAAGGTTAAGGAAATAACACCAGCTTCAAACCAAATAGAAATATGAAAACTGCCACAAAATTCCTGAATTTTTCCTGGGGTATTTTTTCAATTCCGATTTTCCCGATCATTGCCCCAATTAAAGATACGGGTATGAAGATCAAAAAGCCTGATACAAGGACAGGGTCAAGTCTCGTACCTCCCTGTATATACGTTGCTATCCTTGTAGAGTCGATCATAAAAGCTATAGCTCCAGCAGTTGCAATGTAAACAGCTTTTTCCAGGTTGAAAGCGCTTAAGGCTACGGCATTTATCTCCCCGCCTATACCAAATATACCTGCAAAAAATCCGGTAAGGGTTCCACTGGATATTGCTACTGATAACTTCTGGCTCAGTTTGAAAGTTCGGTTGAAAATAATGAAGATAACGTAGGCTATAAGGAACACCCCTAAAGCTCTTGAAAGAATTTCCCTTGAGATTCTCAAGGATAGGGATGATCCCAGGAAACTGGCAAAGATCCCTGGAAGCCCGAAGGCAAGAAGAAGTTTCCATCTTATTCCATTTCGAAATAAGAGCATCTTCCAAATATCATTAAACCAGTGAACTATGCCTACCAGTAGTAAAGTCTGAGGCAGAGGCAGGATAATCAGCAAGACAGGTACCATGATTGTGGATATTCCAAATCCGGCCATAGTTCCTATAAGGCTTGCCAGCAGTGTAAGCAGGGCTATATAGACAACTTCTTCATAAACAAACATGCTCTCCTACCGTATTCAACCGGATTCAATTAAACTTAATTAGACTTAATTAGACTTACTTATTCTTAATTAGACTTAGTTAAACTTAATTAGACTTAGTTAAACTTAATTAGATTTAGTTAAACTTAATTAGACACAATTTTTTCTTGCATTTTGCATCTTGAGGCCTCGCTGCCCTTGCTATGATCTGGGTTCTTCTGGAAGTGCTGTACCCCAAAAGACAGGTCACTCTCCAGAACGAGGGTGACAATCTATCTTAAAGCATTAGGTGATAATTATAAATAAATTAACATATCTTTAATTATTGGGGTATTATGGTGGTCGTTCATTTTTTGTCTTCAAGGTGGGACATTAACCGTTGTGGTTAAAAGCTGAGGTTTAGGGTCTCAAAATAAAACAGAAACCTGGCCGAAGTTCACATAAGAATACACCAAAAATTGAACAAGCTCATTCAATTGTTCAAAGCACCCCGTTTTAATTTAATTGCAGGAGTTTGACTGTATTTTTTCGTCTAAAATGAACATGATATTCTTTGAACAACATGCACAACAAATGAAAGTGCTTGCAGATGGCACATTTTCATGCTAAACATAGTTAAATCAGAGTTACTTGCCATAATTTGATAAAAATATTTAACAGTTATATAAAAAGTCCGGTTAGCTGCTGATTTAACTATCAGAACTTAATCCGATGCAGAATTTAATTCGAGGCGATCATGGCAGACAGCAAAAATATCATAATTGGTCTGTTAGTACTGGCAGTAATAGTGCTTCTTGTTTTTCTAGCTTTCAGGCCAATGACATACAGTTCAACCTACAGCCAGGGAGATTATCAGCCAGGGCAGATGGGGCCGGGAATGATGAACAATCCAGGCTATAACTATAGCTATGGACCGGGAATGATGAACAATCCAGGCTACAATTATAGCTATGGACCGGGGATGATGGGCAATATGATGGGCAATATGATGGCAATATATTATCCTGAGTCAAAACCTGTAACTCAGGATGAGGCTTTGAAAAGCCTGGAGAACTTCTCCAGCCAGTATGGCTCGAATATTCAGGTCGAGGACGTCATGATATTCAGCGGCAACTATTATGCTGTTTTAAAGGACACAAACAGCAGTCAGGATATAGCTGAAGTACTGGTGGATCGTTATTCAGGGTCAGTCTATCCTGAACCAGGACCAAATATGATGTGGAACACACGCTTTGGAGCTGGCAGAACAACGACCGGAGCGCCTGAGTATGATCTAAATGAGACTAAAAAGCTGGCAGGAGATTTCTTAACAGGCTACCTGCCGGGAGCACAGGTACTGGAATCACACGAAATGCCCGGTTATTACACTTTTGATTTTGGGAGACAAGATATTGAAGGGATGTTGAGCGTAAATGCCTACAGTGGTCAGATCTGGGTACATACCTGGCACGGACCTTATCTGGGCGAGGAAAACATTACAGGCTGAATTATAGTTATTCTAATTGACAGATTCAAGTGTAAGTGTTTGTGTCCAATAGTAAAGATAGAAATGGTGAAACGATGGATTAACTGCTATATTGGGAGGCGGTGACAATAAATGGATTCATGGATCATTACGGTTACGGCATGGGGTATGGAGGTATTTTTTTCGGGATCCTCTTCTGGATTCTCATAATTGTGCTAGCTTATTTGCTAATTAGGTGGTTTGTTGAGCAAAATAAAACCAGAGGAGGTGAAGATAAGTCTGCACTGGACATTGCAAAGGAAAGATATGCTAAAGGTGAAATTACTGAAGAAGAATTTGAAGAAATGAAAAAACGCCTGGTTTGAAAGCCTTCAACCTGCTTAGCAGGAACAACTTTCAACTTATTTTTATTTTCATTAAAAATATTCAAAGATACTCAAAGATATTCAAAGATATTTCATAGGGATTATGTCAAAAAAAGGATGTGGTGAGTATCAAGCCTTTTAAAAAATGCTTGAGCGAAAACATCATTATCATGGTGATAACCATTCTTAATATGGCTTGACGCAACCTTTCCGGTGGAAATCTTGACCAAAAACCCTGAACGTCTCAATGCATCCGTTTGTAGAAGGTTTGATCGAAAATGACCTTGTCGGCGTGGTCAAGCGGCACAGCACTTTTGATAATTGGCTTTGTTCTGGTTGTGACTGTGCTTCTGCGCCTTTCTGTGATTAGCGGTAGGTGAAATTCCAGTTCAGAATATTAAAATAAGATCGAAAAATCTGTTTAGAGATAACTTGGTTAGAAATAATCTGGTTAGAAATAATCTGGTTAGAAATAATCTGGTTAGAAATAATCTGGTTAGAGATAATCTGGTTAAAAATAATCTGGTTAGAGATTTTTTGGCTCTTCACCATTCCTGATGGATACGATGATTTTCAATTCTCCAAAATTTTCCGAGTTTTGTTTCTTTCATTATTTAATGTAGTGATAATCTCAGTCTCATTATCCTGAATTTGCGCAAAGAATTTGTGGTAAATAGGACATACTATTATTCAATTATAAAATATTCCAGGAAATTATTAGATTAATTTATTATGTTACCAGGTAGAGTTATACGGAGATTGAAACCATGACTCAAGAAACCATAAAAGTTGAAGGCATGTCCTGTATGCACTGCCAGTTGAGGGTTAAAAAGGCAGTTGAAGCTGTAGAAGGGGTACAGAGAGCGGACGTAAACCTTCAGACCAAACAGGTAACTGTTGATTTCAAAGAAGGGGAGGAAAACCTCGAAAAGGTCAAGGCTGCAATTCGTGAAACCGGATATGAGCCTGTTTAATGTAGTCTCACGCAAATAATATCTGGTACTGGTTTCAAAGAATATATAGTAAAAGATACAAATTTTACATATGGGTGAAGCACCTGTTTGAAAAATATAGTTGTGCTGCGGGGGTGAACACATCGGAGAGACAACATTCATAGTAGATGATCTGGTATGCAGGTACTGCAAGGATATGGTCGCAAGACTCGTTACATCTATCAATGGGGTTTCCAGAGTAAACATCAACATTCCTGATAGAACAGTAAATGTAGCCTATGATAGCCGGATAACTGACGCGTACGTTATACAGATGACTTTGCTTAAAGCTGGCTATAAAATCGTAGAAGAGCCCGGAAGAATCTTTTAAGCGCAGGGCAATCTTGAAAATCTGGATAATGGCAGATTCAACATCTGGATAATGGCGGATCCAACATCTGAATAGTGGCAGATCTGATGGAAGGCACTATTAGAGCCTACAGTATGGCCTGCGTTCATTGTCAAAAAAGAATAGCGAATGCTATTTAGAATTGAATAGCAGGTTCTATTTTTTCTCTTGATGATGAAATGAAAACTGATTAAGTTCAAACTGGATTTTTAAAGGTATATTAAACAAATTGAAGTTTGAAGGGATTTTAACCTTAAAATGTACAGTTCTGAAAGCCATCATCCATATGATCAAGCAGCTACGTTTTCTCTTTCATACACAGAGTCGTTTTGAGGAAAAAAGGAAAAACTGTGTTTTTGCAGATGGAATTACGAGACTTTTGATTATTTCCGGGTTTTTTGAACGATGTAGGTCAACTGTCATCGAAATCAATGTCAAATTTCGGCTATCCCAGAAGATATTAAAAAGTCTTTGAATTAAAGATTTCCTTATGCAGGTTGTCCCGTTTCTCTGCCCATTGTATTAAAGGGATTATTACTTCACAAAGCTCTTTTCCATCGTCTGTCAAAAAGTATTCAACTCTCGGAGGTATCTCGGGAAATGCTTCTCTCTGGATAAGGCCTTCTTTTTGGAGTTCTTTTAACAGGTCGGTAAGTGACTTTGGGCTGATACCCTCAAGAGTGTTCATGAGATCATTGAATCGTAATCTATTGTGATGCCCAAGGGCACTGATCGCCTGAATGGCCCATTTTTTGGATATTATGGTGATAATCCCTTCTATGGGGCACAAACAAATTCCGTTACTATTCTTTTTCATAGTCACTTTATCACTATTAACTTTATAGTTTTAATACTATAGAAAAGTATCCTATTTATTAATATTTTATGTTATTATTTCAGTTATTTTTAATACTAAACATTATTAAACAGAGGTGAAAAGATGAAAGTCCTTGTATGTGGAAAAGGTGGAAGCGGCAAGAGTACTATCACTGCTCTGCTTGCAAAATCTATGGATAGAAAAGGTTACAATGTGCTTGTGGTGGATAGTGACGAGTCAAACTTCGGGCTTCATAAACAGCTAGGTCTTGAAATGCCCGAAGATTTCATGAATTATCTTGGAGGGAAAAAAACCCTTGGAGAAAAGTTAATGCAGGCATATCAGAAGGGAGACACTGTCAGTATTTTTGAGAACACATGGCAAATTTCCGACATTCCCGAAGCTTATACTGTAGAAAAAGGAAACATCAAAATGATAACTATAGGCAAAATCCATGACTTTGGAGAGGGATGTGCCTGTCCGATGGGTGCTCTTGCAAGGAATTTTCTAAAAAACACGGAAACTACTCCTGAAGATGTTGTGTTTGTGGATACTGAAGCTGGTATAGAGCATTTTGGAAGGGGAGTTGAAGAAGGTTGTGACCTTGTGTTAATGGTACTTGATCCATCTTATGAATCCATAAGGCTTTCAGAAAAAATAAGTGAACTTGCCGAGAAAGCCGGGAAACCTCTATATTTTATTCTAAACCGCGCAGACAAAATAGGGACTCAGTTAATGACGGAAACCGTGGACAAAAACCGTATTCTAACTTCAGTCCCGTCAAACACGGAGATCTTCCTAGCAGGGTTTGAAGGAGATGAATTAAAAGTAGAACTTCCAGAAATCGAGTCAGTTGCTGATTTTCTAATCTCAGGAATTCATTCTTGAAATCGAGAAAGAAGACAATTGTAGATAGCGCAGTGGTAATATGATATTAGAAAACTTCAAAAGAGAATCGATAGTACCCTTGCCAGTGGCATTCATATCAACAATCAGTGAAAATGGAATTAGAAATATAGCACCATATTCTTGCTTTATGCCTGTTTTACGTCCATTAGATTTAGTTTGTGTAGCTTCAGCAATAAGGAGAGATACGTTAGACAATTTAAAAAGCACAGGGGAATTCGTTATTAACATGCCTGGTACTGATATGGCAGATAAAGTGATACCAACGGCTTCACATGTCCCTCCTGATGTTGATGAATTCGAATTAGCCGGTCTAAAGGAGAAACCTTCAAAAAAGATCAGGGCTCCAGGGATTGAAGGATGCTACGCCTGGATGGAATGTAAACTAGACCATATAATTACTGAAGTATGCAATGGCTTTCCTTACGCATTGATTCTTGGTAAAGTAGTGTATCTTGGGGTGGAAGATAGCGTCTACAACAAAGAAAATGGTTCCTGGGACGTCGAAAAAGCTAAACCATTAATGATGACAGGGTCAGACGAGGGCATGCATTTCTGTACTGTCAATGATATCGGTAAATTTGAGCCTTATGGAGCTATGTTTAAAAACGGTAATGACCCTCTCAAAAGGATATATAAAAAAGAGGAGGGTCAAGAATGCAAGTAATGAGTATGGAAGATTTTAATGAACTAGAACTAAATAAGTTCAAAAAGCTCGTGTTTTAAACTGCTGAGAATCTATAGTCACGCCTGTAATTGTTGCAACAAAAAAACTTCATTCTACCATTTAGGTAGTTGCATTATTTAGCCTCGTGACTACAATATTATTTTTCTCAGTTATTACTGTTTTTTCAGTCAGTACTGCACAGTTCAACTGAAAAAACAACGTTCTCAGGTACATTGATCTCTATTGATAGCTAACTATGTGTTTAGCTTAAGCCTACTAACCCAGGAATCCAGTTTCATGGAAATTTAATTATTGAGCAAATCTTTGATAGCTTTTCATCAACAGATAGCGATTCAGAGTTAACATGTGACCAATAACTGAATTTTCAAGATACTGGTTTTAAAACCATAATGATTTAACGTGAGAAACTCGTGAATAATGATTTAACGTGAGAAACTCGTAAATAATGATTCAGCGTGAGAAACTCGTAAAAACAGTTAACGGTTTGATGCTGTTGATTTTTTAGTTCAACTGCATAAGTTCTATTTATATTAAAAAAGTTTTAGGTTTATAGTTGGAGATAGAAAATATGACTCAAGAAACCATAAAAGTTGAAGGCATGTCCTGTATGCACTGTCAGATGAGAGTTAAAAAAGCAGTCGAAGCTGTGGAAGGAGTACAGAGGGTAGACGTAAACCTTCAGACCAAACAGGTAACTGTTGATTACGAAGAAGGAAAGGCAAACATTGAAAAGGTTAAAGATGCGGTCAGAGAAGCCGGATATGAACCTATCTAATGTGGCTACATATCTCTTACCGGTCTCAAGATTATGTATCAAGATTATTATACTAAAAAGTTATACTAAAAAGTACAAGCTTTCACATATGGGTAAAGCACCTGTTTGAAAAACGTAATTGTGCTTTGGGGGTAAACGTATAGGGAAGACTGCGTTTATAGTAGGCCAAACTTTCATGCAGGCATTGCAAGAATAAGATTTCAAGACAGGTTGCCTCTATCAATGGGATTTCCAGAGTAAATACCAATACTCTTGAAAGAACCATGAATGTAGCCTATGGCAGCCGGATAACTGATACGTGTTTCATACAGATGATTTTGCTTAAAACTGGATATAAAACTGTAGAAGAGCTCGGAAGAATCTTTTAAACGCCGGGCAGTCCTGAAAAATCTGGATAGGCGGCAGATCCAATGGAAGTTACTATAAAAGTTTATGACATGACCTGTGGTCACTGCCAAAAAAGAGTAGCGGATGCAATTTCTTCTCTTGAGGGGGTAGAAACCGTTGACGTAAACCTTGAATCCGAAAGTGCAACGGTTAGCTTTGATCCTGAAAAAGTAAGCCTGGATGACATCAAGGCAGCTATTCAGAAGGCAGGATACCCAACAGAAGGTGAAAACGAAGCTAAGAAAGAGGCTGGAGTAGAAGTTCCCGAAATAACAGAGGTCGAAGGGGAGACGTCAAAAACTGCGGAGCCTGTTTTAGAGGGACCAGAGGGACCTGAAGAGGTTCCTCAAACCTGTCCCCTCACTGAAACTTGTGAACTGCCAGAAGAGGAACCAGGGATCTCAAGCCTGAAAACCGGTCGAAAAGAAATCACGCTTGGAGTTTCCGGCATGACCTGTTCGGCCTGTGCCTTAAATATTGAGAGAGTACTGAAGAAAAAAGCAGGAGTATACTCAGTAGTTGTTAACCTTGAACTTGGAAGGGCAAATGTTATTTTTGAGCCCTCGCTGATTTCTCCAAAAGAAATCGGTGAAACCATCGAATCTATTGGATATAAGGTAGAAAAAGACACAGTGACTCTGAATCTTGAGGGCATGAGCTGTGCTTCCTGTGCTGCAAATATTGAGAAAGTCCTTAACAGGACTGAAGGCGTAATTTCAGCGTCTGTGAATTTCCCACTTGAAAAGGCAGTTGTAGAGTTTGATTCCTCCCGCGTCTCTGTCAGAGAAATAATTGCCGCAGTTCAGGGAATTGGCTATGGAGCATTTGTTAAAACTGAGGCTGTTGAGTATGAAGACAGAGAGCAGATGTCCAGAGATGCTGAAATCAGGAGGCAGAGAAATAACCTGATAATTGCTCTTGTTCTGGGAATTCCAATAGGGCTGGGAAACATGAGCATGATGTTTCCTTTCCTGTCCTTTGTACCTGATTTCCTTTCCAATCATATTGTTCTTTTTATACTATCCACTCTTGTACTCCTTTTCCCTGGCAGACAATTTTTTGTCGGGACTATAAAGGGATTCAAGTATGGGGTAACTGACATGAACCTGCTGATTGCAGCAGGGACAGGGTCAGCTTACCTTATCAGCGTAGCAGCAACATTTCTTGATCTTGGCCCCGGATATAATAGTCTTTACTATGACACTGTGGCTTTCCTAATCATTTTCATTGTCCTTGGCAGGTATCTTGAGGCAAGGGCAAGAGGCCAGACTTCTGCAGCAATTAGAAAACTGATGGGCCTCAGGGCAAAAACCTCCAGAATCCTTGTAAACGGCATTGAAAAGGAAATTCCTGTTGAAGAAGTAGCAGTTGGAGATATTGTTGTTGTCCGGCCCGGAGAAAAAATTCCTGTTGACGGCATAGTAGTTGAGGGGAGTTCTGCAGTAGATGAGTCCATGCTCACAGGAGAAAGCATCCCGGTAGAGAAAGTCCCGAATGATACCGTTATAGGAGCTACTCTTAACAAGACAGGATCTTTCAATTTTCGGGCTACAAAGGTTGGGGCTGATACTGCCCTCGCCCAGATAATCAGGCTTGTTGAGACTGCGCAGACTACAAAAGCTCCAATCCAGAGGGTTGCAGATGTTGTTGCCGGGAACTTCATAGTAATCGTGCATATTATTGCGCTTCTGGCCTTTTTCTTCTGGTTTTTCATAGGTTACTGGCGCTATGGAGTAGGGGAATCCGCAACTCTAGGTGGGATCAGTCCATTCCTATTTTCCCTGCTTATAGCCATTACCGTCCTTGTAATCTCGTGTCCATGTGCAGTCGGGCTTGCAACGCCTGCCGCTATCATGGTCGGTACCGGTAGAGGTGCGGAAAACGGGGTCCTTATAAAAGGTGGAGAGGCTCTCGAAAGAGCGCATAAACTTGATACTATCGTTTTTGACAAAACAGGCACGCTTACGGCAGGCACTCCGAAGCTGACAGATCTGGTTGCCGTTCCCGGTCACAAGGAAACGGACGTACTTTTAATTGCAGCAACGGCTGAGAGAGGGTCCGAGCATCCTCTTGGGGAAGCTATTGTAAACGGGGCTGAAGAACAGGGAATCAGTCCCGGAAAAGCAGAAAACTTCCATTCCATTCCTGGAAAAGGAGTAGAAGCCTATTTTGAAGAAAAAAGAATTTTGCTTGGCACGCGCAAACTTATGGAAGAAGAAGGTTTTTCCTTTAAAGAATTAAAAGCTGAAATGCGAGTTTTTGAAGAGAGCGGAAAAACTGCAATGCTCGTAGCTTTCGGAGAAGAAATTATTGGCCTTGTTGCAGTTGCTGACACCCTGAAGGAAAACTCAAGAGAGGCTATTGAAACTCTTAATAAAATGGGTCTAGAAGTAGTTATGATCACAGGCGATAATGTTGTTACAGCCAATGCAATAGCAAAAGAAGTAGGTATTCCCAGAGTGCTGGCAGAGGTACTTCCTGAAGACAAAGCAAATGAAATTAAGAAGCTTCAGGAAGAGGGCAAGCTTGTCGGAATGGTGGGTGACGGCATTAACGATGCTCCTGCGTTGATTCAGTCTGATGTTGGAATTGCAATGGGAGCAGGTACGGATGTAGCAATGGAATCCGCAAAAATTGTGCTTATCAAAAATGATCCAAGAGATGTGGTCGTAGCTATTAAGCTGAGCCGGCTTACAATAAACAAGATCAAGCAGAACCTTCTATGGGCTTTTGGATATAACACGATAGGTATTCCTATTGCAGCCGGGATTCTTTATCCCTTCTTCCACAGTATCCTCATTACACCTGAACTTGCCGCCGCTTTTATGGCACTCAGCTCGGTCTCAGTGACTACGAATTCCCTGCTAATGAAAAGAAGCAAACTCAAATAAAAGGGGCAGATAGTTTAAAATTTAACAATATAAATCTGGACAGATTACAAAATAATAGAAAGACTGGAGGTTATATGATGAAAGATGGTTCCATAGATAGCAGGCCAAGAGTAATGTTTCTGTTAAGCCTTACCACTTCGATAGTGCTTGTTATCCTTTTTCTTTCAGGATCTTTTTTAACCAACGCGTCTAAAGGGGAAATTGCCTACACCAGGGTCGATATGGCTGCGGGCTCAATTTTTGTTTTTGTGATTTCCATGATAATTTCACTGTCTCTCTGGCCCAGAATTGCAGACAGGGTTGAAAGCAAGGAGAAAAACAATAAAATTCCAGACTGATTTTTTTCTGGTATTGAGGGCTTGAAGAACTCTCGTGAAACTTCTTGTGAAACTGTTTGTGAAACTGCTTGTGAAAAGTATAACTCACTCAAATTTCTTAGCGATTTATTTTTTTAATATCTTAATCAAGTTTCTTCTCTTACATTTCCATAATAGATGCTTTTCAGTAAGGAAAATAAACGAAAAATCTATTCTAAAAAGAGGGCTTTCCAGTAAAAAAATTAGCCCAGATTTAGCTTTTTAGAAAATAGTCTGGACTTAATAAATAGAAATTTGCCTGTTTGCATTAGTTAGTGAGGATTTCAGAATAATTATTCATTTAAACGTAGTAAATTTGTTTATTGGGGCGCCACAAATAGGACATCTGTCGAGTGCTTCTCCTTCAAAGGTATATCCGCACACTTCACAAACCTGGACAGGACCGAGTTCAATGTCTTTTCCTGAGTTAACCGAGTCTAATGCCCTTTCAAAAAGTTGTTTATGCATTTTTTCACTGGCATATGACCATTCAAAGCTTCTTTGTGCTCTTTTTTCTCCCTGGAATTTTGCAACTTCAATGTATACAGGATACATTTCTTCAATCTCGTATGTTTCGCCATCAATGGCCAGCTTAAGATTCTTTAAGGAATCGCCAGGGCCAAAAGCTGCCATACTATTTGCAACAAGTCCTCCATCGAGATGTCTTAACTCGCGGTAATGGTCTCCTGCATGTACATATTCTGCATGGGCAATTGCACGAAATAAGCGGGCTACATTATAGAATTTTTCTTTTTCGGCCTGGTTTCCGAAATGTAAATATCTCATATGTGCCTGGCTTTCTCCTCCGAATGCGTTGATAAGATGCTGTTCTGTCATTTTTTTCATTTAAAAACCTCTTTTTTATGAAACTGAACATTATACTTTTGGGCTCACGCAGTTGAAAAAATCAATTATGAAAATATATGTCAAAAATATCCTGGTTTAAACTGGTTGAGGCTTAATTTGATTGATTTTTCGGCTCAACTGCGTGAGTCAAAATTGCCTTACTCAATTTTTACATCTACCGCGTTCTCAAATGGCTGCTGATAAGGTACTGTAACTTTAAGTACACCATTTGAGTATTTGGCCACTGTTTTTTCCGGGACTATCGGGCAGCAGACTGCGTAACTGTCCGTATATTCAACCCCTTCCTTGTTGGCTCTTACATAAAAACCGTCTTCGGTAATCTTAAAAGAAATATCTTTTTTATCCACCCCAGGAAGTACTACTTCAATTTCAAGGTTTTCGTATTTGTCGTCAGGATATGCGCATATAGATGGTGAGACTTTTAAAGTTTCTGCCATAGAACTACCCCCAAATGACATTATCAATTAACATATTTATATATTTTCATTCGGTTAATTAATTTGTTAACGTTAAACACGCAAATTCAGCGGCGCTTTATCACTCCGGCTTACGAAATTTTGGCCGGATTTGAATGCAAATTAATACAAACAAAGGGTGTTTAGATACTCTGTATCTCTGGGTTTTGACCGGATATATATAAATAAATTAAAAAAGAATCTTGATACATAGTTTCCTTAATGGTAATCCTGTAATTCTAAAAATATTAATTTGAAGGGAACTCAATCCCATGTCACGTAAAGTAAGAATCCTATAACTATATCAGAAAACATTTATATGAAACACAGACAAATAATATAAGAACAGAAAACTTTCATATGATGTAGATCAAAACCTAAAACTGTCATATAGGCGCGGGTCAAAATAGAAAATTGTAATAGAAAGTAGATCGCACAAGACATCTCAAACAAAGCCAGACATTACCTACTTCCTATGATAGGGAATTTTTAATATATCCGTGAGATCATATCATTTAACTATTTTCATGTAGAATTATTTCATGTGAACTTTTCCAGATTGATAATTCAAAAGTGAGTGTTAATACATGAGGGAATCCGTCAGAAAACTCGGGCTTATAGGAGCCGGCCTCTGGGCAATAACCGAAGATAAGATAAACGACCTTGTAACGGAACTTGTTGACAAAGGGGACATCAGTAAGGAAGAAGGCAAAAAAGCTGTCCAGGATATGCTTGAAGAAAGAAAAAAACAGAAGCTTGATCTTGAGAAGAAAATCTCTGAGAAGATTCAGGAATCTATATCAAAAACCGATAATATCTTTACTAAAAAAGATCTGCATGAACTTGAGTCCAGGATAGAAACGCTGGAAGACGAAATTCAAATAATCAAAAACAAAGAAAAGATGTTTTTTAAGTGAAAACAA
The DNA here is from genome assembly GCF_000969905.1 of Methanosarcina vacuolata Z-761. Lineage (NCBI taxonomy): Archaea > Methanobacteriati > Methanobacteriota > Methanomicrobia > Methanosarcinales > Methanosarcinaceae > Methanosarcina > Methanosarcina vacuolata. The sequence continues at coordinate 3,178,389 of NZ_CP009520.1, read as the reverse complement.
TTTTTAACAACTTTTCACTTCTTTCCTTTCTATTTCACAACTCTTCAATTTCGATCTCTTCTTCAGGGCTTGCCGATTTAAGCAAGTCTTCGAGATCTGCCATATCAGAATCAACCTCCTGGATTTCTGCCTGTGTAAGTTCCATTTCCATATCTGTAGCTGGTACACCATTCCCTGCCCCAACGGCGTTTGAGTTTACTCCTGACTTTTCTATTTCAGACGTATTGTTCCCGACGCAACCGGATGCTGCAAGCCAGATAATTAAAGCTGACAGTACAAGCAGGTGAACGAATTTAACCATTTTCTACCTCCTTAATTATGTAGTTTTTTTTCAATAAATTTTCCAGTCTCATCCCCTGAGCTAGATTTTTTCCCTTTATTAGAAACCGTAATTCTTTTGGGGGAATACACTTAATTTCTTAACTAATAATAGTATTACGTTTAGTTATAAAAGTATCACATTCATAACTAGGAATCTCCTATTTAGAACCAAATGTATTACTTTTAAAACTAAATATATTATACTTGGTTATTACTCACATTAATTTTAAAATTATAGACGTTACTATTAATTATGTTAAATTTAAAATTAACGGTGTTACGTTTATAATACTAATGATATTATATTTAAATATTTACTATATCTACGATATTTTCGGTACTTATGATAATTTTAAGGCTGTTTTGTCTAACTATTATCTGGTTCTGGCTTCAGTTCCGTTATCCTCTTTTTATCCAGGTGTTGTTAGGTTTCTAACCTTAGTTCCGTTATCCTCTTCGGTTTCGTAATTTTTGAGCTCGCCGAAAATTACTCTGAGTAACTTGTTAGCTTTACTAATATCAGTGAGTGACTGACGAAGGTAATTATTCGCAGTTTGCATATCTTGCCGGGTTACATTCTCACCACTGTATAGGGAATCTGCCATTACTTTCTTTTCCTGCGCGGATTTTATGTAAGAAGTGTAACTGGCAAGCTTGATCTCAAGTTCAGATGTATCAATGCCGGTCTCTTTCATATCCCCAATTTTTACATTAAGTCTTTCCGAGAGGTTTTCGGATTTTTCAAGAAATTCTCCGATTTTCTCACTTACAGTCTGCCCTGCGCTTGAAAGGCTGATTTTCTCGGCATCATTCCATATCCCACGCACAGACCTGACCACAACCAGAAGCTCTTTCTGGCTTGACACGTTTGCAACTTTTGCCTTTTCAATTTCAAGCAATTTTATCTTTTCATTTATGGCAATAACGTTTTCGTCAGTTCTGTTCCCGTTTGAATATTCCATATTGCTCTCTACATTTGCAAGGTGAGCTATCATATAGTTAATACTCGAGTTAAGGTAGGACTTTGTGGCATTTCGAGCCTCTTCGGAGTTAGGGTCAAGTTCTTTTGCCTGAATGCGGTTTCTTATTTTGAGAAAATCTTCTTTTGCTTCATTATACTCCTGTTTCTGAAGCTGGAGTTCTTCCTCTAATTGTTTTCTTTCCTGTTTGTATTCGGAAACTTTATTCTGGTTTTTTGTGCTGAGATTCTTTTGCTCTTGTTTCACATTGGATTCAGAACTGTTGTTCTCACTTACGTTGTCAGTTTCATTATATGAAACGAGAATATCTTCACGCATATACTGGTTCTGATTGCTGTTTACATGATCAGAAGAGTTTCTGGCAGCGAGGGAGCCTCCTGACAGTAAACTGAACAAGGTTAATAGAATCGTAAAACAAGCCAGATCTTGAACAATTCTTGATTTTTTCATCTGACTTCCTCCCTTTATGAGTTATTACAACGTTATAAGGATCAAGTAAATATAATTATTCTTTTCGGAATTTATCTTATTAAAACTTAGATATGGGATTTCAAGCTTGATACATTTCTCGACTCCTTTACAAAGCTTTAATAGGCGTGCGTTATTTTTACAAGCTCTTTACAAAGAAAAGTAAAAGATTTATGCTAAAAACCCATTTAACATCTCGTGAATTTTAGAAAGCTATGCAGTTTCTCACTTATTTTCTTTCTCATTATGGTCTTTCAGGGAAATGCAATCGCGGCCACAATTCACGGGACAGTCTATGAGTGGGATACTTTCAAGCCTCTTAATAACTCAGTTGTAGAGATTAATTCTACCCCGGAACAGAACGTTATTGCAACGGATTCAGAGTATTCTTTCAACCTCACCCCCGGAACCTATACAATAAATGCCAGCTATCTTGAAGGAAATAAGGTCATTTATACGGCTCAGGAAAAGGTTGAGGTATCAGGTGAAGGAGAGTATGTACATGATCTCCTCCTTTTCCCGCCTTCTCATGAAGAGCTTCTGGATCAGGATAACTTTGAAGCCCCTTATCTGGATTATGAAGAGGAAGAGCCTGTGTCTCAGGCAAACTCTAGCTATGCCTTTTTAGCTCCTGCTTTCCTGGTTTTTATAGTCCTGATGCTAGCCCTGCTGCTGGCAGCCTACCTTTTAGGGAAGAAACATCAAAAATCGGCAAAGCCTTCTTTTTCTGAAGGTTACCGAGAGCCATATTTGTTGGAGTCCGAAAACCCAATAAAGGATGCAATATTTTCTGAAGAGGCCGCAACCAACTCAGCCGAAAATACAGCCGATTCAGCAGAAAACATAAGTGAAATTTCGGAACTGAGCTCTGAGCAGTTTGCTGAAAAGTTCGAAAGAACATCCAGTACTGACAGACCTATACAGCAGAAAAGGCCTATAGAAGAGGGTCAGACTATATCGAGTTTTCCTTTCCATGAGAGGGAGCCTAATAAATCGAGTTCTGAAACTAAGGAACATTCAAAGCTCAATCTTCCTGAGGATCTCAAGGAACTTCTGGAGATGGTCCGAGCTAGTGGAAACCGAATCACCCAGAGAGAACTACGAAGAAAATCCCCCTATTCGGAGTCAAAAGTCAGTCTTATGCTCTCTGACCTTGAGGAACGCGGGCTAATTGAGAAATTCAAAAGAGGAAGAGGAAATATAATCCGTATCCCGGACGTGCATATCTCCAAGCAGACCAAACATGACAGCAAGAAGGAATAAGCAGATGCTGTACCCTAAAGTTTTTTTGTAGGATTATAAAACAGTAAACTATATAACTGAATTCATTGACTAAGCAACAGAAAAGGTTAACAATAGAGTACGCGGTATATTTGAGCACCCTTTTTGATCTCTTATGCTAAAATTGCTTACCAATATAAATGTCCTGATCGCAAACCTGAGTAATAAGGCCCTGCTCCGCGGGAATGGATTTGAAACTCAGGTTATGAAATTCAAATTCAAGAGGTTAGATGGCTTGATTAAAGCCGGATATCCTGATATACCACCTCAACCCTGACAGTAAGCTGTTTAATAATGCGTGAATGAACATTGTATACTGGTAAAATTATTATTTAAATCATGATTATTTAAATCGCACAAGGGATTATTAAAAAATGCACGAGGGACAACATGCGAGTTTCCATGGACATTGAATTAAAAGATGTACCCGGGCAGATGCTTTTAGCCCTCCAGCCCCTTTCGGAATGTAAGGCTAACCTGATAACAGTAGTACATCACCATCAGAAGAGAACCCCACGAAAAACAGTACCTGTACAGCTTGTACTTGAAACCAGGCCTGAAAGCATTGAGACAATAAAGGCTAAACTTGAAGAAAATGGAATTCGAGTTGTAAGAGTCGGTGAACACCGTTTCAGGGAAAGCATAAATGTAGTGCTCATAGGGCACGTGGTCCATACAGGGATCCAGGATACGATTGATGAGATTGACAGGACAGGGTTTGCTGAGGTTGCAGACCTTTCCCTTTCTATGCCCGGTATCAATATGCTTTCTTCAGCCCTCATGAGAATCGATGCTGTCGGTAAAGAGGACTTGCATAAGGCACTCGCCATTCTCAAAGAAGTCTCGGCAAAAAAAGACCTGCTTATGGTTCTTCCAATTGATATCCAGGCCTGAAAAATAGTTTTAGGAGATTTGAAAACATGAAAACAGTGTGCTGTTCCATTCTCGGGTTCGGTGCAATCGGACAGGGCGTGGCTGAAGTACTCCTTATGAAAAAAGAGTATCTGGAAAGTATCGGGCTGGAAGTGAAAGTAGTTGCTGTTGTAGACTCAAAGGGCGCAACTGTTAATCCTGAGGGTGTAGATCTTGCCGACTGCCTTGCCAGGAAGAGGACAGACGGAACGGTAGCTCTTAAGAATATCTCTGGAGTCGAGGTTATCCAATCCGTAGCTCATGATCTTGTAATCGAAACTACCCCGACGAATATACTAACTGGCGGGGCAGGTTTGCAGAATATGTTTGCGGCCTTCAAGACCGGAAAAGATGTTATTACTTCCAATAAAGGGCCTCTTACCCTTAAGTACAGAGCACTCATGGAAGCCGCAAAGGCATCAGGCTCTCATTTCAGGTTCGAAGCTACCGTTGGTGGGTCAATGCCTATTATCAACCTGTCAAACGAGGTACTTGCAGGCAATAAGGTTAAAAGTATCAAAGGAATTCTAAATGGGACCTGTAATTATATCCTGACAAGAATGCTGGAGGAAAGGGCAAGCTACAATGACATTCTTGCCGAATCCATGCAGCTCGGTATTGCTGAAACCGACCCTACATACGATGTGGAAGGAATTGATACGGCCTGCAAACTTGTCATTCTTGCCAACGCAATTTTCGGACTTGATGCTATCTATAGCGACGTTGAGGTTACGGGAATCACGAAAGTTACACCTGAAGCCCTTGAGATGGCTTATGAAAGAGGGCATGTGATCAAGCTTATAGGGGAAGTAAGCAGGGAAAGAATTCATGTAGCCCCCAGACTCGTACCTATCAACCATCCCCTTGCAGTAGGAGGGACGCTGAATGTGGCGTCGGTAGAAACTGAACTTGCAGGAGAAATTACGGTTACTGGTAAGGGCGCAGGCCCAATTGAAACTGCAAGTGCGATTCTCAGCGATCTGATCGCAATTTATGGAAATTGATAGGTTAAAATTCAGGCTAAGAATTCAGGCTAAGAATTCAGGCTAAAAATTCAGGTTAAGAATTCAGGTTAAGAATTCAGGTTAAGAATTCAGGCTAAAAATTCAGGTTAAAAATTCAGGTTAAGAATTCAGGTTTTGTCCCGAATTCGGAAAAAATAAAATTAAAAAGCTGCGTTGATCATGACAAGTTTCAGGGAATTTGCAGAAACCTGCCAGGCGATTGAAAAAATCTCGAGTACAATTGATACTACAAGTAGGGTTGCTGACCTTCTTAAAATGGTTGATGTTGAAGAGTTGCCCATTGCAACTCATTTTATTATGAGTGAGGTTTTTCCTGCCTGGAGTGGAGAACAATTGGGAATTGGCACGAGCCTGCTGTATGTTTCCTTATCCAAAGCTTCCGGAATGCCAGTAAAAAGTATAGAATCTCTTATTCGGACTACCGGGGATATAGGGGACACAGCCCTTCTTATCCTCAAGGAGAAAAGGAAAAATCAGGTTACTTTTTCCTCTTTCTTCGAAGAACAGCCCGAGCTCTCAATAACCGAAGTTTATAACCGTTTTAAAATTGCCTCTGAAGCCTCAGGAAAAGGCTCACAGGACATTAAGATAAAGAACCTTCAGTTTCTCTTCAATTCCTCGACCCCAAGGGAAGCAAAGTATATTTCCAGGCTTGCGCTTGAGGAACTCCGCATAGGCGTCGGAGAAGGCGTTGTAAGAGATGCAATTGCAAAAGCTTTTTCCGTGCCTGCGGGTGTTGTTGAGCACGCCTTTATGGTTACGAACGACCTGGGGATAGTTGCTGCAACTGCCAAGGAAGGCGGGGTGGAATCCCTTGAACACCTGGGAATTGAAATCAATCGCCCGATTAAGATGATGCTCTCGCAGATCAGCCCTGACATAATTGACGATATCAAAGAAATGAAGGAGGCTGCGATTGAATGGAAATTCGATGGGGCAAGAATCCAGGTCCATAAGGATGGAAATTCAGTTACGCTTTTCTCACGAAAGCTTGAAAATGTTACAAATTCTCTCCCTGACCTTGTGGATATCGTGCGCAAGCATGTAAAAGCCGAATCTGCCATCCTTGACGGAGAAGCCGTCGCAGTGGACGAGAATGGTAAGCCCAGGGCATTTCAGGAGATCCTTAAACGCTTCCGGCGCAAGTACGATGTGGAAGAAAAAGCCCTTGGCATCCCTATTCAGCTCAACCTTTTTGACATAATGTACTTAAACGGAAAAACGCTGATAGACCTGCCTCTTATTGAGCGGCGAAAAGCGCTTGAGTCCTGCGTGGAAAGCTCGGTTGAGGATTCAAAATCCATTTGCGTGGACAAACAGGTAATAACAGGAGACCTTGAGCTTATAGAGAAAATCTATAAGGAAGCCTTAGATGCTGGACATGAGGGAGTTATGGTCAAAAACCCAAATTCGTTTTATTCTCCTGGTAAGCGCGGCAAAAACTGGCTTAAGAAAAAGCCTCTTATGGAAACTCTTGACCTTGTAATCGTAGGCGCCGAATGGGGCTTTGGAAGGCGCGCAAATCTCATAGGCTCTTACACACTTGCCTGTTATGACCCAGAAACTCTGCATTATCTTCAGATCGGGAAAGTAGGCACGGGCCTGACCGATGACCAGCTAAAGGAGCTCACAGAGATACTTTCCGGGCTTATGGAAGGTGGAGAGGCAGGTGGTGTATTTGCAATCCGGCCAAAAGTAGTCCTGGAAATCGCTTTTGAGGAAATCCAGAAAAGCCCCAATTATGATTCCGGTTTTGCGCTTCGTTTTCCGCGCTTTATCCGCATCCGGGACGACAAAGACCCCGAAGAAGCCGATACGATACAGAGAATTGGAAAGGTATATAGCCAGCAGTTGAAAAGGTTGTAAAAGGCTGCGGTTGCCGTTTCTTTTTGCGGTAACCTCTCAACTTTTTAACTATTTTTAATACGATTTAAAGCTTTTATCTCGTTTCGCTGAAAAGCAACCCTTTTAAAAAAAGGATTGACCGAAAAATCCCAAAATTATCAACATAATAGTTAGTTTCCTGCGGGTTCAATAGGTTACACGGTTACTACTCTTATACGCATTGGAGAGTCAGAATTATTCTTTTTATCTATATCTATCACTACAGAACTCCAGGCATGTGGCAGTGTTCTGCAGGTGTCTGTAGTTTCTCCATCTAAAATAACTTTAAATTGATACTCTCCCTCTGCAAAATATGTATATTTTCCTTTAGACCATGGCATTGACCATCTCAGCAATAGCCAGAATGATTTCGGCTGTGCGATTTGCTCGTCAGGAGATAGTTCATAAGTTCCTTTGAATATAGATTCATTATACGAATCAAATACTTCAACTGTTACCTCATGATTCTGGAGATCATTATTATATATATAAAATAAAGGGTCAGGAGAGCCAACTAACAAATATGGGAAAACGACGAAATAATTCAGCAAAATCAGTATTAGAATTCCTAAAAAGATGAATATTTTTTGGCGACTTTTAATATTTAGGCCCCCTCTAAAATCAAATAATTTATATAGTCAAAAAATTAAAAGGAAGTCCTTATTCCCCATGTTTAGCTCCGTTTATAATCTGTAACAGCTCACAGAAAGAGGTCATCCTTAGTCCAGCGCTTTAGTTTTTCTAGGAGTCAAATCATTACTTATCTTAGTATGCAACACCGTCAAAATTTACAATAAAGACTTTTTCATTTGCTTCCAGTTCATTTCTTATCCTGATTGCTTCACTCTCTGGAATCCAATTTTTTGGTTCATTTCCAAAAGAAACATAACATATAGTTGTCATTTTCACCTGAAGATTATTTCTTTTCATCACATTAAGAAAATTTTCGTCTTCAAAACCTATTGAGGATACAACTATGTAATAATCCCCTTTTTTGATATCAGGAGGAAAATCAGGTTCAGGAATTTTTTCTCCTTTCTTAAATTCATCTACTACAGCTGTTTTTTTGTCTTTTTCTACTTTTGCATAGTTCCTTCCTGCACTAATGTCAGTATTGTAATCTATACTATAGTTTACAGGTATATTGGAATTTTCAAGAATAGTTTTAACTTCCTGCTCAGTAGTTCCATTTTCAAATTCAATAAATAAACCAGCTATCTGTTGTTCTTTAACAGGTGTTTCATTATCAATTGACATATTCGACTTAACGTGTGCAGGTGTAAACAGTACTGAGGGTACTACGATAATCAGAAAAGCAATAATAATGACAATAAACAATATTTTATAAATTGATTTTTTCATCATGAAAAATTTGCCACCTATACCTCCCGGGTATATATAGTTAAAATGGGTCCTGTAGAGTAAATTTGAACTCCATTAATTACTATTAAAACAAATTATATAAACTGTAAAGGTTTTAACCAGATTATTAAACTATCAAATTATATGCTTAATTTATGATTTCCTTTTAGCATAGTATTTCTTAATATTACCAGTCATTTGATATATTATGTATAACTCGCAGGAATAGTTGACTCTTTTGGAATAGTAGGAACAGTCAACAAATTCAAATATTCTGGTCTACGCATTATATAGAGGGAATTTCCACTCCGTTGATAAAAGAAATAGGATGTCTTTAAAATTCTAAAATTCTCCATTTATCCATTAAGTTTGATCAGTTGTTTTCTACCAAAACGCACATGAAATTCTTCTAATCATCTTCGAATCACAGGCACAAAGAAATGAAAGTACTTGAAAGAACTTTCATTCAAAACACACATGAAATTCTTCGAATAACAGGCACAAAGAAATGAAAGTACTTTTCACCTTACCCTTTTTGACTATCGATTTCGTCATTACCCTGAGGAGTAAGATTGTCCTAATTTTGGTTTTTCAAACCATCGTTAAACTAATCAGTAAATCAACTCATTAGAAAAAAAGTTCGTTGAATGAAAATTGAAAGTGAGAGATCTCCACTTAATTTGAAGAAGATACAAAAAAGAGTTAAATGAGAAAAGAATTGGAAAATGGTAAAAATTCATTCTTCCATTTTCTTTTTCTCAAAAGCCTCCTTTACAATTTTCAAGGCACAGAGATTCCCACACATCGAGCAGGTATCGCTTTCAGTTTTTCTGGCATCTCGGATTTTGCGGGCCCTGTTGCCATCGATTGCCAGTTCGAACTGTTTTTCCCAGTCAAGGTCCCTGCGGGCATATGCCATTGCCAGATCTTTTTCCCAGGCGCGTTCTCTCGGGCCTTCTTTTATAAGGTCAATAGTGTGGGCTGCAACCTTTGTTACAAGAAGGCCTTCTTTTATATCCTCAAGGGCTGGAAGGGCAAGGTGTTCCGAAGGAGTTACCATGCAGAGGAAATCTGTGCCGTGCATCCCTGCAACTGCTCCTCCGATAGCGCCTGTAATGTGATCAAAGCCGGGAGCAATATCAGTCACAAGCGGGCCCAGAAGGTAGAGAGGAGCACCATTACAGAGCTCTTTCATGCCCCTAACGCTGAGTTCGATTTCGTTTAAAGGCACATGGCCCGGACCTTCTACAAAAGTCTGGACATCGACAGCTCTTGCCCGCTTTACGAGTTCACCGAGCGTGATAAACTCCATAAACTTCGGGCGGTCAGAGGCATCGGCAATACAGCCTGGACGCATGCCGTCTCCAAGGCTCAGGGTCATATCATATTCTTTTGCGATTTCAAGGAGATAATCAAATTCGGCATAGAAGGGGTTGTCTTCTCCGTTATGCAGCATCCAGGCAAGGGTAAAAGAGCCTCCACGGCTCACGACATTCATGATCCTGTCGCTCTGGCGCAGCCGTTCAAGTGAGTTTAAATTAACTCCGGCATGAACGGTAACAAAGTCAACTCCCTGTTCGGCATGTTTCCGGACGGCATTGAACATATCATCCGAAGTCATTTCCACAACAACTTTCCTGGAAGCTGCAGCCTGGTAGATTGGGACCGTTCCGACTGGAATGTTAACAGATTTCAGGATTTGAGTGCGAATTTCGTCCAGATTTCCGCCTGTAGAAAGGTCCATTACGGCATGAGCGCCGAAAGTTTCTGCGGCCTTTGCTTTTTCGATTTCGGCATCAATGTCTATATAGTCTCTCGATGTCCCGATATTGGCATTGATCTTTGTGCTCATATACTTGCCAATACCTATAGGAAGGGTCTCTCGCCTGTTATTTACAGGGATAGTGATTAGCCCTTTTGCCACGCAGGAGCGGACAGTCTCAGGGTCAATTCCTTCAGCTTTTGCCACGGCTTCTATAGAGGGTGTGATGATTCCCTTCTTCGCATCTTCCATCAGTGTCATTGTTACTCCAGACTGCAGGTTAATGAAAAATTATAATATTATATTAATTAACAGATCTCGATGAAAACATTTCAAATAACAGCAATATCATTGACTGCAACTAACCGACATTTCATAAGCATATTATAAGGTTGACCAGAATAATAAGGATAAAGATAAATCCGGTACTTATATCTTGCAGACTAGAACAGACAACTCATATATATCTTTTCATGTCTGGTAAGTCATATAATATGTATAAGCAGTCAAATATATAAATAATGTGTGTATATTATTCAGAGCATGCACAGAAAGAAAACCACGGAAACTGTTTTTAAAGTAAAGGCTTTTACAGCTTACCGGTATAATTGAACCTGATCAGTAAAATAATTGAATCTAACAAGTAAAATAATTGAATTCGACCAGTAAAATAATTGAACCTGAACAGTAAAATAATTGAATTCGACCAGTAAAATAATTGAATCTGACCAGTAAACTAATTGAACTTACCAGTAAGATTAAGCCGATGCACATAAAAGAAACGAGAAAAAAGAAGGAAAATCTTTCAGGTGCATTTCCTAATTCACTTAATTATGTGTTTCAATTAGCTTCATTATGCGTTTCCGTACACACATTTCTTATTAATACTATTTTAGATCCCAATATAATCTCAAGAACGGAATCAGGGTATTTTATATGACAGTTGTCGCATTTGCAGAAAAGAATAAGGCAGCATCCCAGATTGCCAGCATTCTGGGCGAGGGGGAAGTTGAGAGGATAACAGTTGAAGGGCTGCCAGCATATGAATTTAAGTGGAAAGGTGAAGAGTGGCTGGTAATGGGACTTTCCGGGCATATTATGAATTATGACTTTCCGGAGCAATATAACAAATGGAATGAAGTCAATCCGGGTGTGCTTCTTGGAGTCGACCCGCAAAAACTTGTAACGCGAGCTGAATACGCTGCTGCAGTAAAAAATCTGGCAAAAAGAGCAAACAAGATCGTCCTTGCCTGCGACTATGACAGGGAAGGAGAAAACATAGGATTTGAAGCCAAGACACTTGCAGAAGAAGTAACAAATGTGCCGGTTGAAAGGGCACGTTTTTCGTCTCTCTCCCCAAAGGAGGTAAAAAAAGCTTTTGAAAGCCTGATAGACCCGGACTACAACATGGCAATGGCTGCAGAAGCCAGACAGATTCTGGACCTTAAAATGGGAGCAGCTTTCACTCGCTTTGTCACGCTTTCGGTCAGGGAAAGAGCAAGAACAAAGGACATACTTTCTATCGGCCCCTGCCAGACGCCTACCTGCGGGTTTGTATACGAAAGAGAAAAGACAATCCGGGCTTTTCAGGCAAAGGACTTCTGGAAGATAACAGCGATTTTCTCGGCAGAAAGTGGAAAAGAAAGAGAAAAAGAAGGAGGAAAAGAAGGGGGAAAAGAAGGGGGAAAAGAAGGAGAAATAAAAGGAGGAGACTTCGAAGGCACTCACAGGGCAGGAAATATTCATGACAAAGAAAAAGCCGCGGAGATCTTCAAACGGCTGAAAGGGGCAAAAGAAGGGTTAATTGCAAAAAAGACCGTAAAAGAAACAAAAACCAGCCCTCCTAATCCCTTAAATACTACAGAATTCCTTAAAAGGGCCTCCAAGTTCCTCGGAATAAGCCCGGAGCTTGCCCTTGAGGTTGCAGAACAGCTTTACCTTGCAGGGTTTACCAGCTACCCCAGGACCGAGACAAACAAATACGCAGACGACTTTGATTTCAAGTCCCTTGTCTTTGATTTTGCACGCCAGAAGGAATACAGGCCTTTTGCAGAGTCTATCCTTATAGCTCCAATTGTCCCGAAAAACGGGGAAAAAGATGCACACGACCACCCTCCGATCCACCCGATAAGAGCGGCTTCAAGAGGAGAGGTTAGCTCTGCAGTAAATATCCCTCAGGCACCTGAAGTCTATGACCTTATAGCAAGGCATTTTCTGGCAAACCTTATGCCTGCAGCCGTTTTCGAAAAAACGCATCTCCATTTGCTCGTACATGAGGAACCTTTTGACTCATCAGGGACCGTGCTCAAGGATTCGGGATGGCTCGAAGTCTATCCTTTCGAAAATAAAAAGGATAAACTTCTCCCGTTTGTAGAAGAAGGCCAGAAAGTGGGCATAAAAAAGCTCAGCAATACAAAGTCCAAAACCAGCCCGCCAAAGAAACTGACCGAAGCCGAACTTTTGACCCTTATGGACAAAAACGGAATCGGGACAAAGGCAACAGCTCCCACCCATATTGAAACAAACAAGAAGCGAGGGTATCTTGAGACAAAGGGAAAAACCATCTCTATTCTGGATACAGGCTTTACCCTTATGGATGGTCTCTCTCTGACCGTTCCGATTCTAGTAAAGCCGGAAATAAGGGCAAAGATCGAGGCTCTTATTCAGGAAGTAGAAGACGGAAAAAAAGAGTTTGAAACTGCCCTTGACGAAGGCACAGCCCTGATCAAGGAGATGTACGCCCAGCTTGAAGCAAACAAAAAGGAGCTGACTTCAAGCATAGCAGGCACGATTAAGGATGAAGCTGCCCTTGAAGACAAGAAAAACTACATAGGAACCTGTAAAGTTTGCGGGCACGTACTCAGGATTGTGCAGACTGACTCAGGCCGCTTTGTGGGCTGCACAGGTTATCCCGATTGCAGAAATTCTTATCCTCTGCCAAAAGCCGGGGCTTTGACCGTACTCAGGAGCAAGGAATGTAAAAAGGAAGGAGTAGCTGTCCTGAAAGTAGGAAATAAGTATAACTGGGCTGTGGGCATAGGCCCCTGCTTTACCTGCGACCTTGAAAAAGAATGCTATCCCCCAGAAACGGTCGGCTCCTGCCCTGAATGTGACGGAAATATGTTCCTGATCACCTTTAAAGACACCCGATTCCTGGGCTGCACGAAACGCTGCGGATATACTCATTCAGTCCCAAAAACCGGAAAACTGACCCTGCTTGACAGAACCTGTGAAACCTGCGGTTGGAAGCTGTTCAGGTTGAAAGAAGAAGACGACAGCCCTGAGAAAGAGTTCTGTGTAAACCGGCGCTGTCCGGAAGGCAGAAAATACTGGAAAAAACCAGGCAAAGGAGCCGAAACAAGGATCAGGGAAAAGGCTTCGGTACGCCGTCCTGCAGCAAGTTCAGCAGCAAAACCGGCAGCGAGTTCAGAGACAAGTTCAGCAGCAAGCCTGTCAACAAGCTTGCCATCAAGCCCAATAACAGAAAAAACTTCAAAAGTATCGGCTGCGGGCCTGAAAAAGAGTAAGTAAAACAGTAAGAGAGAGAAACTCGTATACTAAAGAAACTAAGAAAATAGATAAGAAAATAGATAAGAAAATCCTTTCGGATTTTCCCCTGCTTCTTGGTATTGAACCAGAACGAAATTACGCTGCTGCAGGTTCGGGTGCAGCGGATGTAGCAGGTGCAGGTGCTGCTTCAACCTGGGTTTTGCGGATTTCGACCCTGCGGAGCGGGTAGATGAACTTGGCCTGCCTGTAAATGGCTGCTGAGAGCCTGCCAAGGATTGCTTCCTGCATAAAGGTCTCGAAATCGGCTTCTGATGCACGCTTTTTGACGATTTCGACCATCATTTCTCTGATGGCTTTGATCTGGCTTGAACGTGCTCTTTTGATGGTGAAGCAGGTAGGCTTTACACGGATGACATAGCCGTCTTTGGTTTTAACATCGATATTTGCGTCAATCCTGGAGGTCTGTCTCTTCACGATTGAGCGAATATAGTCGGTTGTAAGTTCGTGGCCCATGAGGTCAGTAGTTGCAACGTCTCCTACGACATTGTTGATCCTGAGGATGACCTTAGTGTTATTCTTGGTCATATCGTTGGTAAGTTCCCCAACAGTGGTTTCAATATTGCGTCCTACAAGAAGAGAAGGATCTCCTGCCATAGTGTTACCGACAATAGCTCTGTTTAAGTAAGCAGGAGCTTCAATATTATACCATTCCTTGGATTTCCATCCGTCAAGCTTTCTCTGTACTTTCTTTCTTGCCAAGTGATTCCTCCGAAGTAATATTCCTTTTATGATTTTGTATTATTTCTAGTACTTAGTTGAATTTTCTATGCTGCTGGTTTATCCTGCGGCCCTCAAGCCTTTCAGTTTCTTATTCCGGATGCTCGGGTGAGCTTTTTCCTTAATCAATGAGCATGAATGACCTTCAGCGCTTTTGCACAGACTTTGCGCTGCCAGGCGCAGTTTGTGGTGCTTTTTGCACTAGCGTTTCCCTTTCAAGATGAAACTTCCGAGCTTCAATAGGCTTCCGAACCTGGACCCGTCCCCTATATTCCGGCAACTACAGGCTCCTGATAATCAAAAAATATGATCCGGAAAATCGCCAGAAGATCTCAGAAATTAGCGGCATCTAACTAGTTAATGGCTCACTATACATATCATATCAGTATATAAACAAATCGGTTAGAAACACTTTCTGCCTATCTGCTAAAAAGAGAAAATAAAAAAGTTTGAAGAAAAAGTTTAAGAAAAGTTTGAAGAAAGTTTAGGGAAGAAAGTTTGAAGAAAAATTAGGGAAAAAAGTTTGAAGAAAACTGTAAGGAAAAAAGTTTGAAGAAAACTGTAAGGAAAAAAGTTTGAAGAAAACTGTAAGGAAAAAAGTTTGAAGAAAACTCTAAGGAAAAAAATTTGAAGAAAAGTTTGAAGAAAAATTTGGGAAAAATTAAAGAAAAGTTTAAAGGAAACGGATGCCATTTGGCATTTCGCCTACTCTCTTTCTGAACTCCTCAGGCCAATTTGCAGGGTCAAGCCCTTTCTGCGCAAGGAAGACCGCAGCCCATCTTTCAAGCCCGACTCCGGAACAGCCAGACCAGAGTTCTTCTCCGGACTGAAGTTTCACATTGAAGCCTTTGGGATACTTGTCTCCGTTGATGCTCACATTCTGGAACTCGAGCCATTCTCCATCCGGCCCACGGTAAGGCAGGCAGGCTTCGTAATCGGTGGTCCCTACAGTGTTTTCTTCGGCAAGACCGAGAAGCCCTTCCTGTGCCATGAACCAGGGGGTAACTCTTGCTTTTCTCCACTCGATGTCCAGGATGTCGTTGAAGATATGCATATAGCGATCATGCAGTTCTTCTGCGCACTTTATTACTCCTTCCTTTGTCCCGATCCAGACGATTTCAATCCTGTGGAACTCATCGACCCTTTCGATTCCGTGAATTCCGCCACTCTCATACCTGTGGGAGGTTCCGGACCTGTCAAAGACCTTTACAGGAATTTCCTCGTTTGGAAGAGTTTCCCCTGCTACGTACATCCAGAAAGGCGGACACTGAGCATAGCACATGCCTCCGATTGGCTCTGCGATTTTTTCTTTGATAAGTTTTGTGGGCACTTCATGGGTAACCTTGTAGTAATCGGCAACCTCTTCCCAGTAATCGGGATCTCTTGTCTGCGGAGGACATATATAATATATTTCGGGGTAGACACCCTTTGCATGCCCGGACTTCATCCAGACTTCCCAGGTAACAAGTTTCGGGAAAATCATTTCCCTGTATCCTAAAGGTTCGAGAAGTTCTTCAAGGACAATTTTTTCGAAAGTCCGGAAGATCCTTGTGGACTGTGGACCGTGGATCCACTGCCCACGGCTTGAACCTCGCTTGAGCCAGCCTTCTTTCATCATGGCCTGGGTAGGGTCTTCCTTGAAGGGATGCTCCATTGGCTCTCTCTGCCAGAGCAGATTCCAGTGCTCGGCCTTTGCCCCGTACTGGGCAGCCTCGATTTTCTCTTCAAGAAGAGTGAGAATCCTGTCCGGCACTCGGTTCTTCATCTCAGCTTCTCCGACCTCAAGCTCGAGCTCAATCCCGCCTTCAATGTTTTCCATACTTTTGATATAAGGCACTTTGAGCATCCGGAGCTCATGGTCAGCCGGCATCCTAATGATGAAAGACTCAACCTCAATTCCACGAATCCCTATCTTGAATTTCTTACCTAGTGCCTCAGAGAGCTGTTTCCTCAGCCGGAAAATTGCATCGTGCACTCTAACATACCCGCCGGACTGGAGCGAAAGCTCGATCCTGTCCTCCCCGAGCTTCCATTCCGTAACCTTTGCTCCCTGTCCTTCAGGCGCCCCTCGGGTGAGAAGGGTACCGTTTGCCTCTTCAAAAAGCGCAGCTATAACATCCTTTGCAGGAGTAGGGTCTGCACTTGTTTTAAAGTAAGCTTTAAGATTGAACTGTAATTTCAAAGTTTGAGCCTCTTTTATCTGGTATGGAATAAGGTATTGTGAATAGAGGTAATGACGTAAACAGAGTCTAAAATTCTTTTTCTGATATAAATGCTTATTCTATAGCGAATATTTATAACTCGGATGAGAAGATCAATTATTAATGCATTATAATTATACTTTGATAGTATATACCTTAAGTTCAGACGCAGAATAGGGCATATCGAATAGGGCAATATGTCTATTATCCGATTTCTGGAGATGAAACTTTAACCTCGCGACTGGAATGAATTAACCAAAAACTTGACCCCGGCTACGTTTACGGTCATGTAGTGACCGGTCTTTCCGAAAAATGGAAGCGGAAAAAGAAGTACAAATTTGTAATACAGCAGATTATATATTATGCAAAGGACACAGTACTTTATACGCGGAAAGATCACTCAAACGTAGATTAACGTAAAAGTGGGTAGAAACAAACATTGTGGGATACAGAGGAACATATATGGATGTTAACCAGATCCGGCTCCTTATCTTAGAAAAAAAGGACGAAATAAAAGAAGAGTTCAAAGCTGAAGTCCTGGGAGTTTTCGGTTCGTACGCACGTGGCGAAGAAAAAAAAGAAAGTGATATTGATGTCCTTGTGAGGTTTGGAGAAGGAGCTACCCTCTTACACCTTGTGGGACTTGGATATTATCTTGAGGACTTATTTGGAGTTCCAGTTGATGTTGTTTCAGAGAGAGCTCTCCACCCGATGATGAAAGATGACGTGTTAAAAGAGCTGGTACCGGTATGAGATCCCCTCTCCTTTATCTTTCCGAGATAATGTCCGCTGCTGTAGCTATACAAGATTTCACTGAGGGAATGGGCAGAGAAACTTTTCTGAATGATGAGAAAACAAAAAGCGCAGTTGTCCGCCAGTTAGAGATAATAGGTGAAGCTGCAAAAGCTGTTCCTGCAGATATAAGGGCTTTAGCTCCTGATATAGATTGGAGAAATATATCAGGTATGCGAGATAGAATAATACACGCCTATTTTAATGTGGATTATAGCCTTGTATGGGATACCATAGTAAGTGATGTTCCAGTGCTTGAAAGCAGAATTAAAATGTTAGTTAACGAGTTAAAGAAATAATTGAATATGTTTTTCTCCCTATGGTCTCAAGAAATGCAATGATTCTCTACTCTGCATAGAAGCATACTACACTCCGGAAGTTTCAAGAAAAATTGACATAGTTATAAAAAAGTTCCATGAGTCCAAACTTCTCCTGCATCCTTTAGCTGCCGGGGAGTTGAGTTTTGAAGAAATTGTTGATTGATATCGCGTTTACTTTTTATTCTTGACCTTATCCGAAAAGTTGATTGAAAGCAAAGTAAAAAAGAGAAAAGAAGAAGAGAATTAATAAATCGTTAAAAATACTCAATCTGCAGGCCAACTCCAACTTCTTTAAGCCTGCAAACCTTTGAAAGCTCGATTTTTGAGTTTAAGTCCGTACAGTGGCAGGCATGCACGCAGCCGGGATCAAGTTTTTTAAGGTATTCAAGGGTCCCACGCATCCGTTCTTCTGAGGGTTCCAGAAGATGAAAGCCACCTACTATATCAAGGACCCTGCTGTCTCCACAGACTTCTTTTGCATATTCGGTAATATTGCAGATCCCGGAGTGGGAACAGCCCGTGATGATTACGAGCCCTGCTTCTGCCCTGTATACGAGTGCCGTGTCATCCGGAAGGAGGTCTGGAATTTTGTTCCCCTCGCTGTCCTGCACATATCCGACAGCTGTCTCTGCCTCAAAAGTGAATTTCCTGGGGATTTCCTCAAGGAAAACGAGCTTCTCGCTCAGCCAGAGGGGAGTACTTGAGAGCTGTAGCCTGAAGTGTTCTGAAAGCTTTTTGGGAGTGAACAGACTTCCGATTTCCCCTATCTCTTCAGTTTTTTTGCTTTCGAAGGCCAGGGGATGGGCAATGAGAACCGGAGGTCTGCTGGGAAGCCTTTCTATCCCTGCTTCTGTGAATAAACGTACCAGATGTTCGAGTCCCCAGGTGTGGTCCAGGTGCCCGTGGGATAGGACCAGATAATCAAGGTCCAGAAGTGAAAGCCCCATTTTCCGGGCATTTGTAAGGAAGATATCCGAATACCCGGTATCAAAAAGAACTCGTATGCCTGAATCCTCCAGCAGAAAAGACAAACCGGGCTCGGCAAAGAAATACCTGTCAATAAGGGTGTTATTATCAACAAGGACGGTGAGTTTCATAAAGTGTTTATTTTGCCTGCGGGGTATAATAGTATTATTATCAAATACTTGAAAAAATATTGAGAGTTGAGTTTAGGAATGATAAAAATATAACTTCAAATTTGCAGTTCAGAAATTGATCCATACTTTCATTATCTCAATAATGATTCTTGGCAACAAATACCTTGGTATTATACTTAAATCATTCCTTAGTACTGCACGTGGTTCTGTGGGAAAATAAGGAAATCATTAAAGATAAAAGGAATTCTTTATAAAAAGAAAAAGCGGCTTCTTCTAAATTATTTTATCGGTGGTCTGTTATTCCAGTTATAGCTTCGCTGCTTTCTCCATAGCCTCCAAAACTTTCATGGTTATCTATTGGATCTTCCGAAATTACCTATTGAAATATATGACTTTACATATTGTAAATAACACAATTAATTCGGAAAATACAAGATTTTTCGCAAGACATATTTAGGATAACATACTTATTTCTATAAACAAGTGATTATTTTTAAGTATTTTTGGAGGATAAAATGGAGAAGATACATTTTTCAAACAACTTTTTTCTTCATCCTCAATTCAAAGAAAAAGTGGAGTCCATAAAAAGAGATATTGATTTGCCACAAATACCTATTTCTCCAAACATCGTAAAAGATGACTACCACTCTAGTTCGGGAAAACTAACTCTAGAAGAGGAATTTAACAATATTGCTTTAGATGCTTTGAAAGGAAAGAATCTTATTAATCAGTATATGTTTTTAGGTTACGATGAGTCTTTTGATGTATTTCAAGTTTTAGAGGGTACTGGATACCTAACATGTCACTCTCTCATAATGATAGATGACGACGATTACTTAGCATCCACATGTTTATCTTTTAACTTTTACACTCGTTCAAAGCTTCTATTAGAAAAAAATAGTGATTTAAAAGATGCTAATGTTGTTCAAACAGCTGATGTCGAATCTATGGATAATGAAGACAAGATAGAAGTTGTATTTAAACGAGATTACGCAAGCGATAGAAATAAGTTTATCTTATCGAACGTACCAGAGAACTGTATCCTTTTCATCGACGGTCCTTTCGTTGGAAAACAAATGACTGGATTCAATATTAAGTTGAATGCGGAATTATTGCGAAAACACATCATTCCAATATTTGTTGTAAAAAATAGCTCGAGTAATCTCGTTACTGACAATACCCTGGAATTGAATGGAAAGTTTAATTCAGATATGCATTGGGCACATAACTATTTAGGTATAGGCCAAAGAACTAATTTTTTTAGGTATACCGATCAAGTGGTCCCTGAAAACTCCAAAGTATTCTGTTACATAAAACCTTTTCAGGCATCACCCCAAAGAATCGAATTTCATCCTACAACCTACTATATACACAAGGAATTAGTAACCCAGTTAATGGATGTCATATTTTATTTCTATTTAATTCAAGGTGAAACCAAAAACTCTCAAATAAGACCAATTGTAATTGCTGAAAAGTTTGCACGTGAAAACAAGAAAATGTATAATTTGAACAAAATTATGTTGGAATCCACATTTCAACCGACTATGAATCAAGCGAGAGGATTTAGGTGAGAAAATGACATGGATTGTGGTAGCTCCTGACAGGGATAATAGATATAAACTTGTTTCCAAAAGAGGGACATCTGGCCTTCTTCCAAAAGGTTCTTATTTAACTATAATTGACACTGATAATGAAAATAAACCTCTTTTTGTTTTACAAGTTGAGGAAAGCAGTCAAGAGTATCCATATAGTCCTTCACCAATGACTGTGGACATGGATTTAGGAAAAATAAAAGCTGATTTAAAATGGCAAAATATAATATCTGCACGTGTTATTAAAGATCTCAACGAGAGAACTGACGGTAAAGTAAATGTTGTTGATATCCTTTCAGTAGCAAGGCGTTCAAATCAGGATGAGATTGACATCGCTATGGGACATAATAAGTTGGATGAAAACACAAAAAGAGGTCCAAAGGTTTTTCTTGCAACAGTACACGGCAACAAAAATCAAGTTCTAGTAGATGATAACAACAATTTTTTGTACACTTATCTTCCAAGTGATTTATTTTTCTACCAGACTTTGGTATGTGGTAAAACAGGAAGCGGAAAAACAGTAGCTACTAAATATCTTGCACAACATTTCGTTGACAAGGGAGGAGCAGTCCTTGCAATAAATGTGAAAGATGTTGACTTTTTGAAAATGGATAAGCCTTCAAACCACTTGAACGAGGATATTAGAAAGGAGTGGAAATTTATTGGGGAAAAAGAACGCAAAGTCGATAATTTCAAAGTATATTATCCTGCGACAACTACTATCAAACCAACTCGAGGGGTAACACCAACTATAACACAATCAATTTCCTTAGATGTGCGTACAATAGAACCTGAAGCTCTCAACGGAATACTTCAATCCATTAGTGATATTGCAGCACAATATCTACCTGATATTTTCAGATATTGGCGTGAGGAAAGATATGAAACAAACGAAGCAAATGAAATAACTTTTAATAACTTTGTTAATTGGTTCACTGAAATTAACCAAAGAGAAGATGAAAGAAATCGTTTTCCAATAAGGTTTGCTAGAGGAGATTTTGGGATTGCACCTCTTGCTCCAGGAACAGCATCTAATATTTTGAGAAATTTAAATATCGCAAGAGCTTATTTTGACGATTCGCAAGCTTACAAATTGAGTGGAAAAGATATACTCCAGCATGGGATGATGTCTGTAATTGATTTAGAAGATGAAAAATCAAAAACATTTGGCTCTGTATTACTAAGACATTTACTTCATCAGATTGTTGATTTAAAAAGTTCTAACCGAAGTAATGTTCCTATTCTTATAATAATAGATGAAGTTCACCAATTTTATAATACCGAGAGTTCTAAAGAAGCACTTGGGGATTTAGATACCATTTGCCGCCAAGGTAGGAGTCAAGAAATTGGTGTAATTTTCTCTTCACAAAATCCTAGCGATATTCCAAGAGGGCTTTCTAACGTTATCAATACTAAAATTTTCTTTAAATCCGATTCAGGAATTGCTAGAACTCACGGAATTAATATCTCTGATAGTGAAATCCAAAATTTGGAAAAAGGTTTTGCTGTTGCAAATATCCATGAGATGTCGCAATTAAAAATGTTAAAGTTTCCATTGGCTTTTGCTGGTGTAATAAAGAGAGGGAGTTAAATGGATACAGATGTATCGATACTTTCGCTTTTATCTAAGCTTATAGATGACGACAAACAAGTCAAAGTGTTGCAATTAATTTCAGAGGGATATTTTGAGGAGGAGCTACTTGAAAAATTACTAGATGTGATGGAGGAGTAGTGTGCTAGAAGTAGAGTACGAGATTTTACGAAAAGAAGGGGAGAATCATCAGCGTATATTTAATACAGATCCGAAGCTAAGAAAAATAAATGGCAACGCCGTTTATATAAAAGCCCCTAATGCAAGAGGAAAAAGCACATTCTTAAATATCATTGCTCTTGCACTTTATGGAGACAGACTTGAAGATTCAGATTGTCGGATTTCTAAATCTCTTCGATCAGATATACAATATATGGCTTCACGTCAAAATCAAGATTATACTTTTAATCTAGTTCTCACAAGCAAAGACGGTAAAATCAAACTAATCTCATCTAAAGAAGATCCTGTTTCAAAAGACATCACAATTAAAGAAATAATCGACGACAAAGAAACGTATATCCCTTTGCAAACATTCAAAGAGAAATATTTTTTAGTATATGATATTCCTGAAGATCCTCTGAATCATATTACAGAAATATTAAGTGAAGTTAAGAACGAACAAAATAGATATCATTACAAAATATCTAATTTTAGAAATTATCTTGGGGAAGTGAAATCAGAAATTGCGCATTCAAGAAATGATCAAGAAATTGAAAGATTGAAATTTATTCTATCTGAGTATACTGATAAAGAAACAAAAATAAATGATGCAACTGAAGAGCTTCAAGAAGAAATCGGTATTTTGGAACTTTATTTGTCGCTGAGAGAATTTGAGAAGTATATTCAAAACTCACTATATTTAATGCAGGCTATTGATATAGAAAACAAAAATAAATCTAAAAATCGTACTAATGTAAAACGATTCAATACGCAATATGAAAATAAAAAAGAAAAAATTGTATCAAATATAAATAAAATAAAAAAATCAGTTTATAACTTAAGTTGCACTTTAGAACAGCTTTTTATCAATCGTGGTTTGGACGAAGTGAAACTGCATACAGACAAGATAAAAGCTATCAAGTGGGAAGAATGTATAAAAACATATACAGTAAACTCAAAAATATGTTCTGAGTTTCTATTCTTTAAGAAAAAAATAAATAATTATCTTGGAGAAAAAAATATCCGGGAATCTGGGAAGAAGGGCTCATTTTATCAGGAACTCATAAATGTATTTAAGCAATACAGGTCTATAGAAATCTCAATTCCCGGTTTTGATAAAAGTATAGACGAGTTTATACAACTACTTGAAAAGGAATATGATAATAACAAGACTTTTAAATATATTTATGATGATTTGCATACTTGTCTGGAGATAATATCTGAAACTGAATCGGAAATTGAAAATTTACAACAGGATTTAGAAAGTCTAAGAATGCTGTCTGACAAAAGAGATAGGTCATTACTTAAAAATGATGATGAAAAAATAGATAATAACATTGCTGGGATAAATCAAGAGCTTCAGCCTATAATCGAAAAAATAGATTACTACAAAAACTTAGCAAAGAAAAATAATATGGTTATCGATGAAAATTCGGACCCAGGAGAAATAATTAATAAAAGAGAACAAATCCTTGCTCAGTATCCAAAGTATAGTAATGTTTTCATGCAAGGTGAAGAATCTTTTATAATAGAAATCCAAAACAGGGGAAAAAAATTAGAAGAGCACAAAAGAAAACAAAATGAGATCCTAAATATAAAGGTACAAACGCAGGATAAATTAAAAACATTAGAAAGCAAAGAGCCTCACAAATATCATTCACACGCTACAAAGATTGATCGTCTAAGTAAGTTGATTGATACGCTTGACAAAAATTTTGCTAAGTATGATGAAATTATCAATAAGATATCCAAAGGAGATAAACTAAACTCAGAGATTGAAAAGCAATATAATGAAGCGATTTCACATTATTTTGCAAATAAAATACCAGAATTTCCTTATATTGACGAGTTCCTGAAACCAACTAAAATCGATTTTTTAAATAAATCGATATTGCTTGAAGATGGCAGGGAAATTGATATGAAAGACATCAGTACTGGTCAATCAATGAGTATGTATATTCAAGCAATACTAAATAGGCCAGAAGATGATAAAAGGAGAATGATTGTTATTTTTGATGAAGGTGCAACTATGGACTCTAATTCTCTTAAGCCTATCCAAAATATTCTTGCAAAACAAATCAAACAGAATAAAATATTAATGGCAGTTTTTGCAAAAGCTGTCGATAATGATTTAACGATTGAAGAGCTCTGTTGATGGTGCAATAATGTCAGAAGAATGCTTGTTGGTTTTGAAAGAGAGTTTTTATGATGAGCTGTCAAAAAAGATATCCAGCACGGCCAAAGTACATAAAGATTCTATTTTTTTGACCCTATTAAGAGAACGAAAAAATAATGTAATGCAGAACTTGGATAACTCTGCAGTTTTTTCCGAAAATGCAGATCCTCAAATTATTAATGAATTAATAGAAAGAGGATTCATTCGATGTGGAAATGATTTGTCTAAATATGTCATGACTGCGAAGGGTGTTTGGGAAGTAGAAAGGCGCTTAGATAAAATAAGTTTAACAAAGTTGATGGATGATATAGATGAATATAAATATGATATAAGCTGGGGAGAAAAGTTGACCGACAAGGAAAAAGTTGTTATTCTCTCTCTGATTGCCCTTCGATCTTTTCATGAAAAAACACCTCTTAATAGAAAAAATGGAAAAAAAGCCATTCAAAATATTCATGAAATTATTTTAAAGACAATAGAGTTCTTAAATAACTCAATAGAAGGCTTTAAGTACAGTATTCCTGACGAGACCAGAGAAAGCCCTGTTAATTCAGTTTTTGCCAGATTAGTTAATCTTCCCCAAAATACAAGAAGAATATACAAATTTAATGAAAAAGAAGGGAAAAGTTGGTTAGATATTTATGATGAAGAAAAAGGAATGATTTCTGAAGAGAAACTTAGTTATTTATTATGGAAAGTATTCGGTGGAAACCTCTCTTTTGAGGATCAAACTAAGATTGATTCTTTTTGCAATAATATATTATATACCCATAAAAACTATGTATACAGTTTAGAAGAATTAACCAATTTCATATTTGCTGATATTTGTTATCAAAACGCAATAAGTAATTCCTTATTCAAGATAGCAGAAAATAGTGCATTATGGGAAGAACTCGATAAAGCAAAAAAAAAGAAATGAAGATGAAGACGAAGATGAGTATGCGTTCTAGAGTGAGTTCTGTTTTAAGGTATCCAGGAGGAAAATCTAAAGCTTTAAAAACAATTTTGGATTTTGTACCTCCGCACTTTAAGAATTTTAGAGAACCTTTTGTGGGCGGCGGATCGGTATTTATTGCAATCAAACAAAAAATGCCGGATTGCACTAATTTCTCAATAAACGACATAAATTCTGACTTGTACTATTTCTGGAAGTTTTTACAAGAAGATGGGGAAATATTTAAAGACGCTGTAATTTCAATGAAAAATCAGTTCAACTCAGGTAAAGATCTTTTCAAATATTATAGAAATAAAACTTGTGAATGGAGTGAATTTGAGAGGGCAATTAGATTCTTCATTTTGAATAGGATCACATTCTCGGGACTTATTGATTCAGGAGGTTACTCTCAAGAATCGTATGACAAAAGATTTACATCTTCAATGATTGACAAACTAGTACCATTATCAAATCTGTTAAATGGCGTAAAGATTACAAACAATGATTATACTTATTTATTAAATAAACCCGGTGATAATGTCTTTATTTTCTTAGACCCTCCATATTTAACGTCAAAAAATTCAAAATTGTACGGGATAAATGGCAATTTGCACACCAGCTTTGACCATCAAAAATTTGCTGAAGATGTAAAAAAATGCAAACATAAGTGGCTTTTAACTTGTGATGATTCGCCTGAAATAAGAGACCTTTTTAGTTTTGCACATATAACTCCTTGGAATTTAGCATATGGAATGACTAATGTAAAAAAAGAAAAATTAAAAAGAGGGAGCGAGCTTTTGATCACAAACTATGATGTGTCTGAAAAAAATCGCACCAATACACTTGAAAAATTTGATCTGAAAGAACTAGAGTCTTCTACTGTAATCATATGAAATAATAATTCCACAATTTCAACTACTTATAAATATATAAAATACTTTCCGCAGACCTTCACTCCTCACCTCCTGCATAAAAACCTCAGTAAGCAAAACCCTCCCTCAACTCTCCCATTTTTCCTCTTATTTCTTCTCCTGCACCCTTAGAACATTCTCAAACTCCCCGATCCCGGCAAGTTCAAATGACCTCCTCCACATCAACCAGTTCCCCAACAGATATTTCCAGTAAATTTCAGAACCCCCTCCTTAAGCTTTTAACAAGTATCTTCTGAATTCCCGGTCGCTATCAAAAATTTTTCATTCAGGGGTCCGGTTTGAGAATTCCATGATTTTGGAAAAAACGGTAGGTGGGGAGAGAGGGAGCCGTACGTGCGAGAAATATATTTTTACAGAAATATCCAGACCGTTTTGACTTTTATTCGATTGTGAGCCAGCGTGAACATTAATAATTAATTTACCTCTAATTCACAGACCTCAAACTCAGTCAAGAAATTCCTGAACGTGGATTTTAGTCACAAATAATTTACCTGAGTAAATTTAAATGAGACGTAAAGAAACTGAAAATGTAAACTTTTAAAATCTCGCGCCATTGGTGCGAGAAATTTGCTACAAAACAAATGGAAATTATGCGTAAAGGCAGATACGACTGAATGCGCCTGTAAAAGTTTACATTTCGACCCCCCCTTAAAAATTAAACATAATTTATTTTTTTATCATATTGATTACGACATCAAATGGATTTTTTGTCAAAGTTTTTTTCAATAATATCTTTCAAATAATATCTTACATGAAAAAAACGGATCAAAAAGCAAAAACCAAAAAGCTTTCTCCTTCTGCAAAAGGTACTAAGAATTTTAAAAAAATATCCCACCTTTTAAATGCCAAAACTTTCTCCCAAAAAACGGAAACACCTTTCGTTTTAATCGTTTGCCGCGAGTTTCTTGACATACTCGGCTTTGACGAGATCATCAATGATAATGTTAGATGGGATAAAGATCAGTGGTCAGTTTCTCCTGCAACACTTGCAAGAAGTATCATTTTAACTCCCTTTTTAAGAAATGATAAAAGATGTCCTCTTTACCGCATTGAAGAAGCACTTGAAGGTCTTGACTTGAAGCTTCTTTTTGGTGGGAATTATCTACGTACTGATTTCAATGATGATCATCTTGCGAAATTACTGGATCGGATTGCTGAGGCAGGTAGTACTGGATTATTTAGCAGAATAGCAGCCAATTCTTATGTGAATTTCAAAATCCCTGTTAGCCATATACTTCATGCAGACACAACATCCCATGTATTTTACGGAGAATGTAAGGTCTGTGAACAGGAAGGTTATGAAGGGTTGAATGTAACTCATGGACACAGTAAAGACAAGCACCCTGAAATGAAGCAAATTATGACTGGAATGCTTGTAGATGAATATGGGATTCCAGTATATGAACAAACACTGGATGGAAATACTGCAGATAGTACCTGGTTTAAGAGTGCAATACAATATTTGCAGGGACTTTTTGGTGATAGTTGTGGTGGCTATACATTTATAGCAGATTCAAAACTGGTTAACAAAAAGAATATAGAGATTATATACGGAGATAAAGATCCAATAAGATTTATATCTCACTGTCCTTCCAATTTTAACTCTAAAATTGCTGAAAAAGCGATAAAAAAAGCTTATTTGCTGAATGATTGGGAATATCTTGGAATTTGTTGTGAAGATGAAAAATCAAAACGAGCTGCAAGATATGATGCTCAAGGTTTTGTGAAAACTATCTATAAAAATAAGCTTCGATTGGTTGTGATCAAGGGTGATGATGCGGAAAGCAAAGTAAAAAAGAGTATTGAAAAAGAGAAACAAGCGATTGTGGATGACGTAAAGAAGTCGTTTAAGGAACCATTTTCCTGTGAACCAGACGCAGAAAAAGAAATTGGTGCGTTCCTTAAGAAGCATAAAAACTCATTGCTTGACATTAAACTCAGTGTTGAAAAAATAGTCACAGAAAAAAGGTCGAGAGGAAGACCTTCTAAAGATCAAAAGCCTCCTACTATTATTGAAAAATTTGTAGTCAAGCTGGATAAATTGACCGAAAATGAGAAGCGTGTGGAAGAGTACAAACAGGACAAAGAATCCTTTGTTTTAATTACCAACATTCCAGCAGATGAAAAAAACAATAAGCAGATACTTCAGGATTACAAAAAACAAAGAGTTATCGAAGCCAATTTTGAAGAATTGAAAAAACCTACTATGGTATCTACCATTTTCCTAGAAAAACCTGAGCGTATTGATGCGTTGATGATGTTGCTTCATGTTTCACTGCTCATAAGGGTATTGATGAGGGTTATCACCAGAATGAACCTTAAAAATGAAAATGAGCCATCACTAATTGATTTTGCTGGAAGACCTTTAGTGAATCCTACTGCGGATAAATTGTTAAGGTTATTTTCACTGCATAGTGTTGTCACTGTAGGGGATGAACATATTATTTATTCAAAGTCTGGGAAAGCAGATCATCTGTGCAAGTTGTTAGAGCTGTTGGGACTTCACTCAGAAACAGGATAATCCCCTTAGTTGTAAAGCACGTAGAACATAAAAATCAAATTCCATAGCTGAAGCTATGGAATTTTGGGTTGAATTCAATAGAGGGAAGATGAACTAATGAATATTTTCAACCAATTAGAATCCAAAAAGGGGCAAATACTACAAAGTCTACGAAAATTCGGTGGAAAAATTAAAAGGGGGTCGAAATGTAAATAAAAGAGAAAGATAGAACTCATTTATGTAATTTTTTCAGGGGGTGATTATATGAAAGATATTGGAACTTCTGAATATAAGACACTGTTCGGGGAAATCAAAAATCGAATCCTTAAAGGTCAGTACGAGGCTTTAAAAGCTGTAAACAGGGAATTGATCTCAGTTTACTGGGATATTGGAAAGTTGATTGTTGAAAGGCAAAAAAGTGAGACATGGGGCAAGTCCGTTGTCGACCAGCTTTCAAAAGACCTAAAAGAGGAGTTTCCGGGGGTAAGGGGTTTCTCTGCTTCAAATATCTGGCGCATGAGGATGTTTTATCTCACATATACTGATAATCAAAAACTCGCACCATTGGTGCGAGAAATTGGGTGGACTCATAATATAGTGATTATGGAAAAATGTAAAGATGACCTTGAACGCGAGTTTTATCTACGTACAACCCGAAAATTCGGGTGGACAAAAAACGTTCTGATAGTTCAGATCGAAAACGATACATACAAAAAGACTCTGCTCAACCAGACGAATTTTAAAACAACCCTTCCAGCAGAAATTCAATCTCAGGCAAAATTAGCAATCAAGGACGAATATATATTCGATTTCCTCGAACTTGAGGAAAAACACTCAGAAAAGGAATTGGAGAAGGAAATTCTCTTAAAACTGGAAGTTTTCCTTCGTGAAATGGGAGGAATGTTCGCCTTTATAGGCAGTCAGTACCGCATTCAGGTAGAAGATGAAGAATACTTCATCGATCTTCTTCTCTTCCACCGGGCTATAAATTGTCTCATCGCAGTAGAACTTAAAATTGGCAAATTCTTCCCAGAATACATAGGAAAAATGCAGTTTTATCTGGCCCTCTTGGACGATTTTGTAAAGCAACCCCACGAAAATCCCTCTATTGGCATCATCCTCTGCAAATCCAGAAACAAAACCATTGTAGAATATGCTCTTCGCGAATCAAACAAGCCGATTGGAGTTGCTGAGTACAGAATCGTTTCTACCCTGCCAGAAAAACTCAAAGGAAAATTACCTTCTCCTGAAGAAATTTCGAAATTCTTGGAGGAAATAAAGTAAAGAAGCCAGTTTTTCCATTTCAATCAAAACACAATCCCCATCTAAAACCAAAGTAAGAAAATCCCGCCAAATCTTCCCCTCTCCTCCTTCTTCCTTTCCTGCATCCTTAGAACATTCTCAAACTCCCTGATTCCGGAAAGTTCAAATGACCTCCTTCACATCACCCAGTTCCTCAAGAGAGACTTTCAGTAAATTCCAAAACCACTTCCGGACGCTTTTAACAAGTATCTCAGGAATTCCCGGTCGCTATCAAAAATTTTGCATTCAGGGGTCCGGTTTGAGAATTTCACGATCTAGAGATTCTGTCGCGGATCGGTTTGGGAAGGATCAAAAACTAAAAAACGGTAGGTGGGGAAGATGGGAACAGTACGCGCGGGAAATATATTTTTACAGAAATAATTAGGTAGTCTATTTGAAATATACTCTGCGTTGTCCCATCTGAAGGCAATCGAAAATCCCCGTTTCAGTCAATCAAATCTTGCACAAAATTAAGCTGTTCAAAAAAGTTACTTAAAATTAAAGGTGCTCAAGCAACTCCTCAAGTGAAACATCAGCCTGTTTCAGGATTGCGTTTAATGTAGATTTTTTAATAGGGTCGTGAAGTGGTACGGTGACCAGGTTTGATTCTCTTTGCAAAATTACGTGGCTTCCTTTCTGCCTTACAACGACAAAACCCAATTTTCCGAGAGCTTTTATAACCTTTTTTCCGGAAGTCGAAGGCAATTTAGCCAACTGAAACCTCCACAGTAGCGATTTCTCCCAGTACCTGAGCTTGCTCTCTTGTTACTTCCAAGACAAGCTGAATAGCTTCCTTAATGTTTTCAAGTGCCTCTTCTTTAGTATCTCCTTCGCTAATAGCAGCAGGAATTTCGAGGCACTGGGCAGTATAGCCTCCGTCCTCAGATTCTTCAAGTTTGATTGTAAACCGCATAAAGAATAATTGGTAATTTTGATATTTAATATACTCTGCCTCTGATGATTTTAGCGTTGTAGATAAACGGCAGACTTCCAGCCTTTACCCTGAAAAATCAAACCGTGACATCTTTATATCTTTTCTTTTGCTTTATTCAGCGCATCTATTTTTGCCTGTATCTTATCCTTCTGCTGTTTGTACCTGATTTTGATTTCTTTAACCTCTCTGTAAATAGTTCCCCAACAGATATTCCCAGTAAATTCCAGAACCCCCTCCTTAAGCTTTTAACAAGTATCTTAGGAATTCCCGGTCGCTATCAGAAATTTTGCATTCAGTGGTCCGGTTTGAGAATTTCATGATCTAGTGTTGAGTCAACAACAAAATGTCGTATAAAATCGATTGCAATTATTCGGAATTATTGAATCCTTGATGATTGACTCGACACTAGAGATTCTGTCGCAGATCGATTTGGTGAAGGATCAAAAACTAAAAAACCATAGGCGTGGAAGAGGGGAGCAGTAGGCGCGGGAAATATATTTTTACAGAAATAGATCTGAAGACTTCTTTGAAATCAGCTTTTCCATATAATCCTCTTCCTGAAAACAGACCTGCAAAGAGTAAACGAGAAAGTTAACACAGCTATAAATAAAATCATTGGAATATGATTTATATCTGAAAGACGAGGCCAGTCAATGAGAGAATTTACTGTAGTTATTGAAAAGGACGAAGATGGAGTCTATGTAGCTTCTGTGCCTGAACTTCCAGGATGTCATACACAGGCAGAGAGTCTTGACGAATTAAACAGAAGAATAAAAGAAGCAATTGAGCTGTACCTTGAGGTTGAAGCCGAAGAGGGAGAAAAGGAACATCTTGATTTTGTCGGGATACAGAAGGTCAAAGTTGAGTTTTGAATGGATAAAATAGTGCCTCTTCCCAGCAAAAAGGTAGAAGAGACAAAGTTAAAAAATAGAGTCTCTAAAGAGTTCTGGACATACGAAAGAATTACAGAAGCCGGATAAATTCTTCATCTGTCATTCCTGCTTGCCGGATAATTGATTTTAAGGTTCCTGCCGGAATTTCCGGATGGTCGGGGACGATAACAATGCGTGTTTCACTCGGAGTTATTTTTTTCATTTTGATGTGACTTCCTTTCTGCGATACTATCTGAAACCCCTGGCTGCTGAGTGCCCTGATAACTTCACGAGCTGACGGGGTGGGAAGTTTTGGCATGGGAAGATACCTCCACCGTTGTGGTAAAAACCTGGCCAGCTGCGGGGATCTGAGCGTCTTCGTCTTCGAGATAGAGTTCGATTGCTTCTTTTAAGTTCTCAATGGCTTCTTCAATTGTTTCTCCCTGGCTTGCAATATCAAGTTCGGGGCACCATGAAACATACCATTTTCCTTCTTTATGAACTACGGCTGAAAACCTGTACGTTTCTACCATAATTAAGAAATTTCCGCATTGCTATAAAATGTTTATCTTGCTGATGACGGCTTGAAAAGCCTGGCTAAAAAAAAGATACTTCTTAAAAATTTATTTCTGAAGAACTTGCCAGTGGCAGCCTTGAATGAAAAAACAAGAACAAAAGAATTATAAAATGTATTGAAGGTATCTTAATTTTCGGTCTTTGCATAGAAAGGCAGCCAGTGACATCTTTACATCTTTTCTTTTGCTTTATTCAGCGCATCTATTTTTGCCTGTATCTCATCCTTCTGCTGCTTGTACCTGACTTTGATTTCTTTAACCTCTTTGTAGATAATCAGGCTTTGGTCACTGATTCCTTTCATTGACTCTATATGTATTACGAGTTCATCTACCCCTTCATCAAGTCGCGGTTCTACTTCCCGCCATTCTGCATACTTAGCCTCTAATTCTTCCTGACTTTTGTCGTCAAGATCAAAGATCTCGTCCCAGAGGTCCATAATCTGGCTCTCTATCTCTTCTTTTGTAGGCATTATCTTCTCCTCGGTTCGGTAAATCTGATTATAAGGGCACTACTATTAATTCCTTTCAGTAACCTTTTTCTTGCAGCCGTCAAGCCGGCTTTTTCAACCAGTAGAATGGAATTAATATTATTTTTATCCGACTTCCTCATATGTCCTATCAATTTTCAGAATGTTTTTCTGCTATCGTTTTTTCTGAAAATTTTCCTGATTGCTCAAACGTATCTTTTTGAAATTTCTCAAACTCTTTGGCCTTCAAACTCTTTGGCCTTTTGCCTTCAGTGAGGACTTCCAGAAGACATTTTCCTAAGCTTCAGTTGAGATAATCACTGCAAATTTTCAAATCAAAGTTGATCTGGCGCACCCCACAGTAAGCTAGCGGGGTATTCGAATGAAATAATTAGTGAAATCTTCATTATTGTAAAGAAAGAGGAACCTGACATTACATGAAGGCATAGAATTCTCAAGTTCATATTCCTGACACTGACCCAAATTTAACAGGACAAAAATGTGATGTTGGTGTCCAATATAATCAGAAATTTTGAACGAGGGCTAGGAGTGCGAAATTAGAGATACTTTCATGCCAATACTTCATGTTTTCACATTGGGAATTGCTTTATAATTCCACTTCCCCAAATAATCATTAAATACAATTTTCATGTTTTCCTTGAAGGTCCCACTTACTTTTCTTCCCGTTTCACATATTTTGTCCTTGATAGTCGAAAACACTTTTAAGTCCTGTTGATATAGAAGTCTTATCAACAAGGCTTTTGACCACATCAATGCTGCTGAAAACGGCACTCTTTACAGGCATTTGTGACATAACAGAATAACCTGCGCTCTATTGGGCTGTATTTCAAGGTATGTGCTGGATAATGAGCCATTCTTATCTCAATCCCAATTTCATCTACTAATTTTTAAGTTCAGTCTATTTGACCAATCCGCCCAACAAATATATAATTTTAATAAAGTCGTCCACTTAAAAAGTTGAAAACAGTAGTAACTTATATATCTTTGACAGCTTTAATCTATTTAGCTATATATAATTCAATAGGAGACTGAAAAGGGTTGCAATTCGAACTTCTAGAGTTGATTTTTCTTTCCGACAAGCGAAAGCAGTTATTGCTCTTTCTGAAAGGCGGTCCGAAAAACATAGATGAGATCAAGGAAGCCCTTGAGGTAACGTCCACTGCCATTTTGCCTCAAATAAAAAAATTAAAAGAAAAATCCCTGGTCGTTCAGGAAGACAAAATCTACAGCCTTTCACTTATAGGAAAAGTCCTTGTTGAAAAGATGCAGCCTCTTGTCAGCATAATTGATGTCTTTGAGGACAATTTTGATTACTGGGCTGAACGAGATTTTCAGGGAATTCCCTCTTCTTTCCGAAGGCGGCTTGGAGAACTCGGAAAGTGTGACCTGATTCAGCCAGATCTGGACAGGATGTTTGAACTTGACCCAAAGATCGTTGAAAACCTCTCTAAATCGAGTAGTATTCTTGAATGTATAGCCTATTTTGACCCCTCGCTTATTTCGATGTGTAAGGAACTTGCCAGAGATGGAGTCAAGCTTTCCTTTCTCATGTCCGGCCCTGTTTTTGAGCACTATTCTAAGGATTACTTCGAAGACCTCCAGAATATATTGACATTCGAGAGCGTGAAGTTTTTCCTGTACTCTGGAGAACTCCGGATCGCAAATCTAACCGCAACCGACAGATTTGTCATGATTTCCCTTTTCCCGAAAAGCCAGAAGCATTTCGATAGGGAAAGCCTGATAAGTTACGAGCCTTCAGCTCTCCAGTTTGGAAGTGAGCTTTTTGATGAGTTGCTCAAGAATTCTATCCAGATTACACAAATATCACATGAATAAATCAGCCTTTCCAAAAAACTGCTTGCCCGCAAGCCTTTTCAAAAAAGGCTTGAGCGAAAACCCGAGAAGTGTTTGAGTTTGAGACTCTTGTCCCCGACCCCTATCGGCGTGATAAACCGGCGCAACGGTTTGTGATCAACAGGCGCAACGGTTTGTGATCAACAGGCGCAACGGTTGCGGTTAAGGCGGCTATTATGGTGAAGATGCCGAGCGGAGCCAGGGCGGTTTATTTACTTGTAAGAACAAATATTCTTCATTTGCTGAAGAGGGTTAAAAAAGAGGAAGGATGAACCCTTCCGATATAAAGTTTTTAAATACCTTGAAAAGCTTAGTCCACTATTCCACCTGTATTTGCAGAGTGAACGGAACGCTGGTACCTTGCAAGGTAGCCTGTAACTTCCTTTTTTGGAGGTACGAATGCCGCCTTTCTTTTCGCAAGCTCTTCTTCTGGGACTTTAAGGTTCAGAACTCTTTCAGGAATATTAATCTCTATCATATCCCCGTCTTTTACCAGAGCAATTGGCCCTCCTTCGCTGGCTTCAGGAGAGACATGTCCTATACATGGTCCGCGTGTGCCTCCGGAAAAGCGCCCGTCAGTTATCAGAGCCACAGACTCCAGCAGGCCCATGCCTCCGATTGCGGCTGTAGCTGCAAGCATTTCCCTCATTCCAGGGCCGCCTTTTGGGCCTTCGTAGCGGATAACTACAATATCTCCAGGTTTTACATTGCCTGCAAGGATACTTTCCATAGCAGCTTCTTCACAGTCATAAACTTTGGCAGGGCCTGTATAAACGCGCATTTTAGGGTCAACGGCTGCCTGTTTTACGACCGAACCGTCAGGGGCAAGGTTGCCTTTAAGGACTGCAATTCCCCCTTCGGCATGGATAGGCTTGTCGAGAGTTGCAATTATATCTTTATTGAGTTTTGGGTTAATAATCTCAAACTCGTTCAGGTTTTCCCCGATAGTTTTGCCATTTGCTGTAAGCTGATCCAGGTGAAGTTTGGAGGAAAGCCTCTGCATGACTGCCTGAACTCCCCCGGCCCTGTCAAAGTGTAGCATGAAATTAGGGCCTCCAGGGCGAAGCGAGATCAGGTGGGGTGTTGTCCTGCTCAGTTCATCAAATTTTTCAAGAGGGAGATTCAGCCCGAATTCATGGGCAAGGGCAGGAAGGTGCAGAGTGGTATTTGTGCTCCCCCCGACTGCCATGTCTACCATTATTGCGTTTTCAAAAGACTTTAAAGTGACAAGCTTTCTGGGAGTCAGGTTTTCTTTAACCATTTCGACGATACGCTCACCTGATTCCTTGGCAATCCGGACCTTTTTTGCATCTACTGCGTGAGCAGTTGCACAGCCAGGAAGGCTCAGGCCAAGCGCTTCGGTCACACAGGCCATGGTGTTTGCGGTAAACATCCCTGCACATGACCCGGCTCCTCCGCAGGAAAGATTTTCAAGCCTTTTAAGATCAAGTTCTGAGAGTTTGCCTGCGCTGTAAGCGCCCACTCCTTCGAAAACTGAAATCAGGTCTGTATATTTGTCATCAACATAACCCGGAAGCATAGGCCCTCCGGTTACGACAATTGCAGGGATATCAAGCCTGCCTGCTGCCATAAGGTGACCTGGCACAATCTTGTCACATGTGGGAATAAGGACAATCCCATCAAACTGATGGGCTTTAACCATAATCTCTATCGTGTCCTCAATAACTTCTCTGCTGGGAAGGGAATATTTCATACCCTCATGTCCCATTGCGATTCCATCACATACTCCTATAGTATGGAATTCAAAAGGAACTCCCCCGGCGTTCCTGATCCCGGCTTTTACAGCCTCAGCAAGTTTATTCAGATGAATATGGCCAGGAATTATATCGTTCCAGGAATTAACGACTGCGATGAATGGTTTCCTCATCTCGGAATCTGTGACTCCTGTCGCTTTCAGAAGTGAACGGTTGGGAGCACGTTCAGGTCCCTCTTTGATGATATCGCTTCTCATTCTAAATCTCCTTAAAGTTTCATGATGAAAACTAAGTATAATGTATAGATAGGAAAAAACTTCATAGTATAAACAGGTTGGGGAGGAAAGACTTGTAAAAAAGAAACAGGATATGAACAGCTGGATGAAAGAATCGCTAAGGAGAAGGAAAGCAGGGAACATTTGTTAAAGGTACTGGTTCTGCCAGAGTTTCCGCTGCATAATAATGTGGTGGAACTGGCGGCGAGAGCAAAGGTCAGAAAAAGAGATGTGAGCTTTCAAACCATAACAGAGAAAGGAACAAAGGCAAATGACACATTTATGACGATTTTTCAGACAGCAAAGAGACTGGGTGTAAATACATATCAGTACATATGTGATAGATTCTATGTGATAGATTCTATGTGACAGATTCTATGTGATAGATTCTATGTGACAGATTCTATATGACAGATTCTATGTGACAGATTCTATGTGATAGATTCGCCAACAAATTCGAGATACCATCTCTGGCTCCTCTGGATCAACTCATCAGAGAAAAAAGTTCATTGAATGGAAATTGAGGGATTTCCACTCAATTTGAAGAGGATACGGTAAATGTTATAGCCGAAAAGGAAAATGTGTTGTAAAAAGATGATAACTAAAAAGTTATCTTCTGAGAATCATTGTCCTCAGACGGTCAGCAGCGCTTGCGGATTTATCAGCGATGCCTCCTATTCTTTCGACAAGTCCCATAAGGTGGCAGACGCCTGCGCCTCCGAGAACATCCTCGTATTCGAAGATATTTTTCAGGAGTGCGGTTTCAAGCACATCCACATCATGTTCCAGTCTTTCGACTTCAGGGATGATGGTCATAGTTTCTTTGATTTCTTCCTTGCTGAAGGAAGTTGCGAGAAGCTTGTAAAGTGCGCCAGCAAGTTCATCGTAAAGCCTTGCAGTCTTCAGGGAAGTGTTCATCAGTTCCAGAAAGCCTTTTTTGATTTCCTCAGGGACATCCTTACAGGACCGAAGGGTCATCCAGTAGGCAGCCGTCTGAGCATAATCCGCAATAGAGTCCTGCTGCTTAAGAAAGGAAAGGAGGTCTTTTTTATTCACGGGCAATCTTACTGATGAGGGAATGCTTGCTCTTATCTTTTGTTTGAGTTTATCAGCCTCATGTTCCAGTTTGTCAATCTCATCTGTTCTCTCCTCCAGAATGGACTGGTTTCCTGCACAGTAGGCTTCCATTGCTTCAGCCAGCTTTTCAACTGCCAGCACTCCCTTTTTTGCGTGTGTTTCCAGAGGCAAAAAGGGAGATTCAGCAACCACGTCAAGGACAGAACGGATGTAGTCTTTCATAAAAAGATCACCTTTAATCCTACAAAGATCAATGCCGATGTAAGTGCGGCTATAGGAACTGTTGCTACCCAGGAAGAAATAATTTTCCAGATCACGCGCAGGTCAACGGCTGCAATCCCGCCTGCAAGTCCAACCCCTATAACCGAGCCGACAAGAGTATGTGTAGTCGAAATCGGAAGGGAACTGTAACTGTGAAGCAAAACCACTGTCGCTGTTGCGAACTGGGCAGAAAAACCACGTGTAGGAGTAAGTTGCGTAATCTTTGAGCCAATTGTTAGAACTACTTTATAGCCCCAGGTGGCCATTCCTATTACCATTCCAAGACCTCCCAGTAAAAGCACCCAGAAAGGAATTCCGGATTCTGTCCCTGAAACTCCCATAACATTAAGTGCTGCACAGAGAGGACCAATCGCATTTGCTACGTCATTTGACCCGTGTGCAAATGCAATATAACAACCAGTAATGAGTTGTAAGGATATGAATTTTTTCTCAACAAAAGGCAGGTCTATAGCTCTATGAAGGTAGATTTTTCTTATCAGGGAAAAGGTCAGATAAGCAAAAACCGCTCCAAGAACTGGAGATATAAACCAGCTGGCAACAATTTTCAGAAGCTCTCCCCAGTGGATGTCAGAAAAAGAGATCGTTCCATTGTAAGCTGCAATCAGCCCGAAGCCGAGCACTGAGCCAACTATAGAATGGCTGGTTGAAACGGGAAGGTTATAAAAAGTGGTGAGAGTTACCCAGAAACTTGCCGCAAGAATCGCAGCCAGCATCCCGACCGCCACAATACCTGGGTGGACTTTGCCAATGATGCTGATGGGGACAATCCCATTGGCAATTGTAGAGGTTACTCGTCCACCGAACAATACGGCGCCTAAAAGTTCAAAAACAGCAGCAATAACAATCACTTGCTTGATTGATAAGGATCCTGTTCCAACTGAAGTCCCCATAGCATTTGCGAGGTCATTTGCCCCTATATTCCAGGCCATATAAAGGCCCGCTAAAATAAGCGCTATGATAAGTACATCCATTTTTTTCTGCTCCAGAAATATTAAACCTCAAATCTTTTAGTAATTATAATAATAACCCTTAACTAATAATAACCATAAACTCCGATTTTTAGTTATTATAATAAGTTTATCTGTTTCATTTATCCAAAGATTTATTATTTTCATTAATTCCTGAACACTTCTCTTAATTCTGAGCTTGTATGCTATTTCAGACCATTTCATTATATTTTATAGTTTCCATATATTTTCGAGCGCTCTATATAATCTATAGATCTATATACAACTATTTTTGATATATTCATATTCTCTTTACCTCAGGGTTAGCAGCTTTAAATCTCCTATCTGAAGATAACATGGACAAACTCTAAGAGAACAAAGCTTTTCCGTTATTCAAAATAACGTAAAGTTTTTATTCGGATGTGCCTTTCCAGAACTTCAATAAGAATTTTTAATTTTGAAAAAGAAGTTTTTGGAAATATTTTGTGGAAGGCTTCTAAATCTGTTCCAGAACTTCAATAAAAATGTTTAATTTTAAAAAAGAAGTCTTTGGATATATTTTGTGGAAGGCTTCTAAATCTGCTCCAGAACTTCATTCTGGAAAAGCAGAGAAGTTATTGCATAATTACTAATTGTAATAGAGTACTATAATAGAGTATTAATGTAACAGAGTATTAATGTAAGAGAATTTGGTTTTTTAAGATTA
Organism: Methanosarcina vacuolata Z-761; assembly: GCF_000969905.1. Classification (NCBI taxonomy): domain Archaea; kingdom Methanobacteriati; phylum Methanobacteriota; class Methanomicrobia; order Methanosarcinales; family Methanosarcinaceae; genus Methanosarcina; species Methanosarcina vacuolata. Next base: position 3,138,786 of record NZ_CP009520.1, on the reverse strand, counting down.
CTAATTATATAATATTTCCATAGTTATTCAAATGGATTATTTAATATGAATTAATTGACAGAAATTATGCAAACACTGAGATCATTTAACAGTAGAGATCATTTAACAGTAGAGATCATTTAACAGTAGAGATCATTTAACTGTACAGATCATTTGATATAGAACAGTAGAGGAAGATATTTTTCAGGTTTCAAGCTCATGAAATTCCTGATCTTTCAGTTCTTTTTTCCTGATATTCTCTCTGAGCAGGTCCAGCACCTCTTCATCCGAAACATCGTACCATCTCTCGTAAGCCTGAGCAACAGCCCTGAAATATGCAGGAATCTCAAGCACCACGAGCTCATCTACTATTTTTTGAAGCTCTTCTGCGACCTCTACTCCTGCTACAGGCACTGCAACCACTATTTTTCTGGCCTTCCGGTTTTTGCAAAGTTCAATGGCTGCCCGCATTGTAGAGCCCATTGCAATGCCGTCATCAATTAGAATTACAGTTCTTCCCTCAAGCTCGGACAGGGAATTTCCTCCTCTGAGAGCTTTTATGCGCCTTTCAATCTCAGCAATTTGCTCCTGTTTTATCCGTTCAATGGTTTCTCCTGAAAGCCAGTTGTGTGCATTTTCTAAAATAAACGTACTTCCGTTCTCGGCTATTGCCCCGAATCCGGCTTCAGGATTGTCAGGGAAAGGTAGTTTCCTTGAAATAATTAGAGAAAAATCGGTATTCAGCTTCGCTGCAACCTGCAGTCCAACTTCCACTCCCCCACGTGGAATAGCAAGAATAATAGGATTTTCAATCCTGTATTTTTCAAGAGCTTTTGCAAGCTTTTCCCCTGCGTCTTTACGGTTTTTGAACATGTTTCCACCTTATATTCAAAAATTATGCCTTTTTTCCGTACAAATATTAAAATCAAAATATCCTCATAGGCCGCCTGTAAATTTCTACTGAAGAACCTGAAGGAAGAACGGTTTCTGGTAAACAAAGCTCCAAAACTTTGTTTGCAACATCTTCAGGCTTGAGAACAGGTTCATCTGAAAAAAGCGAGCGGTACATGTCGGTATCCACACCTGCAGGACAGACTGCATAAACCTGAAGTCCACCTCCTACTTCGTAAGCAAGAGACTCTGTAAAACCAATTACTGCAAATTTTGAAGCGCAATATATCGAAAGCTTCGGTATGCCATGCTTTCCCGCTCCCGAAGATATATTTACAATCCTGCCTTCTCCTCTTTTAAGTAGGTGAGGAAGAGCGTATTTTGTGCAGAAAAACATACCTTTCACGTTTGTATCTATAATCTCATTATATTCTTCAGTTGAAGTCTCTACAAGGTATTTCCTGTATGCCACTCCTGCATTGTTCACGAGGATATCAATTTTTCCAAAAGCATTTACTGCCTCTGAAATCATGTTTATGACTTCATCTTCTTTTCGAATGTCGGTCTTTACTGCAAGGGCCCTTCTCCCTTCCCTCTCCACCAGCCTGGCAGTTTCTCTAATTTCTCTTTCGGTTCTTGCAACAATTACAATGTTGGCTCCTTCTCTTGCCAGTGACAGGCAGATGGCCCTGCCAATTCCTTTTCCCCCGCCGGTTACAATGGCTGTCTGGCCTTTCAATCTCATAGCAGTCACTCTACAGTCAGCAGTTAATCTACAGTCAGCAGTCACTCTACAGTCATTTTATTAATTGTCAAGCAGGATAAGGTTATAATTTTGGAAGCACTATTTCTAAACTGCAATCAAGAGTTCTCTCTTAAAAAGAAAAGGAAAGTCCGGCAAAAGAATGCAGAAGACCTGGCAAAAAGATAATTTAGATACTATAAAGCTGCCAGAGCTACCTGTTATAAAGCTGCCAGAATTGTCCAATAACTGTTCCATAACTGTCCCATAACTGTCCTATAGTTATCGGAGGCCTGCTCCTTGGTATTTATAATTAAAGCTGAGGGACTGGAAGAGCCTGCATCTCGATTATCTTTCCGGATGTAACTTTTGAATCAGGCGAGGCAAGTTCCAGCACTTTTTCTGCGATGTGCTCTGGCTTGAGCGAAGGCTTGTCCGAAAATAGTGACCTGTACATACCCGTATCCACAGCGCCAGGGCAGATAGCGTAGACTTTTATTTCTCCTTCTAACTCGGACGCAATAGATTCTGTTATTCCGTTTACTCCAAATTTAGAGGCAGAGTATACGGAAAAATTCGGAAGCCCGTGTAATCCTCCTACCGAAGATATATTGATTATTTTTCCATTATTGCTCTCTCTGACGTATGGAATCGCATACTTTGTGCAGAGAAAAACTCCTTTTAAGTTGGTATCCATCATTTGTTCGTACTCTTCCAGGGTGGTATCTTCCAGCTTCTTTTTGTAAGCCACTCCTGCGTTGTTGATAAGGATATCAAGCCTGCCGCATTTGTCAATTGTCATTGAAATCAGGCGTCTTACGTCCTCTTCATTCTGCACGTCAGCCTGGACAGCCATGGCTTTACTGCCCATTGCTTTTAATTTATTTACGATCTCTTTGATTTCACTCTCATTCCTTGCTGCAATAACGACGTTTGCTCCCTCTTTTGCCAGAGCAAGGCAGATAGCTCTTCCTATCCCTTTGCTCCCTCCAGTTACAAGAGCTGTTTGACCTGCTAAACTCATTGCTACTCCTTTTATCGGTTTATATTTATATAATTATTTTTTATTAAATAAAATATAAAACGGAGAAAAAAGGGATATATTTTTGGAAATTAAGTTTCTGAAAAGAAGTTCTTCTCGCGAGAATGAGCTTTTTGATATTCTCAATTTCTTCGGTTGTCAGCCTTTTATTCAGAATTCTGGTGCGAATTCCGGCAGACGAATAATATTTCGTTTTGGGTTGTACCATTTTTGACGCTCCAATGCGTCTGAGATTATGTGAAGATCCCTCCATAAGCCCTGAGAAGATGGCAAAAGCTTTAAGTTAATCCAGATTTACGAGTCGAATATGAGAAGAAAATTTATGAATACACTGAATATATAACAACTCATGTTTGTGTCATCTATATCCCTTTCTGGTCATGCAGACATCGGAAATAATACACTAAAAAATAATACACTAAATAACAATAAAATATCTGTAGTGTGTATGGGTGATTCCATCACATACGGTTTTTGTGGAAATGGAACTTCATATCCTTCAATATTGCAATCACGATTGTCTGGAGCAGTAATACACAACGCTGGTGAGTGCGGAGATCAGACTTACGAGATGCTAGCCAGGTTTGATAGAGATGTGATATCACACCATCCGGATTTTGTTATAATAATGGGCGGTATCAATGACCTTCTCCTTGGACAGCCTGAACAGGTTATTGAAGATGATCTAGCTGCAATGTGCAAGAATTCCATACAAAATGGAATTACACCAGTACTTTGCTCAATCACACCAATGACTTATGTTCCACGGAATTTGAAAATAAAAACAAACAACCTGAACAAGTGGATTCTATCATATTCAAATGTACAAGGCTATAAAGTGATAGATTTCAACTCTGTGCTGGGCGATGGTCATGATAATCTGAGACAAGAGTACGATTCTGGAGACGGGTGCCATCCAAACGCTGCTGGTTATGTTGCTATGGGAAATTCGATTGACATCAATTTGTTTAAACACTAGAGGTAACTGGTGCCATCATAGGTTCAAAACAACTGAAAAAAATTGTGATTCCCTTGTAAGGTCTGTTATATTAACCATTTAAGGTCTATTATATTAACCATTTAAGGTCAATCATATTAACCATTTAAGGTCGATCATATTAACCATTTAAGGTCTGTTATATTAACCATTTAAGGTTAATACTTTCACATAGCTCAGGTGAACCTTTTAACCATTACTCGATATTTCCTTTTGAGGTTGGTTGAAATGGACACATCAGAGAAGTATATCAGAATGTGCTCACTAGCGAAGGAAATTCAGCAGAAGTGGGTATTCCAATCCGGTGATTTTGTTTATAATCCAGCTTTTGAAAAAATTGAGGTTTTACTCGACCCTGGAAATAATTCTATTAATTATATCTGGCTACCGAGACAAGACCAACTTCAAGAAATCTGTATCGCATTCTTTATGCATAATCTGAGAATATCGAAATTCGAAGCATTCTCACGATTTTTGGAATGGTACTCTGGACGCCTGAGATATACTTTCGAACATGGACTCAAGAATGGAAACGATTTCATAGACTCAGGGGAAGAACTTTTGTTAAACCGTGCAATGATAATGATGCACTGGAAAAAATGGGACGGGGAAAATTGGGTAAAAGCTCTAGATGGAAAAGCATCAGGGAAAATTCCCGCAAAAAATTCTAATTACTTCCAGGCTGGATCTAAAAAGGATTAGCTGTAGAGAATGCGGATTCAAAAAAGATAGTAATTATCGTATTTCAAAATGTTTTCCTGTTATTACAGTGTCGAAAATTTTTTGCCCTGGCAACGCGAAGCATTATTCGAAAATCTGACATTCGCGTTATACTTTTACTCAAGATACTGGCGATCAATATAACAGTACTTCCAGTCCTCACCTGGCTCGAAAGATTGGATCACAGGATGCCCGGTTTCTTCAAAGTGCTTTGTTGCGTGTTTATTTTTTGACTGGTCACAGCAGCCCACATGCCCACAGATCAGGCAAACCCTCAGGTGTACCCAGCTATCTCCGCTTTTCAGACATTCCTCACAACCCTTTGAGCCCTGTTCTATGTTTTTAATTTTTATCATATTCCTGTGTGTACAGGCCATAGTGTTTATCCTCCCACTTTACCCTCCCACTTTACCCTCTCACTTTTCCTTTTTACTTTTATTTACAGCGTTAAAAATGAGCAGTATTGAAATTACGTAACTGTAACCCTGGTAAACCTCCACCTTGCAATAAGAAACATTATTCCCGCAAAAGCCAGGAGAGCCAGGAAGGAGACAATAACCTCTCCCTGAGTGTAAGTATAGCGAAGTCCAATTGACGAAAATTCACTCCCTATTGCAAAATATCTTATTCCGCTGACAAGATGTGTGAGCGGATTGACTGTGGACAGAGCCCGGAGCACAGGAGGAAATGAATTCGCAGGGTAAAGTGCATTGCTCGTGAAAAAGAAAGGCATAGTAAGCAGGGTTATTACAGCCTGCATCCCTTCCGGGCTTTCCATTGTTATTGCTATTGCAGCCGAAAGGAAAAGAAACCCGAGAGAAAATGTCCCTATAAAAAGCATGATCCCGATGAGTGAAACCAGAATCTGTGTTACTGTGTAGCCTTCAAAAAACTGGACTCCCAGTAAAAGCCCAAAAACCATGATCACAGTAGCCTGGATAAAGGATTTTGTCATGGCTGAAAGTCCTATCCCTATGATTATATGGATTCTTGGAAGAGGACTTGAAAGGGTCTCCCGCATAAGCCCCCAGTTTTTGTCAAAAAGCAGCACTGTCCCCCCAAAAAGGCTTGTAAAAAGCGTGGTCATGGCAATAACGCCTGCACCTATGAAAGTCAGGTATCCCACAACCCTCACCCCGGGAATAACCGGCATAGTTGCAGTAAGCCTTTCAAAGTTGTTTGACATTGCTACTCCGAAAAAAGCTAGCCAGAGTGCAGGCTGGACAAGGGAAGTAAACAGAAGAGTTCGAAACCGGACAAACCTCAGCATGTCACGCCAGTATATGGTAAGAAAGCCTTTATGCATCTCTTAACGCCTTCCTGGTTTTGCCACAATCGTTTTTTCGGTTCCTGTATCCCTGAGCTCCCTTCCGGTATAATGAACAAAAACGTCATCCATTGATGGCTTTTTGAGGTTAACAGCCCTGATCTTAATACCCCCGTTCCGAAGTTTATCCATGATCTCAGGCAGCAGGTAGGTACCGTCCATATTGACCATAGCAATTATTCCTTTTGCTTTGTCTCGAATTCCTTTTACAGTATCAAGTTTCATTAACAGACTGGAAGCTTCCCTGTTATCACTTGTTTCGAGATATATAAGATCTTCACCAAGTGCATTTTTTAACTCCCAGGGCTTGCCTGTGACAATGATTTCCCCATGATCTATGATGCTTATCCTGTTACTGAGCTGGTCGGCTTCGTCCATATAATGGGTTGTCAGAAAAATGGTTGTGCCCTGCCGGTTGATGTCTTTTACGTAATCCCAGATTCTGATTCTTGTCTGAGGGTCAAGCCCGATTGTAGGTTCGTCCATGAAAAGCACTCTCGGGCGGGTCATGAGTCCCCTCGCAATCTCAAGCCTGCGCTTCATTCCGCCGCTCAGGTATCTTGTCAGGACATCCCTCTTTGCTTCAAGCTCGACCAGACTTAGCAATTCGTCAACACGCGCCTGCCTTTGAGCTTTTGGCATGGAATAGAGCCTTCCGTGGTATTCCAGAATCTCCCGAACAGTCATATCCCTGTCAAGAGTCAACTCCTGAAAGACAATTCCTATTGATTCTCTTACTTTTTCAGGCTCAGTTCTCAAATCATGGCCTGCAATAGTTACTCTGCCTTTCTGCATAGGCAGGAGAGTGGTAAGAATATTAATCACAGTACTCTTCCCAGCTCCGTTTGGCCCGAGAAAAGAAAATATCTCCCCTTTTCTTACCGTAAAACTGATGTTATCGACGGCTTTTATCTCGCCGAAAAAATATTCAAGGTTAGTTACTTCTATGATATTGTCTTCCAGAACCAGTACTCCCTCTGTTTCTATCTATAAAGGAAATGAAACTTTCATTGATAAATAGGTATTTTGCCTGAATTTCTGTAGAAAGTAAACTGGTTAATAAATATGGATAAAACCATATCTAAGTATCGAAAGCCACAGATGAATTCTTAAGGGCTACTGGAAAGGAATATTTCGTGAAATGGCTCTTTTGCGAGCCTGAATAGATAAAGGCAGCAAAAATTATTTGCTTAAAAGGAGAAAAGAAAGTAAACAGGTTAGTTAGCAGGTAGTCTGTCAACGGCCGAAAAGCTGGATAATCTAAGCCACAGTTTGATTTGAGTTACAGTTTGCAGAACTTCAGGGATGCTTCTAGAGCCAAAAAATGTTAGGAGAATTAGATACGGATCACGAACAGACTTTTAAGAAGTATCACTATGTTATCGAAAGAGGATATCCCCATCCTCTTGGGGCAACGCCTGATGAAGATGGAGTAAATTTTTCTATTTATTCCGAACATGCAGATTACGTTGAACTTCTGCTTTTTCACAGATGTGATGATCTGAAACCTGCTCTTATCCTTTACACAAACAGAGTTGGAAAATTTACTCATTCTAAAAATATTGCAAATTCAGTTATGGTTTCCGAGGATATTGAAAATATTAAGAATTCAGTTAAGGTTTCCGAGGATATTGAAAATATTGCGAGCTCAGTTAAGGTTTCCGAGGATATTGAAAATATTGCGAGCTCAGTTAAGGTTTCCGAGGATATTGAAAGTATTGAAAATCCAGTTAAGGTTTCTGGGGATATTGAAAATATTGAGAATTCAGTTAAAGTTTCCGAGGATCTTGAAACCACCGAAGCTACAAGTATTGAAATCACTGAAGCCACAAGTATTGCTCTTAATAAAACATTTCACTTCTGGCATGTATATGTGCGGGGCCTGAAGCCTGGAATCCACTATGCATATCGGATAGGCGGTCCTCTTGATCCCTCCAGAGGATATGATTTTGATGATGCAACAAGCCTTGACGGAAGAAAACAATACTGGGGCTATGACCCAATATGTTTTTTTGCGCCTCACAGCGGCTATTGTGTGAATCCTGAGTACGGAGCTCATATGGAAGAATTCAGGGACATGGTCAGAGCTCTGCACAAAGCTGGAATTGAGGTAATTCTTGATGTGGTCTTTAACCATACAGCCGAAGGAGACAACCTGGGTCCGGTATTTTCTTTCAAGGGTATAGATAACAGCATATATTATCTCCTGGAACCTGACAAACAATACTACAGCAATTATTCGGGTTGTGGAAACACAGTGAGCTGCAATCATCCTATTCCCCAGAAGCTGATAGTAGACTGCCTGAAATACTGGGCAGAAGAGATGCATGTTGATGGTTTTCGGTTTGATGAGGGTTCTATCCTTTCGCTGGATACCGATGGGAAGGTTATGAAGTATCCCCCTGTTATATGGCAGATTAAACTTGACGATGCTCTCGGATACATAAAAGTGATTGCTGAAGCCTGGGATGCAGCTGCACTCAATCAGGTAGGATACTTCCCGGGCCCGAGGTGGGCTGAATGGAACGGTTATTATCGGGATGAGATCCGCCGCTTTGTAAGAGGAGATCCCGGGCTTGTAAGGAGGGTTGCAAGCCGGATTGCCGGGAGCCCTGACCTCTACCAGTCCGAATCAAGGCTTCCGATCAATAGTGTTAATTTCGTGACGTGCCACGACGGAACGACGGATTTACACTTAACGACCTTGTTTCTTATAACTACAAACACAATGAGGCTAACGGGGAAAATAACAGGGATGGAATTGACAATAATTTGAGCTGGAACTGCGGGGTTGAGGGAGATACCGAAGACCCAGAAATTGAAAACTTGCGGGAAAGGCAGATCAAAAATTTCGCTGCAATTCTGTTGCTGTCTATAGGAGTTCCGATGATTTGCATGGGAGATGAAGTCAGACGCACTCAGAAAGGCAACAACAATGCTTATTGCCAGGACAATGAGACGAGTTGGTTTGACTGGAATTTAGTAGAGAAAAATCGCGATATGTTCCGCTTCTGGAAATTGATGAGTGATTTTCGAAAACGCCATACTACCATCCTTCGCCCCCGATATTTTACAGGCAAGGAAAACGAACGTGGGCTAAAAGATATTTCCTGGCATGGGTGCAAGCTCTACAGTCCAGGCTGGGACGACCCTCATGCAAGAGTCCTTTCTTTTACCATGGGAGAACCCGGAGACGAAGAAGATATACATGTTATGATGAATATGTACTGGGAGCCTCTTGAGTTCGAGATTCCTGAACTCAAATGTATAGGTAGAAGCTGGTATAGAGCAGTCGATACGTTCCTGCCTTCTCCTCAGGAAATTGCCGGAGCCGGAGAAGAAACTCAGGTCAGCGGGAACAGCTACATTGTGCAGGGCAGGAGTGTAGTTGTGCTAATTTCAAAGTGATCGCTTTAAAAAAGGATTACAGTGCAAAAAGGATTACAGTGCAAAAAGGGTTATAGTGCAGAAATTCCAGGCACTGGAAAAAGTTGAAGCTTTAAGATTAGTGCGAAAAATTATCTGTAGATCTATGTGACGAACTATCTGTTGATCTTTTATATGCCTCTATAACATCCTGAACTGACTCAAAGATATGGTCTTTACCAACCATTTGGGTTATGCCGTCTTTATCCAGCTCACTCATCACAGGCTGTACTACTTCACTTAATACAAGAGTAATGCCCAGTTTTTGCAGTTGGGTATACACTTTTTTGAGCGTCTCTGCGGAAGTGAAATCGATATCTCCAATGTTTGTGGCAGAAATGCAAAACCATTTAAGTGAGCCATTTTTTATGGCAAGGTCTATTATTTCTTCCGCGAAGCGGTCTTCGTTAGCAAAGTAGAGGTTTGAACCAAAACGGTAGATTAACAATCCTTCAACAGCTTGCTGCCCACTTTCCAGTGGAAATGTCTTCATAGCCCCTCCTGCCTTTGGAACAAGCAGAAGGTTAAGTGGCCTGTAACTATGGCGCAGGTGAGCAATGATCGAGAGTATAATAGCTATAAGGATTCCCTGCTCGACACCTATAACTACGACCGTTATAGCCGTTATCAAAGCGACAGCAAACTCAACAGGCCGCTGTCTGTGAAGGGCGGTCATCCCTTCGATATCGATAAGATGCAGACCAATGAGGAATACCATAGACGAAAGTACAGCTGTGGGTAAATAGGCGAATGGCCTGGTAAAGAACAACAGGACTAATATAACAGTTAAGACTGTTGTGAGCTGAGTAAGCTGTGTCCTACCTCCTGCATTTTTTATCATTTCAGTCTTGGTTGGGCTGCCGTTGACAACGAAAGTCCCTGATATCCCGGCTGCTGCATTAGCAAGGCTCAATCCGATGAGGTCTGTGTTTTCATTAAAAGTGTCGGAAAACTTAATGGCATAAGCACGAGATGTTGCAGCACTCTGGGCAAGGATAATAATAAAACAAGAAACGGATATGTTGAAAATATCTGGTAGATTTGAAAGCGGGATTTGAGGAATAGAAATTTGCGGCAGGCCTTGTGGTACTGTGCCAAGGACGCTAATCCCGTAAGAAGAAAAGTCTAATATCCGGCTTGCAGCAATTGCGCCAATAATCGCTATTAGTGAACCTGGAAATTTGTGGCTGATCTTTTCGCCAAGAACAATAACCCCGATTACGGATAATGAGACCAGGAGCGTGGGGGTATTTGTAAGAAAGAGATTTCTTACTAAAGATATAATCTGCACAGATGTCCCATCTGGTTCTGAAGGTATCCCAAGCATCCCGCTAATCTGTGATATAGATATATAGATACCAGCACCTGTGAGAAATCCTATCAGGACCGTGTAGGAGAGGAAGTCAGCGAGAAAACCAAGCTGGAACAAACCTCCAAGGAAAAGCAAGATTGCTACGAGTAGAGCGATTGCGCTCGCATATGCAACATATTGAGAAGATCCCGGCACGGCTATCGTTGTTAGTCCACTTGCTATAATTGCCGCGGTTGCTGAATCGGCGCCAACGACAAGATGACGGGATGAACCAAAAATGGCAAAAGCTAACATTGGAAACAGGATCGTGTAGATTCCAGTAACTACAGGCATGCCTGCAATTTTAGTGTATCCCATAACTTCGGGGATGGCAAACGCTGCGAATGTTATCCCTGCGATAATTTCCAGGGGTATCTGTTTGGAGTTGAGGGGTAATATTCCCTGAAAGAGGGAAAAATGAAAAGATCTTCTGGAATTCTGCGCAGGTTTCATATTCGTTCTAATCTCCTTACAATAAGGTAATTTTTTGATTGAAATCTTGAATGACGGATATATCAAACCAGCCTAATATCCGCCTGAATTTGCAAACCTTTGATCTTATCCTTCAGGTCATATGTTTAGACCTACAACTTTAATTATAATTATCGATTCGTTTCTATTGATTTGTATATTTCTTCATTCAACAACTTCTGGTTATGGTGCTATTGTTTTCTCAGTTCAACCGCTTAAGTCCGATTCATTTTTCATGATGAGTCTTTTGAATATGATATGAATATAATGGTCCGAGTCAAAGTTTATATTCATTCAAATTAATAAATTAGAAACTCAACTAAAAACTCAACTCAAAAACTAACTCAAAAACTCAACTACAAAAACCAACTCAAAAACTCAACTCAAAAACCAACTAAAAACTCAACTCAAAAACCAACTCAAAAACTCAAAACTCTAATGTCATGAGGCTAAGAAAATTATTGAATTGCTCTCGGATAGCAATTTGCAGGAAAAAACATTTGAATATGTGGGGCGCTACAGTTCTTGTATACTGAAGGGGGAGTTAAATGATAGAGATCATGCAGGGTTTGCCGGGAAATGTCGTAGCAGTCAATGTGAGTGGAGAAGTAACTGGAGATGACTACAAAAATGTGTTAATTCCTGCTGTTGAGGAAAAAATCAAGATGTACGGTAAGGTTCGTATTCTTTATCACATGGATAAGGAACTTGAGTGGTTTACCCTTAATGCCATGCTGGAGGACGCCAAGGTTGGCATACTGAACATTACAGCCTTTGAAAAGATTGCAGTTGTTTCAGACGTTGACTGGATGGATGTTGCCGTTGAAATCATTAAGTTTATTGTTCCTTTTCCAGTGAGGACCTATAAGAATGAAGAGCTTCTTGAAGCAGAAACATGGATCAGTGAATGAAATCAGTGAATAAAATCAGTAAATGAACCTTCATAGAAATGATAGGTTAAAAATCAAGGCTCTTCACTATTTAGAATGGGCAAATTTATAGTTACTTCTTTAATTATCTTTATTTTTGAGCATTATTTTTGAACATTATTTTTGAGCACAGAACTTGCGGGCACTACTTCTTTGAAAGTGATATATTCCCTCAAGTCCGATTTCAGAATCCTTTCAATCTCGCTCCAGCTACTGTCTCTGGTTTCGGTAAACATGTACCCGAAGTAGCCGCGTGTTTCGTAATCCGCTTTTCTGAGTTCCAGAGGCTTTTCAAAGTCTGAAAGCAGTTTTTCGTAATCAAAAGCCTTTACGTCCTTCAAATTGAGGTCTTCCGATTTGTTAAGCATAATAAAGCAGAAGTTCTTCCCTTCTTTATCTGCAAGAATTTTGTCCCAGTCCGGCTCAAGCTGTTCCAGAAAATACCTGTAAGTGTTAATCCCATATGCAAAATATGCAATATCAGTAACGCACAGGCCGGCAAAGCGCATCGGGTTCAGTTCAATCGGCTGGATTCGCCTGTCCTGCGATATTCGAAGTTCCAGGTGAAGGGGAAAATTCCTGAGCCCGGCCAGCTTTCCGATTTCCTTTAAAAGATCCTCAATGGCTTCCCTGTAGGTTTCTATAATCGTTTTCGAAGTAAAATACACCCTGTCACTGACATCATTTTCCGAGGAAAAAATATGTTTGAAGATATCGAGGACTACCGGCTTTCCTTCACGGTTGAAATAAGCGTCAACCGCAAACTCTTCCCCTTCGATATTTCCTTCGATAATGAAATTCTCCACATTCAAAACTGGCGCCGGATAAAGCTTTTTGATCTCTTCAACCTCAGCCTTTATGGACTTCAGGACCGAATCCCATTCCTCGTTAGTGGAAACCTTATGCACCCCGAGGCTGAAAAATCCAACAGCAGGCTTTATGATAAACGGTTTTTCGATATCCTCAACCCGGATTTCGTCCAGTTCTTCAAATTTAACACTCTTGAAATATAATTCGGGGTAAAGCCTTTCAAGCAGCTCTCTGAACTTTACTTTGTTCTTGAAAAGCTCGATTTTCTCAGGCAGCCCTGTAAAACCAAGATTTTCAGATATCCAGCCAATTGAGTTTTCTGAATTGGAATAAAGGATACATTCACCTTTTTCTTTTATTAATTTGATAAATTCAGCTTCTTCAAGAAGGTTTAGCTTTTTTTCAGTCTTTAGTCCGGCTGCCATTTCATTTTTTAAAACAGGAATCTGTAATTCCGCAGCAGTATTTTTTAGTAATTCGGAGACATAGGGGTAATCGAGGATTAACATTTTTCTAACCTTTCTTGTTGTTTTTCAGTTTGAAACCTGACTTCCGCTTTTTTTAAGCGCATAAATTCAATTTTTCCATAATTTCTTTTTGCTTTCTTGTGAGTTCTGTAACTATTACCTCTCCATTTTGCAGTTCTACTTTTCTGATCTTCTCAAGCTCTAAAAGTAAACTCTCTACTGTATAATCCTCAATAATTTTTGTTTCCTTCATCATACTCAGTAGCTTCATTCTAATAATTAGTCCGATAAAGCAGACAAAAATGAATCCCTTTGTTGTTGAATCTTTGTTTGTGTTTAGTGGAAGCGACTGAATATCATTTTTCATTACTTTGAATCCTTTCTCAACAATATCTCTTTCTCTGTAGTAAGTGAGACATTCTACCCAATCACGTTCTCCATAATAAAAAAGGAAAAACTTCCCCATTCTGTTTATTCTCTGCGATACTGCATTTTTCTTGATATTGATTTTGAAATGGTCATCTATCTTTTTCCACGAATAGAAACTTGCCATTTCCCTTGCTCTCTCTTTGAACACCTCTGCCGCATTTCTCCATCCTGGTATTGCTGTTTCTTCCAGTTTTTCCTTCATATCATAAAGACGGGAGTAAAATGTGCTTTTTTCGTCCATTTCTCTCTTTGGATCATAGAAACAGTATCCATTGATCTTGAATTCCTTTTCCTCAAGAGTCACTGGCTTTACAAATATTGGTTTTTTGTGAAACTTATGAAGATATTCCGGACTTTCGATGTCTTTTTGTACTGAACTCATAAGCTCTTTGACACTTTTAAGTGCCATTGTAGCTGGCATAATAAAAGGAATCTTTTCCCTTACTAATTCCTCAATGTTTCCCTTGCTGAAAAATCCTCTATCCATTACCAGTGTATAGTTTTCCATTCCATGAGCTTCTATCTTTTTTAGAGTATTTTTAAGAGTTGTAACGTCTACAATACTTCCAGGATAGATGTCATACATCACCGGAATTCCTTTTTCCTTATCCACAATCATGGAGAGATTTATTTGAGGAAGATCGCAATTGTCTCTATTGTATCCGTATTCAAGAAGATTAATTAGTTGTGAGTAGCTCGATAAACTGGTAAGATCGTACATTAATGTGCGTTTTGTCCCAAGATTTCTAAACATTTTACCCATAAACATGGATGGAATGTCGCTATTACCTACTTTTGCAAGTAGATTACTGATGTTTTGACTTTTCAAGGGTAACTCAGGCCACTGGAGAGAAAGAACAGAATTCTCATACCAGGTTTTAAGGTTATACATAGCTGTAGGACGAATTACACGATTAAGTGCCATTGAAAGTATCATGTTCCTGTCTTTTTCATTGAACAGATCACCAAGATACTCTTCAATTTTGAGTTCTTCTACTATTTTCTGTAATGGAAGGAACTCACCATAGTTATAAGCATTTACAGGTTTGCTGGAAACGAAAGAAGTCTCATCTTGCACGATTTCATCGGAAGAGTTTAATGCGTCACGAACTCTAACAGGTTTACCGTTTATGTTTCTGCCAACATATTTGGATTTATGGCGAATTTGTTTCTTTTCCTTATCGTAATAAGGAATATCTTCGTACCAGTACTCAATTCCATTTATTTTCTTGATGCGGAGGATAGACTTCATGCGCTTATATAATAAGCGCATAATAGTATAGATAGTTTTTGAATTGTTGTTTGGAAATGAGTAAGTTAGTATGCATCTGCACACGAATTAAATGAGCAAAATAGGGATACAAAAAGTATGCGCTTAAAATTTGGGAATTAAGGTTGAAACCTGAAGCCAGATAATAAAGAGGTTAGTAATATTTGTTGTGGAATAATTTGTTGTGGGCTAGAATGAAATAAATCTGAGCACAGTAAAACCAGCTTTTTCTAAAAACAGATTAAAATGGATTGTATTTTACTGAGAAGCATAGTTACAGTTCTTTTGATCAAAGAAAAAAGATATTCATTGTAATGATTAACAATAACTGTAATTATGATTCCAAATACTCCTATTCCTATTCTTTTTGGATCTAAAGTCCAATTCAAAAATTCAGATAATTTACTGGGTTGAAGTATAGATCCAGTCTCAGTACCTGTATAAGGTAATTGTTTGAGACAACAGATATCCATTTTTTTCGTTGCATCCTCGATGATTTTCTGAAGCGGACCTTCTATATTATTTGCTATTTCAGTTAATTCTTTGCGACATTCCTCAAAAGCTCTTCCATATTCTCTCGTTCCATGCTTTCTATATTTATTCAGATTTTGTATGCAATCCTTTAATTTATAAAGAGATTCAATAAAGAGTTCTCCTTTACTATGCTCTTTATACGCGTTTTTAGCAATTGACAACTTTTCATTCCAATTTTCCAATTTGTCTTCAAGCTGAGGTGTTTTTTCTTGCTTTGTAACTGCAAGCATATAGTCGAGCATGTCCGAAAGACAAAACATTGAAAATGAACAGGCATCACATAACTGATTATCTTTTGGAGACACGTTAGCCGCTTTTTCATAGCATCTGGATGCATCCATTATACAATCAATGATTTTCGTGAATTTTTCAATCTCGTAAGATTCCTTGTTCCAGATTCTCTTAATAATATTTTTGTAAAAAGGAGTTTTAATTTCAAGTGTTCGAATTTTAGCTCTTCCTTTAAGCGTATAGCCTTTGGTTAAAGAAGTGCCCTTGAAACTTTCTCCTGCCTGCTTTCCGGCTTCAATGTATTCGTCCCCTGATTTGTCAGCGTACTTGCCGCTTTTTTGGTAATCTCTCAAATTATAATATTTATTTGCAAGTTCTTCGTAAAACCACGCAAAAGATAAATGTTCCTTTATCCTGTCCCCACGTTCTTCAAATAAATGGGATGCTATTTTTGTTTCGTTTATAGCTTCGATTGATTCTAAATTTTTTGATAATAAAAGTAAACCGTAAGCACCATGGATATTTGGCTCCTTGGGATCTAGCTTTATTGCAACTTTATACTGTTCTTCTGCTTCTTCAAGACGTTCCATATCTGCAAGGAGAATTCCGTAATTATAGTGTGCATTCACATTCTTGGGATCTGCTTCCAGAGCAAGTCTGCACTGTTCTTCTGCTTCTTCAAGATGCCTCATTTCTTGCAGGAGAACTCCGTAACTTAAGTGTGTATTCACGTGTTTGGGGTCTGCTTCCAGAGCAAGCTTATACTGTTCTTCTGCTTCTCCAAGGCGATCCATTTTTTGAAGGAGATTTCCATAATTTAAGTGGGTATCTACATGTTTGGGATTGAGTTTTAGAGCAAGTTTATAATGATATTCTGCTTCTTTCCAATGCTCTATTTCTGAAAGTAAAATTCCATAATTATAGTGAGCGGCTGCATAGTTAGGATCGATTTTTAGAGCAAGTTTATACTGTTCTTCCGCCTCTTCCAGTCGCCCCATTTCTTCTAGGAGATTTCCATAGTTTGAGTGAATAACTACATGTTTTGGGTCAGTTTCTAGAGCACGCTTAGTTTCAAGAGCAAGTTTATACTGTTCTTCCGCCTCTTCTAGGCGTCCCATTTGTTTAAGAAGCCTTCCGTAGTTTGAGTGAGCAGCTATATGTTTTGGATCAGTTTCCAGAGCAAACTTATACTGTTCTTCTGCTTCAGTTACTAAGTTCAAATAATCAGCGGCTAGTCCAGCATTATGATGAGCAACTGCTTTTTCAGACCCTATTGATAAGCTTGCAGCAGCCTTTGCAAATATATAAGCTAATTCATAGGATCCCTTTGATCCATAAGAATTGCTTAGACCTAATAATAGGCTGGCAGAGATCGAATTTTTTGTTGAAAAATTAATTGCAAGGTCAACTGCTTTGTTTAAATTTCCTTCTTCAGATTGCAGAGATTCAACTACAATTTTCAGCAGTTCTTCTATCACATCATCCATTTATTGGCCTACCTCAATGGAACTTTAACCCAAAAAATAATTTTTAATTCATTGTTTTGAAACATATATATAATTTTTTATATTGTGGAAAAGATGATAATTTATAGAAGTATAACAAAAATCGGTTTTTGTGATATAATGAAAATCCTTCAAACCCTCTCCCGCCTCTACATAAACGACCTTAACTCAGCCCTCGAATTCTATGAAGAACTCCTCGGCTCTCCCGCAGCTATGCGCTTTAAAATCCCGCAAATCGGCCTTGAACTGGTTCAAGTAGGGAATATTTTGCTAATAGCCGGCTCGGATGAAGCTCTAAAACCCTTCAAAAGCACGCAGGCTACTTTTCTTGTCGATTCTCTTGACGAATTCAAGGCTTATCTGGAAGAAAAAGGTGCAGAAATTATACGGGGCCCGAATAAGGTCCCAACCGGCAGGAACATGACAGTAAAACATCCCGATGGTGCGGTAATAGAATACGTGGAACACTCCAAAAATAGATGAAAATAAATAATTTAAACGTTATTTTTGAGCTTTTTCAATTAAATCGTTAATTATATCGTCTACAGTTTCTGATTTTCGTGCATTCAAAACTGAGCTAATAAACCAGAAAGCTGATATTATACCAGCAATATAAAATAATTTTTGCCATGTATCGCCACTGACGATAAAATCATGAAAATCAGAAGTGACAAGTACTATTACAATAGTGGCAAATATAGCATAAGGAGTAGTCCAGCGACTCTTCTTCTCTAATCGTTTCAGGTGATTACTTAAACAAACTCTTAGAGTATCTTCATTTATACGTATATAAACACCTGGTACAAAGATAGTTTCTCTGGCGCTGTAATCCACAGAAACATCATCTAATTTGTCTTTCGGACTTTTTTTATATTCGGGAATGTGATTCAGAACTCTCTACTCTCCCTCTTTTTATAAATCAGAATTTTTTTTATGCAAATGTTTTAATATTCCCGTCCAGCTTGAAGAAGGGATCTTTTTATCTGCCAGTATTTTTGTTAATGCTAATTATATTTCTCTGAATTTTTTGAATATAAGGGTGGCCTGGTCCATAAACACTCTCCAGGATTTTGAGTGCGCGATTAAACATTTTGAGAGCTTCGTTATATCTTCTCATTTCCCTATAGAGAATAGCCATGTTGTTTAGAGTAATTGCAATATCAGGATGTTCTGGTCCGTAAATATTCTCCAGGATTTCTAGTGCACGATTAAACGTTTCAAGGGCCTGTTCATATCTTCCGGTTTCTTCGTAGAGAACAGCTATATTGTTTAGAGTATTTGCAACATCAGGATGCTTTGATCCGTAATCAGAATGCTTTGATCCGTAATCAGAATGCTCTGATCCGTAATCGGGATGTTCTGATCCGTAATCAGGATGTTCTGATCCATAAACATTCTTCAGGATTTCTAGTGCACGATTAAACGTTTCAAGGGCCTGTTCATATCTCCCGGTTTCTCTGTAGAGAACAGCCATATTGTTTAGAGTATTTGCAACATCAGAATACCCTGGCCCCAGCAATTTTTCACGGATATCAAGAGATTTGCTATACAGGTTCATTGCCTCTTCATATCTTCCCATATCTTTGTAGATTCCTGCTAGATTGTTAAACGCAGTCCCTACGTAAGATTGGTATGCTGCGTTTTCAGGATCTTTTTGGAGGAGTTTTTGCCTGATCTCAAGTGCTTTTTCGTACCTTTGTTTAGCCTCTTCAATGCGCCCCATATCAGAAAGCAAGGCACCCAAATTGTTGATTGTTATTGCTACATCCGATTGATAGGCTGCGTTTTCGGGGTCTTTTTGGAGGAGTTTTTGCCTGATTTCAAGTGCTTTTTCGTACCTTTGTTTTGCCTCTTCAATGCGCCCCATATCAGAAAGTAAGGCACCTAAATTGTTGAGCGTCGTTCCTACGTAAGATTGATAAGCTGCATTCTCGGGGTCTTTTTGGAGGAGTCTTTGCCTGATTTCAAGTGCTTTTTCGTACCTTTGTTTCGCCTCTTCAATGTACCCCATATCCGAAAGTAAGGCGCCTAAATTGTTGATTGCTATTGCTACATCTAACTGATAGGCTATGTTTTCGGGGTCTTGATTGAGGAGTTTTTGCCTAATTTCGAGTGCTTTTTCATATCTTTGTTTCGCCTCTTCAATGCGCCCCATTTTTTGGAGGAGATTACCGTAATTAGATTGTGTGTTGACATGTTTGGGGTCTGCTTCCAGAGCAAGTTTATACTGTTCCTCCGCGTCATCGCGCCGTCCTATGGCTAAAAGGAGATTGCCGTAATTGGAGTGCGTGCTTGCGTCATTGGGGTCTGCTTGCAGAGCAAGCTTATACTGTTCTTCTGCTTTTTCCAGGCGCTCCATTTTTTGGAAGAGATTACCGTAATTGGAGTGTGCGTTGACGTTTTTGGGGTCTGCTTCCAGAGCTAGTTTATACTGTTCCTCTGCTTCTTCCAGGCGTCCCATATCTGAAAGGAAATTTCCGTAATTGGAGTGTGTGTTGATATGTTTTGGGTCTGCTTCCAGAGCAAGTTTATACTGTTTTTCTGCCTCTTCAATGCGCCCCATATCTGAAAGGAGATTGCCGTAATTGGAGTGTGTATTGACATGTTTGGAGTCTGCTTTGAGAGCAAGTTTGTACTGTCCTTCTGCTTCATCGCGTCGCCCCATGGCTAAAAGAAGATTACCGTAATTGGAGTGTGTATTGACATGTTTGGGATCTGCTTTGAGAGCAAGCTTATACTGTTCTTCTGCTTCCGCAAGGCGCCCCGTATCTGAAAGGAGATTACCGTAATTGGAGTGTGTACTGATATGTTTTGGGTCTGTTTCCAGAGCAAGTTTATACTGTTTTTCTGCCTCCTCAAGGCGCCCCATTTGTTTCAGGAGAATTCCATAATTTGAGTGTATGCTTGCATCATTTGAGTCTGCTTCCAGAGCAAGCTTATACTGTTCTTCTGCTTCCACAGGTAGGTTCAAAAAGTAAGAAGCAGTTCCCGCATTATAATGAGCAACTGCTTTTGAAGGTCCTGTTGATAAGCTTGCAGCGGTCTTTGCAAATATATATACTAATTCATAGGATCCTTCAGACCCACAAAGAGTGATCAGATCTAATAACTGATCGAAAGAGATCGAATTTTTTGTTGAAAAGTTAATTGCAAGGTCAACTGCTTTGTTTAAATTTCCTTCTTCAGATTGCAGAGATTCAACTACGATTTTCCGCAGTTCTTCTACCATATCATTATCCATTTACTGGCCTACCTCAATGAACTTCAACCCAAAAAATAATTTTTAATTCATTGTTTTGAAACATATAAGTAATTTTTTATATTGTGAGACAGATGACGATTTATAGATATAACAAAAATCGGTTTTTGTGATATAATTTACATTTCGACACCTGATGTAAAAATGAAACATAATTTATTTGGCATGAAAGTTCTTCCAAGTACATTCATTTCTTTGTGCCTGTGATTAGAAGAATTTCATATGCGTTTTTGGCATGAGAGTTCTTCCAAGTACTTTCATTTCTTTGTGCCTGTAATTAGAAGAATTTCATATGCGTTTTTAAGATAATATTCTTTTTCCTATCGTTTCCGACTTTTATATTAGCTTGACTTTATCACATTTCCTTTCCACGTTAACTATGAAGTATAATTTTTCCATTATAAATATAGTTTCATGAAACAAATAACATCTAACTTCATCAAGTTAAATAATATTTCTGTAAAAAAATACATTTCAGATAAACATCTTGAATCCTGTTTTCAAACAAAAACTCGTTGTGTTGCTTTAACCTGCATTGATTACCTTTATGGTTTGATTCTCCTCTCTATAGGAAAAATATGAAAAAAATGGCAATTTATTGTTGTAAATGCTCTAACAGCCAATCACTAAGCCATTCCATCTCAACTTTTCCTTGGAGTCCTGCAGATCTTCTCAAATCTTTCTCAAATCTGTTCGAACAAATACCATTCAAACTATAAACAAAAATGAGGTTCAGGAAAAAGAAGTGAAGAAAGAAATATCTGATTTAAATATCTGATAAATATCTGATTTAAATATCTGATAAATATCTGATTTAAATATCTGATAAATATATGATTTCTTACTTAAAACAGCACTTTGTAATCTCTCCACTGAGATCTTCCCTGAGCATTTTGACAGCTTCGTCAAATTCATCGGTTTGACCGAGCACCCACATAAGTTTAACAAGGGCGGTTTCGGGCAGGGTATCTTCCCCTTCGATTGCTCCTGCTTTCAGCATATCACGGCCGGTATCATAGACGCGGTCGCAGATTCTGCCATTAAGGCACTGGGACGTAACTATAACAGGCATTTTTGCATCTGTTGCTTTCTGGATCCCGGGAATCCATTTTGTAGAAACATGCCCAAGCCCGGTACCTTCGAGAACCAGTCCTCTGTACCCGCTGTCAATGTAATGGTCAAGAATTTCGGGACTTGAACCGGGAGTAAATTTTACAAGGGCACATTTCGGTTCCATGCCTGATTTGAATTTGAGAGGTCTTTCTCCACGTTTAATATAGTCAATGAAAGTTTTTATTTCCCTTGTATCGTAATCCACGATTCCTATAGGTCGGGAATTTATTGACTTGAAGGCGTCTCTGCGAGAAGTATGCATTTTCCTGACTTTCGTTCCACGGTGGATCTCGCAGAAATCATCTGAGGTTGTTCCATGCATAACAACCGAAACTTCAGCAATATCACTAATAGCAACAAGGGCCGCACATATTGCATTCATGGCATTGTCACTGCTCGGACGGTCTGCACTTCTCTGGGAACCTACAATAACGATTGGCACAGGCGTTTCAATCATAAAGGAAAGGGCTGCAGCCGTGTACATCATGGTATCTGTCCCGTGGGTTACGATTACCCCATCAGCACCTGCCTCGATTTCCTCTACGACAGCACGGGCAAGGTTTTGCCAGGACTCCGAATCCATGTTTTCCGAGAGAATGCTTGAGATTACCCTGCCTTTGAAATCAGCTATCTCTCTGAGTTCAGGGATAGCTGCAAGGATATCGTCAGCAGTGAACTGGGAAGTTACTGCACCTGTCCTGTAATCTATTTTGCTTGCAATCGTTCCGCCTGTGGAAAGAATAGCGACCTTTGGAAGCTTTTTTCCAGATTTCTGGACCTCTTCTCCTGCCGTTTTAGGTCCTTTTCCGCCGTTCCGGCCTCCGTTTTTGTTTTCTCCATTGTTTCCCAGAAGAGTTATCTTTACCTTATCCGTGGAAAAACCGGCATTGTAGCCGCTGTTCATTTTTATTGTAATATATCCTTCCATGGACGGCATCACTTTGCCTTCGTAGACAGTGCCGTTCTTTTCAATACGTACCCGGTCGCCCTGTTTGAATTCCATAAATAATCCCTTTTATGATAACTTATTTTAATGCTGTATAGATAATCGGTATTCCGGTATCATACAGACATTCCTGTATAATACCTGGCTACTTTTACAATATTATACATTTTGCATGATACTGGTAAGTCAAAGTAGTATTAATACTGAAATTAATACTGAAATTAATACTGAAATTATACTGAAATTAATACTAATAAGTTTAAGAGGTCAATGTGATAGTGATATTAATACTGAGATTAATACCGATATTAATACTGAGATTAATACTGAGTTTAAGAGGTCAATGTAATATTAATACTCAGTATTAATACTTAGTTTATCGACATAAAGTATACTTAAGTATGGAGTTTGTTTCTTCATAACTCAAGTTTTCCTGTACTCATTAACGGTTGCAAGCAGATTTTCAAAAGCTGAGTCTGTAATATCTTTCAGGGTTGCAATTTCCTGCCTGTTAAGTTCAAGCTCGGTCTGCCTTTTCGAGAGGTAATTTTGCATTTCTTCGGGAGCTGGTCCGCCAGTGATTTTTCTTCTCTTTACGTTCGAAACCGGGCTCAGGGCTTCTTTTACCATTTTCTCTGTGAGCCCCCGGCTTGAAAGAGATTCGCCCAGCACAATTTCGGCTACGGAATCTATTTTTTCTAGAGTTGGTTTTTCCATTTCCCTTGCGAGCATCCCAACGATCTGGTGGGCAGTCCTGAAAGGAATTCCGGTTTCACGGACAAAGGTATCCGCAAGTTCGGTAGCGGTTGTAAAACCTGTAACTGACTGGGCAGCAAGCACTTCAGGGTGGACTTTCATAGTTTTTATCATCCCTTCCATAACCCTTACTGAAGCCCTTACCGTTTCTACAGACCGCCAGATATTTGGGGTTGCTTCCTGCAGGTCGCGGTTATAACTCAGGGGAAGCCCTTTGCAGATAGTAATCAGAGACATTAGTGCGCCCACTGCTACTCCTGTTTTCCCGCGCATAAGTTCGGCAGTGTCAGGATTTTTCTTCTGCGGCATGATTGAAGAAGTAGAAGCGTACATGTCGTCCAGTTCTATGAAATTGAATTCGGAAGTGGACCATATTACAAGTTCTTCGGCCATGCGGCTCAGGTTTATCATGATGTTTGTAAATCCTGAGGCGCATTCAATAAGAAAGTCTCTGGTGCTGACCGCGTCCATTGAATTTTCAAGCAAGCCGTCAAAGCCCAGAAGCTCCTGGGTCCTTTTCCTGTTCAGGTTAAATCCCGTGGAAGCAAAAGCAGCAGCCCCAAGCGGGCAGAGGTTTACCCTGGAGTAAGCGTCCTGAACCCTATCAAAGTCCCTGCCAAGAGCGGCTTCGTGGGCGCAGAGGTGATGAGCAAGCGTTGTCGGCTGGGCATGTTGCATGTGAGTAAAACCAGGCATGAGCGTCTCGGTATGTTTTTCCGCAAGGGTAAGAAGCGTTTGCCTCAGCTTATGGATTTCTTCAAGCAGCCCGGTCAGTTCTTCCCTGAGCACCAGCCTGATGCAGGTCGCAACCTCATCATTTCTGGAACGCCCAGAATGCATCCTGCCCCCAACGTCTTCCCCAACCATATCGATGAGTCTTGACTCAAGAGAGATATGGATGTCTTCATAGCTGAAATCGAGCTTTTCCATCCCTTCTTCCCGGATTTTCAAAAGCCCACTAAGGATTTTGCTGCAGTCCTCCCTATTTATGATGCCCTGCTCTTTTAGCATTACTGTATGGGCAAGGTCTACTGCTATGTCAGCATCAAAAATCCACCTGTCAGCTTCCATAGAGGAGGTATAACGTAAAATTTCCTCGTCCTGGGCAGCCTCCAGCCTGCCTCTGCGTAAAATATTGCTCATCGGTTTTCCTCTCTCTGATTTTTGTGATATGGGTAGGTGTGAGTATAATTCCTGTTGATACGAATCTAATTTCTGTTAATGTCTGTGGCAATATATCTGTGAAACTAATCTGAGATTTAATCTGAGATTTAATATGAGGCTTATAAGATTTAACCTGAGATTTAATATGAGGCTTATAAGATTTAATATAAGACTTAAATGAAATACTTGATGCAAGATTTAAAGTAACATTTGTAGCGTGGTATTATTTCAAACGCTTAAATATGAATCGGTTTCGGGAAGTTATCCTTGTTTTTCTTTTAAGGCTAACTGTTCAGGTAGGCAACTGTTTTTTAGGTCTCCTCTTCAAATTGAATGGAAATTTCGTATCCTCTTCAAATTGAGTGGAAATTTCGTATCCTCTTCAAATTCATGTAGTTGGTGTTTACAGGCTTTATTGATACATCCTGAATTATTACATTTCTTCTTTACTTTTTGTTTTAATTCTTCTGCAATAGGCAACTTAATAAATTCTCTAACTCAAAACAAATATTTTGAGAAGTTTCCTGGGATTAGAGCCGATATGTATATATTTTAAGGAAATTACTTTGTCTGTTAAAACACAAAATTAAAAATATTTGCTAAGCAATTAAAAAAAAATTACGTAAAAAATTTAAAAAGGTTTAAATAAGAAATTAATAAAGAGCTTAGTTAGAAATTATGAATAAGTCAGGTTAGAAATTATGAACGAATTAAGCGAGAAAAAAGGTAAGTGAAAAACGCTGATCTCAATGACAGACAAAGAAAGTATGAGGGAAAAGACTCTTAAAATAGAGAGGTTTGCAGGCTACCTTCTGCCAGTGGTTATATTTTCTCTGGCTTTGTGGACTCTGGATAAACAGGTACGCCATTTGCACTCGATGTATGTACTCAAAAGTATTACCAGCATTCCACTGAGCCATATAGAGCTTGCGTTCTTTTTAACCTTCTTGAGTTATCTTGCTTTAACAGGTTATGATTACCTGGCAGTTCGCCATATTAATAATCCTCTGCCTTATAAGCAGACTGCCAGGGCTTCTTTTATCAGTACGTCCATAAGTTATAGTGTTGGTTTTAATATCCTGACAGGAAGTTCCCTGAGATACAGGTTGTACTCAAGAAATGGGCTGAACCTGCGCCAGATCTGGGAAAT
This sequence comes from Methanosarcina vacuolata Z-761, assembly GCF_000969905.1. NCBI lineage: Archaea > Methanobacteriati > Methanobacteriota > Methanomicrobia > Methanosarcinales > Methanosarcinaceae > Methanosarcina > Methanosarcina vacuolata. The sequence goes on along the minus strand of NZ_CP009520.1, from coordinate 3,113,277 downwards.
TATTATTTTCTGCATACTCACTTTCTGGGTTGGGTTTTGCTTTGTCGGTGGTTTGCTTTTCACATTCTATCCTGTGAAACTGTCGGATTACGTGCCCGAGATCCCTATCCCGTTAAACATTATTGGAGTTCTTTTACTGCTAAGTGTTGCTGTTTATTTCTTTTTCTCGTTCAGAAAATTGAATTTCATGACAAAAGGTTACCAGATCAGGATCCCTGAACCGAGAATAGCGTTCTTGCAGCTTGGCTTATCGTCAGTAGATTACCTGCTTTCGGGAAGTATTATCTATTTCCTTTTGCCTTCAAATCCACATCTTACCCTGCTTCATGTCCTTGTGTTCTTTGCGCTGGCGCAGATTATAGGGCTGATAAGTACTGTCCCGGGTGGACTTGGGGTTTTTGAAACCCTTATGCTGTTTATGCTGGAACCGTATTTCGGTACGGTCGATATAATTAAACCGCTTCTCCTTTTCAGGACAATTTACTATTTCATGCCCTTCCTTATTGGGCTGCTGGCCCTTATGTTCTATGAATATCAAGAGAGAGACGAATTCCTGAGGAAAATTGAAAAAGCTACGTATTCAAGCCTGTCCGAGCTAGCGCCTCAGGTCTTTTCGATTCTTGTTTTCCTTGGAGGAGTTTCCCTTCTCTTTTCCGGAGCTCTACCTTCAGATCCAAGGTACCTGCATGACCTCAATTACATTATTCCTCTTCCTTTAATCGAAGCCTCCAGGCTTTTTGGAAGCATTATGGGAGTATTACTTCTGCTCATGGCAAACGGCCTCTGGAAAAGAATTGACGGAGCCTATATTCTTTCTCTTTCCGTACTTTTGATGGGCGGAATATTTGCCCTCCTGAAAGGCTTTGATTACCATGAAGCTTCGATTCTTTTTATCCTGTTTTTATTTTTGCTTCCCTGCAGAAAATATTTTTACAGAAAATCCTCGCTTATGCATCAGTCTTTTAGCAGGAGTAATGTAATTGCAATAATCCTGGTCTTCGTAAGCTTTGTATGGCTTGGATTTTTTTCATACCATAATGTGGAATATTCAAACGAACTCTGGTGGCAGTTCGGGGTCAATTCCCAGGCCTCCAGTTTTTTAAGGGCTACGGTTGGAGCTTTCATTCTGCTTCTTGTTCTTGGGATGGCAAAAATCCTGAGCCCCTTTTCCAGGGACATTCACATTCCAGGGGCAGATGAGATGGAGCTTGCAAAAAGAATTATTAATCAAAGTGAGGAAACGGCTGGAAACCTGGTATTTACCAGGGACAAATATCTGCTTTTTGATGATGAAAAGAAGGCTTTTTTAATGTATGGAGTTTCCGGAAAAACCTGGGTTGCAATGGGAGATATCGTTGGAACCAGCAGCCAGGCAAAAGAGCTGATCTGGGACTTTTATGAAATGAGCAAGCTGCACCAGGGAAGGGCTGCTTTCTATGAGGTGAGCGAAAAATATATTCCGGTTTATCTTGACCTTGGCCTGACACTTATAAAAATCGGGGAAGAGGCGAAAGTTCCCCTTGAGACTTTTACCCTGGAAGGAAGTGCAAGCAAAGATTTCCGTTATACCGTAAGGAATGTGGAGAAAAAAGGATACTGGTTTGAAATTGTCTCTAAAGAAGAGGTTCGGAGCCTTATGCCTGAACTTCGAAATATCTCGGATGCCTGGCTGGAAATGAAAGCAGGAAAAGAAAAGCGATTCTCAATTGGCTACTTTGACGAGAAATACCTGAGTAATTTCCCTATTGCCCTTGTCAGGAACGAGTCCGAAATCGTTGCTTTTGCAAATATCTGGACAGGCGCGGATAATGAAGAAATCAGTGTTGACCTCATGCGCCACAAGCCCGACGCCCCTGACAGGACGATGGAATATCTTTTTGTCAAGCTCATGCTCTGGGGAAAAGAAGAAGGGTACAGGCGTTTTTCACTCGGGATGGCTCCACTGTCAGGGCTTGAAACGCGGCAATTCGCTCCGATGTGGCATAAAATCGGGTCTTTAATCTTTACCCACGGAGAACACTTTTATAACTATAAAGGACTTCGGGATTTTAAAGAGAAATTCAACCCTGTCTGGAGCCCGAAATATATTGCTCTTCCCAAAGGGCTAAAACAGGGCCTTGTGTTGAAAGATATTGCAGCCTTGATCTCAGGAGGAATGAAAGGAATTTTCTCAAAAGAAAATAAACGGACAGCAAGCCTCACAGGGCATCAGGCACCGGAAAAGCCATCCGAAGAACTCACCTGAGTCTTCTGCCGGTTGAATGACCGAATAGCTGAATAGTTCAACACTCTTTAAATCATTTTTTCAAATTTATCCAGCACTAAAAACATGAATTCCTTTGTGGCAGCCAGATATTTGCTCTGCCCGAGCATTTCCTCTTTTTTCTGAACAAACGGCCCATTTGCCATCACATCCCCAAACCGCTTGATCAAACTCAGAATTCTGTCTTCATTTACTTCAGGGTGAAATTGAAGTGCTACAACCCTGCCATTGTAGATAAACCCCTGATTCTTGCAGCCTTCGCTTTCAAAAAGCTGAACGGCCCCTGCGGGAAGGTCAAAAGTCCTGGAGTGCCAGTGAAAAACTGTTATCTCGTCCGGCAGCCCTTCAAGAAATTCCGGCTTATTCTCGCTTCCGGGCGCCTTTACAGGAAACCATCCCATTTCCATGTGCCTATTTTCATATACGTGGGCCCCAAGGATATCGGCAAGCAATTGTGCACCGAGGCAGATTCCCAGTACAGGTTTTCCTGCTTCGATTGCCTGCTTGATAAACGTTTTTTCATCTCTCAGCCAGGGATTTTCTTTATAGTCGTAAACTCCAATCGGGCCGCCCATGATGATAAGAAGGTCAAAAGTATCAAGTTCTGGAGAGCTTATCGTTTCGTAAAAACGGGTTGATTCAAGCCTGTAGTTTTTAGTTTTTGCGTACTCTTCAATGGTGCCGAGGGTATTTATGGAAGAATGCTGGAGAACGTGGATTTTCATAAGAGGTCATTTTTTGTTCTTTCATTTAAATAAATAGTTCAACACTTGTTTAAACCTTAAATGAAATGGATCTGGATAGGTCATACTTTATGCGAATCGGATGTTGTTTTACTCAGGCTGAATAATTGCAGAATAATGTTATTTTCTTAAAAATATTTGCGAAATGTCAGGTGAAATCCAGTACAGACTGCCAATGTGTATTTAACTGTTGGTAAAGTTGTGAGTTAATAAGGTCACTCAATAGTGTAAACTATTTATAGTCAATGCACAAATTAATACACAGTTAAACACTATAATCCAAATTTATAAGTAGAAACACCAACGGGCATGGAAAAGACTCAATTCAGACTTTATAACCATTGAGAGTACTGAAATCTCTGTGCTCTTATTCTTCCTGGTCTGCTTTTTCAGTGGTTTACCATTGGTTTGAGTTATATATCCGAATGAGAAATTAGACTCTACTGATTAACTGCATTTCTTAATGTTTAGTTTATGACTATCATTCTTGTTAATACCTAAATATTTACCATGTTTACGATAAATGTGTAAGTTATAATATATTAATATTTAAACAAATATTTAATTAAAAAGACTTCAATATTCTAACTGTTTAATAGAAAATCTATTGTTGAATAATTTAAAGCGACGGTGTAATAAAAAATGAAATCGTTCAAGAGTGTAAACTACTTATTTTTATCACTGTTCTTACTTTTACTTCTTGGAAGTACAGCATTAGCAACAAATGTTGAGATTAACGGTCAAACACAAGATAAAGTTTCAGAGGGACAGGTAATAAATTATACACTAACAATAAATAATATTTCACCAGCTGCAGATTACATATCTTTTGACACAGATTTGGTTAAAATTGATAATTCTCATTTATATAATATCACAAATTTAAAAGTTACAAGTGACTCCAACAAATTCGATTTCCCGGTTAATGAAAGCACAACAAAAATCGTTGTTAATATTAAAGGGCAAATTCCGCATATATCTGAAGAAAAACAGTATGATGGTGTAACACTCATTAAATATAAAAAAAATACGGGCTATGCTTATGATAGAATCACGCTTATAAATAGCAAAGGAGATCAGATCGAAAGCGTGGAAACACGCCCCTTCGAAATTTCACTTCCGGAAGTTGAATCATTCAGAGAACAAATAAATAAAATAGATGACCCTTTTTTCAAGACCTATCTGCAGGACCTTCACGACAAAGGACTTGTTACAGAGTCAAAAACACTTGCTGATCATTTGACTGAAGATGATGAATGGCCTTCATACTGGTGGCTTATTATAGGTGTGGGTGCGGGCCTAATAATCGGTATTATAATCGGTATAAGAATGAATAACAGCCGAGAGGTTATCGAATGACAGACATGGACGACTCAAGGCAATCTTTAAAATATCCTACTAATCTAACAATCATAGGTTTGGGAGGATGCGGAAAAAAACTTGCTCGTGAGATATGCGATTATGATTGGTTGCTCCACTACTACTCTAAGGGCAGAAACAAACTTAAAATTTATACAATGGATACGGACGCCAATGAATCTGAAATAGATGAGGAGCTGGCAACAAAAATCATGGCGAAAGTAAATAAGTTGGAGAGCGCGGGAAACATCGAATTTAAATCCTACTATCTGCCAGAACTTGCAAATGTTACAAATGTATCCGATTTAACCAGCTCTAAAGTTTCAGCGAGCATAAAGGGATTCCGCTCGATCAATACCTGGTGGTTGAATGATCCCGAAAATGGAGTTACCTTCCAGGGCCTGAAAGGTATTGATCCCTTCATCATGGACGACTTCGGGGGTGGTGTGCATCGCAGAAGGGCTGTCTCAAAAGCTATTCTGTATAAAGTTCTGAGTGAAGGGCAGTCGAATGGATTTCCAACATTTTCGACTACTGAAGCCACAGCTATTATAGTAGGGGTCGGGGGAGGTACTGGCTCAGGCATGTTCATAGATCTTGCAAGATATATCAAGAAAAAACAGGAAAATAAAATATATCTCTTTGCAGTGCTTCCAACAACAAAAGAAGGAAAAAAAGAACAGCTTAATGCTGCCATTTCTCTTACAGAGCTTGAATACTTAAATGTGTTTCGTGATGAGAACCTTTTCGATCATATAATATTTACAACCCTGGGTCCCACGGAATATGCCAACGGACAGCATGAGTTAGAAGCCGTAGGTGACTTTGATTCTGTCTTCCCGCAGATTCTCATTAACTTCTTCCATATAGAGAACAGTGATATTCACCTATGTGACACAAGAAAGCCCTATTCATCTTTTCTGTTTGCTGATTCGCATGTAATCGAATATCCCGTAGAAGAACTTAGGAAATTAAAGAAGCGGTACAGCCAGATTGTTGACGAACTCGGGGAGATTGTTGTTGCAAGGAAAAAAATAAACGAGGCTGTTGAAGGGCTCCTTATTAAGTTCAATATAAATGGAGAATCCGCTCCAACGACTGAAGTCTTTGGGTTCCTAAAAACCGAGTGTGAAAATATCATAAGAGTATGGACAAACGACATCGCAGAACGGCTCAGGTACCACAGCGTGGAAAATATAAAGACATTCATTGGCTATAATATTTCAGATATTCAATTTGATGAGATTGGAACATATAATGAACTGACGTCTTATATTTCACGAGCTAAGTATTCCACTCAAGGCGTTACGCCACCTGAACTCAAAGATGAAACCGATAAAAAATTATTCCGCTTGATTCCAGAAGCTCTCGAGACGCTCGAAAAAACTGCAAGTTTATTCAAACGGGTTGCAGTTGTTGAGAATGAAGAGTGCAGGTCTGTAATGATCAATATCCTGAAAGGAAAACTGGAAATCTCTCCTCTTCATGGAGCGCTGAACGCTAAGAGTCAGGAAATTCAAACTCTGAATACGAAGCTGAAGGTCAACAAGCAAGATATAGCTGAGTTAGATTCTGTTTCCACCGGAGTAGATGAAAACATCAATAATATCTTAAACGATATCGATAGTGACCTTGGGGTCTATGCGCAAACCAACAGGAATATCAAATACCTTCCTGATAAAGAACGAAAGTTGAAAGAAATATTAGATGAATATATAGAAAAACTGAGCACCGGGAAAGTTGTGGGGAGAGATAAAAATAATTGGTTTTTATCTGCAGGCACTAAAAATATTAAAACAGAAATTGAGGCAGTCTCAAAAGATAATGAATATGATCTTGAAAACCTAAGTAAATTTATTGATGCTATCACTAATTATTATTTTTATAACTATATGTCCGAAGAAGTTGAAAAGTTCAGCTTTCGTAGGCTTATATTAGGGAACAAACAGGCACTGAAAAATAAATATAAACAAGAAGCTGGAAAAGCAGAAGATTATATCAATTTAAATAAAAAACAATGGGGTATTCGTCTCGATCCCCCCTTTACTATAGTCATACCGGATAATTTTTTGACTATAGATTTAATTAAAAAGAATGATGAACTTCGAGAACATATAAATAATTTTATATTTACTGATCTTAATAATAATATAAGCACTGAAAAACTAGATGAAATATTCATATCCGATGACAAGGCAAAAATCAGGAAATCTTTGCGAGAGTATCTGAGAGATCTCTATCTGGAAGATGCTAGCTACTTCAAAAAGAAGGAAGAGCTATCTGAATACAAAGAAGGTCTGGAGGGAGAACTCAAAGAAAAGAACCTTCAGCGGAATATGCTTGAAAAAGTCGATGTCTCCATGAACGAAACATATTCAACCCGGGCAGCTTTCGTTCGACATTATGATTCTTTCTATGAACATTTTGAGAACATCAATAAAAAAATAGATATTGCAACGACGAATGGCATATACAAAACTAAACTTGGAAGTGTTAACCCCCAGATACTGTCTCTTGTGGAAGACAAATCTGATATGGGCAACCTTGACATGGATACGAACGGAAAATCAGAGCTTGACAAACTCATAAACCTTGCAAGAGCCAAATATCAGAATTTATTTGACAGTAGAACACTTGGAGTAAATTATTTAAAAATTTCACTAACTGATACCGAAAGATGGACTTTTGATAAAGCTGCTTTAGTTGTATCATCCACCTCCGGATATGTACGTTCTGAACTCATGAAGAGCAAGATCGGCGTAGATATCAATCAGAGCCTGTCTTTGCAGCATCCCAATGATTCCCTGTTTACTACTCACGGACATACGAAACCCTGGGAGATTGCTCTTACCTTTTTTGCCGCATCAAGTTTTCTTGACAATATTTACCCACTTGTAGCTGGAGGAGGGTACTGGGAAATTTATGCAAAGAATAAGGAAAATATCCTGCATCACGTCCTCAAACTTCAGGATGGAAAATACATAACTCGAAATGTTCTCTTAAGTCCAGAAGAAGCAGGAAATATTGCAAATAATGAAAGGATAGAGGAAATACCCCAGCAAATCAAGAACCTTTATGAAGTGAAGCCATTAAAGGAGGCCTTGAAACTTGAGAATAAGTAAAAAAGGTACAGTTTTAGGCCTGGACATCACTATAAATAATACAAATTTAGAAATTATTTTTGTTTTAGTTGGGTTTCTCCTATCTCTTATTTTTTTATATATGAGTAGGTCCTACTGGATAGCAGATACAAAATGGTACGTAAAGCTCACTCTCAGTTTTCTCGTAGCATCTTTTATTTCCAGTGCAATTGGGATGATTCTTGAGCGAAACTCCATAATTGGAGGAATTTTCTTACTTTCAGTGTTCTTGCCATTTTTGTATGTCTTTTACGTAAGTGGATTTTTACTTGTTGACGGATTCATACTTGGAATGTTAGAAGGTGGATACCTAAGTTTTTATTCATATTTTAAAAATTCCTTTGACAGACTTGCGATGTATTTACGTCGGTTGATCATGGCCTTTTTTGTATTTACCTCATTATATCTAATCATTCGAGCTTTTACTACTATGAATGAGTCTTTTCAAGAAATCCCACAAAACGAGATTTCAAAATTTATATTTTTAATAGTAATTTTGTTTATATTTTTGTTCCTTTTGAAGGAGACCATTCACGGTATAAGGGCTTATGATGTATTTGTATATGGTCCATCAGGATCGGGAAAAACATTATTGCTGCTTGCGTTATATGATCAGTTCATAGCTTTTTTAGGAGGTGAAAGAAAAGAATTTATTGTATCGGAAAAAAACAAAGAAAGTTTAAAGATTGGAAATATGCTCGCTGCTCTGGAAAACGGAGAACTACCAAAAAGCAACCTCCGGACAGATCTTGCACTATATAAGTTATCAGGTAAAAAAGGATTTAAGCCTGTAAGAATGAAATTTATCGACTATGGGGGAGAACATACAAAAGATTTTGACTCAACTATATATCAGAAAACAATTGATGACCTTCACGACAGTTTCGGTACAGAAACTGTCGAACTGAATAATAAAATAGAAGATATGAGTTATGTAACGGAATTGCAAAAATCTAATCCTGATAACTTTGCACAGTCTGTGGAGAAAGTTGTTTTTGCCCATATATATAAAAGTTTAGTAAATGCAGGTAAAATCATTTTCCTTGTGGATGGGGATTATATCGTTAATTTCCGTGATGGTGATGGTAAACATAATTTGACAAAACTTTTCGGTCAATACTCACATATCATCAGTACATTTGGGGATGAGAAATCGTATGCGATTGTAGTAACTAAGACTGATAAGTTCGAGGACCTCTCTCAGATTCTTGAAAACTCAAAAGAAGCGGAAGATATAGAACATAAAATATATAAAATGTTTTATGAAATTAACACATTCAAGGAAATTGTGAATAAATCAGAAAAAATACCGATCTATATGTACACCGTTAGTGTGGATGCAACCATGAAACCTCAGATTATGGGATATGGGGATGCAGAAACGCAACAAAAATGTCTAAAAATAAATCCCTGGAGGGTTGTTGAGATTGAAAAATTCAGCTTCTAATCCTCTTGAAGGAACTCCAAAGGATTTTGCTCCTTACGGGATATATAATTCAACGGGCCAGCTATTAAAAGGCAATATACTTTTTGGACAATACACTGAACTGGCAACGCAGCTTGATACAAAAAGGAGTGCTTTCTATTTAAAGTCAAAAGAATACGGAAACGAAGTAATTTTGGGATGTAGTTTGAGTGTAAAAACTGATAATGGAAGAGAAGAAAGAATTGTGTTCATTCAGGTCTACAAAAATTTACATTCCGAAAATAGAGTTAATTCTGATATTCAGTTATTAAAGCAATTTTCTGATATTCAGTCATTAAAGCAGTTATATGAAGGTGTCGAATCTGAGGTAGAGAGACTAGATTTGAAGAAATACAGGTTAGTAGGGCTTTGGGATGAAAAGGATTTTATAAATATAAGAGAAATTCAGATAAATGATGATGTTTTAGAATACACAGCAGGTAAGATTCTTGCTGGCAGAAAAGTATCAGTTAAGGTCTCGGACCTCAGTAGTGGTCTTTCCTTAATTATTAGATTAATTGAAAGATTAAGGTATAGATATACGTTTAGTGTAGATGTTTCTCAGTATCCTTCGGAGACGGAAGTATCTATTAGTTTGATGAAACCGAACCCAGATTTTGAGATCGGAGAAAACGGAAAATACAGAAAATCTTCTGAATCAGAATTATGGGATTTTTATAAAGACCTGAGTAAAGAACCCTTAAAAGATAAAACTTCTCATTCAAAAGGAAGTCAAACTCAATCAGACTTTATAAGCCCTGTTGTAAATAAAATATTAAATGACTCGTTGCATTATCGTAGTCCTTCTGATCTAGTTTTAAACGAATTTGAGGATAAAGAGAAAGTTGAAATATTTCAAGGGTTAGTCAAAAAACCTGCTGATATCAGTAATTCCATTATTAAAAAGGTTCTCTTAGATATATATAACAAAATTGAATCTCCAGAATGTAAAAAAGATCTTTATAAAGTATTAATCTCAAATAATGTATATATTGAAGGCCCAATTAAAGACCTTATAATAGGTATATACAAAGAACATGATGAAGACCTGTTTAATTTGCTCTTTAGTAATACCTCACTGGAGAAATCATCTCTAAACAATTTAGGTGGCAGGCGGGCACAGAACTCTTTAAAAAATTCTAAGTACAAATCTTTTAAGGAAGAAATTAAAAAGGCACTAGAACTATTTGAATATTCAGACAAAATTAGCTTTTTAAAGTTCATTGCCGCTGAAGCGCCTCCAAAGCCAAAAGATGAAGGAAGAATCCTTCTCGGGACTTTGATCGAAGATCTGGTTAGTATCAAAAAAAATGATTTTGTTTTAAAGCTAAGTGAAGACGAAGCTGAAAATCTGGATCAAATTCAAGGTACAGACTACCTGAAAACAAAAAAAACACTAAAACAAGGGAAGAAAAGCAGGAATATCAGAATAATTTTTTATACTAGTGCTCTGTTTATAATCATCATAACTGCATCTTATTTTTATATCTATTTAGCCCCATCTTTATTTCTTTATTTAGAGAAGGCTTTTGATTACTTACTTTCCATTTTTTCATAATTTACAACGGGTTCCAGCCATACATTGCCCATGACCAAAGTATAGCTTAACTTTCTGCTGTTCGTGGAAAGTTTCACTCTCCCAGGCAAACCCGCAGAGTACCCGGCTGAAATAAACGTATTTATATTCCAGTGTGTAGTTATAAAGCTGATCAAGAATGAAGTCTGACACTATAATACGCAGTTTTCTAATAGCCATTTTAGTATCACTTATAGTATTAATTATAGAAGGAGCCTACTACGGACTACGTCTTGGGAATACTGATGTTCTCACTGCTGGTTTTGTCAATAACTATTCAGATTTAACCAGCCCCGTAAACATAATATTCCTTGCTATAATATTCGTCTTAACACTTGTGATGGCCTTAAGTAAAATATCTAAAAAAGAAAGGCCGTAAAAATAGAAAGTGAGGGTTCAAAAAGATTATAAAAACAGGAAAATCCGGCTATGGATGCAGTGGCTTAAAATCTGACAAAAAGCTCATCAGCTTTGTAGTACCAAACCTGAAACAATAAAACCTAAAACAATATTTTTTCCAAGTTTTCGAAAAACTGTCAAGAAATTTATTAAATATAAAACTATTGCTATTTTCAATTTCGTTTTTGCAGAGTATCTGAAGATATCATTTTTTATTCAGCCTAAGGTAACAGGTTACAACCTCTCATTTGCACTGGACTAGAATGATAAAATTTGAGATCTCAATATCGATTAACATAATAATTATATAAATATATAGATAAAACTCCATGTGCCAGGATTAAAGAACCAAAAAGAACAAAATGAGAGTTTAATCCTCTCATCTGTTGCCTTAAGTATTGAACTGAGATTCTGC